>CAYNSB010000023.1:0-55443 GCA_964399625.1 uncultured Phycisphaeraceae bacterium
TCTTCCGCCCCGGGCCGATGGACCTGATCCCCGACTACAACCGGCGCAAGCACGGCGAGGCGGCGGTGCCCAAGGTGCACGAGATCGTCGACGAGCACACGCGCGAGACGTACGGCGTGATGGTGTACCAGGAACAGGTCATGCAGATCGTGCACGGGCTGGGCGGCATCAAGCTGCGCGACGCGTACACGCTGATCAAGAACATCTCGAAGAAGAAGCACGACAAGATCGAGAAGGAGCGGCCCAAGTTCGTCGAGGGCGCGCAGAAGCAAGGGCTGACGAAGAAGCAGGGCGAGGACCTCTTCGAGCTGATCCTGAAGTTCGCGGGGTACGGCTTCAACAAGAGCCACTCGACGGGATACGCGATCGTCGCGTACCAGACGGCATACCTGAAGACCTACTTCCCCAACCAGTACATGGCCGCGTTCCTCACGTACGAGAGCCAGGCGCAGAAGGTCAGCGACTGGATCCCGTATCTCGAGGACTGCAAGCGCACGCGGTTCATCGATCCAAAGACCGGCGCGACGGTGCGCACGGGCGTCGAGGTGCGCCCGCCGGACGTGAACCTGTCCCAGGCCGATTTCGCGGTGGTCTTCGAGGATCGGGACGCGGGCGCGCAGGCCCAGTCGCGCGGCCCCGCCGTTCGCGCCCACGCCGGGCACGTGCGCTTCGGGCTCAAGGCGATCAAGGGCGCGGGCGAGAAGGCGATCGAGGTGATCATTCAAGAACGAGACGGAGAGACGAAGAGACCGAGGGACGAAGCGGCAATCGCGGCGCCCGACGCGGCGCACTCCGTCTCTTCGTCTCTTCGGAACGGCGTCTCTCCCTACTCGTCCCTCTTCGATTTCACGGAGCGCGTGCTCGCCCGCACGCCGGGCGTGCTGAACCGAACCACGATGGAGGCGCTGATCAACAGCGGCGCGTTCGACTCGGTGCACGGGCGGGCCAAGCGTGCGGCGATGGTCGCGACGATCGAGCAGGCGATCGCGGCGGGGCAGAAGGCCGCCGCGGACAAGGCCGCGGGCCAGGGCGGGCTCTTCGGCGCCGGGGCGCCGGCGGACGAGGTGGCCAAGGAGAGCACGATCCCGCTCGCGCCCGTGGGCGCATGGTCGGAGTCCGAGACGCTCGCCAACGAGAAGGACGTGATGGGCTTCTACGTCTCGAGCCACCCGCTCGACGCGTGGAAGTCGTGGGCGCGGTGCTTCGCGAACGCCTCGGCGTCGATGCTCGCCGAGCTCAAGCAGGACCAGCGCGTGATCCTCGCCTCGCTCATCCAGTCCGTGCGCACGCTGGTGGTCAAGAGCGGGCGATCGGCGGGGCAGAAGATGGCGGTGCTGAGCGTCGAGGACCTCACGGGCAACGCCGAGGTCGTCGTGTTCTCCGATGCGTACGCACGCTTCGGGCACCTCATCGAGGCGGACAAGATCGTCTTCGTGCTCGGGCGCGTCGATCTCTCGCGCGGCTCGCCGCAGGTCGTGGCCGAGCGGCTCGTGCCCATCGACGGCGTGCCGCTCATGCCCGGGCGCCTTCGCGTCACGGTGCCCGGCGTGCGCCTCAACGGCAGCGGGCTCGCGGCGATCGACGCGATGGCCCAGATCGTGCACGCGCACGCGCCGGGCGCGATCGCCAATGGCGCGCCCGCGTCCAACGGCCAGGCGCACGCGGAATCCCTGAACGGGCACGCGAACGGCTCTTCCAATGGTCACGCCAACGGGTCACTGAATGGAACGAGCGGCGCCAAGCCCTCCACCCAGGCGCGCCGCGAGCCCATCGAGGTCAAGGGCATCGTCTCGGGCGCCTCGGCGACTGTTGAGGCTCTGTTCCCGCTCGAACTGGTCATCGAGACCGAGCAGGGGCGAGCGCTGCTCGCGGCCGATCCGCGTCTGCGTGTGCGTCTGAATCCCGCGCTCGTGAGCCAGCTCGCGAGCACGCTGGGCGAGGCGACGGTGCGTGTTGTGGGCGGGCAGACCGCCGAAGCCGTGGAGCCGCAGCGCAAGGCGTGGGGCGACAAGAAGTGGTCGAAGCGCCGCGACGATGACTGAGTCGGCGGGGGGCTAGTCCTGCGCGAGCTCGGGCGAGGCGACGTGCTGCTCCCAGCGGGTCTTGAGGTCGTGCTCGACCTTCAACAGGTCCAGCGCCTTGCCCACCATGAAGTCCACGATCTCCTCCACGCTCCGCGGCAGCAGATAGAAGCCCGGGTTCGTCGGGCACACGATCGCGCCGGCGAGTGTCAGCGTGCGGTACGCCTCGATGTCGATCAGGCTCAGCGGCGTCTCGCGGTGGCACACGATCAGCGGACGACGCTCCTTGAGCGTCACCATCGCGGCCCGGCACAGCAGGTTGGAGCCCGACCCGCTCGCCAGAGCGCCCAGCGTCGTTGAGGAGCAGGGCAGCACCACCATCCCATCGTGCAGGAACGAGCCCGACGCGATCACCGCGCCCACGTCCTTGTGCGGGTGGACGAAGAGCTGGGCGAAGCAGTCCCGCGCCGGCTCGGCGCATGGCGCGAACTTCTTCAGCGCCCCGCGATCGCTCGCCGGTTCGCCCCGCGACCGCGCGGCCAGGTGCGGGAGCATCTCATGGAGCGTGAGCGTCTTGATGCCCGTCTCATCGGCGAGCAGGCGCCGCCCGTACTCGCTCACGACCAGGTGCACCTCGTGCCCGCGCACGAGCAGTTGCTCGAGCAGGCGCAGCGCGTACAGCGCGCCCGAGGCGCCGGAGATGCCCAGCACGAATCGCCGAGGAGTTGGCGGAGGGGTCGTCATGGTCGTGGATTCGCTCGGAGCAATGCTAAGGATGCGGGTCGCGGGGCGCACGACCGATATCGAGCGGCGTCACGATCGAGACTGGCGCAGCGATCTGAAAAAGTCCTTCAGGATCGCGGCGCAGCGGTCCTCCAGCACGCCCGCGATGGGCTCGACGCGGTGGTTCAGGCGGGCGTCGCTCGTGAGGCGGTAGAGCGATTCGCTGGCGCCGGCCTTGGGGTCGCGGGCCCCGTAGACGAGGCGTCCCACCCGCGCGTTCACGATCAGCCCCGCGCACATGGCGCACGGCTCGAGTGTCACCACGAGCGTGCAGGCGTTGAGTCGCCAGTCGCCCAGCGTCGCCGCCGCAGCGCGTATCGCGATGAGCTCCGCGTGCGCGGCGGGGTCGCGGTCGATCTCGCGCCGGTTGGACCCCTCGCCCAGCACGCGCCCCGTCGCGGTCTCGTACACGACCGCGCCCACGGGCACCTCGCCGATCGACGCGGCCCCGGCCGCCAGATCGAGCGCGCGCCGCATCATCGCCTCGTCGCTGGGCGTGGCGCGCGGCGAGCTAGGGTTCGGGCTCGGCGCGCTTCCGCTGCTGCGTGCTCCCGCGCGCAGCCATCGTCCAATGAGGCTCACGCCCAAGGAAAGCGCGCTCAGGGGCTCGGGGCCAGTCGGAAGGGCGTGGGCCACTACTTGTGGTGGTTCGCTCGGTGGGCGTGCGGGGCAGGGGGACCATCCGTCGTGGCCTTCTCGAACGCAAATTCCGTACACGGGCGAACCGCACGAGGACGGGCGAGTCCATTGGTGGTACGCTGGCGGGCTGGCCCAGAAGCCATGCCACGAGGAGGCCGTTCCATGATGACGTCGTGTTTCCGTGCGGTCGCGGCGCTTTCGATCGCGACGCTGCTGTCCGCGTGCGACAAGACCGAGCAGCCCAAGCCCGCCGCGCCCGCCTCGGGCAAGGCGGCGAGCAAGCCGGCCGAGCCGCCCGCGGGCAGGCCCGCGAGCAAGGCGAGCCAGCTCGAGGGCACATGGTTCCGCGACGATGCGGGCGAGGTGCTCGGGCTCGAGTTCGCCAAGGACGGGAAGGTGACCATCACGCCCGTGGGCATGAACTCGGGCGCGCTCACGCTCGATTTCGCCATGATGGAGGGCGGGCGCGTCCGCCTCACCAATCCGCAGGGCATGACCCTGATGTTCACCTGCGCGATCGACGGCTCGAGGATGACCTTCGAGCCCGAGGGCGGGCGGGGCGAGTTCAACTGCTCCAAGTTCGTGAAGCTCAAGAGCGGGCAGACGCTGGCGCAGGCGAACCAGGCGAAGATCCAGGAGATCCAGCAGAAGCACAAGGCGCTCGCGGATGGGGCCGCGGAGCTCCTCGCCAAGCCCAACCTCGCGATCGTCAGCGCCGATCCGAAGATGAACCTCAGCCGCTTCGCGCTGGATGTGAAGGGGCAGGGCGGCGTGTTCACGGGCACGGCGTATGTCGAGGGAAACACCATCTACGCGCGCCAGGCCCAGGTGGGCATCCAGCCGGGCGGGGGCATCGAGCAGCCGCCCAGGGTGATCGTGAACATGGGGCAGGTCGTGGGCCCGCCCGGCATGCAACAAATGCCGCCCGAGACGCTCACCTTCCGCATCGAGGGCGAGCCGGGCAAGCTCGTCCTCACCGACGGCGGTCACGCGCTCCGCGCCGACGCGGACACATTCTCGACGCTCACCGGCAAGTACAAGAAGGACGCCGAGGAGCGCCAGGCGCTCGTGGACGCCTTCGCGGCGAGGTTCGGCGCGTACACGAGGCTGGAGGGAGAGTTCAGATATCCGAACAACCCCAACGCCAAGCCGCGCCCCGTGGTGTGGGGCGTGCTGCGCGTGGAGGGCAAGCCCGCGGTGATGATCGCCGACATGACGCGCGATGCGAACCCGGTGCCCGCCGCGTTCGCGCAGGTCGCGGGCGTGGAGCTCGCGGACAAGAAGGCGTATCTCGGCGTGCCCCCGGCGCTGGGCGGCGGCGCGCTCGTTCCTCAGGAGTCGTCCGACGCCCTCGTTCTGGCCGGCAACGTGCAGGGCGCCCAGCTGATCCTCAAGAGCGTGCAGACGATGACCAAGGAGCAGCTCCTCAAGCGTCGCGCCGATGTCGCGGCGTTCCTCGACAAGACCCTCGCCTCGGGCACGCCCTACGCGCTGAGCGGGTGGTACCAGACGGACGATCGCCCCGACACGCCGATCTACCCCGCGCAGATGACGCTCGCGAATCCCGGGAACCGGGCGCTCACGGGCTCGTTCGGCGCGAACTGGATCGGCGCCATGTGCGAGCACACGACGAAGGTGACCGACACACTCCTGGGCGCGAAGCTTGAGTTCAACGCGTCGAAGGTCGTCAAGGCCGAAACCGCCGACCTGCGCGGCGGCCCGGTGGGCACGATCGACCTCGTCTGGACCGACGCGGGCCCGACGTTCGTCGGCGTGTGCAAGGCGTCCAACGGCAACGTGCTGACCTTCTTCCCCGCCACGCCCGAGCGCGCCGCGAGCGATCGCAAGAAGCTCGAGGGGGCGTTCGCGCGCGGCGTGGTGTTCAACGCACGCGCGGATGGCTACAACTCGGGCATGCGCCCCGCCACCATCACGCTCACGCCGGGCGCGGCGCCCGGGAGCCTCACCGGCAAGGCCCAGTTTCCCGTGAAGCGCGGCGGGCTGGCCGATGTCTCGGGCACAATCACGGAGCGCGACGGGTTCGCCGTCGTGGACCTGGCCTTCGTCGCCAAAGACCAGAACGCCCGTGCGGGCAAGCTCCATCTTTGGACGCTCACGGATCCCACGATCGGCGGCGGCAGCGCTTCGCCGCTCATCACCCTCACCGGCTACGCCGATTGGGACGGCTCCAATCCCAAGCACTTCATGTCGATGAGTTTCCGTGAGGCGTCGCCTGCCCCCGGCGGTGACGGCAAGTAGCGCTCAATCGTCGACCGCCCCGTCCGCCTCGCGCACGGGCTTGCCCAGGTCCTTCCAGCGCCACCCGCGCGAGACCCGCGTCGGCGGGAAGAACCGCAGCAGGAGCAATCCCAGCTCGAAGAGCAGGTACAGCGGCACCGCCAGCAGCGTCATGTTGATCGGGTCCGGGCTGGGCGTGAGCACCGCGGCGACGAGGAACGCGATGAAGATCGCGTGCCGGCGTTTCTTGCGCAGCAGCGACGGATCGACGATGCCGACCCAGCCCAGCAGCAGCACGACGACGGGCGTCTGGAAGCCGCCGGCAAACGCCAGCGACATCGTGAAGACGAGGCTCACGTACTCGCTCACCTTGAACTGCTGCGCGATGCCCGAGCTCTTGTGCAGGGGTGTGCCGCGGATCTCCGCCGGTGGCGCGGGCTGCCCCGCCTCGGGCGGGAGCGCGACGTTCGTGCGGATCTCCTCAAGATCGGAATTGATCCACACGCTGCCCGGCGGCGGGTCCTTCGGGTCGCCCTTGAGCACGGGAATCTGCGGGAGGGTGATGCCGGGCGGAATCTCGGCGGTGCGGGAGGATGGCGTGCCCAACGAACTCCCGAAGCCGATCAGGAACGCGAGCATCGCCGGGAGCATGACGAAGTACAGGAACAGCAGCCCGAGCGCGGAGAGCGCGGCCGAGAGCGGCACGAGGAACCGCGCGAACCTTCGCTCGTGCTCGTAGAGCCCGGGCGCGACGAACTTCCAAAGCTGGTAGAGCAGCACCGGCACGCCCAGCACGATCGTGAACACGCCCGAGATTTTCAGCCAGGCCCCGAGCGTCTCGAGGGGGTTGGTGGCGATGAGCATGGGCGGCAGCCCGCTGGCACGAAGCTGCGATTGGGCCGGACGAAGAATGATCTCCATCAGCTCATCGCCGTAGATGAGGGTGAGGATGAAGACGGGCGTGATGCCCACGAGCCCGAAGATAAGTCGGCGACGGAGCTCATCCAGGTGCGATCCGAACGACATCGCCTTGTCGAGCATCTCGCCCCGGACCCGCTCCATGGAGTCCCCGGCCGACGATCCCGCGTCATCGGGCGGGATGGGGTTTGGGCCTTGGGAGTCGGGCATGGCGGGCATGAGGATAGACGGGGGAACTTTCTTCGATCGCTGGTCGGATACGGTCTTCTCGGACGATGGTGGCGGACGGGAGTGATCCGCCCGCGCATCCTTGAAGTACAGAGCGGAGCCGAGCCTTGAAGGGACCGGACAGCACACGCCCGACCGACGTGCGCGGCACGCCCTCCGATGACGTGATCGGTCGGGTGCTCGTGGCGCGGGCGGTGCGCGGGGAGGCCGAGGCGGTCCAGGAACTGTGGCGGGAGCATCGCCGGTGGGTCGCCGCGGTGCTGCTGGCCCACAAGCCGCGCGAGGCGGACGTGGAGGACCTGTTGCAGGACGTCGCGATGACTTTCGTGCGATCCATCGGGCAGCTGCGCGATCAGGCGACGCTCAAGCCGTGGCTGCGCACCGTCGCGATGAATGCTGCGCTCGCCGCGGGACGTCAGGCGACGCGCCGGCGCGAGGGCATGGCGTGGAAGGTCGGCTCCGCGGGCGAGGCCCGCGCGGGCGAGGCGGGCGGCGGTCCGCCCGAGCGTGCGCCCGACGAGCGGGCGGGGCAGCACGAGGACTCGCGTCGCGTGCTCGAGCTGGCGCAGCGCCTGCCCGACGGTTACCGCGAGCCGCTCATCCTCAAGTGCGTGCGCGGGATGAGCTATCGGGAGATCGGCGCGATGATGAACCTCCCCGAGACAACGGTGGAAACAAGGATCGCCCGCGGCCGGCGCATGCTGCGCGAGCTTGCTGATCAGGGCGTGGTGCGGGAGCAATCGGGCGGCGTTCCGCCCGTGGTGATGCGTGAGACACGTTCGAAGGGGGCGTTGCCATGATGGAGCACGAGATGAAGGGCGAACTGCGGTCCGACGCGATGGGCCCGGGAGAGCGGATCGATCTGCTCATCAGCCGGGTGGTCGATGGCGAGGCGTCGGGCGTGGAGTGGGAGGAACTGTCGCTCGCGGCCGGGGCCAACCCCGCGCTGTGGCGTCGCCTCGCCGAGAGCCAGCGCGACCAGACGGCGCTGCGCGACGGCGTGAACGCGTCCATCGCCTGCGCCCTGGATGTCGAGGCGCCCGTGCAGCGCGTGATCGTCGAGCGGATGGGGCAGCGCGCCCGACTGGTGGCGACCTGGGGCGGCTGGGCGGCGGCCGCGGCGATCGTCCTGGGCATCGCCGTGGGTCCGAGGTTCGGGCTCGGCAATCGCAGCCCCCAGAACGCGGCGAACCTCAATCCGGTCCCCGCGCCCTCCTTCGAGAACGATCCCGACGCGGCGCTGGCGGCGTACCTCAAGGCGGGGCAGGCCAAGGGTACGGTGATGGGCGAGATGCCCACGCGCGTGCTGATCGATTCGCGTCCCGCGCCCGAGGGCGGGTACGACGTGGTGTACCTGCGTCAGATCGTCGAGCGTGCGCACGTGCCCAAGCTCTACCAGACAGGCTCGGACGATCTGGGGCGCCCCGCGCCGGTGCGCTACGACGTGCCCCCGCCCAGCGTGAAGGAAGCCTACTAGCCCGACCCGACTGACACGGAACGCCGCGGGAACAACCAGCGAGAGCCGCGGCGGAGCACAGGAGAAGACCATGGGATCGATCGTGAACTCTCGGAACGTGATGATCGGCGCGTGGGCGCTCGTGGGCATGACGGGCATCGCGATGGCGCGCGGGCCGGTCGAGACCTGCCCCAACTGCGGGCACACGTTCTCTCATCGCAGCGCGTCGCGGGCCGAGGGCGATCGCGGGGGCAACCACGCCCCTCGCCGGGCGCGCTCGATCGAGCTGGGCGACGGCGCGGGCGTTCACCTCTTCCGCGCGGCGCCCGGCGGGCACGGATTCACCTTTGTGACGCCGCGCGCGGGCGAAGGCGTCCGGGCCCGCGGCGATGCGCCCCGAGCCCACGTGCGGATCATCGGCCCCGACGGGCACGTGAAGAGCCTGCGCCTGCCGTCCCCCGGCGCGGAAGGTCACGCGGGCCCCCGCGTGTTCTTCCATTCTCAGGGCGGCGGAGCGGCCGGCGGACACGGGCGATCCTCGGGCGGGCAGGTCCGGCTGTTCGCCCCGGATGGAGGCGCGACGGAACGGCGCTCGCCGCGCATCCACGAGGACGGAGGACATTTCAAGATCGAGATCGCGCCCGAGCATCGGGGCCCGGGCGGGCGGCGCTCGCAGGCGGCGCCCGAGGGTTCCGGGGCGGACGAGCCCGGGGCGCAGTGGAAGGAAGTTCCCGTGCGGGTGGAGCCCGCGATGCAGTCCGGTGCGGAGCGGCGCCGGGGTGGGGCGGTCTGACGCGGGTGCGTCGGCCGCGCGAAGTTCTTCATCAATCGCCCGCGCCCAGCGGGGTGCGGGCCGTCAGGAGTACGAGTCATGATGTGGGGATCACGGAAGGATTCGAGTCGGTTGTCGTGGCGCGTGGCGCCGTTGGCGTTGGCGTTGTCGGCGGGCGTGGCGCTCGCCCAGCAGGGGGCGGCGCAGGGCAAATCCAAGGACGACTTTGAGAAGCCGCTCGCGCGCGCCCAGGGCGGGCAGGGCGGCAGCTTCTCGGGCATGTACTTCTCGCAGCAGGACGGCTCGAGTCGGTACGAGCTCTCGATCGGCAACGACGGCGAGATGACCGCCAAGGTCAATGGCGAAGAAGTCCCCGCCGATCGCATCAAGAAGAGCGACGGCAAGGTCGAGATCGTTGACAAGAACGGCAAGACGATCGCGACGTTCAACGTGAGCGTGGGCAAGGGCGCCCGCAACGCGTGGGGATTGGGTCGCTCCGGCGGCGGTCGCCTGTTCACCCAGCCCGCGCCCGAGGCCCCGCAGATGGAGTGGACCCCGCCCAAGGTGATGATGGGCATCACGATGGGCGAGCCCGGCGATGAGCTGCGCAAGTTCCTGGGCCTCAAGGACAACGAGGCCGTGCTCGTCGATCGCGTGGTGGAAGGCCTCCCGGCGGACAAGGCCGGGATCCGCCCGCAGGACGTCATCGTGGAGTTCGATGGCGTGAGCCCGATCAGCGAGGGCAAGATCCGCGACATTCTCAAGAGCAAGAGCGCGGGCGACAAGTTGGACGCCGTCGTGCTCCGCAAGGGCGAGCGCAAGACCATCCACCTCGAGCTGCAGAAGTACGACCAGGAGCGCCTGGGCAATGCCGTGGCGTTGGACCAGGACGAGCTGCCCAACGTGGGCAAGCCCAAGGCGATCACGAAGCTCGGCCCGCGCATCCGCGAGCAATGGGATCCCGAGGACTTCCAGAAGCTGCAGGACGATTTCAATCGCGCTTTCAAAGGCCTGGACGGACAGGTGAACGTGTGGGGCGTGGACCCCGACGGCAAGTTCAAGGGATTCATGGTGCCGCAGGACAACGCGAAGCTGGACAAGCTCGCCGAGCAGCTCGCGCGCCTGTCGCAGAAGCTCGACGAACTCCAGGCGAAGGTGGACAAGCTCGATTCGCGCAAGCCGTGACGGAAAGTGCGATTCGGATGAAACCCGTTCCCCGCGCCGCGGTATAGGAACGGAACACAGTCTCCGCTACCGGCCGCGTCTGGAGCGTCTCCGACGCGGTCGGTTTATTTTTCGACCGCGCGGGCTTTCCAGCATCGTGCTCGTCAGTCGTCGCCGAAGCCCACGCCCAGGCGTCGCGCCGCCGCCACGAGCGGCTCGTCGGGCATGACGCGCCGCTGGCGCTGGGCGGGCTCTCGCAGGTCGATGTCCGTGGTGCGCCCCTGGCGCCACGCGACCATGCGGTTGCGCGCCCCCGCGTGCACGAGCTCCATCGCGTGGTGCCCCAAGCGCGTCGCGAGGATCCGATCGCTCGCCACGGGCGACCCGCCCCGCTGCACGTGCCCGAGCACGACGTGGCGCGTCTCCACGCCCGTCCGGCGCTCGAGCTCCACGGCGATCAGCCTCGACACGCCGCCCAGGCGGATGGGGTCCGGCGCCGCGGGATCGACGCGCGAGATGACCACGCCCCCGTCGCGCGGACGCGCGCCCTCCGCCACGCACAGCACGCAGTGCGTGCGGCCGCTCTCGTGCCGGCGTCGGATCAGACGCTCGAGCGACGCGTGCTCGAAGGGAATCTCGGGTATGAGGATCGCGTCGGCCCCGCCCGCGAGCCCCGCCCACAGCGCAATCCATCCCGCGTTGCGCCCCATCACCTCCAGCACCAGCGTGCGATGGTGGCTCTGCGCGGTGGTGCGCACGCGATCGAGCGCCTCGCTCGCAACGCCGACCGCGGACAGGAAACCGAACGTGAGGTCCGTGCCGACGATGTCGTTGTCGATCGTCTTGGGCACGCCGATGCAGTTGATGCCGTCGTGATCATGCCCGTGCTCGCGCGGATAGGCGATGGACTGCGCGCAGGTCATCGTGCCATCGCCACCGATGCACACGATCGCGTCGAGGCGCTCGCGATCGGCCACGCGGAGGCACCGCGGGGAGACGTCCTGGAAGATCCCCGCCCCATCGGCGCCCACGCCCGCGGCGTACCGCGCGGGGTTCGCCTTGTTCGAGCACCCGAGGATCGATCCGCCCAGCGTGAGGATGTCGCGCACGTCCGTCTCGCGCAGCGGCTGCAGGCGATCCTCGATGAGGCCCAGGAACCCGTCTCGGACGCCCACGACCTCGATCCCGGAGGCGAGCGCGTCGAGGGTGACGGCGCGGATGACGGCGTTGATGCCGGGGCAGTCCCCGCCCCCCGAGAGCACGCCGATGCGCCGGGCACGCGTCATGCGCGATGGTACGGCGCGCACCCGCGTCCGCCTCAGGCGAAGAGCTTGGCGATGCCGAACGCGACGCCCGCCGCGATGCCGCCGATCAGCGCCGTCTGCACGGCGCCCTTGACGAGCGAAACGCCGGTGAAACGGGCCTTGACCGCGCCGAACACCAGCAGCGCCACCAGCGTCATCGCGACCGACGCGAGCACGGCCCGCGACATCTCCTTGATCAAGATGTACGGCGCCAGGGGCACCAGCCCGCCGGCGATGTACGCCAGCGCGATGGTCAGCGCGCTCCGCCCGGCCCGCCCCGCCTGGGGCGGCTCGAGCCCAAGCTCGAAGCGCATCATGAAGTCCACCCATCGCTTCTCGTCGCTGGCGATGGATTCCACCAGGGGCTCCGCCTGCCCGGGCCCGAGCCCGAACGATTCGAGGATCTCGCGCACCTCCGCCCGCTCGCGATCGGGCACCTCGCGCACCTCGCGATGCTCGCGCTCCAGTTCGGCCGCGTAGTGGTGCTCGTCGGTCTTGGCCGCGAGGTAGCCGCCCAGGCCCATCGCGATGGACCCCGCCGCGATCTCAGCCAGGCCCGCGGTCACCACCGTCGTCGTCGCGAGCACCGCGCCCGAGAGCCCCGCCGCCAGCGCGAACGGGACCGTCAGCCCATCGGACATCCCGATGACCACATCGCGCACCGACTCGCTGGCGGTGAAGTGCTTCTCGATGTGCGGCGTGCTGGGCATCGGCCCCTCCCGGGGCGGCGAGGGCGCCCGCGATCACTTGGGCTCGGCAGGAGCCTGGGGCTCGCTCGTCTGCGAGGCCGTCTGCGACGTCTGACCGTCCGTGCTCGCCGCGGGCGTCTGGTTCTGCTGCGACGGGCGGTAGTCCGCCGTGGGCGCCGCGCCGCCGTCGAGCGTGCGCCAGAAGGCCGTCGAGTCCTTGCACCCGCCCAGGCCCGCGATCAGCACCGCCGCCACGCCCAAA
This sequence comes from uncultured Phycisphaeraceae bacterium, assembly GCA_964399625.1. Classification (GTDB taxonomy): domain Bacteria; phylum Planctomycetota; class Phycisphaerae; order Phycisphaerales; family UBA1924; genus CAYNSB01. The sequence goes on from CAYNSB010000023.1 coordinate 12,475, forward strand.
GCCATGCGTCCATGCATCTTCTTCATGCGCCAAGCCTAGCCGAGCCGCTCACCACGGGCGATATCCCTCGGGCTCGTAGTCGTGGTCATCCCAGCGATTGATGTCCGTGATGACCTCGGCTGGCACGAAGACCGCGTGTCCATCGAAGAACATGCCGTTGCACCCGCGCCCGTGACGGTTGGGCGCGACGCGCTGCAGGTTCTGCGGGGAGGTCGGGTCCTCGCCCGTCACGTTCTCGCCGTGGTGCATGTCGTAGTACTGCGCCAGCAGCCAGTCTGTCACGCTCGACTGGTACCACGCCCGCGAGTGCACCTGGTCCTTGTCGTCCGTGAAGCACGCGAGGTAGAGCGCATCGGCGGGGCGCGGGATGCGCGTCAGGCGCGACGGACGCTTGGAGACGTCGTTGATCCCCCCGGGCTGCCCGTTCCGCGCCGGATGGCGGAACGAGATCCCGTTGTTCACGTAGTGGATGTTGTGCCGGTCCTCGCGACGGGCGGGGTCGCGGTAGTACGGCGCGATCGCGTAGATGTCGTTGAGCCCGCCCTTGAACGAGTTCGAGGTCGGCGCGTCGGCCGTCGCACGCGGGTCTAGGTACGGACGGAACACGTACGCCCACGCCGGCGGCTGCTTGTAGGTGGGCGTGCCCGGCGGGCTGTTGAACCCCGACTCCCGTGGGACGTACTCGCGGTTGTCGCCCGCGTACATCTGCATCGCCAGACCGATCTGCCGCTGGTTGGAGAGGCAGCGCGCCGCGCGAGCCGAGTCCCGCGCGCCACGCAGCGAGGGCAGCAGGATGCCGATAAGGATCGCGATGATGGCGATGACCACCAGCAGCTCGATGAGCGTGAAGGCACGGCGGGCGTTGATCGATCGGCGAGGCATGCGGCGTCGGGCACCTGTCCGCTTGGTCGAGCCAGACTACCCCAACGTACCATGGCGTTCCAGCGCGAAATGCCATCCATGAGCACTCCGCGCGACGATGGACGGGTCCCCTTCGCCCCGGAGGACACAATGAAGATCACCGTGCCCAAAGTCTTCGCCATCGTCACGCTCGCCGCGCTCGTGGGAGGGGCGATGGGCGGGGTCTTTGGCTACGCGCAGGGCCTGAACGCGCCCCAGAACCTGGGGGCCGGTCCGGTCTCTCCCCAGGAGGCGTCCGTGCGTGGGGCGTGGCAGGGAAGCGAGGTGGGCATCATCCTCGGCGGGGGGCTGGGCGTGTTCTCCGTGTGCGCCTCGCTCGCCTCGGGCTGGATCGGAGCCCGGCGCGGTTCGTGAGCGCTCCGCGGGGGCGAGTCGAACCGACCGGACACGCCGCTACCATCGGCCCGTTCTTCCGGAGGTTCCCATGTCCCCCAGCGATCTCCCCCGCGGCAACGCCGCGATCGGCCAGTCCGGCGGTCCTACCGCCGTCATCAACCAGTCCCTCGTCGGGGCCGTCGAACAGCTCAGGCTCTTCAAGCGCGTCAAGAAGGTGCTGGGCATGCGCCACGGCGTCAACGGGCTCGTCAAGGACCAGCTCGTGGACCTGGGCAAGCTCTCGCCGGCGCGCCTGAACGCCATCGGCAACACGCCCTCGGCGGCCCTGGGCTCCTCGCGCGACAAGCCCGACCCCGCCTACTGCGAGCAGATCCTCGCCGCGTGCAAGAAGCACGACATTCGCTACTACTTCTACATCGGCGGCAACGACTCCTCGGACACCTGCCGCATCGTCCACCGCCTCGCCGCCGAGGCCGGGTACGACATGCGCTGCTTCCACATCCCCAAGACGGTGGACAACGACCTGATGCTGTCGGACCACACGCCGGGATACCCCTCGGCGGCGCGGTTCCAGGCCCTCGCGTTCATGTCCGACTCGCTGGACAACGCGAGCCTCCCGGGCGTGAAGATCAATGTGGTGATGGGGCGCCACGCGGGCTTCCTCACCGCCGCCGCGGCGCTGGCGCGGGGCGAGGGCAAGGACGCGGATCGCAACGGCCCGCACCTGATCTATCTGCCCGAGGTGCCCTTCGAGTCCGATCGCTTCCTCGCCGATGTCGAGCGCGTGTACACCCGCCTGGGGCGATGCCAGATCGCGGTGAGCGAGGGCCTCCAGGACGCGCAGGGCACGCCGATGGCGACCAAGCTCGTGCAGGGCCTCGACAAGGACTCGCACGGCAACGTGCAGCTCTCGGGCGTGGGCGCGCTGGGCGATGCGCTGGCGGACCTTGTCAAGAAGAACCTCAAGATCAACGCCAAGACGCCGCGCGTGCGTGCCGACACGTTCGGCTACCTGCAGCGGTGCTGGCCCGACCCGTCGCCGATCGACCAGAAGGAGGCGCGGGGCGCGGCGCGATTCGCCGTGCGCCTGGCGACCAAGGGCGAGCCCAGCGCCAGCGTCGCGATCGTGCGGACGAGCAACAAGCCGTACAAGAGCGCGTTCAAGCAGATCGAGCTGTCGGACGTTGCGGCCAAGACGCGCCACATGCCCCCGGAGTTCATCGCGGGGCACAACGACGTGACGCCCGCGTTCCTCAAGTACGTGCGCCCGCTGGTGGGCCCGCTGCCCGAGATGGCCCGCCTGTGACGTGAACGCCCGTGCCCGCATCACCCGCCCGGGCGGGGGTGCGCCGCCAGGTGCTCGGCGAGGTCGGGGTCCAGGCTCGCCCACGTGATGCGCCGCGCGACCCGCGCCAGGGCCCGATGCGCCAGCGGATTCCGGTGACGCGCGAAGTTGTCCAGGCGGACGAGCGCGTGCCCGAGCCGGAGCTTGGCGCTGTAGCCGGTCTGCCCGCTCTGGAGCTCGACGGCCCCCGTGGTCGAGGCCCACTGCACCGCGTGCCGCCAGAGCTGGTAGTACACGAACGACTCCCGCGGAAGGTCGTAGTCCAGCCCGATGAACTTGTTGATCACGCGCCCGCCGAGCCGGAAGCACAGCATGAACGCGCCCATCGCGCCGTTGTCCGCCCTTCGGAGCACGAGCGTCGACGCGCACGCCTCCCGCGTCGCCAGATGGAAGAACCGCTCGCTGAGCCGCTCGAACTTCATGCGCCCCTTCTCGTAGGTCCGCATGAACAGCGCGTACATCTCGCCGAGCGTCGCCTCGTCGGGCTGTTGCACCACGGAGCACTCCAGCGCGCACACGCGTGACCCACGCGAAATCTTCTTGAGCAGATTGTGCCGATGCCGCGAGGCCAGCCCGCCCACGTACGCGTCGAAGCCCCCCGCGGGCAGCGAGAGGCGGGTGCTGGGAGGACTGGGGAAGGAGAAGAGGGCGCCGCGGTCGCGCAGCGGCGACAGCGCCGATATCGCCTCCTCGGGCATGTCCTTGAGCACGATCATGCTCGCCCCGCACGCCCGCCGACGCTCCTCCAGCGCGAGCATCACGTCCGGGGCGACGCTCGCCAGCTCGGTGCCGGGGCAGAGGCCGATCGTGCCCTCGTCGGCGCACGGCGATCCGACGAACAGCGTTCGCTGGTGGCGCAGCGCGGGCACCACGCGCCCGACGGCGCGCACACACCGCGCCAGCGCCGGCGACGCCACGACGTCCATCGGCACGTCCATCAGAAAGGTCGGGACGATCCCCACCGGCTCCGACCCGCGGTGGATCAACCCATACCCGAAGCGGAACTGCGACTCCAGCCCCGAACGCTCGAGCAGGCGGTACCACCAGCGCCCCTCGAGCGGCTCGGGAAAGCAGCGCGCCCAGAGCGACTCGGGCACCGCGTCGGCCGAGCCAACCCACTCGAGCCTCGAACCGCTCATCGGCTCACCCCCACCGCGATGACGCCCGCCGTGATGAGCAGCGCCCCGATCCACCGGCGCGTGCCCAGGGACTCGCGCAGCGAGATCCGCGAGAGACCCAGCGTGAGCAGCAGCCCGATGCTCGACATGGGCTGGGCGACGCTCAGGTCCACCGCGCGCAGCGCCAGCGTCCAGCACGCGACGTTGAGGATGAAGAGCGCCATCCCCGCGCCGACCAGGTCCCACCGGCGAGCGCCGGCGCGGAGCAGACCCTTGAGCCCCGGCTCGCTCACATGCGCAAAGGCCTTGAACGCCACGTGCGCCAACGACTCGGCAAGGGCCGCCGCGACCACCAGCAGCAGTCCCAGCACGTGCCCATTCATGGCGGCGACCCCCCCGCCACGCGCTCTCTCGTGTCGTGCTCGCCGGTGCTGATCACCCAGACGCCCACGAGGATGAGCCCGATGCCCACGATCCGCATCGGCGGCAGCGGCTCATGGAAGATGAGCGCCGCGAGCCCCGCGACGGGGACGTAGCTCAGCGCCGTGATCGGCTGGGCGAAGCTCAGGTCCGATCGCGACAGCACCGCGATCCAGTTCAGGAATTGCGCCGCGAAGATGATCGGGAGCAGCAGCCCCAGCGGGTGCGTCGCCGCGCCCACGAGCACCGCTACCGCGCCCGCCGACTCCGGGGAGCTCTGCGCCGCGCTCTTCCAGCACAACTGCGCCGCGACATCCAGAGCGACAGCGCCGAGCAGCCCGACCCAGATGGGGCGCGGATTGATCGCGGAAGGACCGCCCGAATTCGCCGTCGAGCCCACGCACGCCCCGCCTGTCTCGCGCGTGCGTCATGGGACGCGCGATCCATCCCCGCCCGCCGGACGCGGACGCGTCCCGTGCGAGGGGGACGGCAGGATACCCAGCCGGCAAGCGCGAGGCTCCGCGCCAAAGCGGTGCAACCGGTGCGTTTCTGGCGCGGTATCGAGAGGTGGGCCGGGGCGGAGGCCGTGCCATGCGTGCCCACGTGCGCGTGCCGATCTGCAACGCCGATCAGGTGCGGGAGTACATCGCGCGCACGCGCGGGGCCAAGTGCCCGCGGTGCCGGTACTGCCTGGACGGGCTGCCCAGCGACGTGTGCCCCGAGTGCGGGCAGCGCCTGAGCGTGCGCGAGATCGTCGGGGCCACGCGATACCGCCGTTGGTGGCTCATGCGCCACGCGATGCGATGGGGCTGCACACCCGAGGGCGGCGTGGGCCTCATCGTGCTGATCCCCGCGAACGTGGTCGCGGCGGGGCTGGGCATGGCCGTGTCGTGGCGCGTGCAGCGCGACCTGAGCCCCGCGGTGTGGCTCGCACCCTTTGTCGTGGGCGGCGTCGCGTACCTCATGCACTACGGATTCTGGAAGCGATGCGCCGGGCGCGGCGCCGAGGACGCGGGACGCATCGCCTGCGCGATCGCCGGCGTCGTGCTCCTGATGCAGCTCATCGGCGTGGGGATCGTGTGCGTGTGACGCGTGGTGGCTACGGGCACCCCGCGCGGAACTTCGTCAGGAAGCACGAGAAATCGGCCGCGGTCAGCACCGGCACGTCCGTGCTCCCGTCGCAGTTGGCCGCGCTATCGCCCGCGCGGAACTTGGTCAGGAAGCACGAGAAGTCGGCCGCGGTCAGCACGGGCACGTCCGTGCTCCCGTCGCAGTTGGCGTAACAAAGCGTGCCGGTGACCTTGAGCACCGCGATCCCTCGGCTGAGGCAACTCATCCACAGTTCGTACCCGCCGGGAACCGTGCGCACCTCGACGTCCTTGATCTGCGTGTGCGGCAACCCTCCCCACTGCGGCGAACCGCTGGGCACCGGACCAGGGAACGTGCCGACGGCGCCGCTGACAGGGTCGTACCAGCACAGGCCTCCGCCCTCGAAGGATTGGTGCGTCTGCGTGTAGGTCATCCAGACCCGCCCGTCCGGGGTGACGACCCACGGCGTGAGGTACCTACCCGGGAACGACCACCCGCCCTCGTACGTCGTCATCGTGTACGCGCCGGTGTTCGCGTCGAGACGGATGAGTCCCCCACCGGTGCCGCCCGCGCCGAGGAGGACGCTCACGCCGAGCCAGACCACGCCGCCGCGTGCGGGCGCCATGCCCCAGATCGTGTCGCTCTGGCTCGTCAATTCCGGGAAGTCATCGATCGTGCGCGAGAAACGGTAAACGCCGTCAGTGCGCACCACCTCGTACCCGGCATGGGCCCAGATCGTGCCCGCGCGATCCGGATCGACCCGCATCTGTGCGCCCCAGGCGGCGACGCTCACGTTGGTCCAGCCCGACCCTGTCCAGAAGGAAAGGCTGAAGTACTCGCCGAGCTGCCACAGTCGCCCGGTGGAGTCCTCGAAGTATTGGACGACCTTCGACGATCCGCCCGGCAGTTCCGTCCATGTGGCGCCGGCAAGCTGCGACGTGGAGTTGAAGGTGGGATTCGCGACGACCTGTCCGCTGGAGGGGCGCACGTAGATCGCCTGAGCGTTGTCGGTGGGGAAGGGCCATGGCTGCCCGAGCCCATAGGTGGTGTTGTTGAAGCCCGTCCATCGCACGCCGTCGAACTTCTCGATGCCCCCAACGCCCGATGCACCGTTGGCGCAGGCCCAGACCTCCCCCGTCGACGGGTCGATCGTCAGGTCCTCGTTAAAGGCGTCGAGCTGACCGTTGTTGGTGAGTCGGTGGCGCTGCCACTGTCCCGTGCCCGCGTCGCGCTTGGCGGCGCCGCCGATGCCGCACGCCCACACATTTCCCGCGCCGTCCATGGCGACGTCGTAGGTGAATCCGCCGGAGCGCCACGTGCCCAGGCTCGTCCATGAGGTCCCGTCGAAGCGCCACACCTGGCTACCCCCGTCGACAACCAGCACGCTCGTGGGTGAGTACGCGTGCACGACCTCGGCGCCGTTGGGAGGAGGGGGCACGCCGATCCATGTGCCGTTGGGGCGACGGCAATCGATGACGGAGTTGAAGTTGTCGCTCAGCACACGATGGACCCAGAGGTTCCCGGCCGAGTCCACACACTTGTTGCCCGGGAGATTCCGTGGGTTGCCGCTAGTGGAGGGGAAGGTGGTCCAGGTCTGCGTGGTGCTGTCGAACCGCGAGGTCGTGCCGATCGAGCCCGGCGAGTTGCCGGCCCAGAGGTAGTATCCGCCCGAGGGCTTGGGCTGGATCGCGAGCACCTCGGGTCGCGCGGCTCCAAGAAACGTCCATGCGCTCGTGGCGGGGCTGTACCGCATCAGACCCCCGCCGCCCCACACCGTGCCGTACCCGCTGGCCCAGATCGTCCCGTCCGGCGCGATCTCGATGTTGGTCACCCACCCGCCCGGCCACGGCGAGTTCGACGCGTCGTATCGCTTGAGCGATGATGGCCCAAGGGACGGATTGAACCGAAGCACGCCCCGCCCGGTGCCCATCCACAGGTTGCCCTGCGCGTCGGGCGTGATGTCACGGACGCGCGTGGTGCCGGTGTCGTCCGGATGCCCGATCTCCGGATAGTCAACGTTTGAAATGTTGATCCAGCGGTTCTCCGCCTGGACGAACTTTGCGAGCCCGCCCTCCTCGAAGGTCGGTTCGTACCCGCCGATCCATGGATCGTTGTCCGCGCCGATCCAGAGCGCATCGCAGTAGTCGCCCTGGATGCCCGTGTTTCCCGGGCGGTAGTACCGCCACGCGTATTGAGGTTGGGCGAGCGCGCTCGAGAGCGCAATGCCGGCGAATGCGATCAGAGAAGCAGAGTGCATCATGGCGACCTCCGAACCTTCTCTTCTTGAAACAGGATATATATATCCGCAAACAAGTCAACCCGTAACATCGCGTTGAGGAAACATCCCCGGGCGCGGTGGAAACGGAGGGGCGCGGCCCGACCAAGTCAGCCCGCTACGGGCACCCCGCGCGGAACTTGGTCAGGAAGCACGAGAAATCGGCCGCGGTCAGAACGGGCAGGCCCGTGCTCCCGTCGCAGTTGGCCCCGCTATCGCCCGCGCGGAACTTGGTCAGGAAGCACGAGAAGTCGGCCGCGGTCAGCACGGGCACGTCCGTGCTCCCGTCGCAGTTGGCAAAGCACGGCACCACGCACCCGCCGGGCTGGAACTGGCACAGGTCCACGCGCGCGAACTCCGCCGCGTCGAGGTTCCCGTTCCCGTTGCCCGCGGGCACCTGCTGCGTCGCCACGAGCGCGCCGCCATCGGGCGAGACGTACGGCGCCGCCGCGAGGTACACGCTCGCGGGCAGCACGCCACCGTTCACCGCGCGAAGGTTGATCGTGCCCTCGAGCACGCTCCCGCGGGCCGACTGCACGTTGCTCGTCGTGCCCGTGCCCGCCGCGTTGAACCATCCGTTGAACGCGTTGCCCACCTCGCTCCCGAGGAAGTAGTCCCACGTGGCGACCTGCCCCGCCTTGGCCCACTGAGCCGTCTTGAGCGCGCCCGGCGCGTTGGCGAGGAAAATGAACTGGTCGTTGCCGCTCGCCGGCGGCTCGCACGCGACGTACAAGTTGTCGCCCTTGAGCCCTGCCCACAGGTGGCGCGTGCCGTTGATCGCGACCTGCGTCGCGTCGGCGTCGAGCGTGCCGTCGATCGTCCACGTCGAGCCCGCCACGCCGCCCTGCACCGCGAACTTCCAGTCCGCGCCCCCGTTGTTGTCCCAGGTCGTCGGATTGCCCGGCGTGCCGTTGTTGAAGACCATGTCCAGCTCCGTCGCGGTGCCGGGCACGCTCAGCGTGACGTTCCACACGCTCCCGTTCTTGGTCATCGCCACGTCGGGCGACACGACCGTCGTCCAGTTGTTGTAGCCGTAGTGGATCGCCACGCTCGCGGCGCTGGCGAGGTTGCGCCCGGCCGGGTCGTAGGTGATCGTGACGCTCTGCCCCGCGACGGGCGGGTTGGGCGCGAGCGTGACGGCCGTTCCTCCGCCGCCCCCGCCGCCGCCCGTCGTGCCCGGCCCGACGTACACATGCTGGATGGGCGACTTCTTGATGTTGCCCTTGGTGTCCACGGCTTCGACGTAGTAATCCACGAGCTTGTCGCGCACGCCCACGACCTGCGTCGTGTACTGGTCCGCGATGTACGCCGGCAACTCGGAGAAGTTGATCTCCGGGTTGTTGTACACGTTGCCCGCGGGGAACCCCCCCGCCCTCTTGGTCATCGCCAGGCTCGTCCACGCGCCCACGCCCGCCCCGCCCGCGTAGGTGTCGTTCTCGCTGTTGCTCAGCGAGCGCTGCCCGTCGTTGTCGAGGCGGTACTTGAGCGTGACGCTCGAGATCCCGCTCACGTCGTACGCGAACGTCCACACGTAGAAGTCCCCGTTGCTCCCGACCTGCTGATAGCCGTACTGCGGCCCGAAGTTCGTCGAGCCCGGGTTCCACGGATGACGCTGGGGAATCCAGATCGTGGGCGGCGTCGCGTCGAGCGATGCGTCGCCGATCACGGGGTCCGCGTTGCGCACCGCCTCGTTGCACGCGATCGTCGGCTTCAACTCCAGATCGAGCGACGTTCCGTAGTACATGTACCCCGAGTTGAGCGACCCCAGGAAGTAGTGCCACGCACGCTCGGCGTTGGTCGTGCCCGCCGTCTCCGGGTACAGCACGCGACGGATGTTGATCGGGTTGCCCTGCAGCGTGGAGATCTGCTCCGCGGTGTCCACGCGGTTCTGCGCCGCGGTGATCACCGCCCAGTTCCGCGGGTCCTCGTGCCATCCGTTGGGGATGTCGATCGCGCCCGCGCTCGAGAGCAGCGGCCAGTTCCAGTTGATCATCTGCGGCGCGCCAAAGTCCCCGTCCGCGTTCACCCACGCACCGTCCTCGACGAACGTCGGCGAATCGTTCGCGGGGATCGGATGGTCGTTGAGGTACTGCTCGATCGTCGTCGCGGTGTACCCGAGCCCGCTGGCGCTGTTGACCAGGTTGGGCACGGCCTCCATGTAGTACGAGAACCCGCCGCCCCAGGCGTTGTCCCCGTCGTGCGCCAGCACGACCAGCTGCGGACGCGTCCCGTCGTTGCGCGTCTGCAGATTGTCAAAGTCGCCCGTTCCGATCGGCGCGTACCCGTCCTTCCAGCCCAGCGACTGACTCGCGGGCACCACGATCATCGAGTACACCTGCCCCGTCTCGGGATCGACGTACTGCGAGCGGCGCGGCTGCATCGCGTACGGATACGCCTCCGCCGGCGAGCACCCGCGCGAGATCGACTGCCGGTAGTACGCGCCCGCGCCCTGCGCCGGGTTGATCTGGTCGGCGCGATTGGGCGGGTCGCAGTTCACGCCGCCCGACCCAAGCACGACGGGGAAGTCCGCGCACGCGCGGCTGATCTTCTCGCTGCTCACCACCGTCCACGCCACGCCCTCCTGCGAGAGCGGCTTGATCAGGCGCGTCGAGAACGCCATCTCCGACGGGAAGAACCCGCGGCTCAGGCCCGGCGAGGATCCCCACGCGTCCGGGTAGATCGACTTGTAGAGCTGGATCTCCTTGCGCACCGTGCTCTCGTCAACCAGCGGCAGCAGCGCGTGATGGAATGAGAACAGCACCACGTCCGCGCGCGGCTTGCCCGCGCTCGTCGTCCAACCCCGCGCCTGACGGATCGACCCGTACCACGCCGGCCCGTACCCCCACTGGTTCGCGTTGCCCAGGCTCGTGATGTTCTCGATCAGCCCGCCCGAGTACGTGATCTGCGCGCCCGCCTCGGGCTTGCCCAGGATCGACTGGATCGAGTCGCGCGTGCGCGACTGGTACACCGCGACGCGATCGGCCAGCGAGAAGATGCTGAACAGGTCGTTCTGCGGATTGCCCCGACCCGCGTTCTTGGCGAGCTGGCTCTCCCACGCGCGCTCGTACCGGTCCGCGCCGCTCGTCTGCCGATCGGGCCAGTAGATCGGCTGCTCCAGGTGCCACAGGTACGTGAAGTGCAGCTTCTGCTGCGCCATCGCGCTGCCGGTGCCGCCCGCGAACAGCGCGAGCGCCAGCCCCGCACGGATGTGGTTGAACGTGGACCCGCGTGCCGACGTCTGGTGTGTGCTCGTCACGGCCGTTGCCCCAATGCCGAGCGGCGACGCTCCGGGAACGGACGCGCCTCAACCCTCGACCCGAACAGGCTAGCGACAGTTCGCCCGCAGGGGAACGCCCAAATCGTGAGGCCGAGCCCACAACGCCGGCCCAGCGACAGGTTCCGAGAACTCATGCCCCCGGCCAAGATCAACGCGGATCGATTTAGAAGCTCGGCGGCTTGGGCGTCTCGCTCGGCGTGCCCGCCGGCGCCTCGATCGCCCGCGGCCCGGGCTTGTACGTCGTGTCCGAGTCGATCGACGAGGGCGAGCGCTGCGGCGTCACCTCCGGCTCGGGCACGTAGTAGTTCGCCTCGGGCGCCGGGCGCGCACCGACCTCCCACGGGCGCACATCGACGATGCGCCACGGCTGGAGCCCGCCGCGAAGCCCGAGCTTGATCTCCTGGTACACCTGCCCCGTCGTGCTCGAGCCGCCGATGGCGACCACTGGGCGGAAGACCGTCATGTACGCCTCATCGCCGCGGATGCGCACCCACCCGACGTGGTACGTCGGGAGGTTCTGCGTGGCGGGCGTGAGCGGCACCACCCCGCCGCGTGCGCCACCGGCCGCCTCGGCAAGCCGGCGGTACACGTTCGCCGTCACCCCGCGCGGCGCGTTCACCGCGGCGCGGGCCGCGGGCTCGGGGTCGCCCTTCTTGCGGGGCGCCGGAGGCGTGAGCGGCGCCTTGTCGCCCTCGGGCGGAAACTTGTTGAGTGCCCACGCGAGACCGGCCATCATCACCTCTTCGGTCGCCGGGTCGTTGGGGTTGTTGATCGCGATGTTGTCGGGGACCGGCGGCCAATTGGCGTAGCTGACGCAGCCGCTGTTGAGCAGCGCCGGCGCCGTCGTGACAACAAGCAAGGCAAGGCAAGAGCGGGTCTTCATCCGTGAGTTCCCTTGGGCGCTTCGCGCGCCCGCTGACTGTACTCGCTCGCCGTGGCGCGAACCGAGCGTCGCCGCGGGAGTCGCACACAAGGGAGGCCGGGGGCCGAAGGACACCGCCCGGTTGGTTCCCGAGGTTTGTAGAGACTAGCATGTCCGCTCGCCGCGTGCTCGGGGGATGTGATTCTTCCGCGCCGGCAGAGCCAAGGAGTGCACCATGCGCACCGCTCGATTCGGTTCCGTGCTCGCGATCCTGGGGGCCTCGCTCGTGGGCGGCGTGGCGGGCAGTGCGCTGCTGGGCACGCGCGCCGTGGCGCTCAACGCCCCGGGCAAGCCCGAGGCGATGACCGTCGCGTCGATCGATCTCACCGTCGCGATCAAAGGGCTGGACGAGGCCGCCGAGGCACGGGCCCGCCTGCAGAAGGTGTACGAGGAGTACAACAAGCAGATCGACGACGTGAAGACGCAACTCAAGAAGGTGGACGACGACCTTGCCCAGGTCAAGGAGACGACCAGCGCCGAGGCCCTGACGCTCCGGGCCAAGAAGGTGGAGTTGCAGGCGTTGGGCCGCGCCCGCGCCGAGGGCCTGCAGGGGCTGATCGACGTGCAGGAGGGCGAGCTGATGCGCGAGATGTTCAAGAAGATCACCGACGCCGCCCAGCGCCTGGCCAAGGAGCAGGGGTACGACCTCGTGCTGGCCGATGACCGCTCCAACATGCCGCCCGAGAAGGACGCGAACGGCAAGCGGATCGTGATGACCGCCGAACAGATCAACTCGATCGTGACGAGCCGGCGCGTGCTCGCCGCGGCCGATCGCGTGGATGTCACCCCGCAGCTCATCACGTTCATGAACAACGAGTTCAAGGCCGGTAAGCGGTAGCGTTCGACGAGAAAGCGCCCATTGCGGCGGTATGTTTGTGTTTCGTTCGTGCCGTCAATTGAATTGCGCTCGCTAGCATTCGTGGTTCGGTCCGATGGTGATGTGTGGAGCGCGCTCCTGTACGGGCGTGCCGCCGCGGGATGTTTCCGGATGCACACGACCGGTTCGATCGCGAAGCTGCTGGGCGCCCGACTCGTCGGGCCGGGCTCGCTCCCGATCGACAAGCTCGAGACGTTGGAACTGGCCGATGAGCGCTCCCTGACGTTCGTGCGGAACGCGGGATTCGCCGCGGGGCTGCTGCGATCGCACGCCTGCGGCGCGCTGGTCTCAGAAGGAATCGAGCCCAAGGGCTTCGACACGACGCGCCGGGCGCTGCTGTACGTGCCCGACGCGGACCTGGCGCTGATCAAGGTCCTGCAGCTGCTCGCGCCGGCGCACGAGAAGCCCGCGCCGGGCGTGCACGCCAGCGCCGTGGTCAGCCTGGGCGCGACGGTGCATCCGAGCGCCTCGATCGGGCCGCTGTGCGTCGTCGCCGATGGCGCGCACGTGGACGCGGGCGCGGTGCTGGTCAGCTCGGTGAACGTGCGCGCCGGCGCCCGCGTGGGCGCGCACGCGACGCTGCACCCGGGCGTGGTGCTGGGCGAGCGCTGCCGCGTCGGGGCCCACTGCATCGTGCACTCGGGCGTGGTGCTGGGGGCCGACGGCTTCGGGTACCGCCCAAGCGAGGACGGCAAGGGGCTCACGAAGGTCCCGCACATCGGGATCGTCGACGTGCACGAGCACGTGGAGATCGGCGCGAACTCCTGCATCGATCGCGCCAAGTTCGGCGCGACCGTCGTGGGCGCGGGAACGAAGATCGACAACCTCGTGCAGATCGGGCACAACTGCGTGATCGGGCGCGCCTGCGTGCTGTGCGGGCAGGTGGGGCTCGCGGGCTCGGTGACGCTGGGCGACGGCGTCATCCTCGCCGCCCGCGTGGGCATCGCGGACAACATCAGCGTGGGCGCGGGCGCCCGCATCGGCGCCGACTCGGGCGTGGCCAAGGACGTCCCCGCCGGCGAGACGTGGATCGGCGCCCCCGCCATGCCCAAGCGTTCGATGATGCGCTCGTGGACCGCGATCCAGCGCCTTCCCGATCTCATCGAGCGCCTGCGCGAGCTCGAACGCCTCAGCGAGCGGGCGACGCCCGCCTCGTGAGCTCAACTTCTTCCCATCGTGTCCAGCGCTGCACCGTCGCCTTCGCCGCGGAGGTCAAGGGCGTCGGTCTGTTCTCGGCCAAGCCCGCGACGGTGCGCGTCCTCCCGGCCGACGCGGGCACGGGGCTCCGCTTCCGGCGCGTGGACGCCGCGGGCGCACCGGTGATCAAGGCCCACATCGACGCGCTCGCCGCGCAGCCCGAGGGCGTGCCCCCGCGCAACACCACGCTCGCGGGGCCCAAGGGCGTGCTCGTGATGACCAGCGAGCACGTGCTCTCGGCGCTGGCGGGCATCGGCATCACCGACGCGATCATCGAGCTCGACGGGCCCGAGGTCCCCATCGCGGACGGCAGCGCGCTCCCCTTCGCCCAGGAACTCGCGCCCGAGCCGATCGGCGACATGAACCCCCTCGTGCCGCTCGAGCCCGTGAGCGTCCGCTCGCAGGACGGCACCGCGACAATCACCGCCACGCCGCGCGTGCGCCCGGGGTGCTCGTACACCTACCACCTGGACTACGGCGAGGGCGCGCCGATCGCCAAGCAGAGCGCGACGTTCTCCCGCGGCATCGAGGCGCACATGGACTCGCGCGACGATCCGTACTTCACGCAGGTCGCGCCCGCCCGCACGTTCTGCCTGGAGCACGAGGCCAAGGCCATGCGCGACTCGGGGCTCTTCAAGCACCTCTCGACCAAGGACATGCTCGTGCTGGGCCCGAACGGTCCCATTGACAACGCGCTGCGGTTCGACAACGAGCCAGCACGCCACAAACTCCTGGACCTCATCGGCGACCTGGCCCTCGTCGGCCGCCCCATCCAGGCGGACATCGTCGCGACGCGCTCCGGGCACGCGCTCAACCACGCGATGGCGCGGGCGCTCCTCGAGGCCGTGGACTCCGCCTCATAACACCGCGCCCCGCCCCGGGATCGACGCCCGAGCGTCCGCCGTTGGGCGGTGACCGCCGGCTCCTGCTTGGTGATCGGCCGTGCGCGCGGTAGGCTTGCCCCGCCCCCCAACGAGACGCGCACGAGCGAACGGCGGTGTCGCCGGAATCGCGCGTGCGATTGGAGTCGAACAAAGGGGGGTCGCGTGAAGAGTGCGAACGTGCGGAGGGTGATCGGGTCGGCGGCAACGGCGTTTCTGGTCTTCTTTCTGGGCGGGTGCGCGGATTGGTCGAGGCTGGAGCAGGCCCAGGAAAGGGCCCACCGCCTCGCGACGGAGCTGCACCAGCAGCGCGAGCGGGCCGAGCAGAAGGCGAGCGACGCGGAGCGGGCCGCCCCCGGCGCCCCGGAGACCGCAGAACTGAAGAATCTCGTGGAGCGTCTGAAAGTGGAGGAGTCGGCGGCCCAACAAGCGAGCAGGGAGCTCGACGTGCTGATCCAGCGAGCCAAGGGCGATCCCAGGGACCCCATCGGTCAGACGGTGGGCGCGATCGCTCCGTGGCTGCCCGATCCCGTGCGCGTCCCCTTCGCGCTGGGCACGGCGCTGGCGCTCTCGCTCGCGCGTGCGGCCCAGCTCAAGCGCGCGGGGCTCTCCATCGCGCAGGGGCTCGAGCGCGCCATGGACACGGACGAGCAGTTCCGCCAGCGGTTCAACGCGCACGCGCAGACCTTCCGCGACATCCAGACGTCCACGGCCCAGCGCCTCGTGGACGTCGCCCAGGGCAAGGCGCACGCGAGCCTTCCCGTATGACGCGCTCCAACCACAACGCCGCGCGCGCCTTCACGCTCATCGAGCTGCTCGTGGTCATCTCGATCATCGCGCTGCTGATCGGCATCACTCTGCCGGCCCTGGCCGGGGCGCGGGAGAACGCGCGCAACGTGAAGTGCCGGGCGAACCTGCGATCGCTCGGGCAGGCGTTCCAGATGTACCT
Organism: uncultured Phycisphaeraceae bacterium; assembly: GCA_964399625.1. Taxonomy (GTDB): domain Bacteria; phylum Planctomycetota; class Phycisphaerae; order Phycisphaerales; family UBA1924; genus CAYNSB01. Next base: position 28,082 of record CAYNSB010000023.1, read on the forward strand.
CGACCAGGAGAGCAAGGGCATCTTCGCGCGGGCGTACCCGCTGCACGATGCGCCCAGGAACGAGCCGTCGCTCCTGGACATCATCCCCAAGTACCTGAGCGTGGACGTGCCCCGCCACGAGATCGAGGGCGATGCCGCGTCGTCGTTCATCGTCGCGGACGTGTTCAAGTGCCCGGCGGACAAGGTCGGCGACAGCAAGGACCCGCGCCCGACCTGGGAACAATTGGGGAGCAGCTACGAGTACCTTCCCGGCACGTACATGTACATCCTCAACCTGTTCACGACGGTGAAGGAACCGGCCGTGGGCGTGACCAAGGCCTACGAGAACAACCGCAACTGGGGCATCTTCGTGGACGCGGGCTCCTGGCACAACGTCCGCGGGGCCGGCTCCAAGCAGAACGCGGTGTTCTGGAGCGACTACCGCGTGGACTGGTTCACGGCCCCGGTGGGACCGGAGCTGGGCAAGTTCGCGGCCGATGTGTTCAAGTACGGCGGCAAGCTGGGCCTGCCCTGAGGCGAGCGAGCGGAGCGCGACCATGAGCGAGGCAGTGCACGCGGGTGAAACGGTGGGCGGGGCGGGGGCGTTCGGCGACCTGATCGCCGAGGCCGATCGCCAGCGCGCGGGCGGACGAGCGGGCGCTCGGGGTCCGCGCCGAGCCATGACCGTGGCGGACCTGCGCACCCTGCTGCGCGATCGCCTGTGGAGCACCGGGCCCAAGCGCAAGCGCACGTCGATCGTCGCGGCGGCGCTGGCCCTGGCGCTGGGGGGCGGGGCGTTCTGGCTCTGGGGGCCCATGTCCAGGCCCGACTACCAGAAGGACAACATCCGGCGCGTGATGAGCTACACGCTGCTCACGGACCGCTTCAACCAGCTGCCGGTGGAGGAGCGGCTCAAGCTCATCGGGCAGCTCGTGCAGCGGTTCAAGGGCATGTCCTCGTCGGAGTCGGCGCTGCTCGCGTCGTTCGCCGCGGGCATCGCGGGCAAGGCCCGCCAGCAGGTGGAGGAGAACGCCTCTCGCCTCATGATCGACGTGTGGGACAAGTACGCCAGCGAGTACGCCAAGGTGGGCCAGGGCGATCGCGGCGCGTTCCTCGATAAGACCATCGTCGACATGCAGAAGATGATGGAGGGGCTGGGCGGCACGCCTCGCGACATCAGCGACGAGCAGCGCCTGAGCGAGATGAAGCAGCAGGCCCAGAACGATCAGAAGCGCATGGGCCAGCAGGGCGGCATGCCCACCCAGGCCATGGGACGCATGATGGAAGTGATGCGCTCGAACATCGGCTCGCACGCCTCGCCCGCCCAGCGCGCACGCGGGCTGGCGATGATGGGCGACATGGTCAAGCACCTGCGCGGGCAGGACGGCGGCAACTAGCGCCCGCTCACGGACGGTCAGCGGGCTTGGGAGAATCCGCGCTCCCCGCGCCGGCCTTGGCACGCACGGGGAGCTGCACCTCGAGCCACTTGCGCGAAGGGAAGAGCGAGGGCCCGTTGTAGAAGAACGCCCGCGGAGCGCCCGCGCGCTCCCACTCCGGGTGGATCTGCAGCCACGCCTCGAGCTTCGCCAGATGCTTCTGCACGGCGTCGGTCTCGTACGAGCCCTTGGCGCCCAGCGCGAGCACGATGAGCGGCTGCGTGTCGCGGACCTGCACGCGGTCGTCCTTCTCATCGACGCCGGTGGGATGCAGGTCCGGCGTTCGGTACAGGAACGACATGGTCCACGTGCTCGTGCGTCCCTCGGGCGTGAGGTCCTGGTAGTCCATCTCGACGGGCGAGGTCATCTCGATCTTGTTGCGCTGGATGTGGCGGAACAGGGGGAAGAACCCGCCGTTGGCGTCGGGCGTGCCGGGCTTGGCGAACTCCGCGCGACGAACGGAGGGGTACTTCTTCGCCTCGATGCACCCCGGCGGCGTGGGCGCGGGATAGCCGACGGGCAACGGCGTGTCGATGTTCTGCTGTCCGCAGGACCATCCGCGGTTCTCATCGAACGTGGCGCGGATCTGGGCGTCGCCCTTGAGCCGCAGCACGGTCTCCTTCGAGGCGATGAAGTCCTGGGGCGTCATGGCCGGGGCGGTGCTTTCGGTTGTGCCGGCCGGGGCGGTCGCGGCGGCCTTGGCGACGGCGGATGGCGTGTCGGATGGGTCCGGGTCGCCGGCGCAGGCACTGGCCAGGCCCATCGCGGGGGCCAGGAACGTGAGCAACGAGATCGATCGCTTCGAGAATGGCATGGTGACGCGCTCCGGGATTGGTGGTAGATTCGATCCCGGCGTCTGGCGCGATTCAGCGCGACCGAGAGCCGCCCCCCACTCTTGCCCGCCCAACCGAGGACACGCGCTCCATGCCCGCGAAGAAGCCCGCAACATCCCCCGCCCGCCGCGATGCGCAGCCCCGCTCCAACGGCTCGCGCCTGAGCAACCACGATGTGCTCGCCCGGATCGAGCGCCTTCGTGTCAAGCCCGACTCGCGCGTGGATCTCTCCGCGATCGATCCCGACGACAAGCTCGGCTTGGAAAAGGAAGACGCGGGCGCGATCCTCGCGGAGAACGTCGCGGCGATGGCCGAGCTGCACGAGCTGCTCTGGGCGAGCAACGCGCGCTCGCTCCTCGTGGTGCTGCAAGGGATGGACACGAGCGGCAAGGACGGCGTGATCAAGCACTGCCTGAGTGGGCTCAACCCGCAGGGGTGCAGGGTGGTGAGCTTCAAGGTGCCAAGCGCGGAGGAGGCGGACCACGACTTCTTGTGGCGGGTGCACAAGGCCGTGCCGGGCAAGGGCGAGATCGGCATCTTCAATCGCAGCCACTACGAGGGCGTGCTGGTGGAGCGCGTGCTGGACCTGACGCCGGCGAAGGTGTGGAAGCAGCGGTACAACCAGATCAACGAGTTCGAGGAGCTGCTGAGCGAGAGCGGCACGCGCGTCGTGAAGTTCTTCCTGCACATCAGCAAGGACGAGCAGAAGGCGCGCCTCGAGGAGCGACTGAAGGACCCGAGCAAGAACTGGAAGTTCGATGCGCACGACCTGGCGACGCGGGCCAAGTGGGATGAGTACATGGAGGCGTTCGAGGAGGCGCTGAGCCGGACGTCCCGGGAGATCTCGCCTTGGTACGTGATCCCCGCGAACCGCAAGTGGGCGCGGAACGTCGCGGCGAGCTCGATCATCCGGCACGAGCTGGCGTCGATGGGGCTGAAGTGGCCCAGGCCGAGGGTGGATCTGGGGAAGATCAGGATCTTGTGACAACGCAAGCCAGGTGGCGATCGCACGCGCGGCGCGCGCTTGCCAGGAGCCCGTGCATGGACTCGCAAGACGGTGATGTTCGTCCGGACGAAGAACTGGATGCCCCTGACGAGTCGCTCCAGTTGTTCTACGACGGAGGCGAGTCGCTCAAGGCCGGCGATCTCGCACGCGCGCTCGCGCTGCTGTCGCGCTCATGGGAGATCCGTCCGCACGCCAAGACCGCGTACCTGATCTCTCGCGTGCATGTCCTTCGAGGTGACGCCGAGCGCGCGCGAGACTGGGCGCATCGGTCGTACGTCGAGAATCCGCGCCATAACCAGATTGCTGTGCATTTCGCCGAGGTTCTTCGTGCGGCCGGCGATCTCGCCACGGCTGAGCAAATCGCACGACAGGTCCTGGCCCGATCCGGCGATTACGCGCCCGCTCGGAAGGTGCTTGCCGGGTTGGGACTCTCGTGATGGGTCGATCTGGGGAAGATCAGGATCGTGTGATTTGCGGCGCCCCCCGGGGGCGAGGCGCCCACGGCAGCGGATTCAACGGGTTCTGTATACTGCGCCGATGGCGACAATCTCACGATTTCTCGGCGTTCGTCACCTTCGCGCGGACCCGAACCAGTTCATCCTCCACTATCGCGGCGGGGGCGTCGTTCGTCGCGGGGCGGGGATCTCGTACTGGTTCTTCCCGCTGTCGTCGGCGATCGCGCAGATTCCCGTCGAGGACTGCGAGACGACGGTGATGATCCGCGAGCGCACGGCCGACATGCAGGAAGTCGCGGTGCAGTGCACGATCGTGTACCGCTTCGTGGATCCCGAGCGTTCGGCGTCTCGCGCGAACTTCACGATCTCGCTGGCCACGGGCAACTGGATCGAGAAGCCACTGGAACGGATCGCGACGTTCTGGGCGCAGCGCGTGCGCGACCCGGTCCGCGCGCGTGTCGCCCCGATGCCGATCGGCGAGTCCATCCGATCAGGGGCCGAGTCCATCCGCGCGGCGTTGCGGGACGCGCTCACGGCCGATGGCGAGGTCGGCGCGATGGGTTTGGGGGTGGTGGGCGTGTCGATCGACCAGATCAGCCCGCCGGCGGACCTGGGCAAGGCCCTGGAAACCCCGACGCGCGAGGCGATCCAGCAGAAGGCGGACGAGGCGATGTTCCAGCGGCGCGCGCTGGCGGTCGAGAAGGAGCGAGCGATCAAGGAGAACGAGCTGGCGACGCAGGTCGAGCTCGCCAGGCGGCAGGAGGAGATGATCCGCCTGCACAACGCCAACGCGTTGCTGGAGGCCAAGGGCAAGGCCGAGAGCGACCTCGCGCACGCGCGGGCGGAGCTGGAGCGATCGTCGCTGGTCGCCGAGGGTTACGCGAAGGATGTGCGCGCCAAGGCCTCGGGCGATGCCGAGGCGCGACGTCTGCTGGGCGAGGCCGAGGCGGGCGCCGAGGCCGCGAGAGCTCAGGCGCTGCGGGACACGCCGGCGCACGTGCTCTGAGCGATGGCGGCCCAGCGCGTGGGCGAGAAGATCAGCAAGGTGGAGCACCTGACGATCACGCCCGACACGCTCGGCCAGGCGCTGGGACGCGTGATCCGCGGTGAGCCGTCGTGAGCGCGGTGCAGGGCGCGGCGTCGCCCCGCAGGCCGCGCATCGTCGTGGTCACGCGCAAGTCGCTGCTCACGCTCCTGCTCGAGCGTCACGGCACGCTGGGGCAAGCGGAGTTCTACCTTCGGAGCCGAGGCGAGACGATCGAGCCGTACGTGCAGGCGCACGAGCGGGTCGAGGCGGCGCTGCGGTCCCTGTCGTCGTGCATGCCCGCGGACCAGCGGCGCACGAGCGTGGACCGGGACACGCTCGATCGGTTCCTCTTCGCGAGCGATGACGTGGTCTTCATCGTGGGGCAGGACGGGCTCGTGCCCAACGTGGCGAAGTACCTGCGGGGGCAGCCCGTGGTTGGCGTGAATCCCGACCCCGAGCGGTACGACGGCGTGCTCTGCCGGCACGGCGTCGGGGATGTGCCGGCGATTCTCCGATGGATGGCGGCCCCGAGCGATCGCTTTTCGCTCGAACGCAGGGCGATGGCGCTCGCGGTCCGCGAGGATGGGCAGCGGCTTCTTGCGCTGAACGAGGTCTTCGTCGGGCACCGCACGCACCAATCGGCGCGATATCGGCTCGCGTGCGGTCCTCGGCAGGAGCGGCAGTCCTCGTCGGGGGTGATCTGCTCCACGGGGACCGGGGCCACGGGCTGGGCCCGCTCGATCGCCGAGCAGCGCGGCATCGAGCGCCCGCTGCCGACCCCCCAGACGCCCGCGCTCGCCTGGTTCGTGCGCGAGCCCTTCCCCAGCGTCTCGACGAGCACCAGCCTGAACTTTGGTCTGATCGAAGACCCCGAATCGCTCCGTCTCTCGTCGGAGATGAGCGATTCGGGCGTGGCGTTCGCCGACGGCATCGAATCGGACCATCTCGAGTTCGTGAGCGGGCAGCAGATCGTGATCCGCGTCGCACCTCAAACGCTCAATCTGATCGTGCCGTCGCGCGCGCCGCCGGTGCCCGTTACCCGTGCCCGCGTGCGAGCGAGGGCGGGGCGGGATTGAGGAGGCGTCGCGTTGCCCCTGAGCCGGCGGGCCCCGCACGCGAGATGTGATAGTATTGTGTTTGGGTATCAAGATTGACTCCGTCGTGCGCTGGCGGCGGTTTCGGGCGTGTGCCGTCATGAGCGCAGTCCGCTGCGAATACCGAACAAAGCACGTTCAAGAATCTATCAGGTCCTTGTGCGTGGTCTCCAAATTGAACTTTGGATGCATCCCTTTGGACGAAGTCGTGGAATAATGGAGATGCGTCGGGCCGGACCTGGCAGGCCGTGATGCCGGGCGAACGACGTGCCGGCGTTCTGCGGGCGCGAAGTCCGGACCGACGCACAGCGGAGAATGCGGAGGAGCCCCTAGCCCGGGCCCTCGGGAGCTCATCGACATGAGAAAACGTGCATTCACGCTGATCGAATTGCTGGTGGTCATTGCGATCATCGCGCTGCTCATCGGCATCCTGCTGCCCTCGCTGGGGCGGGCGCGCAACAGCGCCCGATCCACGATCTCGCTGAGCAATCTGCGACAGATCATGATCGGGCACATCCAGTACCGCACCACCAACGCGGACCAGGTGCCCATGCGGGGGACCACCTACAGGAACGGCAAGCTGCCGCCGGCGGCGTGGGACACGTGGTTCCATGGTGGCAAGAACGTGGACTCGGCGGCGGACAATCTGCAGATCATCTACGCCGGTTCGCCGTTCGATGAGCTCGCGTATTGGCGACCACTCAATGCATTCGTTGCTCCTGATGTCCAGATCGAGCAACCCACCAGCTTCAAGAACAACGGGTCGGGCAGCACGTGGGACTTCGTCCAAGGCAAGATCACGCAAGACCAGCGCAAGAAGCTGCAGATGCCCGCGTTCAAGTCGCCGGGCGATCGGGTCTCCTACCAGGGTGACAAGACGGGATCGGGCACGAGCGCGTATGGATTCGCGAGCAAGTACGGCGGCTCGAGCTACGACGAGGTGGGCACGTCCTACCACATGAACATCAAGTGGTGGGACCAGCCGTCGATCCAGCGCAGCGAGGTGACGGCCCAGTATGACGCGGGCGTGCAGCGCGTGCGGGTGAATGCTGAGACCGACCCGCGCAACAAGTTCGTGTGGATCCACGACCAGACCTCGGACCTCGTCGCGAACATCTCGTCGGTGCGCAATCCCGCGTTCTACGACACGCAGAAGGTGCCCGGCGAGTTCGGCGATCCCAACAAGTCCTGCATGGCATTCCTCGATGGGCGCGCCGAGTACAACGTCTGCCAGCCCAACGACCTTTTCGATCGCGTGGCGACCGGGCAAAGCGGCGCGTTCAACAGGTACGCCGTGGGCAAGTACTCCTTCATCTTCACGGGCCCGGGCGAGCCGCTGCCCCCGCCTCCATGATCGGTTGACTCTTCCCATCGCTCCGCGGGGAACCGCGGCGCGATGATTCGGGCCCCGCTGTGGGGCAAAGTCCGGCTCGTAGTCCCCTCCTAGCGGAGAGAGGCCATGCGCTCACGTCGCGCGTTCACGCTCATCGAGCTGCTCGTCGTCATCGCGATCATCGCGCTGCTGATCGGCATCCTGCTGCCGTCGCTGGGTCGCGCGCGCAACAGCGCCCGCTCGACGATCTCGCTGAGCAACCTGCGCCAGATCATGATCGGGCAGTTCCAGTACCGCACCGCCAACGCGGACCAGGTGCCCATGCGCCAGAGCCGGTACGCCAAGGGCAAGGCCTCGGCGTTCGACACGTGGCACTACGGCGGCAAGAACTGCGACGGCGATCCCAACAACAATCAGATCGTCTTCGCGGGCTCGCCGTTCGATGAGCACGCGTACTGGCGTCCGCTCAACTCGTACATCTCCCCCGATGTGCAGATCGAGGCGCCCACGGGCTTCAAGAACACCGGCTCGGGCAGCACCTGGGACTTCAGCCAGGGCTCGGTGACCTCGGACCAGCGCAAGCGCCTGCAGATGCCCGCCTTCAAGTCGCCCGGCGACAAGCTCTCGTACCAGGGCGACAAGTCGCCCCGCACCTACGGCTTTGCCAGCAAGTACGGCGCGTCCAGCTACGACGAGGTCGGCACCTCGTACCACGTCAACATCAAGTGGTGGGACCAGATCTACGGCGTCAAGGTCGGTGACTGGACCGCCGCGTTCGACGCGGGCGTGCAGCGCATCCGCGTCAACTCCGAGGTGGACCCGCGCAACAAGTACGTCTGGATCCACGACCAGACCTCGGACCTCGTCGCGAACATCAACACCGTCAACAACCCGGCGTTCACCGACACGCAGAAGGTGCCCGGCGAGTTCGGCGATCCCAACAGGTCCGTCATGGCGTTCCTCGACGGGCGTGCCGAGTACAACACCTGCCTGCCCAACGAGTTCTTCGATCGCGTGAACACCGGGCAGAGCGGGGCGTTCAACAAGTACGCCGTGGGCAAGTACTCCTTCATCTTCACGCAGCCGGGCGAGCCGCTGCCCCCGCCTCCATGATCGAATGATCCTTCCCATCGCCCCGCGGGGAACCGCGGCGCGATGATTCGTGCCCCGATCTGGGGCGAGTTCGGTTTGTCACCCCCCTCTTAGCGGAGAAGGGACATGCGCACGCGTCGTGGCTTTACGCTCATCGAGTTGCTGGTGGTCATCGCGATCATCGCACTGCTCATCGGCATCCTCCTGCCCTCACTGGGCCGAGCGCGCAACAGCGCCCGCTCGACGATCTCGCTGAGCAACCTGCGGCAGATCCTCATCGGGCAGTTCCAGTACCGCACCGCCAACGCGGACCAGATCCCCATGCGCGGGTGCGCTTATAGCAAGGGGCAGATCGGCGGCGGGTGGGACACGTGGGTCTACGGCGGCAAGAACTGCGACGCGGCCGCGGACAACACGCTGATCATCTTCGGCGGCTCCCCGTTCGATGAGTCGGCGTACACGCGCCCGCTCAACGCGTACATCGCCCCCGAGCTGCAGATCGAGGTCCCGCCGGGGTACAAGAACACGGGCTCGGGCAGCACGTGGGACTTCAACCACGGCACGCCCCAGACCGACCAGCGCAAGCGCCTGCAGATCCAGGCGTTCAAGTCGCCCGGCGATCGCGTGTCGTACCAGGGCACCAAGTCTGGTGGGTACGGGTTCGCCAGCAAGTACGGCGGCTCGAGCTACGACGAGGTCGGCACCTCCTACCACCTCAACATGAAGTGGTGGGACCAGCCCTCGCTCCAGTCGGCCAATTTCACGCAGCAGTACGACAACGGCGTGAACCGCATCCGGACGAACTCCGAGATCGACCCGCGCAACAAGTTCGTCTGGATCCACGACCAGACCTCGGACCTCGTCGCGAACCTCTCGGGCGTGCAGAACCCCGCGTTCACCGATCGCCAGCAGGTGCCCGGCGAGTTCGGCGAGCCCAACAAGTCCTGCATGGCGTACCTCGACGGGCGCGCCGAGTACAACGTGTGCCTGCCCAACGAGCTGTTCGATCGCATCAACACGGGGCAGAGCGGCGCGTTCAACAAGTACGCCGTGGGCAAGTACTCCTTCATCTTCACCAAGCCCGGCGAGGCGCTGCCCCCGCCTCCATGATCGGGGCGACGCTGATTCTGTGAACGAACACGGGCCGCAGATCGCGGCCCGTGCTTTTTTTTGGCGTGTGCCCCGCGAGCGGGCGGGCGATCAGGGGCAGCCCGCGCGGAACTTCTGCAGGAAGCACGTGAAGTCGCCCGCGTTGTACATGGGCGGGAGCGTGCTGCCATCGCAGTTGGCGTACTGCTCGCCGGCGCGGAACGCCGCGAGGAAGCACGCGAAGTCGTTGGCCCCGAGCGTCGGAACGTCCGTGCTCCCGTCGCAGTTGGCGTAGCAGCACGCGGGATAGATGTAGCTCGAAGAGCTGGTGGTGAGACCGACCGAGTCCGTCACGCGGAGCAGCACCTCGTAGTAGTACGTGGGCCCGTCGCAGCCGATGGGCTCCACGAGCACCGTGGGCGCCACGCTGGAGAGTGGCGCGTTGGGGTGCGTGTGCGAGTTGTGGTGCAGGATGAGCTGCCAGGCGTACTGCAGCGTCGCGTTGCTCTCGTCGGGGTCCGAGACGTTCGCGGTGAGCTCCAGCGGGTAGGTGCCCTCGGTCACGCGGTAGAGCGACCCATTGACGGGGTGCGTGATCTGCACGACGGGCGGCGAGTTGTTGGGCGTGACGACGAGCGTCGCGGTGGACGACTCGTTGTGCGTGTCCGTGACGGTGAGCGTGACGTTGAAGGCGACGCCCGCGCTCGTGGGCGCGGTGAACGTGTGCGTGGGGTTGGGCGAGGTGTCGATGGGCGAGCCGTCGCCGAAGTCCCACGCGTAGGTGAGCGGGTCGTTGTCCAGGTCGCTGGTGCCGGCGCTGGAGAACTGCACGAGCAGCGGCGATGGCCCGTACGCGGGCGACGTCGTGGAGGCCTTGGCGACGGGCGCGTGGTTGGCGGTGTAGACGATCTTGCGGAGCGACGCCTGCCCGGTGTAGCTGTAGGTCACGTAGTAGATGTTACCGTCGGCGGGGTTGATGGTGACGTAGACGATGCCGCCGGCGAGGATGGTCAGCGGCGTGACGGACACGACGTTGTCGTTCGCGTCGGTCACGATGTTGCGGATCCATCCGCCCGTGAAGTCGGCGTGGAAGTACGTCCCGTGCATGGACGCGGGATAGGGCGCGACGGCGTAGGACGGCGCGTCGTAGAAGACGCCGCCCGTGGACGCGGACCCCGAGAAGGGCGACCCCGTCACGCCCGGGGCCGAGCCGATGGGGTACACGATGGGGTTGCCCGAGCCGTCGAAGCCCGGGATGCGCGTCTCGCCGCTGCCGCTCCAGTCCATGATGGGACGGCGGTGCACGAAGCGATAGAGCGACGAAGGAATCTCGTTGCCCGGGTTGCAGGGGTCGGGCCAGGCGGGCGCGTTGAGCGAGGCGTCGATGAGCAGGTCCTGGTAGCGATAGAAGCCCGGGCACGTGCCGCTCGTGTTCGCGTTGGGCGCGTACGGGTTGGTCGGGTCGACGGCCTGGTACTCGGGGCGTGCGTCGAGCCCCTCGTAGAGCGGCCAGCCGAAGTTCTGCCCGCCCGCGGTGCAGACGTCGAGCTCCTCGCGGGTGTTCCAGCCCACGTCGCCGAAGTACAGCGTGCCGGGCTTGCCCATCGCTGGGTCGTGGCTGCCCGAGTTGGGCTTGAGGGCGATGCGGTAGGGGTTGCGGACGCCCATGGCCCACACGCGCGAGCGCACGGACATGGGATTCGAGGGGTCGTAGAACGGGTTGCTGGGGATGCCCGCGCCCGTGTCGGGATCGATGCGCAGGAACTTGCCCGAGATCGACTGCACCGTCTGCGTGCGGAAGGCGCCCACGTCGTCGATGGGCTGGATGATGCCGTCGGCCAGCCCCTGGGGCGCGTTGGAGATGCTCCCGCCGCCGTCCGCGCCGGCGAACGATGCGCCCTCGCCGCAGCCCACGATCATCGTGCCGTCCTGTCCGAACAGGATCGTGCCCACGCCGTGCGTCGTGGAAAAGATCGGGAATCCCTCGGCGGCGGTGTTCCCGACGAGGATCGTGCGCGAGTTGGGCACGACGTTGGTGAAGCCCGAGCTCGGATCGAGCGCGTACCGCGTCACGCGTCCGAACGTCGCACGGAAGTAGTCGTTGCCGTTGGGGTCGTACCCGGGCTGCCCGATGTGCGTGTACCAGTACCAGTCAACCTCGTAGCACAGATAGATGCGGCCATTGGTGTCGAACTGCGGGTCCATCGCCACGCAGAGCAGCCCGTAGTCCGCCCAGTCGCCCACCTCTTCGTGCAGGTCGAGGATCGGGGCGCCCACCGGCTGCCCCGGAACGTACTTGTAGACCTTGCCGTTCTTGGCCCACAGCAGACCCCACCCGGAAGGGTGGAACGCGATTCCCAGCACCTCGGGCACGCCCGAGAGCACCGGGCGGTCATCGAAGCCCTCGGCCGGGATCGGCTGCGCCAGGCCCGTGCTCGCACCCGCCAGGGCGCACAAGGCCCCCGCGGTGGCGCGGATCACGCCTCGACAACGCTGATTCATGGTCGAACTCCCTCTCGTGCCGGACTCGGCGAGAAGACCCCCCGCCGCTTCCATTGTTCATCCGCGATTCCTGCGGTCAACACACAATCGCGGATGTCGCGTCCGGGCGATGGGTTCTTGACGATCGGATCATCTGGAGCGCCTTCGCGGGCGGAACGGTCCCATGGGGGAATGTCTCCCCACGCCACAATCATGCGTTCGGAACCGCGTTTCGGCGACATCCCGGGCGCGATATATTGCGCCGTGGACTCTTCGGGAAACTCCCTCATCGATCTTGGGCGACGCGCCGCGATCGGCACACTGATCGCCGGCGGCGCGGGCTTCGCTCTTTTCGGACCTCGCGGGGCGAAAGAAGCCACGGGCGGGCGGATCGTCCTCGACTACTGGGAGAAGTGGACCGGCGGCGAGGGCGCCGCGATGCGCAAGGTCGTGGACGAGTACAACAACTCACAAAGCCGTATCTTTGTCCGTTACCTCTCGATGTCGGGCATCGACCAGAAGGCGATGGTCGCGATCGCGGGCGGCGACCCGCCCGACATCGTCGGGCTGTGGAACTACTCGATCCCCGTCTTCTCCGAGGCCAACGCCATCCTGCCCATCGATGACCTCGCGTCCTCGTACAAGCACATGGCGCTCGATCAGTACGCGCCGGGTGTTCGCCCGATCATGCTGCACAACGGGAAGCGCTGGGGCGCGATCAACACCGGCGGCACGCTCGCGCTCTACTACAACCGGGCGATGTTCAAGGAGGTCGGGCTCGATCCGGATCGACCGCCGCACACCATCTCCGAGTTCGACGAGTTCGCGCGGAAGATGGTGAAGCGCGAGGGCGGGGGAACCGGCGGCAAGCTCGAGCGCGCGGGGTTCATGGTCACCGAGCCCGGGTGGTGGACGTGGGTGTGGGGGTACCACTTCGGCGGGGCGATATGGGATCCCGCGAAGGAGGACTCCACGCTGCTCGACCCGGAGTTCATCGCCGCGGGCGAGTGGGTGCAGAAGGGCGTGCGCGAGCTGGGGCTGCCCGAGTCCACCGCGTTCCAGGAGACGTTCGGCAACTACGACTCGCCGCAGAACGCGTTCCTCGCGGGCAAGGTTGGCATGATCTTCCAGGGCCCGTGGCTGGCGAACGTGATCAAGGCGTTCAAGCCCGACCTGGACTACGGCGTCGCGCCGTTCCCCGTGGCGGACCACCTCTATCGCGCCGAGGCGCCCGTCTCGTGCATCGACACGGACGTGATCGTCATCCCCAAGGGCGTGAAGCACCCCGAGGCGTCGATGGAGTTCCTCGCGCACACGCAGAAGCCCGAGGTCGTGGAGTATCTCGCGACGGTGCACGCCAAGGGCTCGCCGATGGCCCGCGCCAGCGACGAGTTCGTGCGGAACCACCCCAACCGCGGCGTCGCGGTGCACAACGCGCTCGCCGCGAGCCCGCGCTCGTTCCTCTGCCCGCGCACCGTGGTGTGGACGCAGATCAAGGCCGAGTACGACGCGGGGGCGGTGCAGATCAGGCGCCTGGAGAAGCCCGCCAGGGAGATCCTCGCGACGATCCAGCAGCGCTCGCAGGAGATCCTCGATCGCAACGCGTCGGTGCGTGCGCGCCGGGGCGGCCCGGGCAAGGGGCAGTTGCCCCCGGGCAAGGCGAGCGAGCGCGGCGGGAGGATCGAGGCATGACCTCGATGCCCACGAGCGTGCCCGGCGCCTCCCGCGCGGGCAAGGAATCACCCGCGACGCGGCGCGACACGCTCGCGGGCTGGCTGTGGATCTCGCCGTGGGTCGTCGGGTTCCTGGCGTTCATGCTCGTGCCCATCGGGCTCTCGCTGTACTACAGCTTCACCGAATACCCCGTGCTCGAGAAGCCGCTGTGGGTCGGGGCGGACAACTACACGCGCCTGCTGGGCGATGCGCGGTTCCACCTGGCGCTGAAGAACACCGCGCTGTACGCCGCGGCGTCGATCCCGCTGTGGACGGTGCTGGCGCTCGTCGTCGCGGCGCTGCTCAACGCGAAGATCAGGGCCCGCGGGTTCTTCCAGGCGTGCGTGTTCCTGCCCACGCTCGTGCCGCTCACGGCCTCGGCGATGGTGTGGATGTGGATGTTCAACGGCGAGTACGGGCTGATCAACCAGGCGCTGGGCGTCGTGGGCATCCGCGGTCCCAACTGGCTTCAGGAGCACGAGTGGGTGCTTCCCTCGCTCGTCGTGGTGGCGCTGTGGGGGATCGGTCAGAGCGTGGTGATCTACGTCGCGGCGCTGCAGGACGTGCCGCGGGCGCTGCTGGAGGCCGCGGCCCTGGACGGCATGGGCCCGACGCGCCGGTTCTGGCACGTGACGCTGCCGATGATCTCGCCGGTGATCCTGTTCAACGTGATCACGCTGATGATCGGGACGCTGCAGGTCTTCGCGGTGCCGTTCGTGATCAGCAACGCCAGCCGCAACAGCAGCGGCGACGACCTGCTGTTCTATTCCATGTACCTGTACGACAACGCGTTCACGTTCCGCCAGATGGGCTACGCGAGCGCGATGGCGTGGGTGCAGCTGCTCATCACGCTGGTGCTGACGGCGGGCACGTTCATCCTCAGCCGCAGGCTGGTGTACTACCGAGGCGCATGAAGGACCCGATCGCCCCATCCTCGAACCTCGACGGCGCGCGTGCGTCCGGGTGGCAGCGCGCGATCGTCTACGTCGTGCTCGCGCTGGTGGCCCTGGCGTACCTCTCGCCGCTGGTCTGGATGGTGTCCAGCTCGCTCAAGCCCGCGGCGCAGGCCGCGTCCAAGAGCCTCGCGCTCCTGCCCGACCCAGCGAGCAGCGTGGGGCACCAGGCGGTCGCCAACTACGTCGGCACGTTCAACCCCGACGGCAGCGTGAGGGAGGCGGGCGTCTGGACGGACCCCGTGGTCAAGTTCCCGCTGTACCTGCGCAACACGCTCATCATCGCGATCCTCTCGGTGTTCGGCATGACACTCTCGAGCGCGATCGTGGCGTACGGGTTCGCGCGGATCAGGTTCCGCGGGCGCGCGACGATGTTCGCCATTGTGCTGGGCACGATGATGATCCCGTTCCCCGTGCTCATGGGCCCGCTCTACCTCGTGTTCAAGTGGCTGGGGTGGATCGGCTCGCTCAAGCCGCTGTGGGTGCCGGCGTTCTTCGCGGGCGCGTTCAACGTCTTCCTGCTGCGCCAGTTCTTCATGACGATCCCCAAGGAGCTCGACGAGGCGGCACGCATCGACGGGTGCGGGCACTGGGGCATCTTCTGGCGCGTGATCCTGCCCCTGTCGCGCCCGGCGCTGGCGGTGGTCGCGCTGTTCCACTTCATCTTCGTGTGGAACGACTTCCTGGGCCCGCTCATCTTCCTGAACCACCAGGACAACTACACGCTGGCGCTGGGGCTGCAGCTGTACCAGGCGAAGGCGGGCAACACGCCGTGGAACCTGCTCATGGCCGCGAGCACGCTCGTGGTCGCGCCGGTGCTGGTGCTGTTCCTGCTGGCGCGCCGGGCGTTCGTCGAGGGGATCTCCGCGGGCGGGTCGAAGGAATGAGCCCGCCCGAGGCGAGCGCGCCCGCCAGCGCCACGCGCGTGCTGGCGATCTGCCCGTCGTGGGTGGGCGATGCCGCGATGGCCACGCCGGCGCTGCGCCTGCTGCGCTCGAGCCTGCCCGGGGCGTTCATCGGCGGGCTGGTGCGCCCGGGCATCGATCAGGTGCTCGCGGGGCTGGACGTCTTCGACGAGGTGCACGTGGAGCGGGCCTCGGGCGTGATGGGGCCCAAGTTCGTCGCGGCCAAGCTCCGCCCGCGCCGCTACGACGCGGCGGTGCTGCTCACCAACTCCTTCTCGACCGCGCTGATCGCGCGGATCGCGGGCATCCCCCGGCGCATCGGGTACGACCGCGATGCACGCGGGCTGCTGCTGACCGACCGCCTCAAGGCGCCCACGTGGAAGGGCGGCGCGTGGAAGCCCGTGCCCGCCGCGGGGTACTACTGGCGGGCGGTGCGCGCGCTGCTGGAGCGCCTGGGGCGCCTGTCTCCTGCGCCCCAGGACGCCGATCCGTTTGCGCTCCCGCCCGGGGCGCGCCTGGAACTTCACGCCACGGACGAGGACCAGCGCGCCGCGAGCGACGTGCTCGAGCGCGCGGGCGTCGGGCCGGGAGTGCCGCTGGCCATCCTGAACCCCGGCGGCAATCGCGCCGAGAAGCGCTGGCCCGCGGAGCGGTTCGCCGCGATCGGCGCGACGCTGCGCGAGCGTGGGCTCGTCGTGCTCATCAATGGTTCGCCCGCCGAGCGCGAGCTCTGCACGTCCATCGCGACGATGATCGCCGGCGGGGGCGATGCAGGCGTGGTGAGCCTGCCCGACGCGGGCGGGTCCATCCCCGCGCTCAAGGGCATCCTCGCGTGCGGGCGCGTGCGGGTGATGCTCACGAACGACACGGGGCCCCGGCACTTGGCCGCGGCGATGGGCGTTCCCGTGGTCACGCTCTTTGGGCCGACGGACCACCGCTGGACGACGATCCCGGTTCCCCCGGGCCTGGAGGCGATCCTGCTCGCGGACCCCACGCTGCCCGAGAGCGAGGTCGCGGACGACCATCCGGAGCGCTGCCGGGTCGATCGGATCGGGCTTTCGGACGTGCTGCGAGCGGTCGAGGGGATGCTGGAGCGGTCCGGAACGGGACTTTCCGCGCGAACTTGATCGGCGCGGTGCGAGTTGTACGATTGCCCGCGACCATCAGCCGACGGGACTGTTGGCCGCATGTTCGGGGGCGTAGCTCAGTTTTGGTAGAGCGCATCCATGGCATGGATGAGGTCGAGAGTTCGAGTCTCTTCGCCTCCACGTCCGCAACGGGCCCCTCAGGGGCTCGTTGTGTTTTTCGTGGCGGCGCTCGGCGCGGCGTTGGGCGCGTGCGAGGCTCGGCGCGAGCCCACGCTCCCGCGTGTCACACTGGGCAAGGACCACTGCGCTCAATGCGACATGGTCATCGAAGATGCGGGCTCGATCGCCCTGGTCGTGGGCACGCAGGGCCCGCGCTTCTATGACGATCCGGGGTGCCTGCTCGACGATCGGCGCGAACATCCCGACATCGCCGCCCGCCCGGCGTTCGTGCACGACGCGGACGCGAGGGGCCCCGAGGCCTGGATTCCGCTCGATCGCGCCTGGTTCGTGCTGAGCCCGTCCATCCGGACGCCCATGGGTTCCGAGCTCGAGGCCCACGCCTCCCGGGAGCGCGCGATCGCCCGGGCCCGCGAGGTCGGCGGAGAGGCGATCGGGCCCGACGCGATCGCCCAGCGGCGCGTGGAATGGCGAAAGGCCCGCTACGGATCGAGTGGCAATCCCTGAAACACCAACGGGTAACGCCGCGAACGGACCTGTCGCCCGTGTTCGGCCGATAGAGTTGTCACGCCGGGCATTCGCTCGCGCTCTGGAGGGTTCGCGCATGCGCAGGAGGATCGGGCACGGGGTGCTCAACGCGCGTCGCGCGTCGGCACTCCTGTTCGCCTGCGGGCTGGCGCTGGGCGCGGCCGACGCACAGACCATTCTCTACGTGAAGGCCTCGGCGTCCCCCGGCGGCGATGGCGCCAGTTGGGGCACCGCGTACAAGGACCTGGAGTCGGCCCTGGCCGCCTCCGATGGAATCGCCTCGGCCCTGAACCCCGTGCAGGTCTGGGTCGCCGCGGGCAACTACACGCCCAGCGCCCGCACCGACCCGGGGCAGCCCCTCTCGGCGACGTTCTCCCTCCGCAGCAACGTCGGGATCTACGGCGGCTTCACGGGCAGCGAAGCGCTGCTCTCGCAGCGCGACCCGCAGGCCAACCCGAGCGTGCTCAACGGCGCCAGCGCCTGGCACGTCGTGACCGCGACGGGCGTGGACGCGACGAGCGTGCTCGATGGCGTGGTCGTTCGCAATGGCGGGGCCGCGTTCGGCGCGCCCGACGCCAACGGCGGCGGCCTCCGCCTCGTCAACGCCTCGCCGGTGATCCGCGGGTGCCTGATCGAGGACAACCAGGCCCTGGCCTTCGGCGCGGGCGGCGGCGCGGGGGCCTACATCCTCGGCGGCGCTCCCGGGTTCATCGACTGCACGTTCGACGGCAACCGCATCCCGTTCGGGCAAGCCCCGCGCGGCGGCGGCGTGTACATCGAGAGCGGATCGCCCTCGTTCGTGGGCTGCACCTTCGAGGACAATCGCGTTCCGGCGCTCGGCGCCGGCGGCGGCGTGTACTGCGCCGCCCCGGGCATCACCTTCACCCAGTGCGTCTTCCGGGCCAACCAGGCGCCCGAGTCCGCCTCGGCCCTCTTCGCCGCCTCGGGCGTCACCCTCGATGCGTGCACCTTCGTGGACCACGTCGTTTCCTCGGGCGCGGTCGGGGGCGGCACGATCACCGCCGGGGACTGCCTGTTCGCGCGCAACGTGGGCGCCCTGGGCAACGGGGCCGTGCAGAGCGCGGGCCCGGGCTCCACGTTCACGCGCTGCGACTTCATCGCCAACGTCGGGTACTCCGCGGGCGCGGGGTTCTTCACGGGCGTCACGCTGGATCGATGTCGATTCCTCGGGAACACCAGCGACACCGCGGGCGCGGTGTACGGCACGAACAACACGCTCACCAACTGCGTGCTCTCGGGCAATCGCGGCTCGTCGGTCACGGCGCTTTACGACGCGGGGGCGCTCGTCCTCACCAACACGACCATTGTGAACAACTTCGGCACGGGCGTGACCGCGGTGCTCGCGAGCTCGGCGTCGCTGGCCAACTGCGTGCTGTGGGGCAACGCCGCGGGCAGCATCGTGGATCAGGGCTCGCAGCTCCGCGTGCCCGGGACGCTCTCCATGTGGCGCTCGTGCGTGCAGTCGCCCGCGGGCGCGCCCGACGCCAACGGCAACATCTCGCTCGATCCGCTCTTCGTCAGCGCCCTGGGCCCCGACGCGATCGCCGGCACGAGCGACGACGACCCGAGCCTCTCGCCGTTCTCCCCGTGCATCGACGCGGGCGATGCCGACGCGCTGCCCGTCGTCTCCACGCTCGATCTTGCCGGTCGCCCGCGCCGCGCCGATGCCGCGTGGATCACCAACTCGGGCACCGGGTCGGGCGCGCCCATCGACATGGGCGCGTACGAGACGCCCACGCCCACGCCGGGCGCCGCGTCGTACTGGACCGGCTCCTCCGGCGGCGACTTTGCCGACCCCGCCCGCTGGGCCGCGGGCGCGCCGGGCCCCGCTTCGCTCGCGGCCTTCGCGCTGAGCGGGCCCAGCATCGTCTCGTTCGCCAGCGGCGCCGCGTGCGCCCGCGCCACGATCGCCCGTGGCGACGTGACGCTCGCGCTCGACGGCGCGACGCTGACGCTCGCCTCGGGCGCGAGCGACGCGCTCTCCATCGCCCCGCTCCCCCGTACCCCCGCGACCCTGCGCATCCGCGGGGGGACCGTCACCGCCGCCGGCACGCGCCTGTCACCGTGGGGCACGCTCGCGGGCGATGGATCCATCTTGGGGTCCGTCGTGAGCGCGGGGGCCGTGGACCCGGGCTCGGCGATCCCCTCGACCATGAGCATCTCGGGCGACTACGCCCAGCTCGCCGGCCTCGACGGACAGGACGTGGGCGGCACGCTCCGCATCGACATCGGCTCCAACGCGCAGGGCCCCGCCGCCGATCGATTGATCGTCGGCGGGCTCGCGACCCGCGCCGGAGCGCTCCGCGTCGAGAGCAGCGCCCCCATCGGCGTGTGGACGCCCCAGCCCGTGCTCTCGGGAGGAACGCTCGCCGGGCAGTTCGCGATCGCGATCTTCCCGGAACTCGCGGGCGTTCCCGGCTCGCCCGCGCGCGCGTTCGCCATCGACGATTCACCTTCCGGCGATGTCGTGCTCTCCACGAGCAATCTCTTCTCCGCGCCCACGCTCGCCCCGCTCGTCGCCAGCGCCAGCATCGCGCGTCCTTCCGCGATCGCGGCGGGCGACCTGAACAACGACGGGCTCGACGACCTCGTGCTCGCGCTGCCCGACGCGCTGAACCCCACGGGCGCCAACGGGTCCATCGTGGTCCTGATCTCCACGGGCGATGGACACTTCGCCCCGCCGATCACGCTGCCCGCCGGAAAGAACCCGCGTGGCGTCGTGCTGGCCAACCTCGATGGCATCGACGGCTCGGGCGCGCCCCGCCGCGCCCTGGATATCGCCTTCACCAACACGGGCGACGACACCGTCTCGATCATCATGAACGACGGGGCCAACCTCTCCTCCGCGGTCGTCGTGCCCCTGCCCGCCCGCCCGCAGTTCGGCGCGCAGCTCAACGCGCCCGAGGGGATCGCCGCGGGCGCTCTGGGCGGCCCCAGCGGGCTGGATGATCTTGCCGTCGCCAACGCCGGGACCTTCGCGGATCTGGGGCCGTCGGGCCCCGTGCCGCGCGGGTGGATCAGCGTGCTGCTCAACCAGGGCGGCGGCGCGTTCTCGATCGTCGATGTGCCCGTGGGCCCGCGCCCCTCGCTCGTGGTCGCCGCGGACCTCGATCACGACGGGCTCACGGACCTCGCGGCCGCCAGCGCCTCCACGGGCACGCTGCACGTGCGCCCACGCTCGGGCGGCGGCTTTGCGAGCGCCGGGCCCGATGTGAAGATCGGCGGCTCGCCCGCCACGCTGCTCGCGTGCGACCTGAACAACGACGCCATGCCCGAGCTCATCGCGGGCGATGCGTCGAGCCCCGGCGCGCAGGTGCTCGTGAACCTGGGCGCGGGCGTGTTCGCCCCGCGCGCCACGCTGGCCCTGCCCGCCGCGCCGGGCGCGATCGTCTCCGCGGATCTGGACGGCGACGGGCGCGCGGACCTGGCGGTCGTCGCGGGCGATCGCGTGCTCATCTTCCAGAATGTCTCGCGACAGGGACGGATCGCGCTCCAGCGCCGCGCCGAGGCGCTCTCCGGCGCCGCGCCGCTGCTCGCCCCCGGGCGCTTCGATGCCGACTCACGAACGGACCTTGCCGCGTTCGTCGGCGCCGCGAGCGTGACGCCCGGCGTGCTGCGCAACACCACGTGCGCGGCCAACTGCGATGGCAGCACCACGCCGCCGGTGCTGGGCGCGGCCGACTTCGTCTGCTTCCTCGCGCGATTCAAGGCGGGCGACCCCAGCGCCAACTGCGATGGGAACACGAGCGCCCCGCTGCTCAGCGCCGCGGACTTCGTGTGCTTCCTCAATGCGTTCCGCGCCGGCTGCTCCTGAGCCCACGTCCCAACACGCGCGGAGTGTCAACGCCGGCGCGCACGTCCGCCTGTGACGCGATGGGCACGTCCCGTAACTGCCCCGCGCGCGGGCGCAAGGCCCATTTCGCACCGGGCACGCCGAAAAAGAACTCGGCTTCACGCGACGACCTTGGTAGGCTCCGGGCGCACGCCCGCGGCGTGCCCGGCCCGGACGCCGAGTCTCGCGCAGCATCGAGGGGGCACCGTCCGGCGCCATGGGCGTACCACGCATCTCCATCATCATCCCGTGCCACAACGGCGCGCGATTCCTCGCCGAGACGATCGAGTCCGCGCTCGCGCAGGAACTCCCCGCGCACGAGATCGTCGTCGTCGATGATGGGTCCACCGACGACAGCGCCGCCATCGCCCAGCGCGTGCCGGGCGTGCGCTGCGTCCGCCAGCCCAAGTCCGGCGTGAGTGCGGCGCGCAACCGAGGGCTGCAGGAGACCACCGGCGAGTACGTCGTGTTCCTCGATGCCGACGACCGCCTGCTGCCCAACGCTCTGCGCGTCGGCGCCGAGGCGCTGGGCGCGCACTTCGACTGCGGGTTCGTCTACGGCTTCGCGCGCGACATCGACGTCCGCGGGCGCATCACCGGCACGCACAGCGCCAACGTGCCCAACGCCTGCTATCGCACGCTGCTGGAGGGCAGCACGCTCGTGCCCTCGGCGTCGGCGATGTTCCGCCGGCGCGCCCTCGACGAGGTCGGCGGGTTCGACCAGTCCATCCGCCTGGCGCAGGACCACGAGCTGTACCTCCGCGTCGCGCGACGGTTCAACCTCCACTCGCACAACACCCTCATCGTCGAGTACCGCCTCCATGAGCGCAACGCCAGCAGGCAGAGCCCAACCACCATGCTCCGCGCCGTGCTCCGCGTCATCGACATGCAGCGGGAGCACCTGGGCACCGCGCGCCAGCTCCGCCGCTCGGCCCGCATCGGGCGGGCCCACTTCGAGCGACTCTTCGCGCCGCTCATCATGGCCGAGATGATGGACAACCTCCGCGCCCACCGCCCCGTCCGCGCGGCCCGGGCCGCCGCGTGCCTCGCACGCCACGCGCCGTCGGAGTTCTTCGCCCATGCCGAGAAGCGCCTGGGCATGGCCCTGCGATGGCTCCTGGCGTGACCTCCCCCCGCGCCTGGGGAACACCACGCACTTCAGTTTGCCCAGACCCCCACTGATCCCAAATCGGAAGGGCGTACACCCACCAGAAAGCGCTTTTTTCGTCCGATCCTTTTGGGGGGAAGCGGACCCTGATGTACCATTCCACCCTGTCCATCGGCCACGACGCCGTCGCTCAAGCCCTTTGCCTTACGGGGTCGCGCGATGCCGTCCGTGTCGGTGGTCATCCCCTGCTACAACACCGAAGCGTTCATCGAGGACGCGCTGCGCTCGGTGCTCGACCAGACCCACCCGGCGCTGGAGGTCATCCTCGTCGATGACGGCTCGACCGACGCCAGCGCGCAGATCGGCGAGCGCTTCGCCCCGTTCGTGCGCGTCATCCGCCAGGAGAACGCGGGCGTGGCCAAGGCCCGCAACGTGGGCATCCGCTCCGCGCGGGGCGAGTTCATCGTCCTGCTCGACGCCGACGACCGGCTGCTGCCGCGCGCCCTGGAGATCGGCGTGCGCGAGCTGAGCGCGCGTCCGCGGTGCGCGATGGTCTACGGGCACTCGCGCGACATCGACGCGCAGGGGCACCGCCTGAACCCGCACCTGGATCGCGTGGACCACGCCTGCTACGCGACGATGCTCGAGGGGCACACGACGGTTCCGCCCGCGACGACCATGTTCCGGCGCGACGCCATGCTCGCCACGGGCGATTTCGTCCAGCGATACTCCCCCGCGGAGGACTACCAGTTCTACCTCCGCGTCGCCCGGACGATGCCCATCCACTTCCACGGGGAGCTCGTCGCCGAGTACCGCCTGCACCCGGGCAACACGATCCGCCTCAGCTCCGTGCGCATGCTCCGCTCGCTGATCACGATCGAGCGGGAGCAGACGCCCTTCGTGCGTCACGATCGCGTGCTCCGCGCCGCGCAGCGCCGCGGGCTCGCCCACTGGAAGCGCCTGTTCGCCCCGTTCATCATCGCCGAGATGATGGACTGCCTCCGCGCCGGGCGGTACGCCAAGAGCCTGCGCGCGCTGGGGTGCCTGGCCCGCCACCAGCCCGCGTGCCTGCTGGAGCACGCGCAGTCCCGCCTGGCCAAGACGCTCCGCTGGATCATCACCTGAGCCAAGCCGATCACGGGCATCCGGCGCGGAACTTCTGCAGGAAGCACGCGAAGTCGCCCGCCGTCAGCGTGGGCGTGCCGCTGCTCCCGTCGCAGTTGGCGTACGCGTCGCCGGCGCGGAACTTCTGCAGGAAGCACGCGAAGTCCGCCGCGGTCAGCGCCGGCGTCCCCGTGCTCCCGTCGCAGTTGGCGTAGCAGGCCGATGCGCTGCCAAAGAGGCGGACATTGTCCAGATCCATCTGCGTTTGCCCCGTCATGCGGATGGTCAGCGGCTGGTTGATCGCGGGGGAGCCAGCGGGCACCATCGCGACCAGCGTCGAGGTGGCAAAGCCCCCGGCCGCGGGGGTGACCGACCCATTGTCCGTGGCGAGCACGACCGACCCGGCGCGGAGCTGGATGGAGTACGACGCGGAGAACTGCGTCGGGTGGCGCACCACGTCGACCTGCAGGGTGTAGGTCTGTCCCGCCTGGGCCAGCGCGCTGGTGACCTGCTCGACGACCGCTCCGCCCACGTAGAGCGTCTGCACGCCCTCGGAAGCGCGATAGCCCCACCCGGAGATGGTCGGCTGCCACACACCCCAGGTCCATCCGGGCGGGCCCGAGACGAACGACCAGCCCGGAACCGTGGTCACTCCCGGCCCGCCGCCCGTCCACGACGCGTTGGGGAGCACGGCGGGGAGCTCAAAGCCCGGGTTCACGAGCGGGATGGACTGGGCTTGGGCCGACGCCGCCAAGAGCGACGCGAGCACCACGCACGAGCGAGCGGACCGGATGCGACGAGCCATGACAACCTCCTGCCGGCTGGTGAGGATTCGACCAGCCCCGCAGGAGATTCGCGTCAACGGGGGGCAAAAGCGGACAGGAAGAAAATGGGTGGAAGGACAAATTTTCGGAAGGAGGACGCTCCGAAGACATACCGTGCCGCCGTTCCCAAGGCGGGCATGAGGGATGAGTGCAAAGTGCCGCACACCATCGCGTGCCACTCCATCACCCCGCCGCTTCGCCACTTCCGCTTCGCCACTTCGTTACTTCGCCTCTCTCGAACTCCGTCTCCGCGGAACTGCCTCTCCCTCCTTACACACATCCAGCCCGGAACTTCTGCAGGAAGCACGCGAAGTCGCCCGCCGTCAGCGTGGGCGTGCCGCTGCTCCCGTCGCAGTTGGCGTACGCGTCGCCGGCGCGGAACTTCTGCAGGAAGCACGCGAAGTCCGCCGCGGTCAGCGCCGGCGTCCCCGCGCTCCCGTCGCAGTTGGCGTAGCACGCGCCCACCAGCGCGATCGGCGCGCCCGCACGCTCCCCGCATCCGTTGAACGCGATCGGCGTGTACGACCCCAGGTCCGCCGCCCCCACGCCCGTGATGGAGAGCGAGGGCGTCGTGGCCCCCGCGATCGTGGAGCCCGATCCGGTCACGCCGTCGACCACGAGCGCCCCGTCGTGGAGCCACGCGAACCCCGACGGCGCGGCGGCATTGGTCGTCGCGCTCAGCGTCACGCTCCCGCCCATCGCGCCCTCGATCCGCGTGAGCGTCGGCGTCACCGTCAGGGGCGCGCCGTCGATCACGCGGAAGTTGTTCACCGCGTTGAAGAAGTTGTCGTGCGCCTCGAACCCGATCCGCGACGGGAGCACGCCCAGCGTCACGGGCACGGGCCCGAACGCCGCACCCCCGATCGAGCCGCTCGCCGTGCCCGCGGCGACATCGAGCGTGAGCTCCACGTGCAGCCACCCGCTGTTGAGCGACTGGGCGTAGTCGCCCGTTCCCGAGGCGATCACGCTCGAGCCGTTGGCGAGCACCTGCCAGTTCGCGCTCGGGTCCACGGAGACCCACAGCGCCCCCGACGCCGCGAAGTTGTCCGTGAGCGCGGCGCTGGGCGTGAAGCCGGCGTAGATCGGGCTCGCCATGCCCTGCCCCAGCGCCACCTCCATCGACAGCGTGCACGCGTGGGCCGGGGGCACGAACGGCAGCAGCGCCGCGTTGTGCGTGCCCGCGAGGAACGCGACGCCATTGAACGGATCGAGCGGGTCCACCTCGATCGGATCGAGCGACGCCGCGGCGAAGATCCATCCCTGGTTGGCGGTGTTCCACTGGGCCCCGGCGGGAGTCTGCGCCCAGTATCCGCCCAGCCCATCGTGGATCTGCGCGTCGCGCGGGCTGCCGTTGCCACCGTGCGGACGCATGCCCAGGCGGAACGTGTCCTCGACGAGCACGCTGCACTGGGCCAGCGCGCTCGGCGCCCCCGCCACCGCGGCGAGCAGCGTGGTGCACAACGCAAAGGACGCGGCGGAACGGGCACGGGCGTGGGTGTTCATGGTTCATGTCCCTGGAGCGATGCCGCGCACCCCTGGCCCGGGGACACCCGCGGGCGACAGGCCCACGGGCGTGCGGCGTCTTCTCTGGACATGAACCTAGTTCCGAACGCGCCGATTCCTACCCCGCTGAACCAAGGGGGTATTCATGAGCCGCGTGGCATCAGGACCCCGAGCTACGGGCATCCAGCCCGGAACTTGGCCAGGAAGCACACGAAGTCGGCCGCCGACAGCAGCGGTGCCCCCGTGCTCCCGTCGCAGTTCGCGTAGCACGGCGCGACCGGCCCGGGAATGTCCGCGATGCCGTAGGTGTTCGACAGCCCGCCCGCGCCCGCCGTCACCGCCGTGCCCAGCGAAGCGCCCGTGAGGCGGTTCACCCGCTGCACCGTGTTCGAGCCCGTGCACGCCACGAGCAGCTCGCCCGACGCGCTCAGGACCAGTTGTCCCGGCTGCGAGAGCCCCGGGATCGTCGGGAACGACGCGAGCACCGACACCGTCGTCCCGTCCTTCACGATGATCGCGTTGCTCAACTGCGAGGAGACGTACATGCGTCCCGCGGCGTCGAAGATCACGCTGCGCGGCGCGTTGAGCCCCGCCTGCGCCGCCGTGATCGCCTCGCCCACGAACGCGCCCGTCGTGCCGTTGAACTCCAGCACCTTGTCGTTCGTGTACGACGCGACGAAGAGATTGCCGTTGGGCCCGAACGCCATGCCCTCGGGGTTCGTCAGCGTTCCGGAGCTGGTCGTGACGAACGCGCCGATCGAGGCGCCCGTGCTCCCGTTGTACACCAGCACGGAGTTGCCCCCGCGCGACGACACGTACAACCGCCCGTCGGGCCCGAAGATCGCTGCGTACGGCTGGTTGAGCCCGCCCGACGCCGCCGTCACGAACGTGCCCAGGGGAAAGCCCGTCTGCCCGTTCACCCGCGCGACAAGGTTCGCGCTGGCCGAGGGCACGTACAGGTTGCCATCCGGTCCGAACGCGATCTGCGTGATGTTCGTGGCCGCCGTGATGCCCGGGCCCACGAAGTGATCCTGCGGCGACCCCGACGGGAACTCGAATCGCACCACCTTCTGCCCGTTGAAATCACCGACCAGGATCGTCTCCTGGGCCATGGCCGGCGCGGCGATCGCCAGCCCAGCCGCCGACGCGAGAGCGCAAACAGACAACCCTCGCGCGCGTGAGCGCGCGAACAAAACGAGATTCTCCGACATGTGCGTGCCTCCTCTTTCGGCCCCGCCGGGCCGTACGTGTGTGAACTCACCCTAACGCCCCGGGCCCCGTGCCGCAATGGAGTGCCCATGGAATCACGATTTGCTTGACTCGGCGACGCCTCATCTTGCCCCTTCTACCATCTCGCCCATGCCCAAGATCACCATCAACGGCAAGACCTGCACGTTCGACGCCCCCAAGCCGGGGCAGCCCCCGCTCATGATCCTGCAGGTCGCCAACGCCAACGCCATCGACATCCCGCAGTACTGCTACCACGACGGGCTCAGCATCGTCGCGTCGTGCCGCATCTGCCTCGTGGAGGTCCACGCACCGGACCCCAAGACCGGCAAGATCGTGCCGTTCATGGGCGGCAAGCTCATGCCCTCGTGCCAGACGCCCGCCAGCGACGGCATGGTCGTCTACGCCGACTCGCCCAAGGCCGTGCAGAACCAGAAGGCCGTGATGGAGTACCTGCTCATCAACCACCCGCTCGATTGCCCGGTGTGCGATCAGGCGGGCGAGTGCTTCCTGCAGGACTACTCCTACGAGTACGGGAGCGGCGTTTCGCGCTA
>CAYNSB010000024.1:0-23137 GCA_964399625.1 uncultured Phycisphaeraceae bacterium
CTCGATCCACGAGCCGCGCTCGGGGATGATTCGGGTCGAGTGCAGCGGGCGGTCGGCCTCGCTGGAGACGATCGAGAAGTCCACGCCCGGCGAGCGGTGCAGCTGGCTCACGATCACGCGCTCGGCCCCGTTCACGATGAACTCGCCGCCGCCCAGCATGATCGGGAACTCGCCCAGGAAGATCCCCTCCTCGGGCATCTCGGGCTTGCCCTCGCGGTGAAGGCGCAGCGTCAGCTTGAACGGACGACCGAACGTCAGCCGCAACTCGCGGCACTCGTCGGGCGTGTACCGCGGCTCGTCCAGCTCGTAGTGCAGGTACTCGAGCTTCATGGTCCCGTCGTAGCTCTCGATCGGGAACATCTCGCGCAGCAGCGCCTCAAGCCCCATGGACTTGTCACGCTCCTCGGGACCCTTGCCGCGCTGGAGGAAGCGCTCATACGCCTCCGTCTGCGTCTGCGTCAGGTCAGGAACGGCGATCGCATCGCCACGCTTGGAGAAATTGCGCACGCTGGTCGTACCCATCGAGGTCCTCGCGATGGTGGGACATCCGCGTTCAACAACAGTCAAACGCTGGTCTCAGATGACATCAGCCCAAGAGGAATCAGCAGCCCTTCACGTCCACGCCCGTCGGCGGAACCCTCCGCCGAACCGAACAGTGTATCCAACGTGGCCTGCCGATTGCAAGCCGCCCACGCCGTATCCTTTATCCAAACTTGAAAGTTCGTCCCCTGACAAACTCCTTCTGTCGCCCGCGCAAACAAAGACCCCCGACCAAACGGTCGGGGGTCTGTCATTGCTCCGGACTCGAAGCAGAATGGTCTTACTTCAGCTCGACCGTACCACCCGCCTCCTCGATCTGCTTCTTGAGCTTCTCCGCCTCGGCCTTCTCGACGCCCTGCTTGACCGGCTTGCCCGGCGCGTCCACGAACGCCTTCGCCTCGGCAAGGCCCAGGCCCGTGATCTCGCGAACGACCTTGATCACGCCGATCTTCTTCGCCGCATCGACAGCCTTGAGCACCACGTCGAAGCTCGTCTGAGCCTCGGCCGCCGGCGCCCCGCCACCGCCGCCGCCCGCCGCCACAACCACGCCGCCGCCGGCCGCGGCCTCGATGCCGTAGGTGTCCTTCAGGTACTTGCCGAGCTCGACCGCGTCCTTCAGGGTCAGGCCCGCCAGCTTGTCGCCCAGCTCTTGAATCGTCGACATGGAAAACCTCATCTTCTTCTACACGCCCGGATCGGGCACCACACCCGACGCCAGACTACTTCTCACTCCAGAGGGGCCGAACACTTCGGCTCTTTAACCCGGGCCAGCGCCCAAGGGCCAGTGGAATGTCGGAGTCAAACTTCAACCAGCCTTCTTCGCGATCGCCTCGCCCTTCTCCAGCTTCAGCTCGATCGCCTTCACGAGCCCGGCGACGTTGCTGCCCGGGCCCTTGATCTGCGCGACGAGCTTCTTCGCGGGCGACACCACCAGCGTGATCACCTGCGCGATCGCCTCGTCCTTCGTCGGGAACTTCGACAGCTCCGTCACGCCCGCCTTGCCCTCGAAGAGCGTGCCATCGAGGATCGCGCCCTTGAGCTCGACCTCGGGCATGTCCTTCACGAGCTTCACGAGCTCGCGCGCCACCTCGACGACGGACTCGCCGCCGTACGCGAACGCCGACGGGCCCGAGAGCATCTTCGCCAGAGGCTCGAGCGGCCCGCCCTTGATCGCGTTCTTGGCCAGCGCGTTGCGCATGACCGAGATCTTGATCTTCTTCTTGCCAAGGTCCTTGCGAAGCTTGGTCCCCGGGATGCCCTTGAGGCCACGCACGGAGATCACCAGCGCCTCGGAGTGCCCCGCCAAGCGCGACTGGTAGTCGCTGATCATCATGCCCTTGATCGTCTTGCTCATTGGGAGTGCTCCGAGATTACTTCTCAACCTCTTCCGTCACGTACTTCACCGGAACGCCGGGCGTCATCGCCCCAGCCACCACCACGCGCTTCACGTACTGACCCTTGGACGTCTGCGGCTTGACCTTCTCGATCGCCTTGATGAAGAACTCCAGGTTCTCCAGAAGGTCCTTCTCAGAGAAGCTCAGCTTCCCGATCACGCCATGAACGTTCCCGCCCGTGTCCGCCCGGTACTCGACCTTGCCCGCCGAGTACTCCTTCACCGCGTCCACCACGTTGGGCGTCACCGTCCCCGCCTTGGGCGAGGGCATGAGCCCCTTGGGCCCGAGCACCTTGCCGAGCTTGGCCATGATCCGCATCATGTCGGGCGACGCGATCGCCACGTCGAAATCGAGGAAGCCCTTCTCGACCTCCGCGACCAGCTCCTCGCCGCCCGCCTTGATCGCGCCCGCGGCCAGCGCCTTGGGCGCCACGTCGCTCTGGCAGAACGCGATCACGCGCTTCGTCTTGCCGATGCCCTTGGGCAGGCTGATCGACCCGCGCAGCGCCTGATCGGCCTGCTTCGTGTCGATCCCCAGGTGCATCACGATGTTCACCGTCTGATCGAACTTCACGCCCTTGAACTTCTTGAGCGTGGAGATCGCCGCCGCAGCCTCGACCGGCTCCGTGGGGATCAGCTCGAGGTTCGCGCGATGACGCTTGCTACCGAGGTCGTTCTTGCTCATGGGTTCAGCCCTCCACCGTCACGCCCATCGAGCGGCACTGCCCCTCGACGATCCGCATCGCCGCCTCGATCGAACCCGCGTTGAGGTCCGCCATCTTCTCCTTGGCGATCGCCTCAACGTCGGCCCGCTTGATCTTGCCCACCTTCTCCTTGTTGGGCACGCCCGAGCCCTTCTCGATCTTCGCCTTCTCGCGGATCAGCACCGACGCGGGAGAGCTCTTGATCTCGAACTCGAACGACTTGTCCGAGTACACCTTCACCACGCAACCCACGACCTTGCCCTTGAGCGCGGTCGTCGCGGCGTTGAACTTCTGGATGAACTGACCAGGGTTCACACCCTTGGCGCCCAGCACCGGGCCCAGCGGCGGCGCAGGAGTAGCCGACCCCCCGGGGGCCATGATCTTAAAAGTGTCGACGAGTTCTTTCTTGGCCATCGTTTTCCACCTCCCACCAGCCCGGAACCAGAGGCTCCGAAGCCCGCCCCGGCCAAGGGACGAGCGGCGTGGTGGTGCATGCGGCCTGAATTGTCTCCCGCCCGAACGTCGGGAAGGGCCACAAGTATTGGCCCCATCCCCCTCAAGGGCAAGCACCGCAAAGACCGGGTTCCACACCCAAGACTGCCCCAGGCCGCGACCGGTGAGATAGCCCTTTGCATTGACCCGAACCCCCCAGTTTGCTCGTGATAGGCTCACGAGGCTGAAGACCGACCTCTTCGGAGGCGATCGATGACTCAACGCCTGCTGACGTCGCTGGCCCTCCTTGTCCTGCATGCGTTCGCCCGCGCCGAGCCGCCAGCAACGCCCGGGGTGGCGGCGAATCGAGAGATCACGGTCAACGTCCATGTCGTCACGGACAAGGGCACGCCACTTGGGGGTATACCGCTCACGCTTCACACCGATGAAGGAACGAGCGGCACGTTTACCACGCCCAACGGCTCGGCGACTCTGCGCGGCTCGGTTGACGTGCGTTACGACGATTTTGCGACTGTCACGGTCACACTCAGCGACATGCTGGAAACGTCAACGGGTGACTCAAGCATCACGTCGATCTGGAATCGCGAGTTGTTCACCAAGTACCTCGATGTCGTAAGTCGGTGGTCCTTCGCGAATGAGTACTTGGTTCGAGTCACTCCGGAGGCTGGCGAGTATCAGCTTCAGATCGCGGCCAGGCCCACGCTCTGCATTTCGGCACGGATAACTGATGTCGCCTCGCACCATGCGGCACCGCGTTCTACCAACGTGCTCTTGCAGGCCACGCGATGGTGGAGCTATCGGAAGGACGTGCCAGGCGATGTTTCCGTTGAACATGCGCCAGCCGGGACCGACTTCTTAATGTTCATTGGCGTCGATGACGGCCGCATCATTCAGCGCCGAGTCGGTCCATTCGATCGGGATGCGGATCTTGGCGAGATCGAGTTACCCGCCTTGCAGCGCGATGCAAAGCTGCTGCTGGACTTTCAGAACACGGGGGCTCCAGTCGCCTCACGCACGCCCAGAATTGCGGGTGCGTTTCTTGTCTCGCTCGACGGGACCAGAATGTACTCGTTCGCCCTGACGAGCGGAGGACTGACATCGCACGAGGAGGATGGCACCATTTCCGTCGCCCCGGCAAGTACTACATCGCGCCAGTGCTGTTCATGGCCAAAGCCGAAGACATCGCGTTGATCGAACGTGCTCTCTCCGGCAAGCCCGTGAACAACCTTCAGATCATTGAAGCCGTAGCCGGCCAGACCACGCGCTACACGATCGATACGAACGAGGGACACCGAGCCTTCAGGGCACTTCTTCGCCAGAAATGACGTACGCGCTCGCGGACAGCCCGCGCACGGAAGCGCGATCCCCGCGCCCAACGGGCCACATCAACCAAAGCCCTGGCAAGCGCCGATCAACCAAGCGGAGAGGGGGAGATTCGAACTCCCGATACGGTTACCCGTATACAGCATTTCCAGTGCTGCTCCTTCAGCCGCTCGGACACCTCTCCGGAAATGCGAGCCGACTTTAGGACGCCCGACCGCCCGTGTCCCCCACGCCCGCCGCGCCCGTGGTAACGTGCCCCGCGCCGGAGAAGCGCCCCTCCATCGCGCTCCCCGGCCGCACGTCCCCACCGATGAACGACCCCACGCCATCTCCAGCCAAACTCCCCGCGATCACGCTCGCCTTCTGGATCATGAAGATCGCGGCCACCACCCTCGGCGAAACCCTGGGCGACTTCCTCTCCAAGGGCAGCGACGCCGGCGGCATCAACCTCGGCTACCTCTACGCCTCCCTCATCGTGCTCACGATCTTCATCGCCACGCTCGTCCCCCAACTCCTCTCGCGTCGGCACATCCCCTTCCTCTACTGGGGCGTCATCCTCTCCACAAGCACCGCCGGCACCACGATCTCGGATTTCATGGATCGCACGCTCAAGCTCGGCTACGCCACGGGCACCGCGATCCTCATCACGCTCCTCCTCGCCGTGCTCGCCACTTGGCGGGTCGTTGAGGGCTCCATCGCCGTCAACACCGTTCGCACCCGTCGCGCCGAGGCCTTCTACTGGGCCGCCATCCTCTGCTCGAACACTTTGGGCACCGCCCTGGGCGACTACCTGGCGGACGACTCGGGCCTGGGATTCCTCGGCGGCGCCATCCTCATCGCCTCGGCCATCGCGATCGTCGCGATCACCCATCTCGTCTCACGACGACTCCAAGTCCGCAGCGTCACCCTCGCCGTCACCCTCTTCTGGATCGCCTTCATCCTCACGCGCCCCTTCGGCGCAACCTTCGGCGATGTGCTCGCCCGCGGACACGCCGAGGGCGGGCTGGGCGTCGGACCCGCGGGCGCCTCGGCCGTGCTCGCGGCGATCCTCATCGCGACCATCCTCATCACCTCACGCCGCGCCACGCCTCGCACGCCACCACCTCAAACCACTTGACGGCTCCGCCCACGCCCGAACCGTCCCGCCAGCGCCCGCGCCCAACCCCCATCCACCGCGAGTCGCACCGACGCGAAACCGATCGCCGCGCCCACCGCCACATCGCTCGGGTAGTGCCCGTCGAACAGCACCCGGCACACCCCCACGACCCCCGCCAGCGCGAACAGCACCATCGCGATCCGCGGATACACACGCGCCAGCAGCGCGCTCATCACCACCGCGTACGCCGTGTGGCTCGACGGCATCGACCACAGGTCCGAGCTGATCGGCGCCCACAACTCCCACGCGTGATGCACGCCGCGGGGGCGCCCCGATCCATCCAGACCCAACGGCCACGAGCCGAACGGCCCCGGGAAACTCAACGGCGAATCAAACTTCGGCCGCGGCCTGCCCACCAGTACCTTCATCGGAAACACGATCGCCGCCGCAATCCCCCACGACACCAGCCATTCCCACAGCCGCCCGCGATTCTTCGGGTCCGCCAGCGCCACAATCAGCGCCACGATCAGGCTCACGCTGAACTGTCCGTACTGCTGCAGCGCCAGCAGCTCCCGGCGCACATCCCCGCCCATCCGCCGAGACAACCCCTCGCACGCCTTGCTCAGCACGCCATCGAACGGCAGCAGCAGCGCGAACGCCACCACGCCCCACACGAGCGGCACCGCCCACGCCCGCCGTCCCGCAGCGCCCGCCCACGCGCGCACCGGCCCGGTCGTCCATCGTCCCACGCCCCACGCCACGTGCGCCGCGCGAACCGGCGCGGGCAGCCCCCGGTTATAGTCGCGGGCGATGCGGACTGGTGACTCGCTCATCGCCGAAAGGGTTGCACCCTGAGCACGCCCGGGGCAAGCACAATCGCCGAGAATCACCCGGCCCCGCCCGCGCCGCGCCCGGACTCCCCGCCCAACTCAGCCGCCCTCCGCGCCCGCGCCGCCTCGCTCATCATCCTCTGTGCGCTCGCGTTCCTCCCGGGGCTCTTCTCCCTCCCGGTCATCGACCGCGACGAGGCCCGCTTCGCGCAGGCGAGCCGCCAGATGCTCGAGTCCGTCGCCCTTCCCGCCGCCCAGCGCGACCCTCGACTGCACTCCGGCGGCCTCGCCGTGCCCATGGTGCAGGACCGCCCGCGCCTCAACAAGCCCCCGCTCATCTACTGGCTCCAGAGCGCCAGCGCCGCCACCTTCACCCTCGCCGATCCGCGCCGCGACGCCATCTGGATGTACCGCGTCCCGTCGCTGCTCGCCGCGATCGCCAGCGTCCTGCTCACCTGGCGACTGGGCGCGCGTCTCTTCAACGAATCGATCGGACATCTCGCCGCGCTCGCCCTCGCCGTCGCGCCCGTCATCGCCTGGGAAGCCCATCAATCGCGCGCGGACATGCTCCTTCTCGCCTGCACGCTCGCCGCCATGCGCGCCCTCTTCGAGGTGTTCCGCGGCAAGAACCCTCTCTCGTCCGCCCAACCCACGCCAGCCACGCGCTGGCTCTGGCCCATCGCCTTCTGGCTCGCTTGCGCCGCGGGCTTCCTCACCAAGGGCCCGATCATCCTCATGATCGCCGCCCTCGCGATCGCCACGCTCTCCGTCCTTTCCCGACGCGCCCGCTGGATCCTCGCCCTTCGCCCGCTCCTCGGCCTCGTCATCCTCACCGCCAGCGTCGCCCCCTGGCTCTACGCCGTCGCTTCGCACGTCGGCTTCGACCGCTACCTCTCCATCGTCCGCGATGAACTCCTGGGCCGATCCCTCGAGCCCAAGGAAGGACATTGGGGCCCGCCCGGGTACCACATCGCCCTTCTCTCGTTCATCTTCTGGCCCGGCGTCATGCTCGCCGGCGTCGCCATCCCCGCCGCCTTGCGCATCGCATTCCCCCCCGGCGCGCCCATCGGCTCCACACGATTCGCCCGCGTCCGCGCGCTCCTCATCGGCGCCCGACTCGCCGATCCCGCCCTCGCCTTCGCCCTCGCCTGGCTCATCCCTTCCTGGATCGTCTTCGAACTCGTCTCGACCAAACTCCCCCACTACACCATGCCGCTCCTGCCCGCCGTCGCCATCCTCGCCGCCTGGGGCGCGCGACGCGCCGATGCCGGCGATCTCCCGCAAACCCGCACCCGCCTCGTCCGCCTGGGGCTGCTCGGCTGGCTCTGCATCGCCCTCACCTTCATCATCGCCACACTCGCCCTCGCCATCGTCTCTGCCATCGACCAACCCCTCGCCGCACGCCGCATCCCCGCGCTCGCCATCTCCATCCTCGGCCCGCTCGTCTCCCTCGCTCTGTTCGTCTCAAGCGCGCGTGCACTCCGCGCGCACCGCTACGCTCGCGCGCACACCGCCGGCATCCTGCTCATGCTCCCGTTGCTCATCGCCCTCTTCCAGTTCCTCCTCCCGCGGCCCCTCGGGCTGAGCGACCGCCTCGCAAACCACCTCGCCGCGCTCGATCCATCCTCCTCGCGCCCCCTCGCCATGCTCATCTACCACGAGGACAGCATGGTCTTCCACACCCGCGGACGCATCGAACGCATCGACCCGCCCGCCGCGCGCGACTGGCTCATCGCCCATCCCACAGGCCTGCTCCTCGCCCCGCCCACGCTCATCGCCAATCTGCAGCGCGAGCCCGGAACGCCCCGCCTTGAGCAGCGCGCCCTCGAATCGGGCCTCCAGTATTCCCGCGGCAAACGCGTCGAGCTCGCCTGGTTCGAGCGCGCCCCATGAGCAACCCCGCAAGCCACACCCCCGTCTCGCCCTCGGGCCTGCTCATCATCGACAAGCCCGAAGGACCGACGTCCATGGGCGTGTGCCGAAAGGTCCGCGGCTCGCTCGTCGCCGGTGGCGCGCCCAAGCGCGTCAAGGTCGGACACGCCGGCACGCTCGATCCCCTCGCCACCGGCGTCCTCGTCGTCCTCATCGGCAAAGCCACCCGCCTCTGCGACCGCCTCATGGCCGGCGAGAAGGAGTACCTCGCCGAGGTCGATCTCTCGCAGTTCTCCACCACCGACGATCGCGAGGGCCAGCGCACCATCATCCCCGTGCCCACGCCCCCCACCAGCGGGCTACTCCGCGCCGCGTGCGACCAATTCGTCGGCACGATCCAACAGCGACCACCCGCGTACTCAGCGATCAAGGTCGATGGCCGCCGCGCCTATCACCTCGCCCGAAAGGGCGACGCCCCCGACCTGCCGCCGCGCCCCGTCACCATCCACGCGATCGACATCACCGCCTACGAGTGGCCCATCGCCACGCTCCGCGTCCGCTGCGCCAAGGGCACCTACATCCGCTCGCTCGCGCGGGACCTGGGCCTGGCCCTGGGCACGGGCGGCATGCTCCACGCCCTCCGACGAACGCGCGTCGGCCCCTTCGATCTCTCGCGCGCCATCCCCCTCGCCGCGCTTCCCCAGCCGCTGCTGCAAGCACACCTGCTCGATCCCAGCGAGTTCTCATAAGCGGCGCGTCGCTCGTTCGCGCGCGCATCGCGTCCTCATCCGCCGCCGATCGCGCCCAGTTCATCACCCAGCGAGCCGTCCGCGCTGGCCCACTCCATCGCGTCACGCCCCACCACAATCTCAACCCCGCCCGCCCTCCATCGCAGCACACCCTCGCCGCTCGCGAGCATCCCGGAAAGGTCCGTCTCTCTCGCGCGCACGACCACCACGTCCCCCACGCCCGTCTGCCATTCCAACTCGCGCGCGCCACACTCCGCGAGCACGCCCGCAAGCGCGACCACCATCTCGCGCCGCCGCTCACCCCACGCGATCCTGCCGCGCCGCATCGCCCCGCTCACGTGTAGTCCGCTTCCTCGCTCGCCCCGGCCCCCGCGCCCCCCGCCACGCCGCTCGCCCCGCCCACCTTCGCCCGAGTCTCAAGGGCGCGCGCCATGCTCTCCTCGATCGCGCCCGGCTCATGGATCTCCGCCATGTCCTGCCCGTCCGCGATCCGTCGAATCCCCAGATACACCCCCGTCACCATCGAGCACGCGCAGCTCACCCACACCGCGCCGATCGTCAGCACCGTCGCGCCGCTCCAGAACCGCACGATCCACGCCGCGCCCTTGGCCGTCCCCTCGGGCTCCTTGAACTGCCAGAAGGGCCAGCCCAGAGACTCGAGCGTCCCCTTCCACAGAATCGCCCCGCCCCGATCGCCCGCCAGCGCGCTCCCCGAGCGCGCCGCGAACCCCATCGCACCCACGAGCACGATCGCCGCCACGCCAACCACCATCGCCAGCGAGATCGACCCCAGCACGTAGTACGCCGCCAAGCGCAACGGCCGCCCAAACGTGTACGCGAACGCCCGCTGCACCGCGTCGATCGCGTCCGCATCATCGCACGCGACCGCCGGCAGAAAGAGGTTGTGCCCCAGCGCGTACCCCAGGATCACCAGCATCGCAATCGCGCCCCCAAGCAACGCCAGCGGGTACACGATCGCCGCCGCGACATCCAGCCCCGGCACCCTCAGCAGCACACCGCCCGCCGCAATCAGCACCGACAACAGCCACACCAGGCCCCACGAGATCACCACGCTTCCCACGAGCGCACGCCACCGACGCACCGCGTAACCCAGCGCCTCGGTCCACTCGATCCGACGACCCGTCGCCAGCTCGCACGCCGAGCCCCGGCACAACGCCCCAAGCACCACCACCGCCAGCGCCAGCGCGACCGGCCCCGCGATCAGGCTCGTCACGGGCCACGTCATCACCAGCGTCCGCGGCACGCCCACCCACAACCGCCACCCCAGCTCAAACGCCCCGCCCGTCCCGTCGTCCCATGGCCACTCGGGCACGCGAACCTTCCACGCCCGATCCACCGCCAGCCCCATCGAGAGCACAAGCCCCGCGATCAGAATCGCGAAGAACGACATCACCACACGCCACACCCGAACCCCCTGCAGCGGCGACGCGAACACCCGCGGCCACACCAGGTCCTCCCACCACTCGTGCGCGTTCCACAGCGGCCGCTCACACGCCATCTCATCCCGCACGCCGTTCTCACGCGTTGGGCTCATGCCGGGCTCCTTGTGCACGTCCACGATACCAGCCCCGAACCCGCCGCGTCGATCGGCTACCATCCGCCCCATGCGCCAAGCGACCATCCGCTGGATGATCTTCCTTTCGGCGATGCTCGCCGTAGGACCGGCCGCGAGCTGGATCCTCCACCCCCTCCGCGCTGCGGACGGCTCCGACGCCGCAACCCCGCTCCTGTGCGTCAACCCAGCCCAGGGAATCACCAGGGCCCTGCTCGCCCTCCTCGTCGCCCTCGCCATGGGCCTGCTCGCCTGCCGGATCGCCGGATTCCGCTCCGCGCTCTCATCCGTCGGCCTCGTTCTTGCCTGGGTCGCCTGGCGCACCGCCGACGTCGATCGACTCATCCGCGCCGCCGGCTCGGGCCAGCCCCTCAAGCGCCTCGCCCTCGAGGGCGCCCTCCTCGCCCCCGCCGCTATCGTCATCGTCGTCGTTCTCGCGCTCGTCGGAAAGACCGCCGAGCCGCACGAGGCGCACGACCTGGGCGACGGCTCGCGCCGGTCCCGCGTGCTGGGCGGCCCCGCAACGCCCATCGCGATCCTCGCGGGCGTCATCGCCGCCGCCGCCGCGGGTTGGCTCATCGCCGCCGTTCCGATGAAGGGCCAGGCCGTCTTCGCCGCCATCTTCGCCGGCATCGCCGCCGCCGCCGCGGGCCGCCTCGTCGATTACCGCCTCCCGCTCGCCGTCTTCTTCGTCCCCATCGTCATCCTCGCGATCGTCAGTCCTCTCACGGGCCTCTACCTCGGCGTCAAGTCGGGCGGCATCGTCGCAACCTCGTACATCCAGGCCCTCACGCCGCTCGCCAACATCACGCCCCTCGACTGGATCGCCGGCGGATTCCTCGGCATCCCGCTTGGCGCCGCGTGGACCACGTCCATGGTCGAGAAGCGCGTCGCCGCGTCCTGAATCCCAATCCGCCCACGCCCCTCCGATTCAACGCCCTCCGAATCGAGCGCACGCCCGCACGCGAATCCACCTTCGCCCGCCGGCATCGCAGCCGTGGCACCCCTCCGAACCTACCCTTGATATGGGAGCCCGGACGTGATCGCACGCCAGACCGCACCCCTGCACGAGACCCGGAGCCCCGCCATGTCCCAGGCAATGCCCGATGTCCAAGCGACACGCGACTCCCGCAACGTCGCCATCGATCGCGTGGGCGTCAAGGACGTCACCTACCCCATCCGACTCAAGACCCCCGACGGCGCCGAGCAGACCACCGTCGCCAAAATCAACATGTACGTCTCCCTTCCCCACCACCAGAAGGGAACGCACATGTCCCGCTTCCTCGAGGTCCTCAACGAGGAAGCCGCCGACGCACTCACGCCAGGCTGCATCTCCAAGATCGGCCGCGCCATCAAGCAGCGCCTCAACGCCGAGAGCGCACATTTCTCCGCAGAGTTCACCTACTTCATCAAGAAGCTCGCCCCCGTCACCGCGACGCCCGGCCTCATGGACTACCAGGTCCGCTTCGAGAACGTGGCCAACGGCACCGACGATTTCGTCATGACCATCGCCGCGCCCGCGACCTCCCTCTGCCCCTGCTCCAAGGAGATCTCCCAGTACGGCGCCCACAACCAGCGCTGCCGCATCGAGGCCTCCGTCCGCATCAAGGAGCGCGTCTGGATCGAGGAAATCGTCCGCTACCTCGAGCGGGCCGCCTCCACCGAGGTCTTCGCCACCCTCAAGCGCCCCGACGAGAAGTGGGTCACCGAGCGCGCCTACGAGAACCCCAAGTTCGTCGAGGACATCGTCCGGGACCTCGCCCTCCTCCTCGAGGGCGACCCGCGCATCACCTGGTTCTCCATCAACAGCGAGAACTACGAGTCCATCCACAACCACAACGCCTACGCCCAGCTCACCCGCGACAAGCGCTGACCCGACACTTTCTCGCAAGATCGAATTTCCCGCCGGCGCGCACCGCCCGACCGATGAACAATCGGGCCAAGGGGTTGCGCCATGCCCGCGTCCACGCAACAACTCGGGATGTTCCACCGGCGCTTGGCGCTCATCCTCGCCGGCGCCTCGCTCGCGCTCCTCCCCGTCGGCGCCCAGCTCGCCCGCCTCACCCTCGTCCGCGGATCGGACCTCCGCGCCCAGGCCGAGCAGCCCCTCATCGCGCGGATCCTCACCCCCACCTCCCGCGGACGCATCCTCGATCGCAAGGGACGCGTCCTCGCCAAGGACCGGCCTAGCTTCGATGTCGCCGTGGACTACGACATCATCGCCGGCGGCGAGGCCTGGGCACGCACCCGCGCCGGAATCGCCGCGCGCCGCCTCTACCGCGACCAGTGGCCGGGCATGACCCCCGACGAGCGCCGCGCCACCATCGCCGCGCTCATCCCTCCGTTCCTCGCCCACCTCGACGAAGCCTGGGACCGCCTCGCCCAGGCCTGCGCCGTCGATCCCGAAGAACTCCAGCGCCGCCGCGAGGAGATCCTCATCGACGTCGACCATCGCTACAACGCCGTCGTCAACAAGCGCCTTGCGCAGGAACTCGAGGCCCAGCTCGCCATGGGCCGCGAAATGACCACCGACATCGAGAGCGACATCCAGAAGCGCGCCACCCGCGACATCGAGGAGCAGAAAGCACGCCACCCCGTCCTGCCCCGCGTCCCGGACACCGTCGCCTTCAACCTCCAGCGCCTCCTCGACCAGCGCACCAAGGTCCTCCTCCCGCCGCGAGATCCCAACGCCGAGCCCTTCGCCGTGGACGTTCCCCTCCTGCCCGGCGTCGCCGTCACGCCGTCCGGCGATCGCGAGTATCCGCTCGAACGCCTCACCGTCATCGTGGACCGCTCCACACTCCCCGCGCCCCTCCGCGCCCAGAGCGTCGCGCGCATCCCCGTCGAGGGTGTCGCCTACCACCTCCTGGGCCGCACACGCCCCGACGCCTTCGCCAACGAGAAGCGCGCCGACCCGCGCGACATCGACCCCGCGACGGGCAAGCCGCGCGAACGCACCATCCTCGGGCACGCCGCGCTCCGGCGCGAGCGCCTCGCCGCGGACCCCGCCTTCGCCGCGCGGGTCCTCACCCCCGCCAGCATCGGCGCCATCGCCCAGCCCTTCGATCGCGGCGAGTACCAGGACGGCGATCCCGCGGGCCTCTCGGGCGTCGAGGAATCACGCGAGGGCGAGCTCCGCGGCCTCCGCGGCGTCATCGTCGAGCAGCGCGAGACCGGCCAGCGACTCGAGATTCCACCCGAGCCCGGACGCGACACCACCCTCACCATCGACGCCATGCTCCAGGCGCGCGTCCAGGCCGCCATGACCCCCGAACTCGGCCTCGCCGTCGCCCAGCCCTGGCACGGCAAGGAGAACCCCACCGTTCCCGTCGGCACCTCCCTCAACGGCGCCGCCGTCGTCCTCGATGTGGACTCGGGCGACATCCTCGCCATGGTCTCCACGCCCACCATCTCGCGCGACGCGCTCAAGAACTCCCGCGCCCTCTTCAACGACCCGCTCAACAAGGACGTCGACCTCCCCTGGCTCGATCGAACCATCACCCGCCCCTACCCGCCCGGCTCCATCGCCAAGGCCCTCATCCTCACCGGCGCCGTCACGCTCGGCCGAACCACCCTCGACGCGCCCATCGATTGCACCGGGCACCTCTTCCCGGGCGAGCCCGACAAGTTCCGCTGCTGGATCTACAAGCAGTTCCACAACACCCACACCGCCTATCTCGGGCACGCGCTCTCCGCCCCCGAGGCGCTCATGGTCTCCTGCAACATCTACTTCTACACCCTGGGCCAGAGGCTTGGGCCCGAGGGCATCGCGCGCACATACCAGATGTTCGGCCTCGGCGAGCCCATGCCCCTGGGCCTCGAGCGACCACGACGCGACGCCGACACCGATCCCACCGACGACGGCTCCGCGCGCGAGTCCGCCGTCTTCCCCGGATACCTCGGCACACGAAGCAACATCCCCGCCCGCGCCACCTCCCCGGGCACCATCGGCCCGCAGGACGCCATCCAGATGGCCATCGGGCAGGGCCCCGTCGCCTGGACACCACTCCACGCCGCCGACGCTTACGCCACGCTTGCCCGAGGCGGCGTGCGCCTCCGCCCGCGCCTCATCGAGGGCACCAGCGCCCCGCCGCCCGAGGACCTCCACCTCGATCCCCGCGCCATCGCCCAGGCCCTCGAGGGACTCAGCGCCTCGGTCAACGACGAGCGCGGCACGGGCCACCACCTCTCGCACGACAACGGCGAACGCGAGCCACACTTCAACGCGCCGGGCGTCCGCGTCTGGGGAAAGACCGGCACCGCCACCGCCCCCACCATCTACGTCGGGCCCGATGATCCTCTCTACGAATCCGCGCCCGATGCGCTCACCCTGGGACTCCAGACCGACAACCTCGCCGTCCGCGCCCCCGCCGGCAAGCACATCCTCCGCGCGGGCGACCACTCCTGGTTCGTCGTGCTCGTCGGGCGCACCGCCGACAACCGCCCCCGATACGCCATCGCCGTCATGATGGAGTACGCCGGCTCGGGCGGCAAAGTCTCCGGGCCCATCGTCAACCAGATCATCCACGCCCTCATCGCCGAGGGTTACCTGTGAGCGTCTTCG
This sequence comes from uncultured Phycisphaeraceae bacterium, assembly GCA_964399625.1. Lineage (GTDB taxonomy): Bacteria > Planctomycetota > Phycisphaerae > Phycisphaerales > UBA1924 > CAYNSB01. The sequence continues at coordinate 15,098 of CAYNSB010000024.1, forward strand.
CCCCGCGACCCGTCTCGTCAGGCCCCTACGTCACCGGCGCGCGCCGCGGGCAGTGGCGCATCACCCTCATCCACCCGGGCTGGCTCTGCGTCGCATCGTCCCTCGCCCTCTCGCTCCTGGGCATCTACGCCATCGACGTCGCCCTCCGCACCGAGCCCGCCGGGCCCGTCCCGCGCGAGGTCCGCTCGCAAGCCCTCTACCTCATCATCGGCCTCATCGCCGCCGTCGCCGTTGCGCTCCCGCACTACCGATGGGCGCGATGGGCCTCGTGGGCGTCCATGGCCATCTCGCTCGCGCTCCTCGCCTTCCTCCATCTCCCGGGCGTCCCCTCCTCGCTCGTCAAGCCCGTCAACGGCGCGCGCTCGTGGATCAATCTCGGCTTCACCACGCTCCAGCCCAGCGAGCTCGCCAAGATCGCCTTCGTCCTGGTCGTCGCCAACTACCTCCGATTCAGGCGCTCACACCGCACCGTCCGCGGGCTCATCCCGCTCGCCCTCATCGCCCTGGCACCCATGGCCCTCATCATGAAGCAGCCCGACCTGGGCAGCGCCACGCTCTTCATCCCGACGCTCGTCGCGATGCTCGTCGCCGCGGGCATGCGCCTCAGGCACCTCGCCGTCCTCGTCCTCTGCGCCGCCCTGCTCGCGCCCGCCTCTTACCCATTCCTCAAGCCCCACCAAAGATCCCGCATCGACGGCCTCATCAAGCAGATCCAGGGCGACACCGCCAGCGCCTACGACCTCAACTACCAGTCCTTCACCGCCCAGAAGCTCATCGGCGCCGGACGAACCACCGGAAACTCAGACCCGCACGCCCGCGCCCTCATGGAGTTCAACCGCCTCCCCGAACGACACAACGACATGGTCTTCGCCGCCATCGCCACTCGCTTCGGATTCTTCGGCGGCGCCCTCGTCCTCGCCCTCTACTTCCTCTGGTTCGCCGGAGCCATCCTCGCCGCCGCCGCGTGCAAGGACGCCTTCGGCAGGCTCCTCCCCATCGGCTTCCTCGGCTTCACCGCCTCCCAGGCCATCGTCAACATCGGCATGAACGTCGGCGTCCTGCCCATCGTCGGCATCACGCTCCCCTTCGTCTCCGCCGGCGGATCGAGCATGATCTGCCTCTGGATCATGAACGGGCTCATCGTCTCCGTCGCCATGCGCAAGCCCCGCCCCCCCTTCCGCCCATCCTTCGAATACGACGATGACGAGTGAGCCGACTCGGGCGCCACGCCCCATGCCGCTCTGGGCTGGGGCGTGCGACAAATGGCGATTCCCGCTCGCGTCCGTCACGTGACTCGCGCGCTCTGAGTTTTCAGTTTTGCGATTTGGACCCCGCTTCCACCTCTACCATCCCCGCCCACATGTCCGTCACACCACTCTCGCCTCCCGCGTCCTTCCTCACCGCCGCCGCATCGCTCGGCATCGAGTTCGAGCCCTCGGACCTGGGCCAGCTCGCCTACTACCTCGCCCTCCTCCTCGAAACCAACAAGGTCCACAACCTCACCGCCATCACCGACCCCGAGCAGGCCTGGACCCGCCACATCCTCGACTCGCTCACCCTGCTGGCTCCCCTCGCCGATCTCCCGCGCGGCTCGCGCGTCATCGACGTCGGCTCGGGCGGCGGCCTCCCGGGCATCCCCCTCGCCATCTGCTCCCCCGACCTCCACTTCACCCTCCTCGAAGCCACCGGCAAGAAGGTCGAGTTCCTCCGGCGCGTCGCCACAGATCTGGGCCTGAGCAACGTCGCCGTCATCCAAGGCCGCGCCGAAACCCTCGGCCAGGACCACAAGGTCCACCGCGAGCACTACGACGTCGCCGTCGCCCGCGCCGTCGGCCCGCTCTCGGTCATCGCCGAACTCACCATCCCCTTCGTGAAGATCGCCGGCCACGTCCTGCTCATCAAGGGAGCCAAGGCCGACGAGGAACTCACCGCCGCGCAGCAAGCGCTCCACGCCCTCCACACGGCCCACGCCTCCACCCTCGACACGCCCACCGGCCGCGTCGTCGTCCTCGAAAAACTCCGCAAAACCCCGCGTCTATACCCACGCGCCGATGGCGAGCCCAAGCGCAAACCGCTCTGATGCGCGCCGGCCCGGGTGCCACGCCCCGCGTCGCTCCGGACCGGGGCGTGCCTCGAACACTCCACATGAACTCCCAACTCCCGCGTCTCCCATGCGCGAGCCAGAGCTTTAGACTTCCCCGCCCGTGTCCCTTCTGAACGCCATCCTCGCTCCCGACGGCCCCATCGCCTCGCTCCTGGGCGACTCCTTCGAGCCCCGACCCGAGCAGACACGCATGGCCCGCGCCGTCGACACCGCGATGGACCAGCGAGCCCACCTCCTCGTCGAGGCCGGCACCGGCGTCGGCAAGTCCTTCGCCTACCTCATCCCCGCGATCCTCCGCGCCGTCCTCCACAACGAGCGCGTCGTCGTCGCCACCAACACCATCGCCCTGCAGGAGCAGCTCGTCCAGAAGGACATCCCGCTCCTGCGCCAGGCCCTCGAGTCCCACGAGCCCGCGGGCGACTCCCCGATCCCTCCCTCGCTCCGTCTCTCCGTCTCTTCGTCTCTGTCGCCGGTCCTCGTCAAGGGGCGCGGCAACTACGTCTCCATCCGCCGCCTTAAGCTCGCCAGCCAGCGCCAGGACAAACTCCTCTCCGACGCCGCCGCACGCCGCACGCTCCACCAGATCGAGGACTGGGCCTACGACACCCCCGACGGCTCCCTCGCCACGCTCCCGCAACTCGAGCGCCCCGCCGTCTGGGACCGCGTGCAATCCGACAGCGGCAACTGCATGGGCCGCAAGTGCCCCCACTACACCGACTGCTTCTACCAGAAGTCCCGCCGCGCCATGGAGCAGGGAAACCTCCTGATCTGCAACCACGCCCTTTTCTTCTCCGATCTCGCCCTCCGCACCGCCGGCGTCGGCTTCCTCCCCGACTACCAGCACGTCATCCTCGACGAGGCCCACAGCGCCGAGGATGTCGCCGCCGAGCACTTCGGCATCACCCTCTCCGAGGGCCGCGTCCTCCACCTGCTCACCACCCTCTACCACGCCAAGACCGGCAAGGGCTACCTGCCCCAACTCCAGCTCGTCACGGGCGACGCCACGCTCGCCGACACGCTCGTCCGCGCCGCCCTCCGCGCCGAGAACGCCACGCGCACGTTCTTCGACGACCTCCTCCGCCTCCACCGCTCGGGCCGCCTCCGCTCTGGGCGCATCCGCGAGCCGGGCATCGTCGAGAACTCCCTCACCCCCGCGATGGACGAGCTCACCCTTAAGCTCAAGAACGCGCGCGACGCCATCAAGAACGAGGCCGACCGCTTCGAGCTCAACGCCTACGCCGAGCGCGCCCACGCCTTCGCCGAGGCCGCCCGCGCCCTCCTCGAGCAGTCCATGCCCAACGCCGCCTACTGGCTCGAGGTCTCGGGCGATCGCGACGAAGAGGGCGCCCACCGCGCCGGACGCGCCGCCGCCCCGCGCATCACCCTCGCCTGCTCGCCCGTCGAGGTCGCGCCCCTCCTCCGCGAACGCCTCTTCGCCTCCGGCGCCAGCGTCGTCCTCACCAGCGCCACCCTCGCCACCAGGGCTTCAAACGAATCCGCCTCGCCCTCCACGCACGCCGGCTTCGAGCACGCGCTCAAACGCCTCGGCTGCGAGGGCGCCGACACCCTCCTCCTCGGCTCTCCCTTCGAGTACACCCGCCAGATGGAGGTCTTCGTCGAGCGCTCCATGCCCCGCCCCGAATCGCCCGCCCGCGCCCACACACGCACACCCCCCACCGACGATCTCGACCAGCGCCCGCCCGAGGAACGCCAACTCCCCTTCGTCTCCGCGACCCCGCGCGATACCTCCTTCAACGCCTCTCCCCGAGTCTCCCCCTACACCGACGCCCTCCGCGAGCGCATCCTCCACCACCTCGACGCCACCGACGGCGGCGCCTTCATCCTCTTCACCTCCTTCTCCACGCTCTTCGCCGTCGCCGACGCCATCGCCCCGGACCTTTCCCGCCGCGACATGCCCCTGCTCGTGCAGGGACGCTCGGGCTCGCGATCCCAGATCCTCGATCTCTTCCGCCAGAACGAGCGCTCCGTACTGCTGGGCGCGGCAAGCTTCTGGCAAGGAGTGGACGTCCGCGGGCGAGGCCTGCGAAACGTCATCATCACGCGACTCCCCTTCGAGCCGCCCGATCGCCCCCTGACCGAGGCGCGCCTCGAGCTCATCTCCGCCCGCGGCGGCGACCCCTTCAAGGACGACTCGCTCCCCCGCGCCGTGATCCGCTTCAAGCAAGGTTGCGGCAGGCTCATCCGCAGCGCCAGCGACGCCGGACGCGTCGTCGTCCTCGATCCCCGCATCGTCACCACGGGCTATGGCCGCCAGTTCCTCGACGCCCTCCCCCCGGGCGTCCGCGTCCACACCGACTAGCCCCGCGCCCCTACTCCAAAAACCGCGCCCGCAACTCCTCCGTCGCCACCATGCACGCGTCGCGCTTCCCGAACCACCGGTACCGACGCGCCGCCACAAACCGGTACACGCCGTCACGCACGAACCGCGGCACGATCAGAAAAACCCCCAGCAACGGCCACAACCCCGACAGCCCGCGCGCGATCCGCAGCGCCGCGTCCGATCTCCAATACAACCGCCCATCCTCGATCAGCGCCAGGCTGTCGGGCCGCGCAACGCCGCCCGCGTGCCGCGCGAGCAGCTCCTTCGCCACCTCCGACTGCAGCGACGCGAACGCGAAGCGTCCGCGCGGGTCCCGCCGCGCGATGAGCCGCACCGACCCAACGCACAGATTGCACACGCCATCGAACAGCACGACCGAACGCCCGCCCGTCGCGTCCCGCTCCCCGTCGCTCGCGCCGCTCGAACGTGCGCTCAAAACAGCCCCTCGATCGACAGGTACCGCTCTCCCGTGTCGTAGCAGAACGTGAGGATCGTCGATCCCGCCGGGATCTCGTGCAGCTTCTTCGCCACCGCCGCAAGCGACGCGCCCGACGAGATGCCAAGGAAGATCCCCTCCTCCTTCGCCGCGCGCTGCGCCATCGCGAACGCCTCCTCCTTGCTCACCAGCACCACCCCATCGAGCACCGCGCGATCCAGGTTCTTCGGAATGAACCCCGCCCCGATGCCCTGGATCGGGTGCGGCGAGTGCTGCCCACCGCTGATCACCGGCGAAAGCGTCGGCTCCACCGCGAACACCTTGGTCCGCGCGTTCCGCTCCTTCAGCGCCCGACCCACCGCCGTGATGTGCCCGCCCGTCCCCACCCCCGTGATCAGCACATCCACGCCCTTGGGGAAATCCTCCAGAACCTCCCGCGCCGTCGTCCGCGCGTGCACCTCGATGTTCGCCGGGTTCTCGAACTGCTGAGGAATCCAACCGCCCGCCGTCGCCGCCGCGATCTCCTGCGCCCGCGCGATCGCCCCGCCCATCCCCTTCTCGCGCGGCGTCAGCTCCAGCGTCGCCCCGTACGCCGCCATCAACCGCCGACGCTCGATCGACATCGACTCGGGCATCACCAGGATCAGCTTGTACCCCTTCACCGCGCACACCATCGCCAGCCCGATCCCCGTGTTGCCCGACGTCGGCTCGATCACCACCCCGCCCGCCTTGAGGATCCCGCGGCGCTCCGCGTCCTCGATCATCGACAGCGCGATCCGGTCCTTGATGCTCCCGCCCGGGTTGGCACGCTCCAGCTTGATCCACACCTCGTGCGACGCCCCGAACAACCGGTTCACCCGCACGTGCGCCGTGCCGCCAATCGTCTCCAGTACGCTCTTCGCCTTCATGGTGAGCTCCATTGATCCTGAACCTGCGCCGCACCGCGCTGCACCAGCGCGGACTGGCTGACCCTCGAGTTCGCGGGCACCGACGCCGTGACCCACACGTTCCCCCCGATGATCGACCCGCGCCCGATCACCGTCTCCCCTCCCAGGATCGTCGCGTGCGCGTACACCACGACATCGTCCTCGATCGTCGGATGCCGCTTCCGCGCCGCCATCGCCTTGCTCACGCTCAGCGCCCCCAGCGTCACCCCGTGGTACACCTTCACGTTCCGACCGATCTCCGCCGTCTCCCCGATCACCACGCCCGTGCCGTGATCAATGCAGAACGCGCGCCCGATCCGCGCCCCCGGGTGGATGTCGATCCCCGTCCGCGTGTGCGCCACCTCCGCGACCTGCCGCGCCACCAGCGTCCCGCCCCGCGCATGAAGGGCGTGCGCCACCCGGTGCAGCGCCACCGCGACGAACCCGGGATAGCACGCCCTCACCTCGTGCACGCTCCGCGCCGCCGGGTCCCCCTCGAACATCGCACGCGAATCTTCCTCCAGGTCCGATCGGATCCCCCCCAGCGCCGCGACGAACCCCGCGCTCGCCTCCAACGCCGCCTCCCACCCCAGCTCGTGCGACAGCAGCGCCGCCAAAGCCTCGCCCAACTCGCGCACGCGGGCCGCCACCGCGCCCTCGTCGCGCAGGCGAGCCACGCTCCGCTCAGGGATCAAAAGCGCCACCACGCCCTCGGCCCACGCCAGGACGCTCGCCTCGCTCGCCACTCCACTTGTCTCGCGGTGCGCCCGGGCCAACTCTGCCGCAAACTCGGCACCCAAAGCCCGGTCGAGCGACCGCGGCCTCGGGTCGCTCATCACACGCACTCCTCACAACACAGGCAGCACATCGCCATCGTGCCCGATCCTAGCACCCCCGCCCAACCCGAGCCCCACCGCCCCGATATGCTCTCCATCCCATGTCCCTGATCTCCCGGCTCTACGCGCGCCGGATCATCAACATCAACGTCAACATCATCCTCGCAGGCGTGCTCGCGCTCGTCCCCGTCGCCATCGTCGTCAAGCTCGTCCACCGATACGCCTTCGATGGCCGCGCCGAGCTCACCTCTGGCGAGCACGCCATCATCTCCGGCGTCACCCTCGTCACCGACATCGTCTCAGATGTCACCTTCTTCTACCTCCTCCACTGGATGGCCAACCACTGGCCCCGACGCATCCCCGGCGGCAAGCTCGCCGAGATCGCCGGCGAGCACTCCGCCCCGGGCTACTTCAAGGACGCCACGCTCGTCCAGATCGAGCGCATGGTCCTCTCCCCATTCCTCTACGCCATCTGGCTCACCGTCCAGAACGTCCTCATCGCCCACCACGTCGCTCCCACCTGGGCCACCATCTGGGGCTTCTGGATCGCCACCGCCCTCGCACGAACCCTCCACACCCTCTGGATGCTCCGCGCTCAGCGCCGCCAGCGACTCCGCACCGAGCGCGCCCGCGCCGCCGCTTCTCCGCCCGCGAACCCCGCGTGAGCGAGACGAGTTCGTCCCGAATGCCCAATCCCGAATCCCGAATGCCGCTCGTGCCCGCCCAAACCTCCCGCGGAGCCTGACCTCGCATGTGCGGCATCGCCGGCATCCTCCGCGTCCACCCGCCCAACTCGGACATCCCGCCGCCGCTCCTCGCCATCCCAGAAGCCTGGCTCGACATCCTCGACGACTCCATCAAGCATCGAGGCCCCGACGGCAAGGGCCGATTCCGCGATCGCGCCATCCGCCCCGACGGCTCCATCGTCGATGTCGCGCTCGTCCACCGGCGCCTGAGCATCCTCGACCACGCCGCCGGCCACCAGCCCATGGTCTCCCCACGCCGCGGCGCAGGCATCCTCACCACCACCCGCGCCTCGGGCCCGCGCGCCGGCGACGGGAACAACGCAAAGGGCGGAGGGTGGCTCCTCTACGAATCCCCCGACGACCCCGCCCTCCACGCCTGGAACGAAGCGCTCCAGCGAACCCGAAGCGCGGGCTCAAGCTCCTCTTCTCCCACTGCCCTCACAGGGGAGGACCGGGGAGGGGTTGGCGTCTCAATTTCCGAGCGTGCCCCACACACAACCCCGGGTGCCACGCCCCGTGTCGCTCCGGACCGGGGCGTGCCCATCGCCCGCGACGATCAACCCCAACGAGCCCGAAACGCAAGCGAGGGCTCTTCCACTTCCCTCACTTCCGCCACGAAACAGCTTTCTGACGACTCCTCCGACATGCGGG
>CAYNSB010000024.1:23147-45857 GCA_964399625.1 uncultured Phycisphaeraceae bacterium
CCCCCCCCCCCCCCCCCCCTTCCTCTTTTTTCCCCCCCCCCGGGCTGGGGGGGGGGGGGGGGGGGGGCCCCCCCCCCCCGCCTCAGCGCCCCCTCACCCGCGCCATCCGCCTCGACCGCGAGTTCAGACGACCTCGTCGCCGTCGCCTTCAACGGCTGCATCTACAACCACCGCCAACTCCGCCGCGACCTCATCGCCGCAGGACACACCTTCACCTCCGACCACTCCGACACCGAAGTCCTCGTCCACGGCTGGCGCGCATTCAACGTTGATCTCATCAAGCGCCTCGATGGCATGTTCGCCGCGCTCATCTGGGATCGCGGCGCAGGCACGCTCGCGATGTTCCGGGATCGTGCCGGTGAGAAGCCGCTCTACTACACGCCGAACGAACCGGAAAGCATCGCATTTTCGAGCTCTCTCCCCGGCATCATGCGCCTGCGCGCCCATCGAGGTCTCAAACCAACACTGGGCTGCACGCAACTCAACCCCATCGATTTGTGGACCCGACACGGATACTCAATTGAAGGAATCCTAGATTCATTGCCGCTAGATGCCGTAGAGCACCCGCACGGCGTCGCATCGACATTCGGCTACTACGAGTGGTCTGAGCTACTGGAGGACGAACCGAATCGAGGCGCATTCGAACCACTTTGGGCCAACGCGCCTCCCCCTGAAGCCCGAACCAACGCTGTGTATCAACGTGACGATGGGCTTGCCTTCCTCGATGAACAACTCGAGCACGCCGTCAGGATGCATCTCAACGCCGATGTTCCCGTGGGCGTCTTTCTTTCAGGCGGAATCGATTCAAGCCTCATTACCCATTACGCACGCAAACACGCGGACGTCGCCGCCTTCTGCGTGCGAATGCCCGACCCCCGCTACGACGAATCACGACACGCGAGCGCAGTTGCCAAACGCCTCGGCGTGCCGCTCACCCTCCTCGACGCCGGTGCGTCGCCCGCCGAAGACCTGCCCCGCCTCATACACGAACTTGGCCTTCCCTTCGGAGATAGCTCCCTCCTCCCAACGCACTGGCTCTGCCGCGCTGCGCGCCAGCACGTCAAAGTCGCGCTCGGTGGCGATGGAGGTGACGAGCTCTTCGCCGGGTACGACCGGCACGCAATCGCCCCGTGGCTGCGCAGGCTCTCTCCTCTCCTCCGCGTGTTACCAGAAATGATCTTGCCCGCGCGCGACCCCAAGGCCCTCTCCACGAAAGCGCGACGCCTGATCGAAGCCGCCAAGGGCGATGGTTACACAGACCTGTCAGCGATCTTCCCGACGGCGCTTTACCAAAGGCTTGTGCCCGGCAGGACGGGTCTCAACTGCGTTCCCGGGCCCATTGGCGACCTGGACAAAACCGACCCGCCCCGCCTGGACTTCGAGGTCTATCTCCCGGGCGATCTCATGCGCAAAGTGGATACCGCCTCCATGAGCGTCGCGCTGGAAGTGCGATCGCCCATGCTCGCGAACAGACTGGTGGCCAGCGCTCTCTCGGAGCAACTCTCCTCCCTCATGCCCCACGGCCAACGCAAAGGCCTCTTGAAACAGGTCGCCCGCAAGTACCTCCCCCCGGACATCGTCGATCGTCCCAAGCAGGGCTTCGCCATCCCCATCGGCGACTGGTTCCGCTCCGACTTCGGCTCCCTCCGCCAACTCCTGCGCGACCACCTCCTCGCCCCCGAGCCCTTCGGCCCCGACGCGCTGGGCATCAACGCCATGATCAACATGAACTACGTCCGCCAGATGCTCAAAGAACACGACGACGCGGGCACGCGATCGCTCTGGCCCTGGAAGGGCCGCGACCACTCCCAGCGACTCTACATGCTCCTCGTGCTCTCGATCTGGGCCAAGTGGCTCGGCGGCCTGTCCTCCGCGCCGCACCGCTAGCCACACCTACCCCTGCTTCATGCTCACATCCAGCGCCTGGCGCGGGCCGCCCAGCCCCTCCTTCGCCAGCGCGTCGCGCAGATTCTTCAGCAGCGTCTGACGAACACCGCCCACCTCGCCCGTCTTCGCCCACGCCTGCACGCTCCACTGCATGTTCCCGCCCGGCAGGTCCGTCAGCACCACGTCCGGATGCGGGTCCATCAGCACGCCCGCCGTTCCCTGCGCCGCCGCCAGCAGCACGCGCCGGCAGTGATCCACGTCGTGCGACCCCGCGAGCACGATCGTCACGTCCGTCCGCCGACGCGGATGGTGCGTCTGGTTCTCGATCGTGTTCCCGAAGATCTGCCCGTTGGGAATGATGATCCGACGCCCATCCGCCGTGTCGAGCGTCGTCGTGAACAGGTCCAACTCGTTCACCGTTCCCGCCTGCCCGCCCACGTTGATCCCATCTCCCACCTTGAACGGCCGGAACACCAGCAGCATCACCCCCGACGCCAGGTGCGACAGCGTCCCCTGCAGCGCCAGACCGATCGCCAGCCCCATCGCCGCGATCAACGCCGCGAACGTCGCCGTCTCGATCCCAAACCGGCTCAGGCTGATCACCACCGCCACCGCCAAGATCGACCACCGGATCAGGTTGGCAAAGAACTTGGACGCCGTCAGATCGAAGTGCGCCCGATCCAGCGCCTTGCGCGTCGCACGCTTGGCCCATCCCGACAGGAACCACGCCACGATCAGGATGACCAGCACCGTCACCACATCGGGCCCGTACTTGCGCACCCAGGCCTCGACCTGGCCCACCTTCTGCGCGGCGTCTTCGCCCAGCTTCTTCGCCGCCTCCGCCGCCACCTCCACGCTCTTCTTCGCCACGCCCTCGCCGTTCTCCGGCGCCGCCTGACCCAGCACCGCCATCCATGACACGCCCATGCCGACCTCCAGACCCCGCCAACAAGCCCACAAGATATGCCCCACCCCGCCTTCGGTTATGCTTGGGCACCGTTCGACGACGGGCCAGGGGATTGGATGCCCCCGCCCGCCCCACAAACCTGCACCTCCGCACGCACCATCGCCGATCTTTCAAGTCATGGATTCGACACACACCGACGCCACCGCGCCCTCCAACGGCGCGATCCCAACCCTCGACCGCCGGACCCTCATCCGAGCCTCGCTCATCCTCGGCGCCGGCGCCCTCCTCACCGCCTGCAAGGGCAAGGGTGCCGCCAATAAGTGGACCCCCATGTCCAAGGAGGACATGGACGGCCCCGCACGCCGCGACCCCTACACCGGCTCCGGTCGCGCACCCTCGAACTCCATCGCCGATGGCGCCCCACCGGGCAACATCATCCCGCGCCGAGCCTGGACCTCCGCCCAGCCCGCCATGGCCTACATCAACCCCATGAACGGCATCGAGCGCATCACCATCCACCACGCCGGCTTCGTCATCGCCTCAAAGAACCAATCCGATTGCGCCCGCGTCATCGAGGCCATGCGCAAGGACCACACCACCTCCCGCAAGGACGCCAACGGCCGCCCATGGGCCGACATCGGCTACCACTACCTCATCGACCCCGCCGGCCGCATCTGGGAGGGCCGCCCCATCAAGTTCCAGGGCGCCCACGTCTCCCAGAACAACGAGCACAACCTCGGCATCCAGGTCATGGGCAACTTCGACGAGCAGACCCCCACCCCCGAGCAGATCCGCACGCTCGACGCCTTCGTCGCCGATCGCATGCGCGCCTACCGCGTCCCCGTCTCGCGCGTCTACACCCACCAGGAAATCAAATCGACCGCCTGCCCGGGCCGCAACCTCCAGCGCTACATGGAAGAGACCCGCTCCTCCCGCGGCCGCCTCGCCAACGCCTGATCGCACGCCCGATTCCCCGCGCCCTTCAGAGGCCCAAGCGGAAGCGCCGGGCGTTCGCGTCTTCCACCGCGCCTCAAAGCCGCAACACGCCCACCGGGTGCCACGCCCCGTGCCTTGCGGGGCGTGCCTTCTCTTCTCCTCGCGCTCATGCCGAGGCCAATGTCCCTAACCCACTACGCTTTCCCATGCTCCGCGTCGCCCTGCTCGCCGCCCTTTTCCTCTCCGCCTGCGCTCCCCACGGCACGCTCGTCGAAATCTCTCTCCGCGATGTCCAAACCCACGAGCCCATCCCTGGCGCACACGTGGACATGACAAATCGTCCAGTGGACAGTGGCCCTCCACTTCCCTTTGGTCTGAACACGGTTGGTCTACGTATCGCCAAGGGCACCACCAACGAGCTCGGCCTCGCCCGCTTCCGCGCCGAACGAGACGCGTTCAAACTCACGGTGGAGCTCACGAAGCCCCGCCGAATCTGGTACGCCCTGCCCGACACCAGCGCATCGCAACGCGGCACGCCGTCATGGAACGCCATAGCCAATGGCGGCACATGGACCCCGCTGAAAGCCGAGAGCCCCCCCGACGCCCCCGCGCTCGAGTGCCGCGCCGATTGGCGCTCGAACTAATCTCGAAGAACTACCCTTCCGCATGCGGCTTCTGGGGATCCTCTTTCTCGTCGGCCTGATCGTCTGCATCCGCCTCTTGCTCTCCGGCCTCCGCGGCACCACCACCCACACCCCGCCCTGGTGCGCCAAGTGCCGCTTCGATCTCTCCGGCCTCACACATCCCCCCCGCTGCCCCGAGTGCGGCGCGGATCTTGAGCGACTCGGCGCGATCCGACGCACCCGCACCGTCAGGCGACGCGCCCGCCTCATCGTCGGCGCGCTGGGCACGTTGATCGGCGCGTTCATCCTCGTTCACGACAGCCTGCCCGCCGCGCTCACCGTCAACTGGCTCCGCTTCGCTCCCTCGTCCACGCTCTCAAACTGGGTCAAGACCGCGCCCGCACCCGACGCCGACCGCGCCCTCGCCGAACTTCAGCGCCGCCAAACCCTCGAGCGCCTCACCCCCGCCAGCGATGGCGGCCTCCGCGCCGCCCTCCTCGCACGCATCACAAACCAGAACGCCGAGTGGACAGAGAAGATGCACAACCACCTCTGGGCCGAGTACTCCAACGCCCTGATGTCCCCCGCCGAATCCAGCGCGTATGAGCAAGCGGCCGATCAATCGATCAAGTTCGAAGTTCGACCCCAGGTCCAGGCAGGCCACTCCATCGCAACCACGCTCGAGCTCGGCCCATGGCGAGTCGGACCCGGCCGGTCTCAAGGTGGGCCATCCAACTACACGTCCAAAGCGGAGATCGTGCACATCCGCCGAGACGGGCATCCGATCGATCCAACGCTCATCCCCACTCCCACCGCGTGGATGTCCGGAACGCGCCAGTGGCATGGGCGGTACACCATGAACCCTGCCACCCCGATCGCAACCTCACCAGGCGATTACGAAATCACACTGCGAGTAACGATGGGCGTCACAACCGTCACAACGGGCACCGCGAAGGCGACCAAACGCACGTGGGTCTTTGACAAGATCGCACACGCCCGCGTCGGCGAAAGCCCAACCGCCGCGACGCGCGCCCTCGATCTGGATACGGAGCAGAAGCTCCAGATCAGCATGCTGCTGCGAGGTGTGGTGCTCACACCGAAGGAGAATCAACCGTACTTCGAGTATCCGGGCCCCGCCCAGCCGAGCATCCACGTGCTCTTCAACTGCGAAGCCCAGGCCCTTCCCGTCGCCTTCAAGGCGACAGTCCGACCCGCCAAGAACTCGACCGGGCTGCCGCTCAACGATCAGGAGGGCGGATGGTTCGCGTGGGAATCGGTCACTGATTCGATGCTTGGCTCAAGCTCCGCGGTCCTCAACGAGCAGTGGCTCCCTCTCGCGCTCGAGCGGTTCAAGAAGCCGCCGTACCGAATCAACCCAACTCACGTTGAGCTTCCAAAGCTCCCCGATCTGACCGTGGATGTGATTCTAACGCCAGACCCCGGCGCGGCCGAACAGACCGTCGGCATGACGCGGGTTCCCAACTGCGAAATCATCTATCGCGATGTCCCGGTCTACCTGGACGAAGCATGGCAAGACCACACTGCTCGGTTCGGAACCGGCATGCGCCCAACCACCATCCGCCCTCTCGACCCCGCCCTTTCACCAAGCCCCTGACCCTACTTCTCCTCCCCCTCCTCCACCGCCGCCCTCTCCCCAAAGATCGCGCTCCCCACCCGAACCACATTCGCGCCCTCCTCGATCGCCACCTCAAAGTCCCCCGACATCCCCATCGACAGGATGTTGAACTTCCCCTCACCGATCCCCGTCTTCTCGATCTCCTCGAACAAGTCCCGGCACCGCGAGAACGCCGGCCGCGCATCCTCCGGCCCCTTCCCCAGCGCCGCCATCGTCATCAGCCCGCGCACACGCACGCCCACCATCGTGTCGATCTGCTCGCACAGGTGCAGCGCCGCCGGCGGCGGGCAACCCTCCTTCTGCTCCTCGCCCGAGCAGTTCACCTGCACCAGCACCTCCACGGGCTCCTCGCGCCTCACCCCGATCGCCTGGATCTCCTCCGCCAGCCGCAGCGAGTCCACCGTGTGGATCAACCGGCAGAACTCCAGCGCCTTCTTCACCTTGTTCCGCTGCAGGTGCCCGATCAGGTGCCAGCGGATCTTGTCCGCGCCGCCGCCGGGCCCCGCCGTCCCCAGCACCGCCGCCTGCAGGTCCGCCGTCGCCCGCGCGTTGGGCAGCGTCCGCCCCCGCGCCATCAGCTCGTCCGCCATCGCCGCGCGCTGGATCAGGTTCTGAACGTAGTTCTCGCCGAAGTCCCGGTGACCCAGGCGCACCAGGTGCCGCACCTGGTCCGGCTCCGCGTACTTGCTCACCACCACGAGCATCACGTCCTGCTCGCGCTTGCCCACGCGCTTCGCCGCCGCGCCGATCCGCGCACGCACCGACGCGTAACGCTGCTCCAGCGCCTCAGGCGGCTCGGGCGCTCGCGCCGAAACGGACAAGGGTGTGCTCATCGGGCTCGCTCCCCGGGGCTCCGCCCCGGACTTGGCGATGTCGAACGCGGTCATGTGTGGCCTCCTGCGCGAACCGCACTCCTAGCATACCACACGCCGCCCCCGCGAGCGAATGGACACCGTTCCCGCTCCGTGGCCCCGTTCCTTTGTCGCTCCGTCTCTTGGATCTCCCCCCATGCCCAACAACGACCACCTCACCCCCCGCACCGCACCCCTCGCCGTCGGCGACCTCGCCCCGGACTTCACCCTCACCGACCAGAACCGCAAGGAATGGAAGCTCTCCGACGCCGTCAAGAAGGGCGACGTCGTCCTCTGCTTCTTCCCCCTCGCCTTCACCTCCGTCTGCTCCACCGAGATGAAGTGCGTCAACGACGAGATGGCCAAGTGGTCCGCCAAGGGCGCCACCGTCGTCGGCGTCTCCTGCGACTCCTTCGCCTCCCTCAAGGCTTGGGCCGACCAGCTGGGCCTCAAGCAGACCCTCGTCTCGGACATCCACCGCCAGGTCTGCAAGGCCTACGGCCTCTTCTGGCCCGACCTCAACGTCTCCTCGCGAGGCACCGTCGTCATCGCCAAGTCCGCCGACGGCAAGGGCAAGATCAAGGCCTCCCAGGGCCGCGAGCCCGGCAAGGCCATGAACTGGGAAGAAGTCCTCGCGTGGCTCGCCGCGTAGATCCTTAGTCTCCACGCTCCAAAGCATTACACCCGCGCGCGACGCCCCAACCCGCGCCGCCTTTCAATTGGGTTGCCGCACGCGCACACCAAAGTTACATTGTGCCCCCGTTGAGGCAATCCGCACCCGCAACGGGAACACGATGATGTCGCAAAACCCCTCCGGCCCCCGCTTCGTCACCTCAACCTCCGTCGCCACCTCCGATGCCGGCCGCGAAGCCCAGAAGGCCGCCCTCGCCGGGCGACGCTTCGGCGCTCCGCGCTGGCTCTTCATCGTCGGGCTCATCCACCTGGGCATCAGCGTCGTTCAATCCTCGCAACTCCACATCCGCTCGCTGAGGGACGTCCCCGAACCCCTGCTCATCTACGGCGTCGGCGGCCTGCTCCTCATTCTGCTCGCCGCCGTCGCGCTCAAAGCCCCCGTCCTCGGCGCCAGCCTCGGGCTCGCGGTGTACGTCGCCGAGACCGCCCTCATCGGCATCCTGGTCCCCTCGTGGCTCGCCAAGTCCGTCGTCTTCAAAGTCTTGAACGCGTTCCTGCTCGTGCAGGGCATCCGCGAGGCGATCGCGTACCAAAGGCTCCAGCGCCATCCCGAAGCGGGCCAACCCCCAGCGCCATGAACGCTCCCCCGACCATCCTCGAAAACCAATTCGACTCGCCGCTGGACGCCCACGAAGTCCTGCGCCGCGCCCAACCGCTCCTCTCCGCCCTCGGCTGCGAGGAAGTGCGCGACGACTCGCCCACTTCGCTCCTCGCCGAGCGCCCCGCGCGCAAGCCCAAGGACGCCATCCGCATCGACCTCTGGCCGCAGACCGTGCGACTCATCACACGCCCGAATCCCCAGGGTTGCGTCGTCTCCATCGCGCACAGCATCCATTCCATGCCCGGCGCGATGACCCGCTACAAGCCCTACATGCTCGAGGCCGCCAACCTCCTCGAGGCCGCCCTCACCGATCGCCTCACGCTCGAACAGGCAAACCCCGCCGCGGCACAGGCCTGGGCCAACGTCATCGCCCTCGCCGCGCGCCGCGCCAAGCGTGAACGCATCATCAAGATCATCGTCATGGGCATCCCCGCGGCCCTGCTCATCCTCCTCCTGCTCATGGCCTTCATCGGCGCCCTCGTCAACCGCCACCCCTAGCCGCGCGACCACCGCGCACACCGCCGCCCCGCGCCGTAAAGTCGCCCCATGCCAACCCCGCGCCTCTCCCCACTCGTGCTCATCATCCGCGACGGCTGGGGCCTCAACCCACACCCAGAGCACGACGCCTTCAACGCCCCGCTCATCGCCTCAAAGCGTGGCCTCACCCCCACCGCCGATCGACTCACGCGCGACCACCCCTGGACCCTCATCAAAACCTCAGGCGAGGATGTCGGGCTCCCGGGCATCGCCGAGCACGCCACCATGGGCAACTCCGAGGTCGGCCACCAGAACATCGGCGCCGGACGAATCGTCGACCAGGAGTCCGTCGCCATCACCAAGGCCTGCCGCTCAGGCCTCGAGAAAAACCACGTCATCGCCGACGCCATCCGCGCCGCCATCGCCGCCAAGAAGTCCATCCACCTCCTGGGCATCGCCTCCGATGCCGGCGTCCACGGCCAGCTCGATCACCTCTTCGCCTGCCTCCGCGCCTGCAAGGCCCTTGGCGCACCCAAGGACCGCGTTTTCCTCCACCTCTTCACCGACGGCCGCGACACCGGCCCCTTCACAGGCCTCGAGTTCATCCGCACCGTCGAGCGCGAACTCATCGCCATCGGCATCGGACGCATCGCCACCATCGCCGGCCGCTACTACGCCATGGACCGCGACTACCGATGGGAACGCGTCGCCCTCGCCTACTCCGCCATGACGGGTCGCCTCGACGCGTCGCCCGGCACCGCGCCGCGCACCGCGCCCACCGCCGAACGCGCCATCCAGGCCTACTACGACGCGCCCACCACCGACTCGCAGAAGGGCGATGAGTTCATCCCCCCCACCATCATCGGCCCCACGCCCCAGTCCCAGTGCGACTCGCGCATCACCACCGCCGACACCATCATCTTCTACAACTACCGCGGCGATCGCCCCCGCGAGATCTCCGCCGCCTTCGTCTTCCCCGAGGCCGCCTGGGCCAAGGTCAAGCCGAGCCCCGACTCGGGCCGCCACGGCTTCAACCGCGGCCCGCTCATGAACCTCAACTACATCACCATGACCGCCTACTGGGACGAGCTCGCGCCCCACGTCAAGGTCGCCTTCCCAAAGCCACCCAAGATGAAGAACATCGCCGGCGAGTACCTCTCCTCGCTGGGCCTCCGCCAGTTCCGCTGCGCCGAAACCGAGAAGTACCCCCACGTCACCTTCTTCTTCAACGACTACCGCGACGAACCGTTCCCCGGCGAATCCCGCGAGAACCCGCAGAGCCCCAAGGTCGCCACCTACGACCTCAAGCCCGAGATGTCCGCCGACCAGGTCCGTGACGCCGTTCTTCGCCGGCTCGCCGCCAAGGACTGCGAGGACGTGATCGTCGTCAACTTCGCCAACGGCGACATGGTCGGCCACACGGGCAACCTCGAGGCCGCCATCAAGGCCTGCGCCACCGTCGACGCCTGCGTCGGCGCGATCATCGACGCCACGCTCAAGCGCAACGGCGCGCTCATCATCACCGCCGACCACGGCAACTGCGAGCAGATGTTCGACCCCATCACCAACGCGCCGCACACCGCGCACACCATCTACGACGTTCCCCTCTTCGTCGTCGGCCCCGCCTTCAAGTCCCGCAAGCTCCGCGGCGACACCACCGCCAAAGGCTGGTTCAACCCCGCCACCCGCGCCGCCCGCGGCCGACTCGCGGACATCCTCCCCACCGCCCTCGACATGATGGGCCTTCCCAAACCTCCCGAGATGGACGGCCAGTCGCTGCTGATGTGAACACATCGACGTCGCAACGACGCTGCGGTCCACGCGGGGTGCCACGCCCCGCGTCGCCTTGGACCCGGGCGTGCATCGCGTTCAACCACGCAGAGCCGCAACCGTGAGGGAGCGGCACGATCCCCGCCTTTCTGAGGCCCAAGCGGCAGCGCAGGGCTTCATGCCTCCTTCCCATCCGAGGGCAGGGCCGGGGAGAAGTTGGCGCAATCACCATGCACTCCACCCTGCAACCACCTTCGCGCGCGCACAACCCACCATCGCGCGCTCACCACCCTCCCGCGCGCGCAACATCGCGTCCCTCCGCGCCCAACCCCTTGCATCGCACGCCCGCCGATCCCACACTCCACGCGTGACCACGCGCCCATCACTGCTCGCCCTCGACGGGCCCGACGCCGAGCTCCTCCGCGACTTCCTCGAGGGCGGCCTCGACCTCTCCCTCCTCGCCCGCCGCTTCGAACTCACACCCGACGATCTCATCCGGTGGTTCAACCAACCGGCCGTCGCCCAGCGCCTCACCATCCTCAGCGAACTCGCCCACGCCGCCGCGGACCTCCGCGCCGCCCAGGCCCGCCAGACGTCCATCACCGCCCTCGAGCACATCGCACGCACCGCCGAAGACCCCATCGAAAAACGCCGCGCCGCCACCGCACTCCTCCGTCTGGCCGCCCGCCCGCCCAGCCAAAGCGAACCAAAGTTCGACGACAAGCCACTCGTTCCCGCCAGCGCCCCGACATCGCGCACGGCCGCCGCCCGCGCCACCCCGACCGCTCACGACCCGCCCATCCTGCGCCCCGAACCCTCATCACCTCCACAGCACGAGCGTGAGGACTCCGACTCTTTCAGAGGCCCAAGCGGAAGCGCAGGGCTTCACGCCTCCCTCCCCTCCGAGGCAAGCGCCGGGGAAGCGCTGGCCCACGCGCCCACCACGAACAGTTCAATCCCCTCACCCGCGGCGACACCCACATCCAACCCGCGCGCACAACCCACCGACGACGCCGGCCCATCCGATCGCGTCGTCGTCATGCACGACATCCCCGACGATTTCGTTCCCGAGTACGGCGTGCTCTACATCCACCCCGCCACCCGGCCCCACATCCCCGCGGACCCGCACCCGCCGCCCTGACGCGCCTCACGTCGGCTCGCTGCGTCGTCCGAACGGATCGCTGTCCCCCTCGGGCATCTCGCCCTCAACGCCATCGCCCGACTCCCGCGCCTCCAGCCGGGCCTCCAGCGCCCGCACGCGGGCCTCGATCCGGTCCACGGACTCGCCCAGGCGCAGCACCAACTCGTTGAGCTGCTCCAGCGTTCGCTGGTCGAACAACTGCGCCTCCTCCACGCGCACCAGCTGCTGCCGCACGCGCTCGAGTTCCAGCCTCGCATCGGGCATGCCCACGACGCACCTCCGGATTCGAGGGTACGCTCCGCCCATGCGCCACCGCACCGCCCTGCTCTCCCTCCTGCTCGCGCTCAGCGCCCACGCGCAGGACACGCCGCAATCGCCCCCCGCGCTCTCCGCCCCATCGCTCTCGTTCTCGTACCAGCCCGCCGCGAGCCCCGCGCACGCCGCGGAACCCTTCGGCGCCAAGGGCCAGCGCTGGTGGACCCTCGGCGGCGGCTACGCCGACAACTTCAACGCGGCCCACGATCTCAACCTGCGCGGCGCGTACTCCATCTTCCTCGAGAAGGACATCGAGTTCACCGCCGAGCTCAACCTCTGGTACTTCAACCAGCCCGGCCCCGACACGCTGGGCATCAACCCCGCCTTCGCCTTCCGCTGGCACTTCTGGAACGAGGGACGCTGGTCCTACTACGCCGACGCGGGCATCGGGCTCCTCTTCGCCTCGGGCAACACGCCCCAGGGCGGCACGGGATTCGACTTCATGCCCCGCATCGGCGCCGGCCTCACCTACCAGCTCGACCCCGCCACAGCCAACCGTTTGCAGGTCGGCCTCCGCTGGCACCACATCTCCAACGCGCGCATCCACGGCGACGCCCGCAACCCCGCGCGCGACGGACTCCTGCTCTACGCCGGAATCATGATCCCCTTCTAGCCCGCGCGCGCCAGCGACACCATCGGCGGCGCCGTCCAGCACACCACGCGGTTCCGCCCCGACTGCTTCGCCAGGTACAGCGCGTCGTCGGCCATCTCCACCCACGCCTCGGGAGTCAGGTCCGTCGACGCCGCCGACCCCGCCACGCCGATCGACACCGTGATCGTCCGGTCCGGGTGCCGCGCCCACACCGTCCCCGCCACCGAGTCACGCACCCGCTCGCACAGCTGCCGCGCCGCCTCCGGACCCGTGTGCGGCAGGATGATGGCGAACTCCTCGCCGCCGTACCGGCACGCCACGTCCTCCAGGCGCACCTCGCGCGTCAGCAGCCGCGCGAACCCCTGGATCACCAGGTCCCCCGCCGGGTGCCCGAACGAGTCGTTCACGCTCTTGAAGTGGTCCAGGTCGAGCATCGCCAGCGACAGCGGCGAGCCGTACCGCGTGCACGACGCCACCTCTTCCATCCACCGCCGGTCGAAGTACGCCCGGTTCCACAGCCCGCTCAGACCGTCGATCTGCGCCCGCTGCGCGAGCATCTGCACCAGCTCGTGCGTCCGCAGCGCCGAGCGCAGTCGCACCCGCAGCTCCGTCATGTTGAACGGCTTGGTGATGTAGTCGATCGCGCCCAGGTCGAACGCCGTCACCTTGTCCTGGGTGCTCGACGCGGCGGTGAGGATGATGACCAGCACGTCGCGGGTGCGTGGGTCCTCCTTGAGCTGGCGGAGCACGCGGAAGCCGTCGTCGTCGGGCATCTCCAGGTCCAGCAGCACGACCGCGGGGCGGAGCTCGCGCGCGGTGTCGAGCCCCTCCTGCGCGCCCAGCGATTCGACGAGGTCGATCTCCTCGTGGCGGAGGCGCGCCTTGAGCAGGCGATGGACATCCACGTCATCGTCGATGACGAGCACGATCGGCTGCTGGTGCTTGGTGTGCTCGGTGGTCGGGTCCATGCCGCGCTCGAGGGTGGTTCGGGATCGCGACGGCGCTCAGGCCCCCGCGCGGACTCGGTTGCACAGATCGACAAGGTCGCGGAACTGGGCCGCGATGGACTCAAGGTCGGGCGTGGTGCCGGCGGCGCCGACGCGGCGCAGGTCCGTCTCGAGGCGTTCGGCGGCGCGCCCAATCGTCGGGAAGCCGTAGCCGGCGCTGGCCCCGCGGAGCTGGTGCGCCAGGCGCAGGAGCATGTCGATCTGGCTGTGGGCCCACGCGTCGCGGAGAGACTCGACGCGCTGCGGGAGCTCGGAGACGAAGAGTTGGACGAGCTCGCCCATCTCCGGGTCGCTGGCGAAGTCGCTGACAATGGGACCGTTGGGCCCGGGCCTTGGGGCGCTGGACATATGGAACCTCCCACCTCTAGAGATCGGTTCGGATGGGACGGGAGTTGATGGGGGACGGTCCGCGAGCGGGTTATTGGAAGCGAAGGCACCGGCTTTGGGGACCGGGAAGGACTTTGTACATGCGACGTGATGGGCAGTGACGATTACAGAGATCCCCATTTTTCGCTAGTCGCTGCCCCAGCCGGGAAGGGCGCTGGCCTGCTTGAACCACGCGGCGAGTTGCGACTCGCGGAGGTCGTGGCCCAGTTCGCCCTCATGGATATCGAGGTGTCGCGCCGCCTTGGTCTTGGAGGGGCCGGGCGGCATGGGATCGAGCGATGTGCCGTTGAAGAAGGTCAGCCGGACGAACTTGGTGTAGCAATGGAGCGCGACGAACCAGCCCTGGCCCCGGATGCCGTAGAGCGGGGAGTTCCATTTCACGGCCTTGCGCACGTTGGGGACGGCGCGCTGGATGATGGCATCCACCCGTCGGCCCACGTCGCGCTTCCAGTCGGGCATGGCGTCGATGTACGCGCGCACGGGCGCATCGCCTTCACCCTTGGCGATCTGGGGGTTGCCGCCCGAGAGCAGGCGCGGCGCTTTGGGTTGCGCGGATCGCTTTGGCTTGGAGGACGGCGGCGTGCTGGTGGCGATCGCCGCGCGGATGAGGGCGATGAAGGCCTTGTCGTTGAGCGTATCGCCCTCGTGCAGATCGATCGCGCGGCGGGTGCCCTCGAGGCTCGCGTTGAAGAGTCGAGCGGGATCGGGGATGGCCGCGCCGTGGGGGAAGGTGAGTTTGACCGCGGCCTTGTAGGTTTCGCCGGTGCAGATGATGGCGAGCTTGCCGCTGACGTCGGGATGCGACCAGACGGGGACGCCGCGCATGTTGTTGGAGGGCTTGCGCCACTTCACTTCTTCGATGGCGTCGGGGGCCGCGCGGGCAATGAGGGCGCGGATGCGGTTGAGGATGTCGGCACGCCAGTCGGGATCGATGGGCTTCTTGGAGAGCGACTTGGATGGGGCGGGGCGCTTGGGCATGGCGCGGGTTGGGAGGGCAGCGTGCTTGGGGGGCCTTATCGAATCGCCACGAACGTTTCGGTTTCCAGTTTGCTCTCGTCCTGGGACCAGTGCCCGTAGACCTCGACCATCGGCGAGCCCGTGTGCGCGCCGCGGGCTTCGAGGGCCTTGGTCATGGCCGCGCCGGTCGCGGGGATGAGGTGGTAGGGGCCGATGTGCTTCCAATAGGCGTAGCGCGCGAGCCGGATGGTCTTGCGCTCGAACACGGACGCGGCGGGACTGGCGGACTCGCCCAGCACCACGCCGGCGAAGACGGTGCAACCACCTTCATCCGCCTTGTCGTAGACGACGCGGTTGATCCCATCGTTGGGGATCGCGTTCGCCTTGATCACCGGCCAGACGCGCCCGAGCAGGGACATGATCTCCTCGCCGAAGCGCTTGGCGGGATTGTGCCGCAGGGAGAGCCCGGAGATGGTGTACTCGATTGGATCGGTCCGGACTTCGGGCTGCATGGGAGAACTGTAGTGGGAGCGCGAGAGTGGCCGGGTCTTGACTGGCGGCACGGATCTTTGCCTATGTGCCACCGACCGCAGCCTTGGGCGGTCGGTGCGATTGGGTGGTTTCGGAGGCACCGACCGTGCAGAGCCACGGTCGGTGGCACGGGGTCAGTGCCACCTGCCGATCCTTAATGGTGGAGCGTTTGTCGTGGGTGGCCTTGGAGCGGCATCGACGCGGCGGCCAATCAGGCCCTCGCTTGCGCTTCGGGCTCGTTCGAGAAGGTCCGCTCCTTGACGCCCCCCGCCCCGCACGCCGCGGCTCTGCGCATCGGCTTTGAGACCGGCGCCGCATGCCGGACGGCCTGCTACGCCAGCGCCTCCCATCGGGGATGGGAGGGAGTCGAAGCCGGTCGCTGCCGCTTCGGCCTCTGAAAGACAAGGAGCCGGGCGTTTCAGCGGCGGCGGCTCATCGCGCGGGCGATGTCGCGGGAGCTCTCGCGTTCCTTGATGGTGGAGCGTTTGTCGTGAGCGGCCTTGCCCTTGCCCAGGCCGATGAGGACCTTGGCGTAGCCATCCTTGAAGTAGATCTTGAGCGGGACGATGGTCATGCCCTTCTGGTCCACCTGGCGGGCGAGCTTGGCGATCTCGCGTTTGTGGGCGAGGAGCTTGCGGGTGCGTGCGAGCTTGTGCCCGAGGACGCCGGCGGGGCCGTACTCGTCGATGCTGACGCTGTGGAGGTAGAGGGCGGGCGGGTTCTCCTGGACGCGGACGTATCCCTCGGCGATGGAGACCTTGCCATCGCGGACGCTCTTGACCTCGGAGCCCTGGAGCATGATGCCGCACTCGAGGGTGTCGGTGATGATGTAGTTGAACCGGGCCTTGCGGTTCTCGATGGTGGGTGTGTCGGACTTGGGTTGTTTCTTGGGCAAGCTGGGGATGGTATGGGAAGAGACTTCACCGCAGAGACGCAGAGGGCGCAGAGAGGAGAGTCTGGAAGATGCCATCTCGCAGCCCCTCCCGTCGGGGATGGGAGGGGGAGAGATCGCACCGGTCTGGAGACTGATGCCACCAAGGCCAGCTACCAAAGGCGGTGCCAGCGAGAAGCGCCGGAACCATGAACGCGAGCCGGTCGCCACGGCCTCTGAAGGGCAAGGTCACTCCGCGCGGACGCGATTGCGCAGGATGCCGATGGAGGAGAGTTCGACCTCGACGGTGTCGCCGGGCTTGAGCCAGACGGGGGGCTTGCGTGCCATGCCCACGCCCGAGGGCGTGCCGGTGAGGATGACGGTGCCGGGGTGGAGCGTGCAGCCGCGGGAGAGGTCGGAGATGAGCGTGGCGACGGAGAAGATCATGTCCTTGGTGGAGGCGTCCTGCATGGTGACGCCGTTGACGCGGCACTGGATGCGGAGGGACTGCGGATCGGGGATTTCGGCCGCGGGAACGACGCGCGGGCCCAGCGGGCAGAAGGTGTCGAAGCTCTTGCCGCGACAGAACTGACCGCCCGAGCCTTCCTTCTGCCACCAGCGCGCGGAGACGTCGTTGGCGCAGGTGTAGCCCAGGACGTAGGAGAGGGCGTCGGCCCTTGAGACATCCCTGCAGATGTTGGGGCGCGAGCCCTTGGCGGGAGAGCCTGCGTCGCTGCCCCATGGACCGATGATGACGGCGAGCTCGGCCTCGAAGTCCACCTGGTCGCCGCCGGTGGCGGGGTCCTGGCAGATCTTGGGAATGACGATGTCCTCGTTGTTGAGGATCGCGCAAGCGGGGGCCTTGGTGAAGACCATGGGGCGCGTGGGGACGTCGGCGGCCTGCTCTTTGGCGTGCTCGGCGTAGTTGCGCCCGATGGCGATGAGGTAGCGGAGTGGGAGCGGGCCGGCGGGAGTCTGGACGGCGAGGGCGTGGTCGTGATGGATGAGGTTCATGGGCGAGGGTAGGGATTTTGGCGGCGGCGCTTGACATATGCCCATATGGGAATGTATATTCAGGGGCATGGCACGGGTGCCCACGACGACGGATGCGTTCAACGCGATCGCCGAGCCGAGGCGGCGGGAGTTGATCGGAGTGCTGGCGGTGGGCGGGGGCGAGCGTGATGTGACGTGGCTGGTGGAGCGGCTTGGGTGGCCGCAGCCGCTGGTTTCGAAGCATCTGGGCGTGCTGCGCGAGGTGGGGTTGGTGAGCGTGGTGCGGAAGGGACGGCGGCGGATGTACAACCTGGATGGCGAGAAGCTCAGGCCGGTGTACGAGTGGGTGAAGACGTACGAGCGGTTCTGGGATCACCAGCTGCGCCGGGTGAAGGAGCGTGCGGAGCGGATGGCGCGCGAGGCGAAGGGTGCGGAGGGATCGGACGCGGAATCGTCGCGGCGTGGCCCGCGATCGCGGGCCGACGAGACTTCCAACTGAACGAGGAATGGCATGACGACGATGACGGACCACGAGACGATTCACACGATGGAGATCCGGCGCGACGTGCTCATCGCGGCCTCACCCGAGATCGCGTTTGGGGCGCTGCTGGAAGAGCTGGGGCCGGGTAGCCAGATGCCCGACGGCAAGCCGTACCCGATGAAGGTCGAGCCGTGGGTCGGCGGGCGGTGGTACCGCGACCTCGGCGAGCAGGGCGGTCACAAGTACGGGCACCTGTGGGCGCACGTGCAGGTGATCAAGGCGCCTGCGCTGCTCGAGCTGTCGGGGCCGATGATGATGTCGTATCCCGCGGTCAACCACGTTCAGTACCGGCTGAAGGCCGAGGAGGGCGGAACGCGCCTCACGCTCGTGCATCGGGCGATGGGTCTGATCCCGCAGGAGCACCGCGAGGGCATGCCCGAGGGATGGCAGCACGGGCTTAATCGCGTGAAGCTGGTGGCGGAGCAGAAGGCGAAGAAGCGGAAGTAATCTCAGTACTCAGGTATGATGGAGCATGACCTATCCATCGATACCAGACACCATAGCTCGATATTTTGGTAACATGCCGCATACCGTGCCGGCGAGGTATCGAGCTTGGGAACACTGCTTCGCATACTTCTCTAAAGCAGACGAACTCGGAGCCGTTGCGGACAAGGAAAAGGCGACCCTCCACCTCGCCACCTATCTTGCGAACTGGGGCATGTATCGCGGTTCAAGTTTCCTGCCGGATTTTGATTTCACGATCCACACGCCAGTCGTA
Organism: uncultured Phycisphaeraceae bacterium; assembly: GCA_964399625.1. Taxonomy (GTDB): domain Bacteria; phylum Planctomycetota; class Phycisphaerae; order Phycisphaerales; family UBA1924; genus CAYNSB01. The sequence goes on from CAYNSB010000024.1 coordinate 41,582, forward strand.
GAGCGCCTGTGGGACCCATCTGTAGTAGCTCTTCGCAAGAAAGAAGTGGGCCGTTCTCTGGAGGACCTGACACGAGTTGATTCATTGCTCGCTGCGGCGAGTGCAATCCGTGCCGCTTACAGGCCACACGGGAACGCCACCGACACGCTTGTCACGAAGGTCATGCTGGGCGCCATTGGATGCTTCCCAGCACTTGACACGCTGTTTGCGGCTGGTGCGGAGCTATGCGGCTTTCAATGGACCAAACTCAATCGCACGACGATTGAACACGTCCTTCATTTCTGTCTCACACATCGCGATACATTTCGACACGAGCAAGACATTATCACGAAGCAGAGTGCCGTCAGATACCCGTTGATGAAGATCGTCGACATGTACTTTTGGCAGATCGGCTTTGAGCACGATCAGAAGACAAGGCGCTGAAGGGAGGGATGCCGGGGAAACCGCAGGTTCCCCCGGCATCCGCGGCACGTTCGACGCACTGAATCAAGGAGCACCAACATGCCCTCTGGTATTCCAACTGGTCACAGAGTCGTTTCGCGTGAGGCGTGGCTGAAGGAGCGGTTGGCGCTGCTGGCCGAGGAGAAGGCGTTCACGCGTCAGCGTGACGCGCTGGCGAGCAAGGTGCGGGCGCTGCCGTGGGTGAAGGTCGAGAAGGCGTACGCGTTCGACGCGCCGGCGGAGATGGGCGGCGGGACCAGGACGCTCGCGGATCTCTTCGGCGATCGAGGTCAACTCATCGTGTACCACTTCATGTTCGATGGGACATGGTCGCAGGGGTGCAAGTCGTGCTCGTTCATCGCGGAGCACTACGACCGGCTGGTGATCCACCTGGCGCATCGGGACATCTCGTTCATGACGATCTCCAAGGCGCCCATCGAGAAACTGATGCAGTTCCGGGCGCGACTGGGGTGGACGTTCCCGTGGGTGTCGGCGGCGCACACGGACTTCGGGCGCGACTTCAACGTGTCGTACACGGACCAGGAGTTGCTGTCCGGGCAGGGCGTGTACAACTTCACGGACAAGCCTTACCCGATCCGCGAGCTGCCGGGGCTCTCGGTGTTCGCCAGGGGCGAGCGGGGCGAGGTGTACCACACGTACTCGACGTTCGCGCGCGGGCTGGAGGATTTCCTCACGGCGTACCGGTTCATCGACATCACGCCCAAGGGGCGCGATGAGGCGGAGGGCGGCGGGATGGACTGGCTGCGACATCGCGATCGGTACGACGGCACGGCGTTCGTGCATCCGTGGATGGAGAGGCCGGGCGTGACGGGGCCGGCGATGACGCGCTGATTGGAGGCTCGCATGGAATCGTGCTGCTCACGCGCCGATGCGGGCGCGGAAGGTGGTGGCGTGCGCGCCCGGCGCACGTGGCTCGCGCGAGCCGGCGGGGCGGTTGAGTGGGGCACGCCGATCGCGCTGCTCGCGCTGATGCCCAAGTGCCCCGGGTGCGTCGCGGCGTATGTGCTGCTGTTCACGGGGATCGGGGTGTCGTTCTCGGCGGCCCAGACGCTGCGTTGGACGATGATCGCGGCGTGCGTCGCGGTGCTGACGTGGCTGGTCGGGCGCGCGGCGTATCGGCGCCTGGCGCGGCGGTGAATGGGCGAGCGAGGGGTGAGCCTCGCCCGCCCTGTGGCTGAACGCGGTCCCGGGCTACTCGCCGCAGGTGCAGCGCGGGCCGGGACGCGTGAAGACTTCGAGGGCGAACATCTCGTCGATCGTGACGAGCGTGTGCTGGCGCACGTCCAGCGTCTCGATGGCGCCCTTGGCGTTCTCGGTCATGACGAATGGGAGGCAGACGGCGACAACGCGCAGGGGCGTGCCGTCCACGCAGCCACGCACGCTGATGCGGACGACGTCCGGCACGTGGTTCGGCGTTGAGCCGATGAGCCAGTGCGGGAAGATCTCGCGCGTGTGCGCGGCGATGGCGATGAACATGCCGGGGAGGATGTCCTCCGGGGCAAGACGACGGGTGATAGTGATCTCCTGGGTCATGGGTGCACGTGGGGCGTGGGCGCGAGCGCGTTGGGCGTGCGCGCGTGGGGAATGGCCCTGGGCGGGCCGGGGAAACGCAGCGATGTGGAGCGAACGGATGGAGCGCGGGTTAGGCCGCGCGGACGGAGAGCCGGGCCAGATGTTCTGGCTTCGAGCTGCAGCGATTCAGATATGTCTCGATCGCAAGCACGGGGGCTCTCCGTGAGGGTTGGGGTGCTTGGACGCGGGAGGTTCGAAGTGGTTCCGCTGATGCGGTAAAGAATTTTCTGGTCGAACGCTGCAACCACCGCCCGCGACAGGCGCTCCCCGTGGTGATCGTGCACGAAGAGGTGAGGACGAACTGGGCATCGAGGCAGGGCGGTCGCTTGCTCTTCGGCCCCCGAAAGGCGCGGAGAGGAGATCGCCACGCACGCCCCGGCCCAGAGCGGCGCGGGGCGTGGCACCCGGTTGGGCGTGGCTCGCAATCAGACAGTGTCGAGATGGTCGAGGGGCTTGCAGAGGCCTTCGGCGGCGCCCTCGGCGAGAAGGCGGCGGATGGCTTCGCGGCCGATGTCGCCCATGTCTCTGGTTTCCTCGCTGACGTACATGTGGCAGTAGCGGTTCACGCGGTCGAGGGTGGGCGGTTCGCCGCCGCCCCGGCGGACGTTCTCGACGGCGAAGGGCATGGTGTAGGCGACGGACTCATCCCAGCGGGCCATGGAATAGGCGACGGAGTCGCGGAGGAGTTGCGCGAGCCGCGCGACGGTGCCGGGGCCGTGCAGGCGATCGAGGTCGCGGCGGATGGCGTTGACGCCCAGCGGTAGTTTGAGATTGGTGCGCTGCTTCCACCAGGCGCCGACATCCAGGAGCAAGCGCAGGCCCGAGTCGGCGAAGGTGAGTTGTCCTTCGTGGATGACGAGTCCGAGGTCGGCGCGGGGTTGGGTCGCGGCGACGGCGGGGATGATCTGGTCGAAGGGGAGTTCGATGAAGGTGGTGTGGGCCGCGGCGGGGCCCAGGACGAGGCTGAGCATCAGGAAGGCGGTGGTGCGGCGCCCGGGGATGGCGATGCGGAGGGAGGGGCGCTTGGCGTCGTCGATCGAGGCGAAGCGGGCGTCGCTCGCGCGTGCGACGAGCTTGGGGCCGAAACCATCGCCGAAGCTGGCGCCGCAGGATGTGATGCTGTAGCGATCGCGGACGTCGCTCCAGGCGCGCGCGGAGAGGGCGGTGATCTCAAGATCCGCGTGCTCGATGGCGCGACGGTTGAGGACCTCGATATCCAGCGGCAGGGCACGGAACTCGAAGGGGGATGTGTCGAGGGCGGGCGCGGAGAGCAGGGCGGGGTGCCCGGGGGTGATCGGGTCGTTGCGTTCGGCGGCGTCGCGCGAGGGGCGCGCGTCGAGCTTGCCGGTGAGCGGCCACCACATGAAGACGTCGTCGGGATCGGGCGAGTGGGCGAGGGTGATGGGGATGGAAAGACGAGGCATTCGGGAACCGGCATGAGGCGTTCGGAGAGCGAAGACCGCGATGCAGGATAGAGGGGCCGCACGCCACCAGAAGTTGCGACGGGCCGCGGAGCATCGGCGAGCGCCGCGGCGGAGCGGTGGCCGGTGCGATTGAAGCAACTATCCGAAGATCTTGAGCTGCTCGGAATCGAGGACGACCTCGGTGACGGGGTGCTCGATGTCGATGCGGTAGTCGCCGGTGTAGCAGCCGGTGCACCAGTGGTCGCGGGGGCGGCCGCCGTGGGATTCGCCGACGGCCGAGAGCATGCCCTCGAGCGAGAGGTAGTGGAGCGAGTCCACGCCGAGGAATCGGCGGATGTCGTCCACGGTGCGTCCGTGCGCGATGAGCTGGGATCGCTCGGCGAAGTCCACGCCGAAGTAGCACGGGTGCTTGATGGGCGGGCAGGAGATGCGGAGGTGGATCTCCTTGGCGCCGGCGGCGCGGATCTGGTCCATCTTCGCGCGGGTCGTGGTGCCTCGGACGATGGAGTCGTCCACGACGATGATGCGCTTGCCGCGGACGATCTCCGCGATGACGTTGAGCTTGAGCCTGACGGCGGCGTTGCGCTGGTCCTGGGTTGGCTTGATGAAGGTTCGCCCGACGTAGCGGTTGGGGACGATGCCCTCGCGATAGGGGATGCCCGAGGCGCGGGCGTAGCCAGCGGCGGCGGATCGGCCCGAGTCGGGCATGGGCATGACGTAGTCGGCGGGGATGGGGGCCTCGCGTGCGAGGTGCTCGCCCAGGCGCTCGCGGACGGTCTGGACGTTCATGCCGAAGACGGTGGAGGCGGGATTGGCGA
>CAYNSB010000024.1:45867-55221 GCA_964399625.1 uncultured Phycisphaeraceae bacterium
GCTCGAAGACGCAATGGGCGGCGCGGGGCTCGGCCTCGGCGAAGCGCCGCGAGGTGAGGCCGCGATCGTCGATGGTGACGATCTCGCCGGGCTCGACCTCGCGCACATACTCGGCGCCGTTGACATCGAGGGCGACGGTCTCGCTGGCGACGAGGTGATGGCCCTCGGGGGTTCGACCAAGGACGAGCGGGCGCCAGCCCCAGGGATCGCGGGCGGCCTCGATGCGATCGGGGAAGAGAAAGACGAGACTGAACGCGCCCTGCAGGCGGCGAAGCGCCCAGGCGAGCGCATCGTGCTCGCGCTGCGCGTGGGGCGAGGCGAGGAGGTGGATGATGACCTCGGTGTCGCTGGTGGTGTGGAAGAGGTGCCCTGCTTGCTCAAAGCGGGCGCGGAGGGCGCCGGCGTTGACGAGGTTGCCGTTGTGGGCAACGGCGACCTGCCCACCGATGTAGGACTCGACGAGGGGCTGGGCATTGCAGGCGAGGGAGCCGCCGGCGGTGGAGTAGCGGTTGTGCCCGATGACGCCGCGGGAGGGGATGTAGGCGCCGATGGGCCCGAGGCCCGCGTGGTAGTGGGCCTCGAGATAGTGGATGGTGCGTTCTTCGAAGACCTCGGAGACGAGGCCCATGCCGGTAACGCCCTCGATGCCCGCGTCGGGTCCGGAGGAGACGGCGATTCCGGCGGATTCCTGCCCGCGATGCTGCTGGGCGTAGAGGCCGAGGTAGGTGCGGCGGACGGCGTCGGGGTGCGCCCAGATGCCGAAGACGCCGCATTTGTCTTTCTTTTCGGGGATGTCGGTGGGAGGGCGTGGCGCGGGCTTGGCGAGCACGGGAAGCGGCAGGCGAACGTCCATGCGAGCGGAGTGTATGCGGAGGCGGGGGAAAGTTTGTTTAGACTGTTGGAGCCGCGAGAACGGCAAGAGTGGAACGCTGAAGGCGCGGAGAACGCCGAAAGGGCAGGTTCAGCAAAGGAGCGTGCGTGAGGGCGTGGCGGGCGATGCGGCGGGTGGGGGTGGCTGGGCTGGTCGGCGCGGCGGCGCTGTGGGGCGCGTCGCAGTTCGTCGCGTTCAAGGTGGGGAAGTACTCAACCGTGTGGGCGGTGCTGGTGACGCGCGGATGCGTGACGGTGGTGCATCGGCGGTTTGAGTTGACGGTGACGGATGCGAATGCGTTCGTGCGGGCGTTGCCTCGCGACCTGCCGCGAACGGACCTGGCGTGGTACAAGGGGGACTGGTACTTGGAGGACAGCGCCAGGCCGGTGGCCGGATTTCTGGACGCGCAATCTGTGGCGCCGACGCGTGTAGTCGTGAGCGCAGCGCCGGGACAAACAGGCGGGTTCTCACCTTCGCCGTACTCACGACTCGCAATGGGCATGAAGGGTCGGTCGTCTGTTGCGGACACGAGCCATTGGGATACATGGTTTGTGCATTGGCACGGGGAGCGCGATGCGACGTTTGTGCGGGTGGAGTTGTGGCCGAGCGCGGTGCTTGTGGCGATCGGCGGCGCTATTTGGCTGCGAAATCGGAGGAAGGCGCGGCCGGGGTGCTGCGCGGGGTGCGGGTATTCGTTGGCGGGCCTGCCTGTGGGAGCGAGCGTGTGCCCGGAGTGCGGGGGTGGGATCGGTTTCGACCCGAAGAGCGCGAAGAGGGCGAAGGAAAGCGCGGCGTGGCGGATCGACGGAATCGCCGGTCGCTTCCGCTCCGGCCTCTGAAAGATCTGAGGTGGTGCTGGTGCGTGTCAACAATCGGCGTTCATGATCCGCATTCTCACGGATTCCGATGCGTTCGAGAACACGCACCAGCACGGCGTGCGGCGGTGGCTGACGCATGTGTGGCGGGAGATGGGAGCGTGTTCTGGGCAAGGGGTCGGTCGCGCGGAAGACATCCACGGGATTCGCTCGTCCGAGCCCGAGCTCATCCCGGGCGTGCACGTGACGATGGTGCAGGGGCGGCGGCTGCGGGTGTCACTCCCCCATGAGCTCGTGAAGGGAAGTGATGGGGCCGGGACGATCATGCGGGTTGATGTTCCGCCGCGGTGGATGCTCAAAATGCCAGGCGATCTGCGGAAGGGCTTGCTCGCGCGGAGTCAGCGGAAGCGGATGGCGCGGCTGGCGGGCGAGCATGATGTGTTCATGGCCACATACTTCTCGCCGGGGCCTGGCGCGGGAAGGCGAGGAGAGGACGAGGGGAGAGGTGGAGGCACGGGCGACACGAAGTCGATCCCGGTGGTCTGCACGCTCTACGACATGATCGTGGAGCGATACCCGGAGCAGTTCGAGGGAGAGTTTGCGATCGAGGAGATCCGGCGCAAGCGGCGCGGCATGGAAGCGGCGGATGCGATCGTGTGCATTTCCGAGGCGACGAGGGCGGAGTTGGCGCGGGTGTATCCGCACCTGGCGGGCAAGGCGGTGGTGATTCATCCTGGGGCCGATCATGTGGTGCCCGCGGGCGCGGGCGATGGGAATCGGCTGGCCGGGCGATACGTGGCGCACGTGGGCGCGCGGGCGGGGTACAAGAACGGGAGCACGCTGTTTCATGCGCTGGCGCGCAGCGAGTGGCCCGAGGGCGTGAAGCTGGTGCTGATTGGGCCCGCGCTGACGCCCGAGGAGCGGCGCGATGTCGAGTTGCTGGGGATTGGGGAGCGAATGATCTCGGTGCAGAACGTGCCGGACAGTTCGATGCGCGCGTTCGTGGGGCGGTCGCTGGGCGTGGTGAGCCCGAGCTTGTGCGAGGGGTTCGGGTTTCCTGTGGTGGAGGGGCAGAGGTACGGGGTGCCGGTGGCGTGCGCGGACACGCCGATCTATCGCGAGGTGGCGGGAGAGGGAGCGGAGTTCTTTGATCCGAAGGACTCGCGTGGGCTGGCGATGGCGGTGGCGGGGATGCTCGAGGCGGGGCGATCACGCGAGTTGGTCGAGGCCGGGCGGGAGAATGTGGAGCGGTTCACGTGGAGGCGTGCGGGGGAGGCGCATGTGGCGTTGGTGGAGAGGCTCAAAGCGAAAGGCGAACGGCGAAAGTGAGTAGGGGGAAGCGGGATTCGGGAATTGGGATTCGAGCACGCCCCGGCCCAGAGCGGCACGGGGCGTTGCACCGGGCAACTGCCTTGACGGCGGGGCGGTTGGAACCTTTACTTGGGGCCCGTTCGCACGTTGGGTGCGGCACGGGAACATCACTGCCTGGATGCGTTCCGCCCGAAGTCTCGGTCCCCGGAGCGTGTCGCCGCGGCGGAGTTGATCCGCAGCATCGCGGCACCCGCACCCGCCCCACTGGCGGATTGGTGCGTGGACGGAAGGAGTCACCATGGCTCGTTATGTTGGTCCCAAGGTTCGTCTATCTCGTCGCGTGGGCGTTCCGATCGCGGACGTTCCCAAGCACACCGCCAACGATCGGATCAAGAATCCGGCGGGCATGCACGGGTTTCGCGGGCGTCGCCTGCGTGACTACGGCGTGCGCATGAACGAGAAGCAGAAGGTGAAGTTCCACTACGCGGTGCTGGAGCGTCAGTTCCGGCGGTACATCGCGGAGGCGGGGCGCACGCCGGGCAACACGGGCTCCACGCTGATGGTTCTGCTGGAGCGTCGCCTGGACAACGTGCTGCGTCGCGCGGGGTTGGTGCGGACGGTGTGGGCGGCGCGTCAGATGGTGGCGCACGGTCACGTGCTTGTGAACGGTCGCAAGACGGACCGTCCGAGCTTTGAGGTGAAGGTGGGCGATTCGATCACGCTCAAGACCAAGGCTCAGAAGCTGGCGCGTGAGGCGATGGAGTCCTTGGCGGGGCACGAGGTGCCGGGGTGGATCGAGCTGAATCCTTCGGAGTTGTCGGTGAAGATCATCGCGACCCCGACGCCGGACCAGATTCCGTTCGATGTGAACCCGAACCTGATCGTCGAGTTCTATCGCTAAAGCAGGGCCGAGGGGACGGGGGAGCGGGCGCGCGGCCCGAGCGTGGAAGGCTGGAATGGATCGCGGAGGACGGCACGGGCCGTCCTCCGTTTCTTTTTGGGCGAGGAACGCGTCGGCGCGTGCGTCGTGCGGAAGCGGGGATTCCTACCATCGGGCCTCATGCTCAAGTCCATCCGCAAGCACAACAAGAAGATCATGGTGGTGTTCAGCTCGATCCTGCTGCTCGCATGGCTGGCGCCGGAGACGGTGCGCCAGTTCGGGGCGTCGGGGGCGCGGACGATCGTGTCGCGAATGGACGGGGCGGCGATCCACGCCGACGAGTTCGCGATCGCGCAGCGGGAGGTGTCGGCGCTGGACCGGATCGCGGACTTCTTCGTGCGCGACCTGCTGCAGGTGCAGGATCGCAACCCGCACCACTGGGCGATGCTGGTGCGCGAGGCGGAGGCGGCGGGGCTGGTGGGCGGGCCCGAGGACGGCAAGGCGTTCCGGCGCGTCCTGGCGGAGGCGATGCTGCGGCGCGACCAGAACCTGATGGCGCAGCTGATGCGATCGAGCCCGACGCCCGAGCAGGTCGAGGGGATCCTGGATCGCCTGGGCAACGACGGCGTGAATCGGCACTTCGTCGAGCAGGGAACGCGGAACCTGGGCGAGATCGACACGGCGCTGGCGCGGGCCAACGGGATCTACCGGCTCGTGAACCAGTACGGCGGGGCGGCGCGATTCTCGGACAAGCGCGCGGCGATGGCGATCCGCCATGATCGCGACGCGACGGTCATCGACGCGGTGGTGATCCCGGCGGCGCGCGTCGCGGCGAGCATGCCCGAGCCCACGGAGGCTGAGGTGCAAGCGCAGTTCGATCGGTTCAAGGGCGTGCGCCCGGGCGAGGGGGAGTACGGGATCGGGTACCTGCTGCCGGCGCGCGTGCGCCTCGAGACGATGACGATCGATCGCGAGGCGATCGAGAAGGCGGTGACGCTGGACCCGGTCGAGGTGCTCAAGCGTCACAAGACGAACAAGGACAAGTACCGGGGCGATTTCGGCGCGGACAAGGCGCGGGTCGAGAGCGACATGCGCGGCGAGATCGTCGAGCGTGCGCTGACGGACGCGCAGGCGGTGGTGCAGGCCGAGGTGCTGCGGGCCAAGCGCCTGCTGGGCGACGCGGGCAAGTTCAAGGTGCTGCCGGCGGACTGGGAGGCGACGCGCCCCTCGTGGGACTCGATCGCGAAGCTAATCGTGGAGACGGTGAAGAAGAACCAGAAGCTGGATATTCCGGCCCCGGTGGTGGCCCGGCGGACCGACTCGTGGCTCACGCGGCAGGACGTCGAGCGGCTGCCCGGGCTTGGGGCGGGGTTCCTGCGTCAGGGCTCGGTGCAGACGCCGGCGAGCGAGGTGCTGTTCGCGGCCAAGGAGTTCGGGGGTTCGGGCGAGGGGCTGGCGGTGCAGGCGGGGATGCCGATCGAGCTTCCGTTCGTGGATTCGCTGGGCAATCGCATCTACGTGACGCTGACGGCGGCGCGTGGAGAGTCGGCGCCGGACGCGGTCGCGGAGATCCGCGAGCAGGTCTCCAAGGACGCGCGCACGCTGCGCGCGTTCGAGAGCCTGAGCGGGCGGCAGGACGAGCTGCGCCGGCTGGCGCTTGAGAAGGGTCTGGCGGCTGTCGCGGACCAGTTCCCGGCGGTGGCGGGCGTGAGCGATCCCAAGGACCCGGCGAGCAAGCCGTTGAGCGTGAACAAGGAGCTGATCGTCGAGCGGACGCAGACCATGGGCATGCGTGGGATCACGGATGAGGCGACGTTCCGGGCGCCGATCAACGCGGCGGCCGACGAGCTGGAGTCGCTGGGACTGACGGCGACGCTGCCGGCGGAGAAGGCGACGCTGGCGATCGCGGTCAAGTCGCGCTTGTCGGTGTCGGTGGTGGTGGTGAAGCGTCTGCGGCCGTTCACGCGGGAGGACTTCGCGGGCCGCGAGGGCGGGAGCATGCAGCGTGCGATGCAGGGCGAGTACGCGGACCTGGGCACGGATGTGTATCCGTTCTCGCTGCCGCAGATGCTCAAGCGTCACCGGTACGAGATGAAGGACACGCGGGTCGATACGCCCGAGGCGCTCAAGAAGCTCGAGAAGTCGGACAAGCCCGGGGCGTGACGATCGTCGCGGGGGCCGCGCTTCAGACGCGGTGTCGGGCCCAGCCGCCGTGGCGGAATCGCCAGGCGAAGGCGACGGCGCGGAAGAGGATCTCGGTGCAGAGGCCGATCCAGAGCATGCGGAGGCTTGGCTCGAGTCCGAAGGGATTATGGATGATGCCGCCGCCCAGCGCGCGTGGGATGGGGATGTCCACGCCCGAGAGGATGTAGACGAGCGGGAGCCGGCACGCGTAGGTCGTGATCCAGGTGATCCACATGACGACCTTGACGTCGCCGGCGCCGCGCATCGCCTGGCGGAACACGATGCTGATGGCGAAGGGCACCTGGATGAGCCCGGTGATGATGAGGCACTGGGGCGTGAGGTCCATGTGGGTGGGCTGGCCCGAGATCGTGGCGACGATGGTGCGCGGGATGAGCACGAACGCGACGCCCATGAGCCCCATCACCACGCCGGCGATCGTCGCGCACCAGGCGATGGCACGGCGTGCGAGCTGCGGGCTTCCCGCGCCCAGGTACTGACCCGTGAGCGTCGTGGCGGCGATGGCGATGGCGAAGCCGAGCTGGAAGCTGAAGGCCTCGACGCGGATGGCGAGGATGTGGGCGCCGACGAGCCCGGGGCCCATCCAGTTGACCATGAGGATGATGAGGTAGTTGCCGAACCACATGCCGAGGGTTTCGAAGAAGTTGGGGAGCCCCACGCGGACGATGCGGGCCATGGTGATGGGATGGGGGCGGAGGCGCCGGGCGTGGAGCTTGAGCACCGTGGACCCGCGGACGAGGGTGGCGAGCACGAGCAGGGCGCCCGTGGCATGGGCGGTGAGCGTGCCGATGCCGATGCCCGTGACGCCGAGGTTGAATCCGAAGGGGTTGTGGAGGATGGTACGTGTGACGGCTTGTCCGTGGTCGATGGAGGTGGACTGGAGATCGACGCCGGCGAGCGACCAGGCGACGACGATGTTGACGATGTTGACGACGATGAGGGCGCGCATGGCGCGGAAGGAGTCGCCGCTGCCGCGGAGGCACGCGATGCCCGCGTACATGACGGCGACGACCGGGGCATCGATGGCGATGAACCGCATGTAGGTTCGGAAGGCGAACGCCGTGTCGGCGGGCAGGCCCATGACGGAGATGAGCACGGGGATCATCGCGAAGACGAGCAGGCCGACGAGCGCGCCCATGACGGCGGCGAGGAGCATGGTCTGACCCACGGCGGCGTTGGCAACGGCGCGGCGTCCGGCGCCGATGGAGCGGGAGATGAGGGCGGTGGCGCCGACGTCCAGGGCGACGAAGACGAGCCCGATGAACCACATGAGGTACGAGGCGTTGCCGACGGCGTCGGTCGCGGGTTCGCTGATGCCCGCGGCGAGGATGGTGTCCACGAGGCCCACGAGCGACCCGAGGATCGAGTCGACGAGCACGGGCCAGGCGACGGTGAAGATGGCTGCGGGAAGGGCGAGCCCGGCGAGACGGCCGAACTTCAGCCTTCCGTCGGGAGTGAGCCCGCCCGCGGTCTCGATCTGGGGCGGTGCGAGGGTTTCTTCGCTGGCGTCCACGTCGGGCTCCGGCGGCCCGAGGGGCTCGCGAGTGCGATGGTAGGTCGAGGCGGCTCGCCCCCCACCGCGACGCGCGACTCGGGTCTTGCGCCGCGAAGCACGCCTCGCCAGGGGCGGGCGCGGCGACGCCTCGAGTCAGCCGGAGATGAGTGCGCGGGCGCGGTCGGCGATGGCGCGGAGGAAGACGTCGATGGAGGCGCGGGGTTTGACGGCGTTGGGGCGCACGATGAGGGCGGTCACGTCATCGTCCAGGTGGTCGCCCGTGGACGCGGCGCGCACGGCGTCGACGAAGGCGCCGGCGAGGAGCTCGGGGCGGGATGCGTCGAGGTCGCTCAGGAGACGGAGGAGGCCGACCTCGCCGAGTTGTCGCCCGCTCGCGTCCTTGGCCTCGGCGAGGGCGTCGGTGTAGAAGAGGACGAGGTCGTCGCTCTCGAGCTCGAACCGGGCCTCGTCGTAGAGCGTGGGCTCGGCGATGCCCAGCGGGATGTTGGCCAGGCCCTTGCTCGTGGGCTTGAAGTCCAGCTTCTCCCAGCGGCGTGCGCGGGCGCGATAGACCAGGGGGCGGGGATGCCCGGCGTTGCTGATGATGAGGGCGTTGTCGGGCGCCCAGTAGGTGGCGACGACGGCGGTCGCGAAGCCGCCCGCCTCGGAGATCGACGCGAACTCGGCGTTGAGGGATCGCATGAGCTTGGTCTGATCGATGACGTTCACGAAGCGGCGCATGAGCGTGCGGAGCGTGGAGGCGACATCGGCGACGCCCGAGCCGTGGCCCGAGACATCGGCGACGAGCAGACGCGTGATGTTCCCCGTGGCGCACGAGCTGACGTAGTGGATGTCGCCGCCCGCGTGGTCGCCCTCGTAGGGGCGCGAGTAGACCCAGGCGTCGAGCCCGGGCATGACGACGCCGCTGCTGACGGCCTGGTTGCCGCCCCAGACCTCCATGCACTGCATGGTGACGGGCGTGGTTGGGTCGGCGGCGTGGGTCATGCGGTGGGTACGGTGCGAGTCGCTTGGCGGATTGCGGTTTGGATGCTCGAACGTGCTGCAGGATTCGGGGCGCCGAGCCTTCGTTCATTCAGGGCTGTCGGTCCGATGGGCACGGCACGCCCCGCAGAGCACGGAGCGTGGCACACCTCTTTCAGGAAAGGAGCAGGTCGAGCAGTTGGGCGATGCCCTGGCCCTTGGTCGCGACGGTCTCGACGATGGGGCGACGGCCGGCGACGTCCTTGAGATCGCGGACGAGTTCGTGCTCGCCGGGGTGGTCGGCCTTGTTGCAGACGAAGAGGTCGGCGATTTCCAGGAGGCCGGCCTTGTCCATCTGGATGGCGTCGCCCATGCCGGGGGTGAGGACGACGGCGGTGCGATCGACGAAGGAGCGGATCCTGGTCTCGTTCTGGCCGGCGCCGACGGTCTCGATGAAGAGGGTGTCGTAGGCCTGGGGCGCGGCTTCGTGGGCGCCGCCGATGAGCTCGATGATCTCTGGGAGGGCGTGGTAGTCCTCGCCGCTGATGGCGAGGGAGCGGTAGAAGACGGATTCATCGAGGCGGTTGAAGTCGACGCGGAGGCGGTCGCCCAGGAGCGCGCCCCCGGTGATGGGGCTCATGGGGTCGAAGGCGACGGCGGCGCACCTTCCCGAGAAACTCGGCTCGGCGGACTGAACCCGACGCGCGAACTCGGAGGCCATTTGGGCGACCAGGGTGCTCTTGCCCGCGCCGGGCGAGCCGGTGACGCCGGTGACGCGGGCCGGGCGGCGTCGCGGGGC
>CAYNSB010000025.1:0-54376 GCA_964399625.1 uncultured Phycisphaeraceae bacterium
TCTCCCTTACCAAGGGAGTGCTCTACCACTGAGCTACAGCGGCACGGACACCCCCGAGGGGTCCACGCCCCAACCAGCGGGCGACGATCATAGACCCCCACCAAACATGGTCAAACCACACCAGCCCGCACGCACGTCGGGCACGGCTCGCCCCGCGTGTCCGTATCCTGTTCGCTATGCCGACCCGCTCTCAAACTCTTCGGGCGCTCCGCACGCGCGTGCTCGCCCTTGCCGGCATGTTTGTCCTCGGGGGTTGCTGGACGCACTCGCCCGCCGCTCCCCGCGTGCCCTCGGCGATCGAAGCACCAGCTCAAATCCCCGCCGACGCCTGGCGCCCTCGCGATACGACGGTCCTCAAGCCCCTTCTCGACGCCACGCCCAGCGAGGTGCACGAGTTCACCCTCCGACCTGGGGCCGATGAATCGAGCCTCACGGGCTTCGACCGCTTCCGCCTTGCGCAAGTCGGCGAACGCGTGCTCTACAAGGGCATCCACGCCAACGCCCTGCTGCGGATCGTCGATCGCTCGAGCGTCGTGAAGGTCGAGACACCGTCGAACGAGACGTACAGCCCAACCATCGAGCGACTCCGGCAGATGTTCGATTCGGGGGAGTCTCTTGAGGAACGCGTGTACGGGTTCGTGCCCAACGCCCGCGCGCTTACGTCCCGCACGATCTCCAACGATCGCCTCCTCGAAGCGCTCGAGGACGATCGGGCCCGCCGCGAGGCCCGGCGCGCGATCGGCGCGGCGCAGGGCTCGAGCGTCCAGGAATCGGGCATGCTCGCGGAGACGCTCCTGCTCGCCGGAGCGCCCGTGCGGATCCCCGCGCCCAACGCCACTCAACCGCGCGCGCGAGGGCTCATCCTCCACCTGCACGCGATCGCGGGCAACGGGTACGAGCCGCGCGTGATGGAGGAGTTCGCCCGGCGCGGGTGGGCGATCGTGGACTTCCAGCCCCAGACGTTCGTCCAGACCCCGCTCTCGCCCGAGCAGAGGGCCCGCGAGAAGGAACTCCTCGAACGGAAGCACGACCTCCAGCGTGAGTTTGCGCGTCTCGTCGCGATCCCGCCCGATCGCGACTCCGACGCCGCCAAGGCCCAGAACACGACGCAGACCCGCGACGTTCTCTCGCGCATCTACGAGCTCCATCGGCACGCGGCGTACCAGGCCTGCCCCGGCGCGGACCTCGATCCCATCGCCTCGGACATCGCGAAGGAGGTTGACGAGGCGATGAGCGGCGCGGCGTACGCCGTCGAGGCCGTGCTCGACTACGTCCGCACCCAGCGCCCGGACCTGCCGACCCGCCCGCTCGTGCTCATGGGCTTTAGCGCTGGCGCTCTGGCGACGCCCACCGTCGCCGCGCGCCTGGGCGATCAGGTGGACGCCGTGGTCGTCATCGGCGGCGGGGCGAATGTCCTGCGGTTGTCGCAGGAGAGTGCGCTCACCGACGGCGGGCTTCGCATCCGCTGCGGCGAGAAGAAGATCGACCGTCCGACCCTCGATCGCCTCTCGCAGCTCTATCTTGCCCGCTCGCGCCTCGATCCGTACCACACCGCCCCACTGCTCGCGGCGCGCGGCACCCCGGTGCTGCAGGTCCACGCGAGCGACGACACGTGGGTCCCGGCGTCCGGGGGCGAGCTGCTCTTCGAGCGATTGGGCCGCCCCGAGCGCCTCACGATCCACGCGGACCACGACCTGCTGTTCTACCTGCTCCCGGGAAAGGCCGAGTGGATCGCCGACTGGGTCGATCGCGCCGTCACCGCTCGATGAGCCAGCGCAGGCGCCAGTTGCCGCCCTCGAGCACCATGTCGAAGCCCCGGTACTTGAGCATCTGGTCGGTCTCGCGGTTGCGCATCGTCCAGAGCGTCTGATCGTCCAGGCGAACGCGCCGCACGTTCCGCCCCACGTTCTCCGCGATCGCGCTGGGCGTGTGCTCGCCCATGGGCAGGCGTGCGAACAGCTTGTTGATGTCCCGCTCGTGCGGGAGCAGCATCGCCAGCGCTTCTTGCGGGTCGAGCCCGCGTTCGCGGAACTCCCGCACCGTCTCGGCGCAGAGCACCTGCGACGCGAACAGCTTCGCGTCGCGCTCGCGAAGGCACCGCTCGATGTGCCCCATCAGGTGCACGCCGCTCTTGCTGATCAGCGTGATCGATCCGTCCTTGTTCCGCACCTGGTGCTTGGCCGCGTCCTCGCGCGCTCGCTCCTGCGCCTCAGCGTCCGAGCCGACAGGCGCCGAGGGCTCGCTCGCGTCCGCCCTGCCCGCGGGCTCCGCGGCGGGCCGGTCGAACACCGCGGGCTCGCGCGTCTCGGCCCCCTCGAGCCCCGCGAAGAACGGCTTGTACCGCGTGACCTTCTCCTCGGGCGCGCACGACGCCATCGCCACGCACATCCCCAGCGCGACGGACGTCCACGCGCCCCTCGCGTCGCGCGCTCGTGCTCGTGCACCTCGCCCCATCTCCCGGGCCCTCATGATCGCGCCACGCCCGTGCGCGACGCCTCGCTCGCGCCACGCCGCCAGCCCTCGTGCGCGAGGAACTCCTCGCGCGTGCCGGGGAAGTCGTCGCGCGCGTGGCACCCGCGGCTCTCCTCGCGCCACAGGGCCGAGCGGGCCATGATCGCGCCCACCAGCAGCAGGTTCTGCGTCTCCCATCCTGCGGGATCGTCGAAGATCTTGTCCAGCGTGTACCGCCCCCAGAAATCGAACATGCTCGCCACGTCGCGCAGCTTCCCGCCCGTCCGCACGATGCCCACGTTCCGCCACATCGCCGAACGCAGGCTGCTCCGCACGTCCGCCAGGTCCAGCTCGCCCTGATCGCTGGGTCGGATGTCGCTCACCACGGACACCGGCCCGCGCCGCCCGTTGCCCGAGGCCTTTTTCGTCTCTCCGGCCACGCGCCCGGCGATCTCCCCCATCACGAGCCCCTCCAGCAGCGAGTTGCTCGCGAGACGGTTGGCGCCGTGCAGCCCCGTGCACGCGGACTCCCCCGCCGCCATCAGCCCGGGCACATCGCTCCGCCCCGAGAGGTCCGTGCGCACGCCGCCGATCATGTAGTGCGCCGCGGGGTGCACGGGGATCAGGTCGCGCGAGGGCTCCAGATCGAACCGCTTGAGCTCGGCGTGGATGGTCGGGAATCGCTCGTCGAATTGCTTGATCCCGCGGCAGTCCAGCCAGACGTGCCTCCCGCCCTGCTTGTGGATCTGCTCCACGATCGCGCGGGCCACCACGTCGCGGGGCGCCAGCTCCGCCATCGCGTGCACCTCGGGCATGAACCGGCGCTGGCCCATGTCCAGCAGCAGCGCTCCCTCGCCACGCACCGCCTCGCTGATGAGCGAGCGCGGCGCGCCCGGCAGGTACAGCGTCGTGGGATGGAACTGCATGAACGCCATGTCCGACAGCGTCGCGCCCGCCCGATACGCCATCGCCTCGCCGTCGCCCGTCGCGACCTTGGGATTGCTCGTCTCGCGGTACACCTGCCCCGCGCCGCCCGTGGCGAGGATCGTCGTCTCGGCCCAGATCATCTGCAGCCCGTACTTGGGGTGGTGCGTGATCGCGCCCATCACGGGCGAGCCGACCTCCGACGAGGGCGTGATCAGGTCCAGCGCGAAGCACCGCTCGAACAGGCGGATGCCCTGCGTCGTGCGCGAGCGCTCCCACAGGCACCGCTGGAACTCGCGCCCCGTCGCGTCGCCGTGCGAGTGCAGGATGCGCGACGCCGAGTGCCCGCCCTCGCGCCCCAGCTGCAGCGATCCCTTCGCGTCCCGGTCCAGATCAAGCCCCCACGACAGGCACTCCTCGAGCCGCTTGGCCCCCTCGCGCACGATCAGGCGAACCGCGGGCTCGTCGCACAGCCCCGCGCCGCACTCGAGCGTGTCCTTGATGTGGGCCTCGACATCCCGCGCCCCGCCGCCGTCGCTGGCCCTTCGAGTGCGCTCCCCCTCGCCCATGCCCGAGACCGCGATCCCGCCCTGCGCCCACGCGGTGTTGCTGTCGTAGGCGTCGCCCTTGAGCAGCACGATCACGTCGCATCCCGCGTTCGCCGCGGCGATCGCCGCCCGCAGCCCCGCCACACCCCCGCCGATCACCAGCACGTCGGTGAAGATCTGCGGCAGCAGCGAGGATCGGAACGGGATGAGGTACCGGCGCTGGTCGAACACACGTTCCATGCGCCCAAGTGTACGGACGTCGCTCCACCCCGCCCGCGAACGGTTCGCGCCCGCGGACGTTCCCGGCTACGCTGGAGCCATGCCTCCCCGTCGAGCCCCGATCCGCACGCGAGCGCTGACCCTGCTCGCGGGCACCGTTCCCGCGGCGCTCGCCCGCGCCCAGGACTCGGGCGGCGAATCCACCACCCTGCTGCTCACCGAGCAGATGCTCGTGCTCGCGACGATCCTCGGGTCCGTCGCGGCCCTGCCCACCCTCATCGAGTTCCTCGTCGAGCGCCGCAAGCGACGCGAGCGCCTCGCCCTCTCGCTCGACGATGAGGCGGTCGCGAGCCTCTCGGTGCGCCTCGCGGGGCAGGAGGAACTGCTCGAGGACATCGCGGACCTCATCGATCGCATCAAGGACCCGCGCGCCTATCGCTCGCTCACGCTGGGCAACGAGGCCCTCATCATCGGCCCCCCGCTGTCGGGAAAGAAGACGCTCGCTCGCCGCATCGCGCAGCTGGGCGGCATCGAGCGGCTCATCACCGTCTACAACCCGCGCAACACTGACGCCCTCGCCCGCGCCAAGACACTCCTCCGCCGGCAGACCGACGAGCGCGTCATGCTCCTGCTTCCCAACATCGACGAAGTCGTTCGCGCCGACGACGAGGAACTCGAGGCCGAGCTCGACGCGCTCATCGAGACCACCAGCGGACGCCAGAACGTGATGGTCGTGGGCACGGCGTCGCACTTCGAGCCCGACTCGCGCGTGGACAACCTCTTCGGCATGAAGATCGTCCTCCCGGGCACGCCGCCCGTGCGCCCGGCCCAGCGCCCCCACGATCCCGCGCTTGCGCACGTCCTCGAGCGCGTCGCACGCTTCTACCTCGCCCGCGCGGGGAAGGATTCGTGCCGTTTGGAAGGTCACGACGAGGCCGCGGCGATCGCGCGAATCCTGGGCGTCGCGCAGAATCCCGCGGAGATCGAGGACATCGTGGAGGCCGCACGCACCGACGCGCTCTATCGCTTGCGCACGGGCAAGACGCCCACCGGCGCGATCACGCCCGAAGTGCTGGGCAAGGCGATCCGGCGCGTCATGGCGACGCCTTGACCGCTCGGCCCGCGCTCCGGCGCATTCTGTAAACGCTCGACACGCGCGTTACCGACCGCCGCCCTCGACCTTCTTCGGCGGGTCGTACGTCTCGATCACCTTCGCGCCCAGGCGCAGTTCCTTGACCTCGACGCCCGAGCTCACGAGGAAGACCAAACGCAGCGTCTTGCTCGGATCGTTCCGTCCCACGCTGGGCGCATCGCGCATGGAGCGCAGCGGCTGGCCCTTGGTGTACCGGATCTTCACGTTGTCCTGATCCTGATAGACATATCCCACCGCGTCGTAGGAGTTGCCGTTCGTGTCGATCAGTTGCGGCGCCGCGAGCATCTCCGCCGCGTCCAGCGCCTGCCCGAACTCGCTCTTGCGCTGCAGCGGCGTGAAGTTCACCTGCACGACCGCCACGTCGGGCGACGCCGAGAACTTGCCGATCTGCAGCTTCGGATCGAGCGCCTTGCCCAGGTCCGACCGCTTGAGGGTCTGCTCGCCCTCCTCGATCGACCACCCGCGCTGCTCCTGGGTGACCTTCAGGTTCCCTTCCTTGCTCTTCTGGATGTTGAACCCGAGGCCGTTGCCCACCGTGAACGGGCTCTGGTCGATCACCTGCGCCGCGGACGTGTCCTTCACCTGCTCGCCGTTCTCGTCCAGGATCGGGCCCACGCCGCCCATGCCCGCGAGCTGGCCCGCGACGATCGCGTTGTCGCGCTGCGTGGTGTCCTCAAACTTGGTCGGCGTCACTCGCTCCAATTCCGCACGCACACCCTTCACGTAGAGCGCCAAGGGCGTGTAGCCCGCGGGAACCACGAACTCGAAGGCCATCACCGGCTCGGCCGACGCACCGACCGAACTGAAGAACGCGCGGTCCGCGTCCATCCGGAACCGCTGATACGCGACCTTTGTCGGGTCGTCCTGGTTCGTGATGATCGCCACGGGGTGCAGCGCGACCGAGTCGTCGTTCGCGTCCTTGGCCACCAGGCGCACCTGCCCGTTGCCGATGACCACGTTGCCCGTGCGCTCGCGCGCCGCGGCGGTGAACTTCAGCGTGTATCCCGCGAGGTACCCTGTGGGGTACGACTGCCCGTGCAGATCGCTCGCCCGCTGCGACGCGGCGCTCCACGAGTCCTTGAGAAGGCTGTCCGCCGGCGCGCCGCGCACCGGGTCGCCCACGGTGTACCCGCCCACCAGAGAGAACGATGTGGGCTTCTGCGTCGTGCGCCCGCGGTCCTCGTAGGTCAGGCGCATGCTCGCCGGCAGCAGCGCATAGTCCGGATGCCACACCGCCAGCGGATCGCCCGTCCGCAGCGTGGTCGTCGAGAGCTGCGCGTACAGCCCCGCCGTCAGCTCATCGACCCAGGGCTTGAAGCTCCCCTTGGCCTTCTCCAGGCTGCCGCGATTGCTCGTGCCCTCGTTGTTCACGAGCTTGTGCCCGCCGAAGTCCGACTCCAGGCGAAGGAACCCGATGGACAGCACCGCCACGCCGCCGCAGATGACCCCCGAGATCGCCCCGCACAACCCGCCGCCGATGTAGTTGGTCGTCTTGTCGCACACGACGTTCGCCGGCAGCAGCGCGTCCACGACGACCCGCAGCACCGCCAGCGAGATCGCGAACGGCAGCGCGAGCGCGAGCCCCCACGACATGTCGCCCAGAAAGCTCCCGAAGCCGCGCTCGGGCGAGGCCCCCAGCAGCATGTACCCCAGCGGCTCCCACACGCCAAAGGCGATCGCCCCCGCCGCGAGCACGCACACCATGTGCAGCAGCGCCGAGAAGAACCCACGCGTCATCCACACGTACGCGCTCAGCCCCACGGCGAGCACGGCGATCGCGATCATCATCATGGCCCGGTCCTCCGTTCAAGCCTTCGGACGCGCCGCCCCGCTCGGCGCCGCCTTCGCACCACCCGCCGCGCCGGGCTTCGCCGGCGTCGCGGGCTTGTTCTCCGCCGTGATTCGGCTCAGCTCTTCCACGCTCGTCGTGCCCGCGACCACCTTCGCGATCGCCGCCTGACGGATCGTGGGCAGCCCCTTCTTGCGGAACTCGGCGAGCACGCCGTTGAGGTTCCCCTCGCCGATGAGCTTCCGAACGTCAGCGTCCACGGGGAACACCTCGAACACGCCCGCCTGACCCGTGTACCCGATGCCCTGGCACACCGGGCACACCTCGGGCTTGTTCTTGATCAGCACCTGCCCGCCCTTCTTGTACAACTGCGACACCTTGCCGGCGGGCACGCCCAGCGTCTTGAGCATCTCGGGCGATGGCGAGTACCCCACCCGGCAGTTGGTGCACAGGCACCGCACCAGGCGCTGCGCCAGCACGCCGGAAAGCCCCTTGCCCGCCAGCTCCGCGTCCCCCACCGCCTTCACGTACGCCTGCAGCGCCGTGATCGCGTTGTCCGTTCGCAGCGACAGGTACACCCGCGTGCGATCGAAGTCCGCCTTGGCGATCTCCTTGGCCGTCGCCTCGTCGGGCATCTCCGCCACGCCCACCACCTGCGGATCACGCCGCAGGATCGAGCGCACAAACGTCGAGTACTCGGGCCCGTCGCCCGTCTGCTCGAACTGGTTCTGGCGAACGCCCTCCAGCGCGTCCTGCGGCTCCAGCTCCACCGTCTGGATGTTCTGCGTGTACGCGTCGTGCATCCGAAGCACGCCGTACAGCGTCGTCGTCCGTCCCTGGTCCGGGCCCGCCGCCAGCAGCACCAGCCCCTTGGCGTCGCTGACGATCTTCTTGAGCGCCTCCATCTGCGGCCCGAGCAGCCCGAGGTCCGCCTCCTTGCGGCGCACCTGCTTCTCGGGATCGAACAGCAGCGTCATCCGCTGCCCGCCCGTGGCGCCCTGCGACTGCACGCGTACACGCGTCTTGGCGTCGCTCCGCTCGACCGTCACGTCCGCGCTCATCCGCCGACGGCGATCGTTCACGTCCAGCTTCGCCGCGCCTTTCCAGAAGTCGATGATCCGCACGGCGCTGGGCGCCGGCATCGCCTCGGGCTGCCCCGGGCGCATGCCGTCGATCAGGTACGACAGCGCGTACGCGTTGTCCTTGCCCGTCGGCGCCAGGTCCACCTGCGACGCGCGATTGCCCAGGCCCTTGATCACCAACGCCTCGGCCGCCGCACGCACCTCGAACTCGGGCGAATCGACCTGCGGCGGGGCGACGAGCGTCTTGTCGGGCGCGGAGATCTTCAGCTCCACCTTGGCGACCTTCTTCGCCGCGGCCTTCTCCTCCCGCGCCTTGGCCATGCTCGCCAGCGCGTTGAGCTTGATGTGGTGCGCCTCGGGCACGCGATCGTCCTTGTTCGCCACCATCGGGTACACGAACAGGTCGATCGCCAGCACCACCAGCGCCACCGCCAGCCCGACCCAGAACGCCGCCTCTCCCTTGATCGGCATCAGCAGCGCCGCCCCCAGGGCCACCATCCCGAGCACCAGGTGGATCACGTTCCACTTCTCGCGCCCAAGATGGAAGCGCAGCGCGTGCTTGTCGTACACCTTGCTGATCACCCACGCCCACCCCACGAACGGGATCAGCAGAAGGATCGGCTTCCAGAACGACACGAGGAACTTGCCCTCGCCCAGCATCAGCAGCGTCTGGCTCATGCGCTCCACCAGGGGCCCATGCCCCGCAAGGGTCAACCGCCGGCCCGCTCGCATCCCGAACGCGCCGACACCCTCCATTCAGGATGAAGGGGGTGAGGATGGTACAACCTCCGCGGCTCCCACGCTGCGGGTTTCCGTCAGCCCGGTTCAAGAGTCATTCAACCAGACGCCGGGCGAGTCGCCAGTCCGACTTGAACGTCGCTCCCCCGGCTGGGTTGCATCGCAGATTTACCACAGCCGAGCAGCCTTGTAGCCCAACTAGCCGTTCTTGTGGTGAATCGCGCGTGAGCCGAGGTTCGTCTCAGAGCGTCTTGCTCAGGATCGCGCTGCGGTAGTTCGTGTACGGCCACTGCCAGTGCTGCACGAACCGGTACCCGCGACGAAGGTAGAAGCTCATCAATTGCCCGTCCGGCTCGGCCATCGAGAGCCCCAACTCCTTCGCCCCCGCCTCCCGCGCCCGGCGCTCCACTGTCTCGAGCAGGATCTGCCCGATGCCCTTGCCCTGCACATCCGGGTCCACGGCGAACTGGGAGAAACTGTCCACATCCGCCCGCGCGAACCATTCGGGCCCCTTCGCGTCCTCCACCTCGTGGAAGAGGATGATGCCCACGATCCGCTCGCGCACCTTCGGGCCCGCCGCCTCGTCCACCACGGCGACAAAGCACCGCCCCGACGAGCAGCGCTTCTTGGTCGTCTCGACGTCCTGCCGCCCGGCGAGCGGCTGCAGCCCCATCGCCACCTGTCGCGCGTACGCCCGGTGCAGCAGGCTCGTGATCTCTTCGTAGGAATCCGTCGCGCGCAGCTCGCGCACACGCACCGATTGCTCGGGCTCGGCGAGCGCGGCCGACGACCCGCCCGCCGCGGCGTCCTTCCCCCCAACTCCAGACTTCGAACTCTTCTTCATGGCACCAGTGTAGATCGGCAAGGGCCCCCGCGGGTTCCGCATGTTCTATAAAAATGTTGCCTGTGCATATTCATGCGATTGCCCGGCTCGCACACCACTCGGGCCCGGCGCGGGGTCCCCTCCACTACACTTGGGCCATGCCACGCCGCTCGAACCTCGCCCCACGCCTGATCGCCCTCCCGCTGCTCGCCCTCGCGCTCGCGGGGTGCTACCAGCGCGTCACCTCCGCGCGCGGCTTTGGCGCGGACACCGTCAGTGTCCAGAAGGGCAACCTGCCCGACGACTCCAAGGATCGGACCCTGGGCTACAAGACCGTGACGCCCAAGCCGATCCCGCCCACGGGCTCGCGCTGAGCGGGCGCTGGCCCGGCGCGATCCCTACACTGGACGGTTCGTTCCAAACCGAGGATCTCCATGGGCATCGAAGCCGCACTCCCCGTCGACACCATCCTCACCACCCAGCTCCGGCGCGTCATCAACTGGGCCCGGCGCAGCTCCGTGTGGCCCATCCCCTTCGCCACCGCCTGCTGCGGCATCGAGCTGATGGCCACGGCCTGCTCGCGCTACGACCTGGCCCGCTTCGGGTCCGAGGCGATGCGCTTCAGCCCACGCCAGGCGGACCTGTGCATCGTCGCCGGGCGCGTCTCGACGAAGATGCTGCCCGTGCTCCAGCGCATCTACCAGCAGATGGCCGAGCCCAAGTGGGTGATCAGCATGGGCGCGTGCGCCAGCACGGGCGGCGTGTTCGACACGTACGCCGTCGTGCAGGGCATCGATCAGTTCGTGCCCGTGGACGTGTACATCCCCGGGTGCCCCCCCCGCCCCGAGATGCTCATCGAGGGCGTGATGGCGATCCAGCGGATCATCGATCGGGATGGCATGCCGCCGCCCGGCGGAAAGCGCGCGCCGCTGGGCATCGCCCTGCAGCCCACCCACGTGCCCAAGGCCCAGCCCGTGGGCGTAACGCTCGGGACATGACTGGCCCCCTCAGCCCGAGGCGATGGCACGCCGACGATCCGCGTCGGCTCAGTCGCCATCGCCGCGCCCGCTGCCGATCCTGAACGCGCTCGCGACGGCGAGCAGCCCCCAGAGAAAGTCGAACGGGCTGAGCATCTCGACGAACCCGCGCTGCGCGACCACGGACTTGACCCGCGCGATCGCCTCGCCCCGGCGCGCGTCCTCGCTCTGTCGCCACTGCTGGCGACCCGCGTCGTCGTACGCCGCCCACTGCTCCTGCGCTTCCTTCCAGACGTCGGGCGGATAGTCCTTCGCCTCGCTGGCGTCCTCGGGATCGACTCCCTCGGGCCACGCGAGCTTCTCGCCCTTCTGCTCCCGTTGGCGCACGATGTCGTCGGCCAGATGCGCCACGATCTCGTTGTCGCTCGCGTGCGTTGAGATCGACTTGGTCACATCGTCCACGATCATGCGGATCGTCGCGTACTTCCCCCCCGCGACCGAGAGCAGCGCGATGCCCGCCGCGACCGCGCCCGTGAGGTTGCCCGCGTAGCCGCGTGCCCCCGCGGCGGCGCCCACGCCGCACGCCGCGCCAACACCCCACGCGATCCAGCCCGATTCGCGGTGCAGGTGGTACGCGACGGCGGCCCAGATCGCCCCGCCGATCACGCCGCCGATGAGCGCCCCGATCGCCGCAAGCATGACGCCCGCGCCCGCGGTATCGCCCATGCCCGACCGGGGCTTGCCGCTCGCATCGACGACGCGCTCACGCTTCTCGCGCCGCTGGGCACGCTTGGCATCACGGGCCTGGACCTTGCTATCGAACCCGCACGCCGCGCACGTCGTCGCCCCCTCGGGCAGGGCACGCGAGCAGCGCGGGCAGGGCACGCCGGTGGACGCCGCGGCCTCCTGGGCGAGCAGGTTGGCCATCGGGTCGTCTGCGCCCTCCACGCCATACGCGCCGACGTCCGCCGGCGCGCTCGCGTCCTCGTGCCCGGCGTGCAGGGGCGTCTCCCGCGCCTGGGCGGCGTCGCGGGCCGTGAGGCACGCTTTGCACGCGTACCGGCCGTGCTGGTCCTTCGTTCGCGGCTTGCCCGAGACATCCTGCTTGCAGATGACGCAGATCTTCGGCGCGGAAGGTGCGGTGGACATTTTGGCCTCCTCGTATCGCCAACCATGCGCGCGCTGGGGTCAAAGCGCGGCTTCAGTCACCCGATGTTGCCGGGGTGTCACTGGATGGAGCATTTCGTGTTGGGGTGCGCCCCGCCGACGCTCGGATCGGTGTTTCCTCGTCGTCGAGTTCCTTTTGGAGGTCGGGGTTCGCGACCACGCCGACAACGAGTACGAGGGACCCAATGATCGAAGCGCCGTACAGCGCTTTGACCATCGGACGCTCGAGCTTGCCAAACGCGAGGTAGAGAAAGGCCAAGGGGACGAAGAACGAAGCAATCACCCATCCCGTGTGACCGTCCTTCACGCCGTAGATTAGGGCCATGATGCTCGAAGCAAACGACGCCAAGGCAACGATAAGAAATGCGATGAAGATTGCCGGAACAAATACGATTGATAACCCCACGAAAACGATGCTTGAGGCAACGACCGCTATGAACGCATGGCTTGGCGTGAACTGAAACCGCGGTCCGGTCCGAACCTTCTTCTCCCTCTCCGCCGCCATCACGCGCGTGCGCAGCGTCTTGCCGATCTCAGGATTGAACCCGCAGCGCGTGCAGATCGCCGCGCCCTTCTTCATCGCCACGCCGCACTGCGGGCACGGATCTCCGAGGTCCTTCGTGGCGTCGTCGACCAGAGCCGCGAGAATCGCATCTTCACCGCCGCTGCTCGCGACCTGGGCTGGTTTGGCGGCGGTCTTGGGACGCGGCGCGCTCTCGCCGGCGCTCTTGGTGCTTGCAGCGCTCGCGGGCGCGCTCGCACGCTTGGCCTCCACGCACGCCTTGCACACGTAACGCCCTTGCGCGTCCTTCGTGCGCGGCTTGTTCGAAACGTCCTCGCCACACACAAGGCAGATCTTCTCGCCCGCCATCGCCGGTCCCCTCGTTCACGAGCATCCAAGACCCGGCGATCCGAATCACCGGCCACCTGCCAAACAATATAACACGCGTGCAAAGAATTGCACGCGCGTTCTGGTCTGTGGATGGTGTGTGGGCGGCGCGCGAATCAACCACCGGCCGGCACGCCCCGCCTCAATTCTGTGTCAAAGAAGCGGGATTGGCCCACGGATGCGACCGTCGCCCTCGGCCATCGCTCGCGCCGCAAGACGCGGCAGCCCCTCGGCCCGACGGGACGAACCGATCCGGCGGCGTGTCTCGGGCTTCCGCTCGATCTCCACCGCCTCGTCCTCGTGCGCATCGGCCGGAGCCTGAACGCCGCCAAGACGGGACGCGATGTCGTGGATGAACCGCTCGGCCTCGAGCCAGTTCAGGCTCTCGTTGCCGCCGCACTGCTGCCACAACTCGTGCGCCACCGCCGCCGTAAGCACGCGCGTCAGATCGATCGTGCGCTGGGGTGCGGCGGTCGGGCGAATCGAGAGTGGCGCGTCGGACATGGAGCCTCCAGATTCTCATCTTCGGACGACGCGGGGCCCGACCTTACCGGCCCGAGCGCAAAGACTCGCGCGAATCCTTCAGGACGCCCGTGTCGCGTGTCCGGGGCGGCGTCGAAGGGTTAGACTGCCGGCGTGATCGTTCTGTTACGAGAAAACGCGCAGAACACGCACGGCGTCGCCCTCGCCGCGATCGCCCTGCGCGACGCCCTGACCGCCCCAAACCAGCCCGTGGTCGCCATCGACGCCGCAACCCTGGTCAGCGCACCCCCCGAGATGGTGACCCCTGACCTCGACGAGCGGGTGCTGGGCGTAGTGGAGCCGGTCATCGATGCGCACCACGCCCGGCGCGTTCGGCGGCTTGTCGTCACGCTCCCCGCGGGCGCAGAGGGCAAGGCGCCGCGTCTGGCGCTGCTCATGATGCGGCACCACGATCAGCGTAGCTTCATGCTGGATGCGCCCGCCGCAGCATCGCCCGCCGATTTGCGCTCCTGGGCTCGAACGATCCGTCAGCGCCTCGAGGATCGCGATCCTTCGCTCGTGCTCGAGCCGCTGCGTCCGCTCACGCCGAGGATCGACACGCCGCGCCTGCGCCTGACCCACGCGACCCGTGAGCAGAGCGAGGCCTACTTCCGCGCGATCGTGGGCACGAGCATCTTCGACACGCTCATCTGGGATGGGCCCAGCACGCCCGACGACATACTCAACTTCGAGCTCCGCGGCACGCAGGGGCTCGCCCGGGGACCGAGCGGCAATCTCCACTGGTCCATCATCGAGTGTGAGAGCAACGCCTGCATCGGCGGGTGCGGGGCGTTTGTGATCAACAAGGATCCGGGGCGCCTGGAGATCGGCTACTCGCTCGCGCCCGCCTCGCACGGCAAGGGTTACGCGACCGAGGCCGTGGGCGCGATGGTGGAGTGGATCTTCGCCCATCGCGCGCCCGATCGCATCCAGGCGCACGTGTACGTGGGCAACATCGCCTCGCGGCGCGTGCTCGAGAAGATCGGGTTCGAACTGGAGGGCACGCTGCGCGCCATGCAACTCAAGCGCGGCGTGCGCAAGGACGAGTGGCTCTTCGCGATCACCAGGAGCGCGTGGAAGTCGAGCGATCGGCGTGCCCGTTGACCGGGCCCAACGCGATCACTTGTCCGCGACGTTGAGCGAACGACCAACGCGGCGCTTGCGATTCAGGAGCTTCCGACCCCACTTGGTCTTCATGCGAGCCCGGAACCCGATGGCGCGCTTGCGCTTGATGCGGCTCGTGCGATGCGGATAGTGCATGACCCAGCTCCGTTTGCAGATCGTTCGGTGCGTGCGGACGGGTGCCTCCCCGCCGGGCAGCAGGGATGATAGACCGGAAAGCCCGCACGGGCGAGCAATGGCGCCCCCGCTCCCGACCGATAAGCGTCTGGACGCTCGCCTTTTCTCGTGCATGTGATAGTGTGGGGCGAGCGGGATTCTCCCCGCGGGGCGCGCGATCGCTCACCGGCCGTTCGAGTCAGGGTTGATGACGCTGCGTTCGCGTCACTCGGCCGACCGACGAGCGTTCGCGTCCCGACCCTAGCTCCCCGAGCACCATCGCCCGAGGAGCGTGCGCCGGACCCCTCATCCCCCGGCGCGGATGCGAGCGATGCCACCATCACCCACCGCCGAAGTGCTCCGACGCGCGCAGGCCGCCCTCGGCTATCAGTTCCAGGACACCGACCTGCTCGCGCGGGCTCTCACGCACGCCTCGATCGCGACCACCCGCGCCGAGTCCAACGAACGCCTGGAGTTCCTGGGCGATTCCGTGCTCGGGCTGGTCACCTCCGAGCGCATCTTCCAGCGGTTCCCCGCTCTGCTCGAGGGGGAGATGACCAAGATCAAGTCCAGCGCCGTGTCGCGCCAGACCTGCGCGATGCTCGCCCGCTCGCTGGGGCTCGAGGAGATGCTCGTGCTGGGCAAGGGCATGCAGACCAGCACCGAGATGCCCCAGAGCCTCGCCGCCGCGGTGCTCGAGTCGGTCATCGCCGCGATCTACCTCGACGGCGGATTCGAGGCCGCGCGCCGCTTTGTCACGCCGCTCATCGATCCGCTCATCGAACGGGCGTTCGCGAGCGGGCACCAGGAGAACTTCAAGAGCGTCCTCCAGCAGCACTCGCAGCAGAACGGCCTCGAGACGCCCACCTACCGCGTCCTGGACGAGAAGGGCCCGGACCACGCCAAGTGCTTCAAGGTCGGCGTCGAGATCGGCGCGCGGAAGTTCGAGGCGAGCTGGGGCCCCTCGAAGAAACAGGCCGAGCAGGCCGCCGCGCTCAACGCGCTGCAGGAGCTGGGCGTCGTGCATCGAACGCCCGAGGGGCACCTCGTCGTCACCGAGGTGTTGGCGAAGTAGCGCGAAGCATCATCGCGGCGACAGATCGATCACCACCGGCAGGTGGTCGCTCGCATCCGTGTCGGCGCGATTGAGCCCCATGCTCGCCAGCGCGCGATCGCCAAGGCGGCGCGTGTCCAGCACGAACGCGTTGATGAGCTGCGCCCCACCCTCGCCGAACGCGAGATAGTCCAGTCGCCCGGGCGGGAACTCGGTCTTGTCGTCCTGCCACGTGTAGAACGCGGCGTCGCCCAGCACCCGCGCCGGCGCCACGCTCAGGTCCGATCCGTTCGCGTCCAGCCCCTTGCACAGCAGGTCCAGGGGCGTGCGCGTCCCGACGAGGTTCAGGTCGCCCCCCACCACGCGCAGCGCCGCGGGCGTCTGCTCGTACAACTGACGCAGCGTCTGGTTGATCAGCTCTGTCTCGGCGATTCGCTTGGCGTCCTCGCTCGTCCCCGCCGTGCCGCAGCACTTGAGGTGCGTGCTGCCCACGATCACCGGACCCGCCGGCGTGCGGACAACCCCCGCGATGAAACGCACGTCCGGGGAGTGGCCCGCGATCGCGGCCGTGGCATCGAGCGCCAGATTCTGCGGGCCCGCGGGCTCGATGGGCCAGGGCGACGCGATCACCACGTCCTTGCCCGCCCGCGCGTTCCACGACGCCTTGCCACCCACGCTCGCGCTCAGCCAGCTCGCCGCGCTCGCCTCGTCGGTGTCCCACTCCTGGAACAGCACCACGTCCGGCCCGACGACCTGCAGCACGCGCCCGAACGGTGCCGGATTTCCGACCAGCGACCCCTTGAGCACGTTGTAGCTCATCACCCGGATCGCGCCCTTGGGCTTGGCGGGCACCGTCGCCTCGCTCAGCCACGTCGCACGACCGCGACGGACCTTGCTCGCCGCGGGCAGCGTCGCACGCTCCGGATCGCTCCAGCCCACGATCTTGCCCGCGCCGTCGGTGAGGACAAACATCCCGACCACGCGTCCGCCCCGCTCGCCCATGCCCCGAGCGAACCGCGCCCCCTGCTCGCTGTGACGGTCCAGCCGCACCTCGAACTCGCTCGCAGCGTACGTCGGCGCGCTCAGCACGCCCACCGCGCTCCCGCGCAATTCCTTGCGTGAACCGCCGCCCGCGTCGTACGAGAGCACCCTCGTCCCGCGCGTCACGCCGCCGGACTCGCCCAAGGGCGAGAACTCGACCACCAGATCGACGCCCAGCGCGCCGGCGGCGCTCGGCTCGGGCATCTTCGCCCCGGTCGTCGGATCACCGTCCGCGTCGAGCCAGAGCGAGAGCGTCTCGCTGCTCGCCTGCAGGGGCATCGTTCCGCCCTCCACACGCACGCGGAAATACAGCCAGTCCGGATCGCCCAGGATGGAGCGATCGCTCGGCCACTCGTCGCACACGCCGTCCATCAGCACGCGCCGGGTGCCCATGTCCTTGGCGCTCACGGGGGTCGATTGGGCGCTCGCCGGGCTGGCGCCCGACTTGGCCCCCCGGTGCTTGCACCCTTGCAGCGCCAGCGCCCCAAGCGAGCACCCGGCGAGCAGAACCAAAGTCCACGACGCGGTCCGACCGAAACGAGAGAGCGAGTTGGGCATGGTGTCCCAGTATGCCCGCCCCACTCCCGCGGAGCAAGCACGACGGATTCTCTCCACATGCGCACCCGTCGAGCCATCCCATCTCCGGCCGCGGTCGCCCTGACTCCGGAGTCGGCCACCCTCGCACTCCGGCACAGCGCGGAGCTGCTCGAATCGCGCGTCACTCTCGCGGGCATCCGCCGGGTCATGCGCGCCATGTTCGCGCTCTACGGCGCGCCCCCCGACGAGAACGCCCGCGCCGTTGAGGCCGATCTCACGCTCCTGCGGCCCAGGCTCGCCCCGCTCCCCGACGCCCTTCCCGATCCTTCCTGGCTCGCCCGCGCCCACGAACTGCTCCTGGGCGACGTGGGGCAGGAGGGGGCCCGGGCCCGCAAGCGATCCGGCGCCTATTACACGCCCGACGCGATCGTCGAGCGTCTGCTCGATCTCACGCTCGAATCCCGCGCGGACGAGGCCCTCTCGGGCGCTCGCGGTGCCGATGCCGCCCGGGCCTTGCTCGCGCTGCGCGTCTGCGACCCCTCGTGCGGGTCGGGACGATTCCTGATCGCCGCTGGCCTGCGCCTCTCCCGACGCCTGCGCGCTCTGGTCGGGCAGCCCGCGCCGGGCCCGGGCGCCCCCGATACCGCGCTGGCCCTCATCGCTCGCACGTGCCTGGTGGGCATGGACCTGGCGCCCTCGGCCGTCGAACTCTGCCGCTTCCTCCTCTGGCACCGTTGCGCCGGAGCACTCCCGACGCCGGAGCTGCTCGCACGCTCCATCCGCGTCGGCGAAGCGCTGTTCGACGACTGGACGCCGCTCCTGCCCGAGCCCACGTTGCGCGCCCCCGCGCGTGGCTTCGACGTGATCGTGGGCAATCCTCCGTTCCTCAACCAGCTCCGCACGCCCACCGCTCGCGCCCGGGTCGACGCCCGACGAGTGCACGCTCGATTCGCCGACGCCGCACGGCCCTACGCGGACACCTCGGCCCTGTTCCTCACGCTCGCGCTCCGTCTGGCCCGCGCGGACGCTCGCATCGCCCTCATCCAGCCCCAGAGCCTGCTCAGCGCCCGCGACGCCCAGGGCGTTCGCCAGCTCGTCGAACGCGCCGCCACGCTCACCCACCTCTGGCTCGCGGGCGAGCGCGTCTTCGACGCCGATGTCCTCGTGTGCGCGCCGGTGCTCCGCACGCACGCGCCGGGCTCGACCCCGCGCGTCGGACCCGTCGCCCGCGTTCTGGGCGAGCGCTTCGAGCAGATACCCGCGCGCGACCTCCCACGCGGCGCGACCTGGGCCCCGCTCATCGCCGATGCCCTGGGCGTGCCCGAGGTCGATTTGCCCGCCTCCGGGCGCACCATCGCCGACCTGGCCCACGCCACCGCCGACTTTCGAGACCAGTACTACGGGCTCCGGGGCATGCTCGTGGAGGACGCGGACCTGACCGAGGGCGAGCGCCCACGCTTCCCCGCGCTCGTCACGACGGGGCTCGTGGACCTCGCGCACTCCCGCTGGGGTGAGCGTGCAACGCGGTTCGACCATGCGCCGTGGAGCGCCCCGCGCGTGGACCTTGAGCGGCTCGAACGCGAGACCGACCTGGGGCCGTGGGCCCGCTCGCGCCTTGTGCCCAAACTCCTTCTCGCAACGCAGACGTCGGTGCTCGAGGTCCTCGCCGACCCGACGGGCGAGATGCTCCCCGCCGTGCCTCTCATCACCATCACCCCGCGCGACCCGGACGATCTGTGGCGGTTGGGCGCCCTGCTCGCATGCCCGGCACTCGCCGCCGAGTGCCTCCGCCTGTACGCCGGCGCCGCACTCTCCTTGGATGTGATCAAGGTCAGCGCCAAGCAGGTGCTGCGTCTTCCGGTGCCCGATCCGACGATCCCCGGCGTCCTGGACCACTGGGATCGTGCCGCGCGCGCCTTCCAATGGGCCAGCACCGCGACCTCAGAGGGCGTGCGGCGGCAACTGCTCGTCGCGTGCGCCCATGAATCGCTCGCGGCGTACGGGCTGGAGCGCGCGGTCACGCGATCGCTCATGCGGTGGTGGATCGCACGCTTCTAGAGGTCCGCTCATCTCACGATGAATGCGGATCGATTTGTCTTAATAGCTTCTGGGACCCCAGATCGGGTGGTTGGCCGAGGTGCCCGCGCCGCGGCAATGCCACCTTTGCAAACCCTTTTCAACCAACGTATTGCGGCACTATCCCGATCCGGATACCGTGGACACATAATTGTGTTCCGGATCCGGCCTCGGGAGAGGGCCGCGGTCTCGTCTTTGGATTGAGGGAGAGCGTCATGCGCGTACTCGCATCATCGGCATGGCCGCTGCGCCTGTGGGCTGCGGCGGGAACCGTCGTTGTCACTTCCGCGTCACTCGCCGCCCCGACGCTGGTCTCGATCGGCGCCCCGGCGGGTGGTTCCAGCGCCGCGATCGGCGTCTCGGGAAATGGTCAGGTCGTTGTCGGCTACACGCAGGTCACACCTGGCGTTGGGCCCACGCAGACCGAGGCCATTCGCTGGACCGTGGGAGCCGGAATCGTCGGGCTTGGCCAGTTGCCCGCCGCTCCCGCGATCGATTCCAGAGCGGCCGCCGCAAGCAACGACGGCTCGGTGATCGTCGGCACCGCGACCTCCACCTCGGGCTTCCAGGGCTTCCGCTGGACGGGCGGAGTCATGACGGGGCTGGGCGACTTCGCGGGCGGCATTTTCAACAGCAACGCCGCGGGCGTTTCGGGCGATGGGCAGACCGTCGCCGGCGGGGGCTTCCCGTCCTTCTCGCCTCAGGCCTTCATCTGGACCACGAGCGGCGGCACGCTGGTCGGGCTCAATCCGCTGGACGACCCGGGCTTTGCCTGCAACGCCACGAGCATCAGCTCGAACGGGCAGGTGATCGTCGGGCAGAGCCGGACCAACAACGGCTTCGAGGCCTGCTTCTGGGATCTCGCGGGCGTCCCGACGTCCATCGGTGATCTCTCGGGCGGCGTGGTGAATGGCTCAGCGCTCGCCTGCAGCGCCGATGGCTCGGTGATCGTCGGATCCGGCACATCGGCCGCGGGGACCGAGGCCTTCCGCTGGACCAGCGGCGGCGGCATGGTTTCCCTGGGCGATCTGCCCGGTGGCGACACCCTCTCGGCCGCGCTGGGCGTCTCCGGCGATGGCAGCGTCGTGGTGGGCCGCGGAAAGACGGGGGCCGGAGACCGCGCCTTCATCTGGACCGCGGGCGGTGGGCTCGAGGATCTCTCGGCCTATCTCGTCGCCCGTGGCACCAGCGTCACCGGTTGGACGCTCTTCACCGCCAACGGCATCTCCGCCGACGGAAGCATCATCGTCGGCAACGGTCAGGACCCCAGCGGTGCGCTCGTCGGGTTCGTCATCAACCTGAATCCGCCGGTCCCGTGCTACGCGAACTGCAACGGCAACACCGATTCGCCGCTGCTCACCGCCGCGGACTTCACCTGCTTCCTCAACAAGTTCCGCGCCGGGGATGCCTACGCGAACTGCAACGGCAACACCGACACGCCGCTGCTCACCGCGGCGGACTTCACGTGCTTCCTGAACTCGTTCCGCGCGGGGTGCCCGTGATCGAATAGGGAGCATGCTCGGGTGGAATGATGATCGCTGTGTCCGAAGGATCGATGGCTCAAGGTCGAGAGAGAAGGGTCAGGAGCAGGGAGTTGCCCAAGCACCATTGCATCACATGGATCGTGTGCATCGCCGGAACCGCGCTCGCGGCGGGGAACGCGCACGCCCAGCAGGCCACCTCCGATCCGTGGGAAGGTGACCTCCCGCCGGGCTGGGCGAGCGCTGAGGTGCTCGCGGGCCCCAACGACCTCTGGCCCATTCCCTCCGCGGTCAAGTTCGAGGGCCTGGGTTCGCTTCCCACAACAACGTCCACCGCCCGCGGCAGCTCGGGCACGAACATCTCGTCCGACGGTCGCTTCGTCATCGGTCAGGCCAACACGCCCCTGGGCGGCGAGGCGATGCGCTGGTCCCGCGAGCGCGGCATGGAGTCGCTGGGCGTGCTGTCCGGCAGCATCCACCCGAGCACCGCGCTGGGCGTGAGCGCCGACGGAAACGCCGTGGTCGGCTGGAGCAATTCCCTCGCCTCCGCTCCGTTCTATGAGGCGTTCCTCTGGACGCCCTCGCGGGGCATGGAGCCGTTGGGCGATCTGCCCGGCGGCGTGTTCCTCAGCCAGGCCCTGGCCGTCTCCAACGATGGCAACACCGTCGTGGGCCTCTCGATGGCGGACATCGGGCTCGAGGCCTTCCGCTGGACGCGGGGCGTTGGCATGGAGCCGCTGGGCGTGATTCCAAACGTCGGCGGCTCCCCAACTTCCGCCACCGCCATCTCGGCCGATGGATCCGTGATCGCGGGTTACGGCCTTTCTGGTCCGGTGGGCTACGACCTCTGGCGCTGGACCGCCGCGACGGGCATGGAGGATTTGGGAGAGCTCCCCGGCGGATCGCAGTTCGCCTCGCCCAACGCCATCACTCCGGACGGGCGCGTCATCGTGGGCACGAGCAGTTCCGCCGCCACGGGCACCGGCTCCGAGGCGTTCCGCTGGTCGTTGGGCTTCGGATGGCAGGCGCTGGGCGATCTGGCTGGCGGCGCGACGCAGAGCGTCGCCTACTCCGTCTCCGCTGACGGGTGGGTCGTTGTCGGGCAGGGCACGTCCGCCAACGGGTCCGAGGCGATGATCTGGGATCCGATCAAGGGCATGCGCCCGCTGCGCGGCTGGATCCTCTCGTTCAACTCCGATCAGGTCGCGCAGCTGGGGCTCTGGAAGCTCACCGCCGCGACGGGCATCTCCGCCGACGGCACCACGGTGACCGGGTACGGCACGAATCCTCAGGGCATCACCGAGGGCTTTGTCGCAACGATCCCCGCGATGTGCTACGCGAACTGCGACAACTCAAAGACCTCTCCGATCCTCAGCGCGAACGACTTCACGTGCTTCCTCAATCGCTTCCGCAACGGCGACTCGTACGCCAACTGCGACGCGAGCACGACGCCGCCCGTCCTTAACGCCGGCGATTTCACGTGCTTCCTCGACAAGTTCCGCGCCGGGTGCCCGTGATCCTCAGAGCGGTTCCCAAGGAAATTGGCTCGTCCGCGCGTGCGGCACGCCGTTGAGCCAGCCCACGAGCCACTCCAGCGCGTCCACGAGGCGCGGGCCCGCCCGAGCGAACACGCGCCCGTCCACGAGCGCCACGCGCCCGCGACGCACCGCGTCCAGCCCGCGCCACCACTCCCGCCCCGCAAGGTCATCGGCCATCAGTCGCACGCACGATCCGCCCTCGCTGCGCAACGGCACGCCGCGTGGCGCAAGAACGATCCACTCGGGGTTGCACTCCACGAGGCGCTCGATCGTGATGCGTTGAGAAGGCCCCCCAAGGGCCGAGGCCTGCTGCAGACCCATCGCGGCCCCCGCGCTCTCGGGCGCACGTGTGGGGTTCAGCGGGTGCCGCCCGCCCGCGCGCTCGACGAGCTGCGGCGCCCATTGGCCCGCGACGCGGAGCGGATCGATCCCGTCCAGCACGGCGACGCTCGCGCCGGGGGCGTAGGCGTTGACATGGGACTGGGCCGAAAGCAGGCGCGCCGAGAGGGACACCACGGTGGATCGCGCGCCCGCCTCCAACCCGATCGCCCGCCCAACACTCAGCACTTCGTCCAGCATCGCCTCGATGCTGGCACCCCTGAGCGCCAGAACGGCGGGTTTGGGGTCCGCAAGGCGGGAAACGAGCGAGCGCACGCCGTTCGGGTCGATACAACAGTCGTGGCCGATGTCCCCGGTGATCAGCAGATCGGGACGGAGCACCCCGAGCGCGGCCCCGTCCAGCGTGGACGAGGACTCGGGGTGGGCATCGGTGCGCGGCGTCCGACGAGAATCGGCGCCGGTGTCGCCGGCGCTGGGATCCGGCGGCACGGACAAGGTCGTCACCGCGGGTAGCCCGCGCACGGCCGGTGGATAGTCGCATTCGTGGGAGCGTCCCACGAGCAGATCGATGCCGCCCGGGATGGCGCAGAGCAGTTCCGTCGCGGCGGGCAGCAGGGTGACGACTCGCAAAGGACCCTCGACGTGAGCACGATCCGACGTACGTCCGCAGCACAAGCCTACTCGCTGGCGCGCACCGCGTCGGCCCTCCTTGCGTGCGCGGGGCTCGCCCAGACCTCCCTCGCCCAGGCACAGGACCAGAGCGACGCCGCTCGCGCGGGGCGCAATCGCGCCTCCTCCGCGGCCCCCGCCCAGCCTGCGACCCAGCCCACGACCCCCACTACGCCACCGGGCGCCGTGCGCCCGGGCACCGCCGCCACGCCCCCCGTCACGACGACGGCCCAACCCTCGACCAGGCCCACGACGACGCTGCCCAAGCCGCGCCCCCACACCGACGATGCCGCCACGCCCGAGCCCGCCGAGGACGAGGTGGTGCTCAGCGAGTTCATCGACCCCATCGACCTGCGCACGCTCGTGGACTACGTCGCGGGAACGCTCCGCATCAACGTGTCGGGGTCCGACTCGCTGCAGGGCTCCGTGGTGCTCAACGCGCCCGTGGTCGTGAAGCGCGACCAGCTCCTCTCGCTGCTCGACTCGCTCCTGGAGACCCAGAACTTCACCATCGTCCGCGACGACAAGACGGGGTGGTACAAGGTCCTGCCGCTCACGGACGTCACCGCGGCGTTCAAGGGCGAGCTCGCGACGACGCGCCTCGTGCCCACGCCGGGCGTGAAGCCCTCGACGCTCGCCGAAGCGGTCAACACGCAGCTGGGCGCCGCCGGGCGCACCGGACGCCTGAGCTACCTCGACGACCTGGGCGTGATCCTCATCACCGACTCGCCGCGGCGCATCGACGCGCTCGTCCAGCTCGTGGACACGGTCATCGAGCGAGCCTCGCAGCAGCAGTTCCTCCGCTTCGAGCTCAAGCACGTGTCGGCGAGCATCGCACGCTCCCGCCTACTGGAGCTCGTCGGGTACACCCTCGGATCGTCGGGGACCGCGGTGGGCCAGCCCGGGCAGCCCGGCACCACGCCCAGCTTCGGCGGATCGGGCGTCACCGGAAATCTCTCCAACCTCTCCGAGAAGCTCGTCGTTGACTCCAGCGGCAACGCCCTGTTCTTCCGCGGATATCCGGAGGAGGGCGTGCGCATCAAGGAACTCCTCGCGCTCATCGATCGCCCCAACGAGCTGCAGTACAAGCGCTACTTCGCGGGCACCTCGGCCACGCAGATCGCCCAGCTCGCGGAGAAGAAGGGGCTCGGCGCCGTCGACATCATCGACACCACGCCAACCACCACAACGACGACGCCCAACCAGCCCAACGCCCCGCGCCAGGCCCAGCCCGCGAACCAGCTCGCGCAGCTGAACCAGGCGCTCCAGGGCCTCGGGCAGAGCACCAGCAGCGGCGGGCCCACCATGGTCGTCGATGCGGGCAAGGGCTACATCATCTATTACGCCACGCCGGCCCAGCAGCAGCAGCTCGCGGACCTCATCGCCGTCTTCGACACCACGCAGGACCTGGTGGTCATCCGCGAGTACGCCATCAAGAACCGCGCCGCCAACGACATCGCCGACGTGCTCATCGGCATCGTCTCTGGGCAGGCGGGCACGGACACGTCCAACCCGTTCACGGGCAACGCCTTCCAGAACCAGTTCAATCGCAACTTCGGCAATCAGAACAACAACAACAACAACCGCACCAACACGAACAATCGCGGCACCACCGGCACGACCAATCGCAACACGGGCGCCAACACGCGGAACCAGCAGGGCGCGGGAATCGGTCGCACCGGCGGCGGGCGCGGGCTCCCCTCGGGCTCGGACATCAACAGCGAGCTGGGCGGGCAGGACGTCTACATCATCGCCGACCAGGGCAAGAACCAGGTCCTCGTGCGCGCCCCCATCAAGCAGCAGGAGGAGTTCGCCAAGCTCATCAACAAGCTCGACCAGCGCCGCCCGCAGGTCTACCTGGACGTGCAGATCGTCTCGGTCTCCGCGACCGACGACTTCCGCCTCGCCTTCGAGAACCAGCTCATCAACGCGGGCGGCTCGGGCGGTGCGCTCAACACCAATTTCGGGCTCGGCTCGCTCACCTCCACGACCGGCACGGGCGGCACCGCGGCGACCACGGGCGGCTTCACCTCCCGCAAGAACGTCGCGACCGGCCTCTCGGGCATCACCGGCGCCATCATCCGCAATGATCAGGTGCCGATCGTGATGAACGCGCTCAAGACCAACAGCGACACGCGCATCCTCTCCAGCCCGCAGCTCCTCGTCGACGACAACGAGCAGGCCTCCATCCAGTCCGTCGATCAACAGCCGACCTCCACCACCACCCAGACCACAGGAAACCCGACACAGACCGCCTTCGCGGGCTATGAGCAGGCCGGCACGGAGCTGCACGTCACACCTTCGATCTCCGAGGGCGGGTACCTCCGCCTGCAGTACGAGATCACGCTGAGCAACTTCGTCGGCACCGGCGCCAATGGGCTCCCCCCGCCCAAGCAGGAGCGACAGGTCAGCTCCGACTCGGTCACCCTTCCCAGCGATTTCACCGTCATCGTCGGCGGCATCACCGTCGATTCCAAGAGCTCCACCTACTCGCGTGTCCCGCTGCTGGGCGACATCCCGATCATCGGTCGCCTCTTCGGCGACACGAGCAAGAGCGGAGCCTCCACCCGCCTGTACGTCTTCATCACGCCGCGCATCCTCCGCGACCAGAACTTCCGCGACCTGCTTTTGCTCACCCGCGGGCCCCAGGCCGACGCCAAGCTCGCGCAGGAAGTCCCCGAGATCAAGCCCGCGATCATCGACCTCGTCGAGACCAAGGCGTCCAGCGTCACGCCCGCCTCCGAGCCTTCCGTTCCTCCGCCCGCCGCTCCGCCCGCGCCCCCGGCGCGCGAACTGGCGCCCAAGCCCACCCCACCGGCGCCCAGCGGCACCGTCCGCCGCCGCGAGCAGGGGCACGACTGACATGGCGCGAAAGTCCCTCATTCCATTCCGAGCAAAGCCCGGCACGCCCGCCAACGGGCACTCGCTCGCTCCCGCGGCGCTGGTGAGCGACGACTGGCCGCGCATCGCCGAGCTCTTCGGCCCGCTCAAGCTCTCGCCCGACCAGCTCCGCAAGTTCCCGCAGGAGCAGGGAAGCGATCGCGAGCCGTGGGACGTGCTGCTCTCCATGCTCGCCCTGGACGAGCACACCGCGCTCACGCGGCTCGCCGAGCGCACGGGCCTCGCGTACATCGCGGACCCCAAGCCCGACGCCTCCGCGGCGCGCTTCTACGAGCTCGTCCCGGCGGAGATCGCACGCCAGCACCTCATCGCCGGGCTCGAGTCCGACGGGCGCACCATGACCGTGGCGACCGCCCAGCCCTTGCAGCCGAGCGTCTTCGCGACCCTCGAGGACCAGCTGGGCGTGCCGATCCGAATCGCGCTGTGCCCGCGCGCCGCCGTCGCGAATCTCATCAACCGCGGCTATGAGCAGCAGCAGGACCTGGTGACGGAGATCGTCGAGGAGATCCCCCTCGACGAGCAGGCGATCGCCACCGCCGCGGGACAGATCTCCCGCTCGACGGACCTGCTGCAGCTCGCGCGGCAGACGCCCGTCATCCGCCTCGTGAACATGATCCTGTTCGAGGCGCTGCGCCGCCGGGCGAGCGACGTGCACGTGGAGCCCGCGGAGAACCGACTCTCGATCCGGTTCCGCATCGACGACCTCATGACCGAGGCGTTCCAGCCTCCGCTCTCGCTCGCCGCCGCGATCAGCTCGCGACTCAAGGTGATGACCGAGCTGGACATCGCCAACCGCCACAGCCCCCAGGACGGGCAGACGACCGTCCGGATCGGCTCGCACAAGGTCGACATCCGCCTGAGCGTGATCCCCACCGTGCACGGCGAGCGCATCGTGCTCCGCCTCCTCGACCAGAGCCAGACGGAGCTGAGCCT
The DNA here is from genome assembly GCA_964399625.1 of uncultured Phycisphaeraceae bacterium. Taxonomy (GTDB): domain Bacteria; phylum Planctomycetota; class Phycisphaerae; order Phycisphaerales; family UBA1924; genus CAYNSB01. The sequence continues at coordinate 27,130 of CAYNSB010000025.1, forward strand.
CGATCAGGTGGGCATGTCGCGCCCGATGCAGGAGCAGTTTGTCGGGCTGATCGAGCGGCCCAACGGCATCATCCTCGTCACGGGCCCGACGGGCTCGGGCAAGACCACGAGCCTCTACGCCGCGCTCGGCAAGCTCGATCGCAAGACCATCAACGTCATGACGATCGAGGACCCCGTCGAGTACCGCCTCGAGGGTATCTCCCAGATGCAGGTCAACCCCAAGCGGGGCGTCACGTTCGCCACGGGCCTGCGCAGCCTCCTCCGCCAAGACCCGGACGTGATCCTCATCGGCGAGATCCGCGACAAGGAGACCGCCGACCTCGCCGTGCAGGCTTCGCTCACGGGACACCTCGTGCTCGCCACGCTGCACACCAACGACGCGCCCACGGCGATCCCGCGTCTGATCGACATCGGCGTCGCGCCCTACCTCGTCACGTCCTCGCTGCTGGGCGTGCTCGCCCAGCGCCTCCTGCGCCGCGTGTGCAAGACCTGCAAGGGCAGCGGCGCCGAGCCAGCCAAGCCCACGCAGCGCTGCGACACGTGCTTCGGCACGGGCTACCGCGGACGCGTTGCGGTGTACGAGCTCATGACGATGACCGACGAGCTGCGACGCCTCACCTCGCAGAGCGCCGACGCCGTCGCCCTGATGGACGCGGCCAGGCGTGCCGGCTTCCAGACCATGCACGTGGACGCCGAGGAGAAGGCCCGCGCCGGGCTCACGACGATGGACGAGATCCGGCGCGTCCTCGCCTAGCGCTCACGCCCCGCCCACCGCCAACGCGCGAATGTGCGCCCGCTGCTCGGGCGTCGGGTGGACGAACGCCAGCCCGGCGTCGAAGCCATTCCGACCCGCCGGGCGCACCCACACGACCCGCGCGCCAACCTCGAGCGTGCCGTCCAGACCCGTGATCCGCAGCAGCAGCGCCTCACCCACCTCTGGCCGGGAGCCCGTGCAGCGCACCCGAACGCCGCCCGCAGAGATATCCACCGCCGGCCCCATGGAAGTCACCAGGGTGCTGGCTCGCAACCGCCCGGAGCGGCGCGAGTCCGCACGCCCCGAGCGCACCAACTCCGCGCTGTGTTTGGGCGATGCCATGGGCTTCTGGGTCGGGCGAACGTGCCGGTCCCTTGAGGCGTGCACGCCCCTCACCGCAGGACATGCTCGCGGGCGCGCACGCGGGATAGCCTCGGGAGCATGCGATGGACGTTTCTCGGCACCGGGACCAGCAGCGGCGTGCCGCTTATCGGGTGCGACTGCGCCGTCTGCCTCAGCACGGATCCCCGCGACAAACGCCTGCGGTGCTCCGCGGCTCTGCAATGGACGGATGCCACGGGGCAGGAGCGCTGCGTCCTCATCGACGCGGGGCCGGACCTGCGCCAGCAGTCGCTCCGCGCGGGGCTCAAACGCTGCGACGGCATCTTCTTCACGCACAACCACGTGGACCACGTCTTCGGGCTGGACGAAGTTCGCCGCTTCAACGCCGTCATGCAGCGCCCCATCGACATCTACGCCGACGCCCACACGCTCGACTCGCTCCGGCGGGTCTACAAGCACATCTTTGATCGAGACCAGAACGTCAACGACAGCTTCGTCGCCACGCTCGTTCCCCATCTCGTTCGGCCCTGCGAGCCCGTCGATCTCCACGGCGTTCGCTTCACCCCCTTCACCATGCTGCACGGCAAACTCCCCGTGCTCGCGTACCGCATTGAGCCATCGCCGCAGGCAGAGCCGCGCCCGACCGGCGGCGGATGGACGCGCAGTGCCACGAAGGAAGTCGCGCCGCCCCCGCTCGATCGCTCGGGCGCGCCGTCCGCACGGACGGACGACCTCCTTCCCCTCGCGTACTGCACGGACGTCTCGGGCATCCCGCCCGAATCCTGGGCCCACCTCAAGGGCCTCAAGACCCTCGTGCTCGATGCGCTCCGCCATCGCAAGCACCCGACCCACCTCACCGTCGGGCAGGCGATCAGCGTCGCGCACGAGGCCGACCCCGCACGCACGTACTTCATCCACATGACGCACGACCTCTCCCACGCGAGCACCGATGCCGAGCTGCCCGAGGGGATGCACCTGGCCTACGACGGACTCACGCTCGATGCCTGACGCGCGGCCGTGACAACCTCGCGACCGGGCGCTTGATCCTGGCGCGGGGTCTCCAGCGTGACCGTCTTCGCCTCCAGCTCCGCGGCGAGCGGTGGACGAACACCCCAGCGCACGCGGTACCACGCGCGCTCATGCAGGTAGTACAGACCGACCTTCGCAAGCGAGTCCGCCACACCGATCGACGTGCTCAGCAGTGGCCGTCCCGTGAACGCATAGGCAATCCCCGCCGTCGCAAGACTCCCGAACGCGCGGTACGTCAGGGCCTTGGCCAGATGTCGCCTTCGTAGAACCATGTCTCACCGCTTTCGAAACTCGTGTCGACCGGCGCTCCGGCCCGCCCGCCTCGTCCAAAGGCTGGCCGGTTCGCTCTGTACCAGCGAGATGTTCTCGGGTCTTGGCATGCTCCGGCACGGGTGAACGGGAGGCGAACCGACCTCGCGGATTAGCCAAAATCTGGCACGAGCACTTGGGAATCCTGCTAGAATAGGATAAATGTATCCGTAAATATCTACCACCGCCGCAGTGCCCTTCCCCCGGAGACCAGGACCATGATCGCGCCCAAGCCCGAAGCATCACTGGCCGCCCGCGCCGGCACCGTCGCCTCGACATTCTCCCGCGCGGACATCGAAGCCCAGTTCGAGCGATACGGGTTCGCGCAGGCGACCCGCGACATCATCCTCTCCGAGGACCTTCTCCCGCTCGGGCTTCTGGGGCGCCTGCACCTCACGTACCCACAGCACAGCAGCCTTGGCGAGCGCGATCCGTTCCTCTTTCCCAACGGCACTCGGTACGAGGGGCTCAAGGGCTTCCGCAAAGTTTTGGGCGTCCTCGCGGAGCACGGCATCACGCTCGACGCGCTCGTGGAGCGCGAGCTTTTCATCGAGGTCTACCGGTTCAAGGCGACGAGCCACGCGCTCAACGCCATCAACTGGAGCGCGTACCAGACCGACTCCATGTACCACCTGGTCTTCCCGCAACGGGGCATGATGCCCGCGGACGTACTCGCGCAGTACGCCGCGACGGAGGATCCCGCGGAGCGCTCGCGGATCGCCGACGCTTACAAGGAGCGGACGAACCCCCACGACGGGCACCAGCTGCTCAACAAGCCATGGATCGAGCGGGAGAACGGCGGGATCGACATCCTCGAGGGCAGCCAGCACAAGTACCCGCAGTGCCAGCTCATCTTCGACAAGTCCACGCAGGAATGCTTCGCGTTCTGCACGTACTGCTTCCGACACGCCCAGCTGCGGCGCGACGATGACATGTTCGTGCAGGACGACATCGCCCAGGTGCACGAGTACCTCCGCCTGCACCGGGAAGTGACGGACCTGCTGATCACCGGGGGCGACGCCGGGTACCTCACGCCGGCGAGGCTGCGGGCCTACGCGATGCCGATCATCGAGGACCCGGCGCTGCTGCACGTGCGCACGATCCGCATCGCGTCGCGCGTCCTCACGTACGACCCGGAGATGCTCCTCTCGCCCAAGTACGACGAGACGCTCCGCCTCTTCGACCTCATGCACGCCAACGGCGTGCAGGTCTCGTGGATGGCCCACTTCTCCACGCCGCGCGAGCTGCTCAACCCCAGCACGATCGCCGCGATCCGGCGCCTGCAGGCCCATGGCGTCGTGGTGCGCTCGCAGAGCCCGATCATGAACCACATCAGCCTCTTCCAGGACGAGCACGGGAAGACGGACATCGAGCGCTCCGCGCAGAACTGGATCGACCTGGCGAACATCCTCTCGACCCTCCTCGTCCGCTTCCACTCGATGTACTGCGCCCGCCCCACCGGCGAGCACCACTACTTCGCGGCGCCGCTGGCGGACATCGAGAAGGTCTCCAACCTCGTCTTCCGCTCGCTCAGCTCCCTCAACCGCCCATCGCGGTACATCACCATGACAACCTCGGCGGGCAAGGTCTCGCTCCTGGGCGAGGCGAGGGTGGGCGGGCGCAAAGCGCTGGCGCTCAAGTTCAACGAGGCACGCGACATGACATGGATGGACCGCGTGTTCCTCGCCGTCTACGACGAGCGCGAGACGCGCGTGGACAAGCTCGTGCCCCTCGATGGGGGCGAGTTCTTCTTCGAGGGCGACCTGCGTGAGATCGAGCACGCCCTCCAGCTCACCCTCGAGGGCCGCCCGCTGGAGCCCAAACCGGCATGATCGACAAGCGATGCGAGTCCCCCGCCAAGGCGCTCGCGGACCTCCGCGACGGCGCGACGGTCATGATCGCCGGCTTCGGCGAGGCCGGAAGCCCCATCGAGCTCATCCACGCCCTGGTCGATCGCGGCGTGCGCGGGCTCACCGTCATCAGCAACAACACGGGCAGCGGGCGCGTCGGGCTCGCGGCGCTCATCGCCAACGGACAGGTCGCCCGCGTCATCTGCTCGTTCCCCCGCAGCGCCAACTCTAGCGTCTTTCCCGAGCTCTACCGCGCCGGGCGCATCGAGCTCGAGCTCGTCCCGCAGGGCACGCTCGCCGAACGCATCCGCGCCGGTGGCGCGGGCATCCCCGCCTTCTACACGCCCACCGCCGTCGGAACCCAGCTCGCCCAAGGCAAGGAAGCCCGCGCCTTTGACGGGCGGGCGTGCGTGCTCGAGCGTGCGCTCACGGCGGACGTCGCGCTCGTCCGGGCCGACCGCGCCGATCGCTACGGCAACCTCACCTATTCCAAGACCGCGCGGAATTTCGGGCCCATCATGTGCATGGCGGCGCGACGCACCATCGCGCAGGCGCGGCGCGTGGTGCCCGCCGGCGAGATCGATCCCGAGTGCGTCGTCACGCCCGGCATCTTCGTGCACCGCGTCGTCGAGGTGCGTGAGCCCGCGCACGAATCCGTGCTCGTCAAAGAAGGGCGGGCCTATCCATGACCGCCGCCGCGCCGAGCCCCGTCGGATGGTCGCGCGACGACATGGCGCGCCTCACCGCCCGCGACATCCCCGATGGCTCGTACGTGAACCTGGGCATCGGCATCCCCGAGTTGGTCGCGCAGCACGTGCCCGAGGGACGCGAGCTGATCCTGCACACGGAGAATGGGCTCCTGGGCGTGGGCCCTGCGCCCGCCCCCGGTCGCGAGGACCCCGAGCTGATCAACGCGGGCAAGAAGCCGATCACCGCGATCGCCGGCGCGGCGTACTTCCACCACGCCGACAGCTTCGCGATGATTCGCGGCGGGCACCTGGACGTGAGCGTGCTGGGCGCGATGCAGGTCTCCGCGAGCGGCGACCTCGCTAACTGGTCCACGGGCGAGCCGGAGGCGATCCCGGCCGTGGGCGGCGCGATGGACCTGGTCGCGGGCGTCAAGCGCGTGCTCGTGCTCACCGAGCACACGAGCAAGAGCGGCGAGCCCAAGCTCGTGGAGCGCTGCACCTACCCGCTCACGGGGGTCGGCGTCGTCCATCGCGTCTACACGAATCTTGCGATCATCGACGTGACACCCGATGGCTTTGCCCTGCGCGCCCTGGCACCGGGCGTCTCGCTCGAGGACGTGCGCGCCCGCACCGGGGCGCCCGTCCGCGACGCACGCGAGCAAAGGAGAATCCCATGACACCACTCTCTCGCGCCCAGCGCCTCTACGAACGCGCCCTTCGAGTCCTCCCGGGCGGCGTGAGCCGAAACGCCGTGCTCCGCAAGCCCTGCCCCGCCTACGCCCAGCGCGGCGAAGGGTGCTCCGTCATCGACATCGACGGCGTGCGGCGTCTGGATTTCGCGAACAACATGGGGTCGCTGATCCACGGGCACGCCCACCCGGCGATCGTCCAGGCCGTCTCAACGCAGGTGGCCCTCGGCACCGCGTTCACGATGGCGACCGAGGTCGAGGTCGACCTCGCGGAGCACATGATCTCGCGCTCGCCATCCTTCCAGAAGATCCGCTTCGTGAACTCAGGGACGGAGGCGGTCCTCTGCGCGATCAAGGCGGCCCGCGCGTTCACGGGGCGACCCAAGATCGCCAAGGTCGAGGGCGCGTACCACGGGGTGTACGACTACGCGGAAGTAAGCCAGACCGCATCGCCCGCGAACTGGGGCCCGCGCGAGCGCCCCATCAGCGTGCCCGTGTGCCACGGCACACCCGAGGGCGTGCTGCGCGATGTGATCGTCCTGCCCTTCAACGACACGGACCGCTCGCTCGCCCTGCTCGAGGAGCACGCCCGGCAGACCGCGTGCGTGCTCATCGATCCCATGCCCCATCGCGTGGGCCTGTCGCCCGCGAGCGAGGCGTACATCGCCGCACTGCACGCCTGGACGCGCCGCAACGGTGCCCTGCTCGTCTTCGACGAGGTGATCACGTACCGCTCCGAGCACGCCGGCGCCCAGGCGTGGTACGCACAGGCCCCGGACCTCACCGCGATGGGAAAGATCATCGGCGGCGGGTTCCCCGTGGGCGCCCTCGCGGGGCGTGCGGACGTGATGGACGTGCTGAACCCGCTCGCAGAGAAGGTGCTCTTCCCGCACTCGGGCACGTACTCGGCCAATCCGATCACCATGACCGCCGGGCTCACCGCGATGCGCCTGTTCGACCGCGCGGAGGTCGCGCGCTGCAACGCGCTGGGGGATCGCGCCCGCCGCCAGGTCCGCGAGGCGATTGCCGCGGCCGACGTGCCCGCGTGCGTCACGGGCGCGGGCTCGATGTTCCGTATCCACTTCAAGCCCGACCCGCCGCGCGACTACCGCGCCGCGCACCCAACACGCGAGGAATCCGCCACGGCGCGGGCGTTCCTCGACGATCTGTTCGACCACGGGATCATGCTCATCGACACGTGCTCGGGCGCAATCTCCACGCCGATGCGCGAGAGCGATATCGATCGCCTGAGCCAGAGCGTGCTGGACTCGCTGCGCCGAGTGCGCCCGCGTGCGCTCGCGGCGACCTGAACCACGGAGGACCACGTGCGAACCGTCCACGTCTGCGACGCCATCCGCACGCCGATCGGGCGCTACGCCGGCGCCCTCTCGAGCGTGCGCACGGATGACCTCGCGGCGATACCGATCCGCGCGCTCATGGCGCGATCGCCCAAGGCGGACTGGAACGCGCTCGACGAGGTCGTCCTCGGGTGCGCCAACCAGGCGGGCGAGGACAATCGCAACGTCGCACGCATGGCGCTCCTGCTGGCGGGACTTCCCGCCCGCGTCCCCGGCGTCACCGTGAACCGCCTCTGCGCCTCCGGGTTAGAAGCCATCGCCAGCGCCGCTCGAACCGTCGCGATCGGAGATGCCGATCTCATCATCGCGGGTGGCGTGGAGAGCATGTCGCGCGCCCCACTGGTGCTCGCGAAGCCCACCGAGCCTTTCGCACGCCAGCAGGACCTGCACGACACCACGATCGGATGGAGATTCATCAACCCGCGCATGCGCGAGTTGTACGGCGTCGATGCCCTCCCCGAGACCGCGGAGAACGTCGCTCGCGAACGCCGCATCTCGCGCACGGACCAGGACGCGTTCGCGCTCCGCAGCCAGCAGCGCGCGGCAGCCGCGGTCGCAAGCGGACGCATGGCCCGCGAGATCACGCCCGTCTCTATCCGCCCGGGCCGTGCCGACCCCACCACCATCGCGCACGACGAGCACCCCCGCGCCACGACGCCCGACGCGCTCGCCAAACTCAGGCCTATCACCTCGCCCGATGGCACCATCACCGCGGGCAACGCCTCGGGCGTGAACGACGGCGCCGCGGCCGTGCTCCTCGCTTCCGAGTCCGCGCTCGCTCGCCACGGACTCACGCCCCGCGCGCGGATCCTGGGCTCGACCACGGCGGGCGTCGAGCCGCGCGTGATGGGCCTGGGGCCGATCCCCGCGGTGCGCAAACTCCTCGACCGCCTCGCGCTCGGATTGGGCGACTTTGATCTGCTGGAGTTCAACGAGGCGTTCGCCGCCCAGGTCCTCGCCTGCACGCGCGAGCTCGGCGTGCCAGACGACGACCCACGCCTCAACCCTCTCGGCGGCGCGATCGCCCTGGGACATCCGCTGGGCATGTCCGGCGCACGATTGCTCGCGACCTCGATGCACCAACTCGCGCACGACGGCCGCACCCGCGCGCTGTGCGCCATGTGCGTGGGCGTCGGCCAGGGCATGGCCCTGGCACTCGCACGTGGCTAGCGTGCGGAGACGCGATTCCACGCGTCCACCGTCCGCGTCGTCGTGGTCAGGCTGCTGCTCGCATACGTGATCGTCCGGCCCGCACGCGCCGACCCCTGCCCGTTCACGCGGTACCCGCCGTTCCATGTGCCCAGTGGGTTCAGGCTCCACTGCTCAATTCGGTTCGGGCCCAGCGGATCGATGAAGAGTCGCCCGTTGGCATCCTCGCCCAGCATCCCGATCTGCGTACCGGTGAACTGCCCGAGCGCGTTGTACGAATTCAGCTGCGAGCGCGTGTTGTCCCCGGCGTGGCCAGGCTCATCGACCCGCGTCAGGCGAACGCTCAGCTCAATACTATGTAGCTATGTATCATCTCCCGCCATAGGAGGATCGATACCCAAGTCCATCAAAGCTCCGCCCAAATAGTCATGGATGACATCACGGACTTCTTCTATTCCTGATGTTGTTATTTTACTAAAACAAAAAGAATAGTTTTTGCCAGACAGTGTTCTCTCGTCGTTTGCCACCAAAATACTAAAGCACATTTCATATAACATGAGAATACATACTTTATTGAAGTCTCCAGTGTGGGCAATATTACGAAAATGCTGAGCTATTCGATTTCTCGTAGCCACTTCAGGAATGAGACTGGCCAAGGCTCGTTCGTCGAAGACGAGTTCACGCATGACTCCCACGGTGCTCGAAAGCACCTTCGCAACCGCAACCGCAACATCATGGGCCTCATTCTTTGTGTGTGTCATGGAACAATGTACAGTGCAGAAAAATCCATATCAATTGAAGCCGCAAACTTCTCGACGTCTTCGGCGCTTGGGTTGGGATTGTTTGCTCGGAACGTGTTCCATCTACCGTTTATGATCCTATGCTCAGGCCCAGGCACTCCGGCCCAATTCGAAAGTGAATCGACTCTTCCATCGGGGAATAGCGCTCTGTGTTCTTGAGGTATTCTGTGATGCACCTGATGTCCTGGCGGGAGCTTCTTCCCCGCTGCTTCGAGTGCACCAATGAACAATTCACGATATCGTGGGCACGCTCCTCCGTTATGCACCACTATGCCATCGGGCCCGACGTGGTAGTTTGCGTGATGCGCGACCGTCAGATTGTACACAGGATGGCGGGCGCTCAGGAAGACCACGCCGGTCACGATCGTGGGGTCGGTGTTCGTTCGCAGTTCGTCACCCGGCTGTAGCTGGTCCGCGCGGCGCCAGCGCCCGCCCTCGAAGAGTGAGCCTGACTGTGCGGGCTGGTCGGAATGCGGACCAACCTGGGGCCTGGCGCACGACACCCAGAACGGGTGCTCGTCCGTCGTCTGGATCGTCTCGCCGTGTCCATCCGCGTGGCGCACCGTCACCTCGACGAGCGATGCCTCTTCGATCGTGATGGTCGCCTGCACCACCTCGAACGTCATCGCGCCTGTCTGCTCATCGCGCGTGAGCACATAATCACCAGTCTTGATCTGATCGATGGGCAGAAGGCCCGTCGCCGTCCACACCAGCGTTGTTGCTGTAAAACAGCCACATCCCCGCAGCTTGCGCTTCGTGAATTCCCATGCCTTCTTTGCAAGCCCGATTGTGCTGTACTCCAGCAAGAATCCCAAGGCTCGCCGACCGTACCGCACGACGTATTCCAGTGCTGCCTTCGCGGCTTGGAACGCCACCTTGCTCACGGTCACCGCGAGCGCACCGAGCGCGACGTACCCGAGAATCTTCCGCGCCGCGACGAGACTGGGCGGGATCCCACCACGTCCCTCCAATACGTCCGCCCCCACATCCGCCGCGATGGCCGAGATCGGGAAGGGAAGTTGGCTCAACACCACGGCCCCGATGTATGCCGCGGCCTGCGCCCCGTCGATCACCCGCTCCATGAACGCCGCGGTGTTCGCCGCGCTCTCGGCGATGTAGTCGTCCACCATGTTGAACGGGTCCCAGCTCAGACCCATCGGGTCGATGTGGCGCCAGGGGTTGCTGCCGAGGTACTGGTAGACGTTGAGCCCATCGCCGAGATGAGATTCGAGATCGAACGCCGCGGCCAGCGACTCCGCGTTCCGTCCGTTGAACGCCGGGCTCGCCGCAATCGCCATCGCCGTCGCGTTCGGATCGGGCTGAAGGAACCGCCCCGCCTGCGGGTTGTACATCCGATTCCTGACGTTGTAGAGCAGGTGGGCTTGCGGCACGAGCCTCGGCGACAGCTCGCCGGTCAGCCCGACCGCTCCATCGAGCCGCTCGCAGAACAGCCCCTTGTGTCCGGCCCGCATCACCGGGTGCGGACGCAGGTCCGCCGCGCTCTGCACTGCCCCGTACGCGTCGTACGTCCACTGCGCGCACACACGCCCGAGGCCCGTCAGCGTGATCAGCGAGGCCCCCCCGCCGTTCTCGCCGCCGGTCCCGTTGCCCGGCACCTGCGCGCTGCCGCCCGAGTCGCACAGCGCCACCACGTCCCCGCCCTCGTCCTGGATCACGTACCACGGGTTCTTCTGCGCATCAAACTCGACGAGCAACTCGTCGGGACCGCGATCCCCCGGGCCCCACACGTGCTCGCGTTCCACGTAGGCGAACACGCCCGTGAGCGCCGGCCCGCCACCACCGCCGACTCCACCGCCGGGCGGGTCCTCCTCGCCGCCCAGACCCGACTGCGTGTTCTCAAGATCGCCCGTGCTCTGGCCCGTGTTCGGCGGCGCCGGCGATTGGTTCATCGCCGCCTGCGCGCTCTGCTCGATCTCCGAGTCGCCCGAATCCAGACCCGCGTCGATCGAGAGCACCGGATCGACGTACAGCTCCTGGACCCGCCTCACGCCGTCGTAGAAGAAACGCTCGGACCGCACTTTGCCGCTGGCCGAAGTGGTCCCGCTCCATGTCGCCGCGTCCGGGTAGGGCGACTGCGCCCGGATCAACCGCCCTTGCCCGTCGTACGTGAAGTGCTTGACCAGCCTCGCCGGATCGGGCAGGAACGTCGGCGGACCCGTCGCGGGGTTCGCCGCTTTGGCGTTGATCTGGGCCGGCCGGCTCTTGCCCGGCGCCGCCGATCCCCGCATGAACCTCGCCCTCACCCTCGAGCGCGCCGGGCGCATCGACCAGGCCCTGGCCTCCTACCGCTCGGCGCTCGATGCCTCCCCCGACCACATCCCCACGATCCAGGCGATGACGCGCCTCCAACTCCGTGCCGCCAGGTCCGACGACGCCACCCGCGAGCGTCTGTCCGAGATCGCGCTCCGCGGCGAGACCGACCAATGGAAGGTGTGGGCCAAGTCGCAGCTCGCAAGGCGAGACTGACCACCCGCGCGTTTAAGGCATGACCTGCCTGTGCCAACGCGCGCTAACACGTCCTATGTCCACATGACCCAACGCCGCGTGACGCTTGCCTCGTGCAGCGCCGCTGTGCGTGCCTTTACTGCGGCACGTTCCCGCTCATGGCGCTCCACACCGCCGGATCGAGCCCCGCCGCCTTGGCCCGGGCCAGCGCCGCGCGGGCCGAATCCGCTCGTCCGTCCGCCTGCATCAGCGCCGCAACGGCGAGCCAGCCCGCGGCCGTGTCGGCCTTGTTCGCCGCGCCCGTCGCCTCATCGACGGCGCGCCGGAACGTGTACGCGTCCGCGAAGCCCTGCGCTGAGATCGGCGATCCCGCCAGCCCCGGATCGATCCGGTACGCCCGCTCGATCGCGCGGAAGCCTTCGTCGGGGCGGCGATCAAGGATCATCGCCAGCCCGAGCGCCCGCTGGGCCCCGGCATCGCCCGGGTACTTGTCCAGATGCTGCTGGTACACGCGGATCGCGTTGCCCGCATCGTTCAGACGCATGTACGTGTCGCCCAGCTCCCGATCGCTGCTCGAGCGCAGCTCCTCGGGCCTTGCCGCGCGCGGCAGGTCCGCCGATGCCAGCACCGGCTGCGACACCACCACGGGGCTCTCGACGATCACGGGGCGCTCGACCACCGCCATCGGCACCGTCACGTAATCGGCGCACACGAGCGTGGAGTACCGCGGCGCGCACACCGGCGCATCGGAGAACACGAAGTCCACGCCCCAGCGCGAGCCATGACCCCATCGCCCGCCCAGCCCGATCGAAACGCTCGAACGCCACGCCGGCTCCCAGCGAGAGCCGTACGCGTACGGCGTGTAGTACGAGCCGCACCACCACGGGTCGTACGTGAACACGCTGTACGGCCCGCACCAGTCGCGCACCCACACGCGGTGGTGGTACGCCCAAGGGTCGTACCAGAACGACGTGCGCCAGTATGGCCCGCATCCGCTGCGGTACGACCAGTTGTACCAGTAGTCGTCGCACCCCCACCACGAGCCGATGCCGATGCTGACGCTCACGCGCGAGCGGCCGCCGTCCCATCGCCCGCGGTCCCAATCGCGCCGATCTCGGTCGTGCCGATCCCACTCACGGCGATCCCAATCATGGCGATCGCCGTCGCCGCGCCCGCCGCGATCGCTCGAAGGCCTGCCGCCGTTCGATGGCGCCAGTGGTCGATCGAACTCCGCGCGTCCGCCTCGTGCCCCGTCCGAACGCCTTCCGCCGCCACTCTCACCGCCCGAAAGTCCCGGGCCGCGACGTGGGTCGCCCCCGCGACCGTCGCGATGGCCGCCAGAGGTTCCGGGGCCATTGGCGGGAGAGAAGGCGATGGGAACCTCAGGCGAGATCTGCGGCGTGCCACGCGAATCGGGCAAGGGCCGGGCCGCTCGCCCGGATGAGAGCCCGCGGTTGCCGGAATTGCTGCCAGGAATCTCTCGACCGCTCCCGGGAACGCCAAGGCCCCTGCCCCCACCCGCGCCCGGTTGGGCGCGCGACCCATCAGCGCCCGCACTCGAAGGCGGCGCAGCGCGGAGCACGGGCGGTGCGCTCGGCGCGGGCTGAGCAGCGCGGAGCACCGGCGGTGCGCTCGGCGCGGGCTGAACGGCACGGAAGCCCTCGTCGCGAGGCTCGGCCATTCTCGGAATGGGCTGTGCCGCGCGCGGAATGTCCGTCCTCGTCAAGGGCTGGATCGCGCGGGGCGCCTCCATCCGCGGCATGGGTTGGGGCGCACGCGGCGGCTCGGCACGGGGCGCCGGCATCGCGCGCGGGGGCTCCATGCGCGGCGCAGGAGCCGGCGCAGCGGCTCGCGGCGCAGGTGCTGCGGGCGCGCCCATCCGATTGTCGTCACCGCCCCGTCCACGTCCCGGATCGCCCATCGCCAAGCCCGCCGACGCCGCAAGCGCCGCCGCGCTCAGCACGAGGCTCATCCGACCCGACGTCCGACGCTCGCCCCCGACCATGACTGACCCTTTCTATGGCACGCTCCGCGTGCGCCTCACTTCTTCTTTCGCTCGGTGGATGGAATCCGCGCCTCGAGCGCCTCGCTCAGGCGATCCGCGATCTTGGAGTCCAGCCCCTCGCCCCGTGCTTTTTCGAGCATTCCCAGCGCCGCGCTATCCCGCCCCTCGGCCTGCGCCAGCACCGATGCCAGCAGCCACGCCGAGGCGCTGCGATTCCGCTGGGCCTCGCGCACCGCCCGCTGCACGAGCTCGCTCACGCTCGCGTGCGTCCCATCGAGCAGCGAGCGATCGATCGGGCGCGACGTGAGCGTCGGGTCCATCGCGTACGCCCGGCCTGCCACCGCGCTCGCGTCGGGCGCGTTGCCCGACACGATCAACGCCACCGCGAGAACGCGCGTCGCCTCCGCATCGTCACGCTCGCTCTGCAGGTGACGCTTGGCGTACTCCACCGCGCCCTTGGCATCGCCCCCGCGCAGGGCCCACTCCGCGCGCTCGCGATCGTTCGCGGGCCCCCTCGCGGCCTCCTCGGCCGCCTTCTTGGCTCGGTCGCTCTGGCCCGCCAGCGTCTGCCCGTAGTTGTCCGCGACGCCCTGGATCGTCACGCGATTGCCGTACCGATCGCTCCACCACGAATCGCCGGGATACCAGCACCCGCCGCCCTCGTAGAAGATCCATCCGTAGGGCCCGATCACCCAGCGGCGATTGAGCAGCGCCAACTCTCGCAGGCGCTCACGCAACTTGTTGATGTAATCCGGGTCGTTCGGGTCGGGCAGCGCGTGCCCCCCATGACCACTGCCGCCCCCATGCCCACCCGAGGCGCCACCGGTCGTGCCGCCGCCCGACGGGCGATCGGGCACCGTCGTCGGCACGTGGTTCCAAGGCTTGAAGTCCATGGGCACGAATTGGGGCATCGTGAGCACGGGCGGATTGGTGCCGCCCATCGAGGGGGGCATGACCGGCGAGCCGGGGCTCGCCGTCGGGATCGGCCCGGGGAACGAGATCGGCTTGTGCTCTGGCGGCGGCGGCATCCGCGGAGGCTCCGAGCGGCTCTGCGCCGGGGCGCTCGCGCCAATCCCCAACGCCGCGAACAGCACCACCACCGGCGCGCCGCGGCCGCCCAGCCCCTTCATGCCATTGTTGATCTTCATCGCGTTGCGCTCCGCTCGCCTCGTGGCGAACCGGGCCGGTCCGCTCGGCGGCCCCAGGCTCAATGGATGGTACTGGCCCGGCGACGTCCGGTTTCATGGTTAGACGCAGGATGGCCCCAGGATGTTCCCAAGGCCCTCGAAACACCCGCGCCCAAGCCCCCCAGAGCACGCCGATCGCGTTCCGTTCGCGTCGCCGCCGTGACCGCCATGGGCCCGCTAACGTGGTGCATGGCCCTGATCCGCTCTCTTGGCGTGCTCGTGATGCTTGCCCTGGCCTCGTGCGCGCACGACTCGCACGTTCGCGTCACCTCGCTCGCATCGCAGGTGGCCTATTCGCCCGCGCTGCCCACCTCGGCGTACTCGTCGAGCGACCCGACGACCGCCGAGATCCTTCTCACGGACCTCGCCCCCGCGGAGCTCGACCGCGGCGCGACCCTCGAAGGGCTCACCGGCACGATCGTGCAGGTGCGCATGTTCCTCGATCCTTCCCCCGGCGACACGCCGATCGCGAGCACCGCGGTGAACTGCTCCATCCGCGAGATCGTGCTCGCCGGCGGTCAGGTGGGCGTGTACTCGGGCGGTGGATTCCTGCTCCCCCGCGATCGCCCGGGGAACACGCACCTTCGCGGCACCATCAAGGACGCGACGCTGCGCCTGAGCGCACGCACGCCCTCGTTCGTTGACCGCCTGGGCCCCTCGCGATTGGACGCGACGCTGGCGCCCGTCCGCGACGAGGCGCTCGCGCGGCGCATCCGCGCTCGCGTTGAGGAGATCGTCCGGGCCACGCCCGTGATCGCCGCGCCTACCCCGGGCGAGCCCACCGACCGCCGCTAGCGCGCGTCCGTGTCGCCCGGGCCGTGCGCGGGGAGTCTCCCCTGCGATTGGCGGCGCAGCCTCCACCGCACCGCGCGGCGCAGCGCCCGCACGCGCTGCTCGAGCTCGTGCATCGCGCCCTCGGCGCCCCGCTCCATCAGCGTCTCGGAGTCGATCGCCCTGCCGAACGCGCACGCGATGCGTTGACCGCCGATCCGGGGGCGCTCGGCGCTGCGTGGCCACGCATCGAAGCACCCGTCCACCGCGACGGGCACGACCGGGCAGCGTGCACGCTTGACGAGCAGCGCGGCCCCACGCTTGAACTCCCCCATCGCTCCGTCGTGCGAGCGAGAGCCCTCGGGGAAGATGAGCACCGCCCGCCCCTCGCCCAGCCGACGCAGGATCTCGCGGATCGCGCGAGGGTCGTTGCCGTCCTCGCTGATGGGAATGCAGTTGAGCGGGCGCATCGCCAGCGCCATGAACCAGTTCTCGAACAGCCCCGCCCGCGCGATGTAGTCCAGCTCCCGCTGGCGAATGCACACGCCGATCAGTGGCGGATCGAGGTACGACTCGTGATTGGCGACCAGCAGCACGGGCCCAGTCGCCGGAACCCGCCCGGAGCCCAGACCGTGCGCGCGATAGCACCACCGGAGCGCCGTCCGCACGATCCCCGTTGCGAGCTCGTGCAGAATCAGGCACCACAGCGGCGTCATGGGTCGCTTGGCCCGCAGTTGATCGAACATCCCGTGCGCTTGAGCCCCGGCGCGGCGACGACCACCCCTCGCACGAGTCCTCCGCGGGGACCCTTGCGAGCACTGACAAACTTCCGAACGCACACGATACCCACCGCGTGCCCACAACGCGACTGCCCGACCCCTGCGGATCACAAAAAACTATGGGTGCCCTACTCGGCCGTGACGCGCGAGCGAACCTCGGCCTCCAGGCGGTCCACCACCTGGTCGAAGTTGAGGTTCGATGTGTCCACCACGATGGCGTCCGTGGGGCACATCAGCGGTCCCACGGCGCGCGCACGATCCGAGGCGTCACGATCGACGATCTCGCGGTGCAACGACGCAATCGGTGGCAACGGCTTGCCCTCGGCCCGCAACTGCTCGGCGCGACGCTTGGCCCGCACCAGCGGGTCCGCGTCCAGATAGAACTTCACCGCGGCATCGGGGAACACGATGCTCCCCTGGTCCCGCCCTTCGCTCACGAGGCGCCGGTGCTCCTCGGCGATGAGCCGCTGCTTGGCCACGAGGTGCCTGCGGAGCGCGGCCACGCCCGCGACCGGCGAGACGATCGCCGTGACGTCCGCGTCGCGGATGCGCTCGTCCACGGGGCGACCGCCCGAGAGAATCCGAGGGGGGTCCTGGGTCCAGTCGAAGCGGATGTCCGCGGCCGCCGCGTGACGAACCACCAACTCCGGATCGTCCAGGCTCAGGCCCTGCTCGATCACGACAAGCGCCGCCGCGCGATACATCGCTCCGGTATCGAGGAAGTCCAGCCCGAGCCGCTTCGCAAGCTGGCGCGCCACCGACGACTTGCCCGTGCCCGCGGGGCCGTCGATCGTGATCACGATGGGTCGCGAGGTGTTCACCACGAGCGGGGCTCCCCGGGCTCCGAGCGGCCGAGTCGTGGTGAGCATATCCGAGCCCTCCGATGGTCGAGCCTCGCTCGATCACTCGCAGTCTAGCGGAACCTCCGCCCGGAAGTCGAGCGCGGTACCGCTTTCGTTCAGGGCAACCACCCGCCCCGGGTTGCCTATTCCTCGTCCTCTTCCTTCTTGGCCTCGCCCGCTTCTTCGGGCTCATCCTCGAGATCGAACTCATCGCCCAATTCGTCCTCGGGCTCGTCGAGCCCAAGGAGACGCTCGAACGCTACGCGGCTACGCAGCACCCCCAGCTTGGGGTCGCCCGTGCCTCGATAGTCGATGGACAGCGACGCGTCATATCCCACGCTCAAAATCGATTCGATCAACCCGCCCAGCTCGTACGGCCCGTGCTCGAGCCCGTCCGCGTTCGCGGGCACTTCGTCCTCGAGCTTCTTGCCCTTGGGGCCCGCGAACTTCTGCGTCGCCGCGAGCACCGCCGACGCGTACGGCGTGATCCGACGAAGGTACCCGACGGGATCGGGCATCGCCGCGGCGGTCTCGAAGTCGGGCAGCGTGCCCACGCGGAATCCGCCGACCTTCTTGATGATCTCGGTCACGCGCTCGGAGGTGGACGTGAGTCCGGCGCCTGGCCAGATGAGAACGTTGACCTCCAGCCGCTCCGCACGCTCCACGGCCTTCTTCAAGCGATCTACGGTGCGCTGAAAGACCTCCGGGTTGTCGGCGCCCTGCGGACGCACCGCCACGGCGTTGCACCCGAGGATGCTCCCGGCCTGGATCACGCGGATGAGCCGATCCACGCACGCGCGGCCCGTCGCCTCGCTCGCATCGCCCAACGCCTGCGCCTCGCTCTCGACCAGCAGCAGGCACGCGCACCCCGCCTTGTCCGCACGCTCACGAAGTCGGTCGTACTTGTCCCGTGCCAGCCCAGCGAGGTGCTCCGTCGCGAGCGACAGCCCGTGGAGCCCGAGCTCCTCGCGCGCGACCGTCGGCAGATCGAGCAGGTCCAGCTTCGACTTGCCCGTCTTGCCCTTGGCGAGCAACGCCCGCAGCGAATTGGCACTCAGCGTCAGCAGCATCGGTGCTCAGCGACTCCCGGGTCTACGGATCGGATTGATCGAATAGCCGTGCAACCCTCGACCGAACACCGGGTAAGGGCGGCACAATGTAGCGGGACCCACGTCGTCGCACCAGTCAACCGCACGGCGGAGGACAACGCCCCGTTCAACCACCGACTATCGCCCGCCGTGCGCCGAAATCCACCCATAGACCACGCGTTGAGCGTTCTCGTGGTACACCTTGCGGAGCACGCTCTCGGGCAGCCCGATTCCACGGAGCGTCGGCGAAGAGCGCTCCGAGAACCGCTTCGGATCGACCATCATGAGGTCGGGGTCCGCGATAGGCGAGGGCTGATCGCCCGACGATTCGAGCATCGTGCGCAGCGCCCAGTACCGGCTGGCGTAGAGGTCGAACGCTTCTTCGGGGCTCGAGGCTAGATCGGACATGGGACTGCTGGGCTGGGGTGAACTCCTTGGCTGCATGTGGTCCTCGAGGACCACAACATCGGACCCGAAGAGAATCCGGTCCTGCCACTTGATGAAAAACTCTCGGGTCCGTTCCGCGGGATGCCCGCCCAGTGCACGCACGACCCACTTGGTTGCGGACGTGTCCAGATGCAGATTCGGATGCCGCGACAGCAGCCCGTCGAGGAACGTGAGATCCTCGGGCCAGCCCCCCATGTGCGCCGCGATCCACGGACGCGGAAACCGATCCACCATCCTCTCGAGAGCCTCCAGGTGGCGGGGCTTGGGCGGAAACTTGGTCGCGTCGGCGTACTTGGTGGCGAACCACGTGTCGGGATCGGCCACGTGCGCCATGAACATCATGTCCAGGTCCATCGCCAGCTCAGCCGCCCGCACCCGCCAAGGCGCATCCACCGGCGCGATGTCGGGCGCGTCGGCACCCAGGATCTCCCACAGGCGCGGCGCGGCCCAGAACTTGACGCTCCGCGCCCCGTGCTCGCCCGCCCACACCCGCATGTGCTCGAGAAAGTCGGAACTGAACGCCTTCACCCGGTCGGGCTGGGACCAGTTGGGCACGGCCATGAACGACGCGCGATCGCCCATCGCCGCTCGCACGTGTCCGGCGTCGCTCAGTCGCGTCTGCGTGAGGATCCTCGAGACGCCGAAGTACCGCGAGACCTCCTCGTACACCCGCGCCGCCCGCGCTCCGTTCACGTGGAGATGGATATCGAGAATTGGCAGCGCCGGCGGCCCCAGACGCCGTGCCATCTCGCGATAATCCCAGCCGAAGAGGTTGGCGGCCGAAGGACGGCCCGCGGAGTTCGACGCGTGCATGGTGACCCAATCATAGAGGCGAAGCCCGAGGCGTTGCGTCCCCGCGCGGCGCGTCCTCGCATCGCCCTGGCGCACGACTGGCTGTGCGGGTACCGCGGCGGCGAGGGGGTGCTCGAGCGCGTCGCCGCTCTGGTCGAGTCCATCGCTGAGCCGGTGGGGCTCTGGGTCATGGTGGACGATGCCCGGCCCATCTCGCCCACGATCGACCGCTGGCGTGCGCGCGGGCTGCTCCGCGCCTCATGGATCAACGACCTGCCCGGAGCCGCCGCACGCGCGCGACGCTGGCTGCTGCCCGCGTACCCGCTCGCGGTGCGCGATCTTTCGGACCAGATCGCCTCGGCCCACGCGCGCGAGCCCATCGACCTGGTCATCTCCACCTCTTCGAGCGCGATCAAGAATGTGCGTTCGCCCGAGCGGGCCGACGGCACGAGGGTGCCCCACCTGTGCGTGTGCTTCGCGCCCGCTCGCTACGTGTGGTCCCGCCGGTCCGACTACGCCCGAGGCTCGGGTGCGCGTGCATGGGCGCGGGCGATGGGCCTGGGCATCGCGGGCGGTCCGTTCCGCGCGTGGGATCGAGCCGGGTCGGCCGGCGTCGATGAGTTCATCGCGATCTCGACCCACGTGCAGCGGGAGATCGCCCGCTGCTACGCCCGCCCATCCACGATCGTGCATCCGCCGGTGCGCACGGGCTACTTCACGCCGGACCCTCATGTGGCCCGCGAGGACTTCTGGCTCGTGGTCTCGGCGCTCGAGCCCTACAAGCGCGTCGAGCGGGCCATCGATGCGGCACGCCAGGCGGGAAAGACACTGCTCATCGCGGGGTCGGGTTCGCAGGAAGCGGCCCTGCGTGCGCACGCGGGCGGGCACTCGCGGATCGAGTTCCTCGGACGAGTCTCCGACACGCTCCTCCGCGACCTGTACCGGCGGGCGCGGGTGCTGCTCTTCCCGCAGGTCGAGGACTTTGGCATCGTCGCGGTCGAGGCCCAGGCGTGCGGATGCCCCGTTGCGGCGCTCAATGCCGGCGGCGCTCTCGATATCGTGCGCGACGGGCAGACGGGAGTGCTCACGGACGATCCGACGCCCACGGGACTCGCCGAGGCGGCGCACCGCGTCGAGAGGCTCGCCATCGCGCCCGATGGATGCGTGGCGAACGCGGCCCGTTTCTCCGAAGAGATGTTCGACGCCGCGATGCTCGCGCGCCTCCGGCATGCGCTGCTCACGAATCGGGATCGAACTCGGGCGGATCGCGCGGGATGATCGTGCGGCCGTTCACCCACCCGCCCAGCACGAGCCCGATGTACAACTGACGATCCGCCTCGATGTCCACGTGGCGATGCACGTCGCAATCCAGCACGATCGACGACGCCGCAAGCACGGGCGCACCGCTCACGACCCCGCGAACATCGAGCCCCTCGAAGGGATCGATCGCGTCCTCGGCGGAACGGGCCGCGTCGAACCGACGCATGAGCACGCGATCGCTCTCGGTCAGGATGGAGAGCGCAAAGCGATGGCTATCGCGGATCAGCGGCTCGATCGGGTGTCCCTTGCGCGCCGCCACGCACACGAGCGTGGGCTCGGTGCCGCAGGGGATGACCGCGTCCACGATGAGTCCGGCCCGACGATCGTGGTGCCAGGACGACAGCACCCAGAGCGATCGGGGGAACGCCGCGAGGGCCACACTGGGCGCAACGGCCGCGCCCGATCCGGATGGATCGTTGCACGCGATCGCAGCAACGCCTTGCCCGCGACGGGGCATGCGGGAACTCCTCACTTGGCGCTGGGCGATCGACAATCGCCAAGCGCCGCGCGCCATCAGGGCTAGGCAAAACGCCCGACACCCTATCCGACCAGACACAAGACATATGGCAGTCCCAGCCTCGGGTGTTGCGGCCTGCGGGCCCGGGCATCACGAATTTTCATGCCGATCGTCCCACAAAGGTCTTGCATTGTGGGGCGAAGTGGGTAGGATTCCCATGAATGCCCACGACGGAGTACATCCATCGTGCTTTTCACCGGAACGTCCGACCACATCATCGACCCGAAGCAGCGGCTGTCGATACCTGCCAAGCACCGCGATCAGGTGGGGCGGGAGCAGGTGGTGTGGTACTGCGTCCCGTGGCCGGGCGTCGGGCTGAGGCTGTACGTGGACGAAACGTTCCAGTCACTCGCCCGGCGAGCGGACGAAACGCTCACGCCAGGGCCGGACGAGGCCGACCTCGAATCGATGCTGTTCCCGCTGGCCGAGCGGCTAGAGATGGACGCGCAGGGTCGCGTGCCGCTGCCCAAGCACCTGCTGGAGCTGGCCGGACTGCGGAGCAGCGAGGTCGTCATCCTGGGCGTCCGCAATCGACTGGAAGTGCGGGATCGTGCCGCGTGGAAGGCCGGGCTCGCCGAGCGGTTCGCCAAGATGGCGGAGCTCGTTCAGCGAGTGGAGAGCCGGCGCCAGGGCGGATGAGTTGAGGGGCTGGTCAGACATTCACGGGCGTGCTCGAAAGGGCCCGCTCGAAGTTCGGAGCGGAGAAGAAAAGGGGCGGGAGCTCCGAGAGAGCGGGCGAGAGGGCCCGTGAGAGAGGTTGGAGGAGGGGGAGAAAGAGCCCCGGTCCGGGCTGGAAACAGCAGCGTCGGGGATTCGGGCCGTGCGTTCACCGGCTCACGCAGGAATTCGCGGGCGGGCGAGTCTGAACGGACTCGTCGCTCGCCATCGCAGCACCGGATCGCGGCCGCGAGCGCAGGGACGCGTTCGCACCCGCGAACGCCCAAGGACGGGCGGGCTCTGCGCTGGCGAACTCGCTCTCTCGCACTTGCGCCCGGCGGACCCACCAGCCGCCCGGCGCGTTTCGGCTCTTCTTCCATGCCACCACCGGCGACCCGGGCGCACCACCACCTGCCTCCCGCGTCCTGTCGCCACGCGCCGCCGTCTGTCCATGGCACAACCGGGGACGGACGGCGTCGCTTTTGCTTCGTCAGATCGAATCATGGGCTGATCATGAACGGCGAGGGCGACCACGAAGCGAATCCAGCGGGGGCCTTCTGGTCATTGACTCTTCGAGCCTTGCTCTTCTCCAGCGCGTACAAACCGAGCGCCCCCTCGGAGACGCAATTTGCGCAAGAGTGCATTCGCCGCTGACAGCTTCGTTACTTTGAAGCACTGAGCGCGAACTGCGCCTCCTGGATCGCGTGGATTTGCACGTATGCGATCTCTTCGTCGTCTTCAGATTCCGCCACGTGCGTGAGCGCGAGAAGAAGCCACCGCTGATCGCCGGGGCCTTCGCGATGGAAAACGCCGAGTGGGTGCACTTCAACCTGCTCTCCACCAAAAAGTCGAAGGTGGAGCACGAGGTCCAAATCGTGGCGTTCACGCCAGTACACGGCATACTCGAGCAGTGCGATGACATCGGATTCGGATGGAGCGCCTTCGTCGTCTCGGCACACGCGAACCGTGGTCATTCGACCTCGCAATCACCCGTACGGCTCAGCTGCTGCCGGCACGCATCCGGTCCAGCCCCTCGGGGAACGGGAAGCTCGGGAACACGCCCACGTGACCGGACTTCCACATCGAGGGCGCGGGGTACACATCGCCCCTGTACCCCGAGTGGTACATCGTGCGGAGCACGGCCTCGAACGACGGCTCGCGCCCGCCCTCGCCCACGAGACGATTCGCCCGCGCGTTGAGGAACGAAACGGACGCCACCGGCGAACGGTCGTTGCGATCGCGCAGCATCTTCGAGACGGTCACGAACCCGCGGGAGAGGTCGTCGAGCGTGAAGTGATTGCGTCCCTTGGGGCGGAGCAGCGCGAGGATGAGCAGGCGGTCGAGATCGATCTTGAGCACGTAGGGCTCGCGATCGTGCGCCGCGTGCACGCCCACCGACTGATGGAACATGTGCGCGTAGCTCGTCACGGTCCTTGCGGACCACTGGCTCGTGGAGACGAGCTCGACGAGCTGCGCGATCACGCCGTGGCTGTTGTCCTCGTCGTTCACGCCGCACACAACGGTGCGATAGCGCCCATCCAGCAGATCGCGGAGCAGGTCCTGCCCCCACATGATGCGCAGGCGCGAGCCCGGCGCGATCTTGCCCGCGCCGTACGGCCCGCCCTCGCCGGGCAAGAGCGAGACGCGATCGGGGTTCTGGTCGGAGGACAGCAGCGCGTCCGCGTCGCCCTCATAGAGGCGCGCGGCACTCTCGCTGGGCTTCGAGGGTGTGATGGGCATGGCGGTTCTCCTTCGCCCGAGGGCGTGTTCCAGTCTACGACGCGCCGGGCGCGCCGGCGAGCGAACGCGGACGCAGGACCACCATCGCCGACAGCCCCGCAAAGAAGACCAGCGTGACCACAGGTCGGACCACGCGGTCCTTGCCCGTTCCGGGGATGAACAGGTGCGCGATGCCCAGCAGCACGCACGTCAGCACGAGCCACCAGGCGACGCCCGCGACGCGTGCGTTGGCGGGACGGCGGATGTCCCCTTCGGGGTAGGCCCGCGAGAGCGTCCACACGCACCACGCGGCGACCCCCGGCGCGACGATGAGGTACGAGTTTCCCTCGGTCCGAGGATTGAACAGCATCAGGTACGCGGCGCCCAGCGCGAAGACCGTCACCAGCCCGCGCGTGCGATCGAGGCGACGCAGCGCGAGCCAGCACACGCCCAGCGTGACCAGGGCCATCGCGGCGCGCACGCCCGTCATCGCGCGGTAGGGCACCTCCAGCCCGAGGCGGAGCAGCACGTTGGAGAGATCGGCGAAGGTGCCCGCGCCGGGCTCGCCCGCCTCCACGACCTTGGCCAGTCCCGCGGCGTACTGCTCGCGGACGTACGTCCAGTTCGGGTGCAGGAACGGGAGTCCCGCGACGATGATCGCGGCGATGGGCAAGCGCCACCACAGCGCGGGGTGCAGGACGCCAATGAGCAGGATCATCACGATGGCGATGGGCTTCATCACGATCGCCAGCGCGAGCCACGCCGTAGCGCGCCACCAGCGCCGCTCGTGCACCTCCAGCACGCCCAGGAGCATCGCGGCGCCCAGCGGCAGGTTCATCTGTCCGTTGCGGGCCGAGCCGATCGCCGCGAGGAACGTGAGGAGCGTGAGCGTGAAGAAGTGGAGACGACGCGAGCCGGGATAGGAGGCGTCCACGAGTTGCGACAGGCGGGCGATGGCCCACGCGTAGAGACCGATGCACACCACGCGCCAGAGCACCTCCCCCACCACTCTCGGAGGCAGCGTGAAGGGCACGTACACCAGCGCGCTCCACACGGGATAGAGCCAGCCGTGCTTGCTGTCCTTGTCGTCGCTCGCGGCCTTGTAGATCGGGGTGCTGGCGAGGAAGCCCTCGGCCGCGGAGCGATACACAGAGGTGACGCTGTTCTTCTCGTCCTGGCCCGTCTCGATGCTCTTGTGCACCGCTCGCGCGACCATGACGCACACGACGAGCGCGAGCGTCGCCCAGATGGCCCAGGCGAGCCCGAGCGAGCGACGCGAGTTCATGAACGGGACTTGGACGCTCGGCGAGACGCCGCCCGCGGGCGCGTGCTCCGCGCTCACGCGGGCACTCCCGCGCTGGCCACGGGCTTGAGCTCGACCTGCGGAAGGGCGACATCGCCCGGGCGCATGCCTGCGCGGACCATCGCGTCGAACTGCGAGTACGTCGCGAATTGCGCTCGGCGCGAGGCCCATCGCAGGTACGCGATGAGCCTGTCCTGCATCGCTTCTCCGTCGATCTTTCGAACGCTTCGGGGGAGCGCGTAACGGGCAAGATCGTCGCAGAGCTCCCACGGATGGAAGACCAGGGCCGCGTACCCATCGCCGCGGAGGCACGCGCGGGTCATGGCGCGGATGAGGCGCATCGGCAGGTTCTTGAACGCGAGCCAGAACAGCGGGAGCCTGAGGATGGGCGTGGCCGAGAGCGGGATGCGGACGAGATTCCCCGCGCGGAACGCCCGGCGTGGGAATCGCCAACCGTTGTAGCGCCCGGGGAGCCAGATCGGGTTGATGGACGAGTCGTAGCTGTAGCCGGCGGCCTCGATCGCGCCCAGATCGGTGGGCGCGAAGCGTGGGCGGCGGAACCCGCGCACGGGCTGTCCCGAGATCTCCTCGAGGCCGAGGCGAGATCGGAGCAGGTCGCTCGTCTCAAAGCCCGTGTGCGTGAAGGCGTGGCTGGCGATCTCGTGCCCACGCGACACCGCGAGGCGGATCAAATCCGGGTGCGCCTGCGCGAAGGCGGCCGTGGTGAAGAACGTGGCGCGGGCGGGCACCTCGTCGAGCAGAGAGAGCGCACGCTTGAGGCCCTCGGCGGCGACCTCCATCTGCGCGATGGCGTCGATCGGATGGCCGAACTCGCGCGGGATATCGAACTCCTCGGCGTCGAAGCTCATCAGGATCAGGGGCTTCTTGCCAGCGGCCGAACGCTCGTAAACGCCCCGGGCGCCATTGAGGCGGATGGCCGCGAGGCTCATCAGCATGCGGAGCGGATCGCGGAGGAGACTGACGTTGGAGCTCTTGTGCCTGTGGAACGAGCTGACCTGGGCGGGGACTTCGGCGATCGAGAAGCCCATGCGATGCGCGAGGTACAGAAGCTCGACATCGAACGAGAAATTGCTGACGCGAAGGGCCGGGAAGATGGCGCGCGCCGCGCGGAGGCGGAAGCCCTTGAGCCCGGCCTGGGTGTCGGTGTACGAGCGGCCCAGCGCCATCCGCGCGATGCGGTTGAACGTCCAGCCCATCCAGCGGCGCATGGTGTGCGCGCCGACCTGCCCGCCCTCGTTGCGGCGCGTGCCGATCGCGACGTCGTGCGTGCCCAGCGCCTCTTCGAGGCGGGGCAGATGATCGAGCGAGTACGCGAGATCGCCGTCGGTGAAGATCACCAGATCGTCATCGCCGCCCTGGGCCTCGAGCACGCCGCGAGCGACGGCCCAGCCCTTGCCGGCGTTGGCGCGATAGGCGATGAGGCGGACGCGTGCGGCCGCATCGGGTGAGGTCGCCCGCGCCCGGTCGATCGCACGCTGGATGGCGGTCGGTGTGGCGTCCTTGGAGCCGTCGCTGACGAAAAGGAAGTGGTACCTGGGCTGGGTCGCGGCGAAGGCGAGGACCTGATTCGCGACGTGCTCGGCGTGCTCGCCCTCGTTGTAGACGGGGAGGATGACGGTGACGCGCCGGGTCCATTGCTCCCAAGGACGACGATCGCCCGAGGGCGTCGGCGTTGTGGGGAGGAGCGTGGAACCTGTCGCGGTGCTGGTCATGGATCGGGGAAAGCGTCCGTGGTGGAGGGGATGGTACCCGTTCGGCCTTCTTCGACCGACGTGGGGGTGCGAGGAAAAAATGAAAAGGGCCCGACCAGGTTTACCTGATCGAGCCCCAAAGTCGGCGATGACCTACTTTCCCGCGGAGCAGTATCATCGGCAGCCTCGGCTTAACTGCTGTGTTCGGGATGGGAACAGGTGTTTCCCGAGGCTTGTACTCACCGACAAACTAGGCGAACGGCCTTCGCCGATCGCCCGGATAGTCCGGATTGGAACAACGTCTGGTTGCCCTGCCTTGGGGCAGGCAACGAATGCTCACGATGCCATGCCGACGATCGTTTGAAGATCGAAGGACGATGGGATCGCGGAGTATGGTTGGTGTGACCAACTGTCGACCGTTAGTACCGCTCAGCTGAGGGCCTTTCAGCCCGTGCACTCGCGGCCTATCAACCTGGTGGTCTACCAGGGGTCTTTCGTCTTGCGACACCCAGATCTCATCTTCCGGGGGGCTTCACGCTTAGATGCTTTCAGCGTTTATCCCTGCCGCACGTAGCTACCCAGCGGTGCAGCTAGCGCTGCAACTGGATCACCAGGGGTGCGTCCAACACAGTCCTCTCGTACTAGTGTTGACTCCGGTCAAATCTGGAACGCC
>CAYNSB010000026.1:0-54349 GCA_964399625.1 uncultured Phycisphaeraceae bacterium
GTCCGGGCTCGACGCGGGCACCGCGTTCGAGATCCTGTCGATCGACATCGCCGACATCGACGTGGGCGACAACATCGGCGCCAAGCTCCAGGCCGATCAGGCCGAGGCGGACAAGCGCCGGTTCCAGGCCGAGGCCGAGAAGCGCCGCGCCCTGGGCATCGCCCAGGAGCAGGAGTTCAAGGCCGAGGTCCAGAAGAACCGGGCGCTGGTCGTGCTCGCCGAGGCCGAGGTCCCCAAGGCGATGTCCGACGCGTTCCGCTCCGGCAACATGGGGATCATGGACTACTACCGCATGAAGAACATGCAGGCGGACACGTCCATGCGCAGCTCGATCGCGGGCACCGACGGACCCAAGGGCGCGGGCGAGGGTTGAAATCGCTAGGGGCGCTTGTCGGGCGGAGACGATGACCGAGGCGTGCTCAGCAGCTCGTTCAGACGCTGCCGACGGTACTCCTCGTTCTCGTAGATCGAGAGCGGAACACGCGGGGCCGGGCGCGGCGCCGCGGACGGTGCCCCACGCGGCGATGGGGCCGGCGCGGGCATCACGATCGGGGGCAGGGCGGTCCGCGTGGGCAAGCGCGTGTCGATCGCGCTGCTGATCATCGACGGCGCTGGCCTGACCGCCGGGCGTGCCGACCAGTCCTTGGGCGGCCCGCCGATGTAAAACGTGGTCCCCGCGGGGATCGCCGCGGCGACGCCCGAGGACGTCGCGATGTACTGCGATCGTGGAAACACGGCGTACGTCGCGCCGTCGATGCGCATGAAGTTCCGCTGCACGTTGCCAAACGCGTCCACGCGATCAAATCGATAGACCGACTCGAACCCGGTGGGGGATCGCAGGTCGCGCGACAGGGTCCGCAGGCTCGTGCGCGATGGATCCACATCGCCCACGCCCTGCTCCACCCGCGTCGGCTGGGTCTGCGCCATCGCCGACATCAGCGGCGCGAGCCAGACCAGCAGGATGGGATAGGTCGGTCGCATCCGATGTCCGTCATCGTCACGGGCCCAACAGGATCGTGAACAGGAGCGTGACGCCAGCGCCGGGATCGTCCGCCGGAAGGTCGCGCAGCGGCTTTCCCGAGGCCGTCCAGCTGTAGATCGCGGTGAGCAGAGGCTCGTTCACCTCCTCGCTTCCCGAGTCCAGACGCACGCCGCCATCGCGGACGAAGTCCGCGTCCTTGACCTTCCCGTCGCGTCCGAACACGACATAGATGGTCGGGTTTCGCGGGCGCTGGGTGCTCGTCGTCGTGTAGCTCCAGCGCGGGGCCACGGTCTTGACGTCCAGCCCCCGGCTCGCCGCGACCTTGCCCGGACGCAGCGTCTGCGCGCCCTTGATCGCCGCCGCGAGGGACTCGCGATCGGACGGGAGGCCAGGGATCGAGTCGCCGGGTTTGGGTCGCTTGGGGCGTGCCGCGACAGGCTCGGGCGCGCGGCGCTGCGGCGGCTGCACGGCGAGCGGCACGTTCTTGATCGGCTCGACATGCTCAGGGGCGGGCGCGGGCTTGTCGGTGCTGGCCTCAGCGGGCGCGGGGCTCGGGCTGGGTGGAGCGGTTGGTACCTGCTGCGCGGCGGGGACCGTCGGATGTGGAGCCGTCGCCTCGGTCGCCGGCGTCGCACTCGCCTTCGCCGGAGCCTCCGCAGGCGCGGTCGCCTGGGCAGGGGGGACTGCGGCAGACGCCTCGGCCGTGCGCTCGCGCGCCTGCTCCGCGGGTTCGCTCGGCTCAGCGGGCGAGGGCTCGACCGATTGGGGCGCGGGATTGCCCCGGCTCATCGCGGATTGCTCGACCTCGCTCTGCGGCGCAAGGTGCTCCGTCGACTCTCTAAATCCAATCCACGTGAGTGAATCGGCCGTCGAGTCCTCTCGGCCCAGGGCGATTCTGGGCTGGCGAGGAGTGCGAGGGGCCGGCGCGCTCGGGTCGGGGTCTCGCTTGGATTCTTTGAAATCAGCGAGATGAAGCGTCTCGTATGAAGCGGCGTACCGCACAAAGACCGTCCCCAGCGTGGCGTGCAGGATCGCGCTTCCGAGCAGGCACCACCAGAGGGTCTCGATGTGTCGGTCGGTCCTCGGCATGATTGGACGCTCCTCGCGGCAAAGACCGAAAGGAATGGACCGGAAGTGTATTCCCGAGCGTCTAAGCATAAGGTCTGCAAGCCTGCCGGCTCGGCCATCCCGACGCGGGAGGGCGTGTCCGCATGAACATCGCACGGAGGTCTCGTATGAACACTCGTTCCTTGGGTCTGATGGCCGGCGTGCTCCTGGGCGCGCTGGGCACGTCGTCGGAGGTCGTGCACATCGGCGGCGCATGGGCGCAGCAGAGCGCTCCGGCCAAACTCAAAAAGGGCGACAAGGCCCCGGCCCTCTCCGTCGAGGACTGGGTGAAGGGGAGCAAGGTCGAGAAGTTCGAGGCGGGCAAGGTCTACGTTGTTGAGTTCTGGGCGACGTGGTGCCCCCCGTGCCGCGAGAGCATCCCGCACCTCACCGAGGTCCAGAAGAAGTACAAGAACGACGGGCTGACGGTCATCGGCGTCACCGCGAGCCAGCGCGAGAAGACGCACAAAGAGAAGATCGAGGCCGTGTCGAAGTTCGTCAAGCAGCAGGGCGACAAGATGGACTACGTCGTCGCGATCGATGACGATCGCTCGATGGCCAAGGACTGGATGAGCGCCGCCGGGCTGAGCGGCATCCCCTCCGCGTTCGTCGTGGACGCCACGGGCACGATCACGTTCATCGGCGTCGGCTACCCGATGGACGGGTTCGATGACGCCGTGAAGGCCGCCGTCGAGAGCGCCAAGAAGAGCAAGCCCAAGGGCTCGGGCGCGATCGACGATCATCCGTCGATCGTCCCGGTCAACTTCGAGCAGCCCGGCGCCGACGAGAGCAAGCCGCAGAAGGCCCAGCAGGAGACCAAGGCCCCCGCGGGTCCCACGCTCATCGTGGGCGACAAGGCCCCCGCGCTCACGCTCGCCAAGACGGTCAAGGGCGAGCCCATCTCCGGCTTCGAGAAGGGCAAGACCTACGTCGTCGAGTTCTGGGCGACGTGGTGCGGCCCCTGCCGCGAGAGCATCCCGCACCTGACCGAGCTCCAGAAGAAGTTCAAGGACGTCAAGTTCCTCGGCGTGAGCGTCTGGGAGACCAACCAGGGCGATGTGGAACCCTTCGTCAAGGACATGGGCGACAAGATGGCGTACACCGTCGCGATGGACGATGTGTCGCCCGCGAGCGGCACCGGCGCCGCCGCCCAGAAGCAGGCCTCCCGCGATGGCAAGATGGCGAGCAACTGGATGAAGGCCGCGGGACAGACCGGCATTCCCACCGCGTTCATCGTGAACGGCGAGGGCCGCATCGCCTGGATCGGTCACCCCATGGGCGACCTCGAGTCCTCGCTGCAGAGCGTGGTCGATGGCAAGTGGGACTTGGACAAGAAGGCCGCCGAATCGCGCAAGGCGATCGACTCCATCACCAAGATGCGTCCGCTGGAGAAGGAGTTCGGGCAGGCCGCCAACGACGAGAACTGGGCCAAGGCGCTCGCGGCGCTCGACCAGCTCATCGAGCTCGATCCCGCCTCGCTCAAGTACCAGAAGAGCAAGTACGAGATCCTGATGACCAAGACGCACGACTTCGACAAGGCGTACGTGCTGGGCGCCAAGATGATCGAGGGCGCCGCCAAGGACGACTCCGAGGCGCTCAACGAGATCGCCTGGCTCGTCGTGGACCCCGAGGGCGACGTCACCAAGAAGGACCTCAAGCTCGCGCAGAAGGCCGGCGAACGAGCCCTGGAACTCACCAAGGGCGAGGCGCCGCACATCCTCGACACGCTCGCCAAGGTGCACTTCGACTCGGGCAATCTCGCCAAGGCGATCGAGCTGCAGGAGAAGGCCGTGCAGAAGGTCAAGGGTAACGCCAAGTACGAGATGTTCGAGGACGAGATCGCCAACCGCCTCAAGGAGTATCAGGACGCCGCGAAGAAGAAGGGCGGCGCCTAAGCCGAACCCGATCGACCGAAGAACATTCCACGCGGGCCCCGGGCGACTCCGGGGCCCGTCTCGCTTTTTGGCGACGCGAGATCTAGAGGGGCTGACGCGTCATCCCCGTCGC
Organism: uncultured Phycisphaeraceae bacterium; assembly: GCA_964399625.1. Lineage (GTDB taxonomy): Bacteria > Planctomycetota > Phycisphaerae > Phycisphaerales > UBA1924 > CAYNSB01. Next base: position 4,097 of record CAYNSB010000026.1, read on the forward strand.
CAGCAGGAGCAGCACCTCGATCGCACGCGCCGCCGCGGGGCGCTCGCCCTCAAGGTGCTCGTGCGTCACGACGTGCCGATCGCCCTCGCGTCGGCAGGTGAATCGCGTCAACCGGTAGTCCGCGTGCGCGTACCCGTGCCCCTCGCCCGCGTCCTCGTACAGCACGCCCTGCGCGTGCCCGTGCTCGTCGGGCGTGACGATGAGCGTGAGCGGGTCGAGGGGCTTCTCATCGTGGTACTGCATCGCCGGGCCCATCGGAACGATCGATCCCGCGCGGAACCGGAGTTCGGGCAATTCGGGGTCGTGCAAGCCGTCGTCCATCGGCGTCGGATCCCACGCACGCCAGACCCCCTTGGGCAAGGGCGCTCGCTGGGAGCCGTCCTCGCGCACGCTCGCGCGCACGAGCACGTCCCCGCCCAGCAGGAACGCATCGTCCGCCTCACGCAGCCGCGCATCGCTCGGGTCGGCGAAGAACAAGGGGCGAACCACAGGCAGCCCCTCGACGTGCGCCGCGCGGAACAGCGTGTAGATGTACGGCAGCAGGCGGTACCGCCGCGTCAGCGCCCTCCGGCACGTCGCCTCGCACGCCTCACCAAAGGACCACGGCTCGTGGTCCGCCGAGTCTTTGATCGAGTGCGCCCGCGAGAACGGAAGCAGCGCCCCGATGCCCATCCATCGCGCGAACAGCTTCCCATCGGCCTCGCCCACGAACCCGCCGATGTCGGGCCCCACGAACGGCTGCCCCGACAGGCTCAGGTTGAGCGCCATCGTGATGGACCAGTGCAGATGCTCCCAGCTCGATCGGTTGTCGCCCGTCCACGTCGCGGCAAAGCGCTGCCCGCCGATGAAGTTCGATCGCGTGAGAATGAACGGGCGCTTGTCGGGATTCGCCGCGGCAATGCCCTCGCGCGACGCCTTCACCATCAGGTACCCGTACACGTTGTGGTAGCGTGAGTGGGGGCCCGGCCCGCCAAGCGCCTCATCGGCGCGGTGCCAGACATCCGCGGGCATCTGCTTGGCCTCGTTGTCGAAGATCGCCGGCTCGTTCATGTCGTTCCACACGCCGTCGATGCCCGTCGCCATGTAGTCGCGATAGAGCGTGGCCCACCACGCGCGCGCCGAGGCCCGCGTGAAATCCGGGAACGCGCACGGGCCCGGCCACACCGTCCCGTGGTACTCGCCGCCGTAAACGTTCTGGAGGAAATGCCCCGCCTCGCGCCCCGCCTTGTACACCGCGTACTCCGGGTCGTGCTTAAGACCCGGGTCGATCATCCAGATCGTCTTGAAGCCGAGCGCGTGCAGGTCCCGATTGAGCGCGACCGGATCCGCGAACTTCACGGGGTCGAACGTGAAGCAGCGAAAGCCGTCCATGTAGTCGATGTCGAACCAGATCACATCGCACGGAATCTGCTTGGCGCGGAAATCGCGGGCCAGCGTGCGCGCACGCTCGTCGGGCTCGTAGCTCCACCGGCACTGGTGGTAGCCCAGGGCCCACCTCGGCGGCATGGGGATCTTGCCCGTCAGTTCCGCGAGCGTTCGCACGACCTCCTGCGGATGATCGCGCTCGATGACGTAGATCGCAAAGGGAGGTGTGCTCCGATCGTCCACACGAAACACGATCGCCGGCGCTTCACCCGTCCCGTTGGCCATCCAGTCCGTGCTCGTCAGGTCGATCTCGATCTTGCACGTCGTGTCCGCGAGCACGCCGAACGAGGTCCCATCGGCGCGGACGCCCAGCACCCAGGGATGGCTCTGGTACAGCGAGGGCGTGGCGTCGGAATAGTCGAACGAATCGGTGTTGTTGCAGACGATCTTGCGCCCCGCGCGCTCCAGCCGCCCCGCGGCCTCACCGCACCCGTAAAGGCTTGTCCCCGCGTCCAGCGCGATCCGGACGATCCGCTTGGTCGCGGCGCCCTCGCCGCTCCTCGCGAACTGCGGGTGGATGCGCCACCCGCCGGGCACGGGCGCGATCGGCTTTGGTTCGGTAAGAAAGGCGAACGAAGGCGCACAGGGCAGTCGCGAGTCCGCCGGATCGCGAAAGCGGGCGGCGTTCGCCGCGATGAGCGTGGGCGCAGGATCGTTGGACCAGATCGGATTCATGACGGGCGGAGGGTAGGATGCGCCCGACCCGCGTTCTGAAGTGAAAGCCATCGCGGCGCGTCCCAAGAAAGGGTCCGTCGCGACGCGGGCCCGATCCCGCGCCGGCTCCTTTCCGACCGCGCTCTCCAACGGAGGTCCATCGATGGTTCTGGGACACGCTCGCCTCGTCCGTGCTCTGCTCCTGGGTGCTGGTCTTGCGATCATGCCCGCGTTCGGGACCGGTTGCGTGATCGTCACCGCCATGGGCGATCACACGCCCCTCGTCGAGCAGACGGTGACCGCGAGCGCCCCGCACGAGCAGGGAGGTTCGATCCAGGTGCGGAGCAAGAACGGCTCGATCGCCGCCAAGCGCATCGAGGGCAAGGACGTGACGGTCGTCGCCCACCTCCGCATGGTCAGCGACGAGCGCCTCAAGGAAACCACGATCTCGGTGAACCGGACCAGCGAGCACGTGCTGCAGATCAAGGCCGTCCCGCCCGGCGACCACTGGAAGAACAACGAGGGCTGCTCGTTCGAGATCGGCGTGCCCGAGGGCGTGCCCGTGGACCTGCGCACGAGCAACGGCCGCGTTGAGTGCATCGGCATGAACGGCCCCAGCACGCTCGACACCTCCAACGGGGCGATCGTGGTCAAGGACCACGCGGGCTCGCTCACGCTGGACACCAGCAACGGCAAGATCGAGGCGAGCGGCGTCTCGGGCCCGGTGCACGCGGACTCCTCCAACGGCTCGATCGAGGTGCGGATGGCCAGCCCGTGCGCGGGCCCCATCGACCTGGACACAAGCAACGGCTCCATCACCCTGCGGATCCCCTCGACGTACGTGGGATCGTTCAAGGCCGGCACGTCCAACGGCGGCGTCCGCGTGCCCCAGGCGCTGCCCGCGGGCGTCAACGGCTCGTACTCGGCGGAGGTGCGCAAGACGTCCGCGAGCGTGCGCATGGGCGAGGGCGGCCCGAGCTCAAAGCTCGACACGAGCAACGGCTCCATCACGCTGACGTTCACCGACGAGAAGTAACGCCAGCGCAGCCGGAACGTCCATACGATCCACCTCGGAGCGTCGCGCGGCGGGTGCGCAAGCTCGTGGAGGCCCTATGGACGGTACACGCGTGCGGCGTTGGTGGGCGGCGGTGGTTGTGGCGATCGCAGGCCTGACGCAGACCGCGTGGGCCTGGAGCGCCCACGGGCACCGCGTCGTCGCGCGATTGGCGATCCAGACCCTCCCCGACGAGATGCCCGCGTTCCTCAAGGAGCCGAGCGTGATCGATCGGATCGTGGAGCAGTCCGGCGAGCCCGATCGCTGGAGGAGCACCAAGCGCGCCTCCATCCAGCATGAGGACAACCAGGACCACTACCTCGACGTGGAAGACCTCGATCGCTACGGGCTCACGCTGCAGACGCTTCCCCGCTATCGCTACGACTTCGTGCGGGAGATGGCCCTTGCCGAAGCACGCTGGCCCGAGCGATTCCAGTCCTACGACGCGGGCGCCGATGCCGATCACACCAAGCGATACTGCGGCTTCCTGCCCTACGGGATCATGGCGAGCTTCGGGCGCCTGCAGGCGACGTTCCAGACCGTGCGCATCCTCGAGGCGATCAACGACCCCGCGCGGGCGCACCAGCTCGAGCAGGCCCGCCAGAACGCCATCTACCACATGGGCATCCTCGCGCACTTCGTGGGCGATACAGCCCAGCCGCTTCACACGACCAAGCACCACCACGGCTGGGTCGGCGAGAACCCAGCCGGGTACACCACCGACTACGGGTTCCACTCGTACATCGACGGGACGATCGTGGACCTGCACGCCATCACGTTCGATTCGATCAAGGGCGAATTGGGCGCCGCCGAACAGATCGACGCCAAGGACCCCTGGCCCCAGACCATCACCTTTATCCAGCGCTCGTTCGCCGCCGTGGAGCCTTTGTACCAACTGCAAAAGAGCGGCGAGCTGACGGGCGACAAGGGCAAGGCGTTCATCGCGGACCGTTTGCGCGACGCGGGGCGAACGTTGGGCGGGTACTACGCGGCGGCGTGGCGCGCCAGCGCGCCCACGCAGTCGGACATCACCAACTACATGAAGTTCAACGATCTGCGCCTGCCGCCTCCGGAGAAGGCGGGCGGCGCCCCGGCCGCCGACAATCAGGCCCGATGACGCACGCGGACGCGCATGAAAATGGCCGGGCCGCCCTTGCGAGCCGCCCGGCCAACACGAGGAGGAACTTGGTTGAGGACACCAGCGGACGCACGCGTCTCGCATGGTCTCCGTAGGTCCGTTCGCAGCGTATCGGGTGCGAGTTTCAAACAGTAACGATTCTCACTCACCGGACGAGGGAGGGAAAGTCCTCAGTCTTGGACGAAGCCCGCGCGGGTCGCCCGCGGCTCACGCTTCCGCCAGACCCTCCCGGATCGCGTAGCGTGCCAGTTCGACGCGATCGTGGATGTCGAGCTTGGTCATCAGGCTCGTGCTGTGATTGTCCACGGTCTTGACGGAGAGATGCATCACGCCCGCGATGTCCTTCTTGGACATGCCCCGCGCGATGTACCGCAGCACCTCGAGCTCCCGCGGAGAAAGCGTGGAGACCCTGGTCCGCGCCTCATCCGCGAGGCGAGCGCCGCCCGAATCGACCACGATCCGCGACTGCACCTGCGGCGAGAAGTACGCGCCACCCTGCGCGACCACCTTGATCGCGCGGGCAACGGCGTCGGGCGGCTCGGTCTTGGTGATGTACCCCGACGCCTCCGCCAGGAGCGCGTCCTGGATGAACCGATCGTGGAAGAACGCGCTGAGCACCAGCACCCGCGTGCGCGGGCAACGCGAGCGGATCGTCCGCACCGCGTCGAACGCCAGAAGCCCGGGCATGTCGATGTCCATCACGACGATGTCCGGCTGCTCGCGCACCGCAACCGCGATCGCCTCGTCCGCGGACCCCACCTCCGCCACGATCCGCATCTCGCCCGTGGACCGAAGCCACGACGACAGGCTCTCGCGGACGAGCGCGTGGTCATCCACCAGCAGCACCGAGATTGGCTTGTCGCCCATCGTCCGCTCCTCCATTGGAGTGCCTGGGGTCGTCCGGGTCGTGCAAGGCTAGCGAGCGCGCCACCGCCGCGGCGAGCTCGTGCATCTGGAATGGCTTGGAGAGAATCACGGTGTGGGAAAGGTCGGCGACGCTCTGCGGCGCCCCGGACATGATGATCGCGGGAGTCTGAACCCCGCGCGCACGGGCGTCCCGCACGCACTGCATCCCGGGGCATCCCGGCATGTCGGCGTCGATGATCACCGCCCGCAACTCCCCGGCGTGCTTCTGGTGCAGGGCGTGCATCGTCTCCACGTCGCCCGCGTGGAGCACGCGGTACCCCAGGGACGTCAGCATCGACGCGATGATCTCGCGGATGTACGTGTGGTCCTCGGCGATGAGAATGAGCTCGCCGTTGCCCATGGGGGGGCGCGACGTCTCGCCGGCATCGTCGTCGTGCGAGGGCTGCTCCACCGTCGGGAACATGATCCGGAAGGTCGTGCCACGACCGGACTGCGAGGAAACCTCAATCCGCCCGCCGTGGTCCTGGATGATGCCGTGGACGATCGCCAGCCCAAGCCCCGTGCCCTGCCCCGCCGGCTTGGTGGTGAAGAACGGCTCGAAGATGCGCTGCTGCACCTCGGGAGTCATCCCCGCCCCCGTGTCGGTCACCTGCAGGCACGCCAACGAATCGCCAAGGCCCGCCCCGGAAGCGCCCGAGACCGAGATGCGCAGCGATCCGCCCGAGGGCATCGCGTCCCGCGCGTTGATCGCGAGGTTCAGCACCACCTGCTGGATCTGCGTCGGGTCGCCCAGAACGAACGGCGGACCATCCGCCTCGAACGTCGCGTGAAGCGAGATGTTCGACGGCAGCGTGCGACGCAGCAGACGCACGGCGTCCCGCACCGCCCGCCCCAGCGGGAAGCGCACCTTCTCACCGGCGCCCTCGCGCGAGAACGTCAGCAGGGCGCGCGTGACGCCCCCGGCCTGGCGCGCCGCCTCCTCCACGCGATCGAGCGACGTGTTGGCCGGGTGCCCGGGCGAGAGCGTGCGCCGGGCGAGCATCGTGTGCCCGAAGATCGCCGTGAGCAGATTGTTGAAGTCGTGCGCGACGCCGCTCGCGAGCTGTCCGATCGCGTCCATCTTCTGCGACTGCCTCAGCTCCTCCTCGATGCGGAGCTGCTCGGTGACGTCGCGCACCATCGAGAGCACGCCCGGCGGCCGGCCATCGGCCAGACGGATGGGCGTGTTGTACCACTCGCACGTGATCGTCCGCCCGTCCCGCGTGATGTTGGCGTTGGTGCTGTGCGCCGTCATGTCGCCCGCCCGCAGTCGGGTGATGATCTGCTCGACGTGCGCCCGGACGGATTCGGGCACGATGACCGACACGACGTCCCTGCCGATCACCTCGGCGCTTCTCCATCCAAAGATCCGCTCGGCCTGCGGGTTCCACTCCAGAATGCGGCGCTCATCGTCCAGCACGATGCAGCCCATGGGCATCCGATCGAACTGGACCCGAAGACGCTCGGCGCCCTCGCGGACCGCGGCCTCGGCCGTCCGCAGATCGGTCATGTCGCGCACCATCGCGAGCACCTCGTCCGGCCCGCACGTGACCACCCGGACCTCGAAGTGCCTCAGCTGCGAATCGCGCGTGCGCGAATACTCGAACGTGCTCGCCTCGCCCGTCGCCAGGGTTCGCGCGATCGCGTCCATCGTCTGGACGCCGATCTCGCGCGGGAGCACGTCGATCGCGCGCTTGCCGATGAAATCATCGGGCGGAAGCAGCAGATGCACGCCCGGGCGCGCGCTGAAGCCGATGTACGTGCCGTCGCGCTTCATCCGGAAGATCGGGTCGGGAATGGCCCTCAGCAAGGCGCGCATGGCGCTCTCGTTGCCCCGAATCAGCTCGGCCGCGCGGTGCAGATCCGAGATGTCCGTGCACGACCCCGTCAGCCCCTCAAAGGCGCCGTCGGGCCCGATCCTGGGCAGCGTCTGCTCAAGAACCCATCCGTACGTTCCGTCAGCCCGCCGCATGCGGAACTCGATGCTCTGCGGGCGGCGGGAACGGATGCCCGCGGCCAGGTGCTCGCGATAGCGGGGGGCATCGTCGGGGTGGAAGGCCTCGGCGCGATCGGTCTCCCGCTCGTGCTCGCTCGTCGTGCCGCGGAACGAAAGCCAGGCGCGGTTGCAGAACGTGGTGTGCCCGTCTCGGTCGCACATCCAGATCAACGCGGGCGTGGAGTCCACCAGCGTGTGGAAATGGTGCTCGCTCTCGGCCAGCGTGTCCCGCTCGCGGATGCGCTCCGTCACGTCGTGGATGACCGAAAGCCGCGCCGGACGCCCCTGATAGCTCGTCGCCAGCGACGAGACCTCCACGATCCGCACGCCGCCATCGCGAGTGACATGCCGCCAAGGGCCCGTGCGCCGGGCCTGACCCTGATTGGCGCGAAGCGATTCGAGGAGCCTAGGAACCTCCTCGGCGGGGCGAAGGTCCGTGATCGTCTTCTGGAGGAGTTCCTCGCGCGAGTACCCGTAAGTCCTGATGGCCGCCTCGTTCACCTGCAGCAGGCGGAGCGATTCGGTGTCGAACACCCACGCCGGCTCGGGAAGGTTGGTGAACAGGTGCGCAAGCTGCGCCTCGGTCGAGCGAAGCGTCTCCTCGATCTGCAGCTGGCGCTGCGCACCCTCGTGGCGTTCGCGGGCCACGGCCTCCGCGTACGCCGAACTCCGCAGCCGGTCCTTGAGCAGTCCCACCATCAGCGCGACCGTCGGCAGCACCAGCGCGCCCGCGAAGAGCCCCGACAGATTCGAAGGCTCCGCGACAACCGCGTTGGGCTCGATGATCGCGTCCTGAAGCAGGTACGCCCACGTCAGGCACGCGGCGACGAACCCCTCGCGCAATCCGCCCACAGACCCCGCGAACACGACGGCGATCACGAGCCACACCAGGCGGAAAGGCAGCTCCTGCCGCACCACAAAGTCCGCGATCTCCGCTCCGCCGATCACGATCGCCGTGGGGAGCAGGGCGATCAGCGTCGCGCGCCGCGCGGGCTTGGGCTCGGGAAGCACGGCGGCCGCGGGGGCCGGGATGGACAGGCCGGGGCTGGACGGCCAATCGCTCATCAACGCAATGTAGCCGACGATCGCCAGATCCGCTCGCCGATTCGGGGCCTACTTGGGGCTCGGCGAGGGCTCACGGGGCGACGCGGGGTGCTCATCGGCCCGGGCGAGGCGATAGATGCGGCCCGGTTCGTCACTGCTGAAGAGAATCGCGCCGTCCGGGGCCTGCGCGATGTCCACCGGGCGTGCCCGCTGCTTGCCCGATGCATCGAGCGTGCTCACAAGCTTCTGCAGGCCCACGGGCTTGCCCACACCGCCAGAGAACTGCGGGTCCTTCTCGAAGATGATGCGCGCCACGCAGTACCCGACCTTCCGCGAGCTGTTCCACGAGCCGTGGCACGCGATGATCGCATCGCCCCCCAGCTCGCGCGGCAGCGCGTTGTGCGCGTCGTTGATCGCCGGATCAATGAAGCAGAATCCGTTGGTCGCCCAGTGGGCGCCCACGGGCCACTCGGGCGGGATCGTCTTGCCCGCCAGTTCGTGGATGTCCTTGCGATCGAGGTACTCGTACCGCGGCACCCGGTTGCCCGTGACGAACGGATGTCCGTAGAAACCGCCCTTCACATAGCGGTTGAACTCATCGGGCGGATTGAGGTCCGTGATCGGCTGGTTCCCCTCCGTGTCGCCGGCTTTGCCGCCGAACCAGTCCGAGCCGTGATCAAGCCCCCAGATCTCCTCGCTGCCGGGGCGGAGGCGCAGTTTCTCCGTGTTGCGAATGCCCGAGCAGAAGAGCTCCCTCCCCGACCCATCCAGCGCGAACTTCCAGATCTTCTGGCGATCGTTCTCCCCCTCGTCCGTGATATTGCCCGTGTCCCCGACCGACGTGTATATCGCGTCCTGCGTCACAAGGATGGAACGCCACCAGTGCCCGCCCCGCCCGGGCAGCCCGGAGATCACCGCGACCACCTCCTGGGCCTTGCCGTCCTTGTCCGGGTTGCGGGCCTTGTAGATCGCGTCACTCGTCGAGAACCAGAGCCACCCGTCGCGAAAGCACAGCCCGTGAACCGACGGCTTGCCCGACACGAACGTGCCCAGCGGCGTGAGCGCGCCGTCCGCGTATCGGAACGCCTCGATGGAGCCCGTCATGCGCGAGACGTAGAGCGTCGCGCTCCCATCCGCGCCGGCGGGCGCAAACTCCATGAACCGGCACCCGCGCAGGTCGCGCACCAGCGTCGTCACGCGATACCCTTCGCGAACGATGAGTCCCTCATCACTCTGCGCCACGGACGGGCGGGCCCACGCCAGCGCGAGGGTGATGCACGCGAGCGCGACGAGCGAGCGGGGATTGAGACGGACGACGGAGCGGTCGTGGGTTGGACGCATGCCGCATCGTACCGCGCCAGAGCGACGCGCCTTCACCCTCATCGAGCTGCTGGTCGTGATCGGCGTGATCGCGGTGCTCCTCGGGCTCGTGCTGCCGGCCCTCGCGGGAGCCCGAAAGAGCGCCCAGGGCGTTCGATGCCTCAGCAACCTGCGATCGGTCTCGATGCTCTGCCGCGCCTACGCGGACGACCACCGGGGCGTGTCGCCCGCCATCGGGTATCCGTACGACGCAGTCCCCAACTGGGGCCTCGTCGTGCAATCCCTCGCAGGTCACGCGGGGGCGACTCGCGAGGATCTCTTCCGCGCCCGCTCCGTGCTGGTCTGCCCGATCGCCGATGCCCTGCTCGGCCCGGGCATGACACGCACCTACGCCATGAACGCAACCGGGCACGCCGGCCCCACCATGGCCGACCCGGACGACTACGACGCTCGTCCCGCGTTCGTCCGCCTGGACGTGGTGACGCTCCCGTCGCGCACGCCGTTGTTCATCGACTCGACGCGCACGCCCAACGCCCCGCCCACACGCACTGCCAGCGTGATCGACTTTCGCCAACCGACCATGGTGCGGACAAGCCTCGGCGCCTGGCACGGCACGAGTGCTTCCGCGCCCGCATCCAACGTCGCGATGGCCGACGGCTCCAGCAGCCCCACGCAGTTCTCGGTCCAGAACGGGAGCTTCGACGTCCCGGAACTTTGGAAGCAGCGACTTCCCTGATTTCGGTGAGGGCAAGGGCAAAACGGAGTAACCCTCGCAGGAGAACCCAAACGCCGCCTGCTCACAGAAAATGCTGAGTGGGTCCGGATGGAACGCGTGCCGCCGTCCGATCGATGTCCCGCGTGCTCGGGGCGCGATCCAGGGAATGGGGGCAACATGCGTTCTGCAAACGTGCAACGGAATCTCCGCGCGATCAGCGCCGCAATGGCCGTGCTTGGGGTGGTCGGCATCGTCCATGCTCAGGACGCCGGTCCGATCACCAGCGCCAACGAGACGGAGATGGAGCTCGGGCCCGGCAATCTGCCGGGGCGTGAGAAGTCCGATCGCGAGCGTCCCAAGACGCCCACTCCCGAGGAGAAGGCCAAGGAAGCCGAGAAGAAGCCCGAGCCACGCGAGTGGTTCGTGGACGGTGGCAAGCCCTGGCTCGAGTGGGCCCGGGTCACCGGCGACTGGGGCGGCGTGCGCACCTCGCTCGAGGACGTCGGCCTCACGATCAACGGCTCTCTCACGCTCGACTGGTCGAGCGTCTGGTCCGGCGGGATCCGCAAGTACGCCTCGTCGCGATCGCTGATCGATGTCAACGCCACGCTGGACACCGAGAAGGCGTTCGGGCTGCCCGGCGGATCGCTCTACGCCGACTTCTACTCCAGCGACGGGCGCGGCGGCAGCGAGGACGCGGGCGACTACTCGGGCGTCTCCAACATCTTCACGGGCATCAACGTGCACCAGCTCGCCGAGCTGTGGTACCAGCAGTGGTTCTTCGACAAGAAGCTGCGCGTGAAGGTCGGCAAGTCCGACGCGAACTCCGACTTCGCCCTCTTCAACAGCACGGGCGACTTCCTCAACGGTCCCTCCGCGAATCCCGCGACGCTGTACCCAGTGTTCCCAACCTATCCCAATCCCTCCACGGGCATCTGCGCCTTCGTGTTCCCCACGGAGGAGTGGTACGTGGGCGGCGGGTACTACGACGGGTCGCTCGCCGAGGGCAAGCCCACGGGCAGGCTCGGGCCCAAGCGATTCTTCTCCGGCCCCGACTACTTCTGGATCGGCGAAACGGGCCTGTCGTGGAAGGACTGCGCCGGCCTGGGCAAGGGCCGCGCCGCCGTGGGCGCCTGGCGCAGCACCGCCGACTTCGCCGCGTTCGACGGCTCCACCAAGGACGGCATGAACGGGTTCTACCTGATGGGCGAGCAGCAGATCGCCAAGCGCGACGGCGCAGGGCCCGACGACAACAAGGGGGTCTTCCTCTTCGGCGAGTACGGGTGGGGCGACAAGAACGCCAACCCCGTCGCCAACCACATCGGGTTCGGCGTCTCGTGCCTGGGCACGTTCCCGGGGCGCGACAGCGACTCGTGCGGGTTCATGGCCAACTGGCTGCAGTTCTCGCACGCCACCGGCTCGCCCTTCGAGGGCAGCGAGTGGTCGTTCGAGTGGTACTACAAGCTGCAGGTGACGCCCGCGATCAGCGTGTCGCCCGACCTGCAGTTCATCACGAATCCCAGCGGCAACCCCCAGACCAGCGACGCTGTGGTGGGGCAGTTGAGAGTCATCATCGCGTTCTGAGCCTTGGACGCACGGAACAAAGTGCGATCGCACGGAGGTGGACGATGTCGTTGAGCGTGAAATCTCGGCTTTTGGTCCTGACGGCGGCGGCGGTCGCTCTGGTCGCCGCCGTGGGCGAGGCGGGACTGTACAGCGCGGCGCACATCAACCGCGCCAACGAGCGCGCCGTCGCCACCGGCACCGCCCTCCGAAACCACATGGAATGCGACATGATGCACGACGCCCTCCGCGGCGACGTGCTCGCGGCGCTGCAGGCGTCCACCGACGAGGATCGAAAGAGCGCCCTCCAGGACGTGCAGGAGCACGCCAAGCTCTTCCGGACCTCGCTCGCGATCAACGATGCCGCGGAGCTCGACGCCTCACTCCGGAAGTCGATCGACGACGTCCGCCCGCTCGTGAACACCTACCTCACGGCGGCCGAGGAGATGGTCAACGCTGCCGTGAAGAACCCCGGCGCAACGCGCGCACGCTTCCCCGAATTCATGAAGACGTTCAGCGCGCTCGAGGACAAGATGGGCGAGCTGAGCGACACATTCCAGAAGACCGCCGAGGCCGCCGGCGCCGACGGAAACTCGACGTTCAAGGAAGGTCGAGCGCTCGTGCTCGCGCTCTCGGCGCTCTCGGGTCTGATGCTCGCCGGGTTCGCCTGGGCGATCATCCGCACGATTACGCGTCCGCTCGCCACCACCGTCGCCGCGCTCGAGCGAGTCGCCGCCGGCGATCTCACCGCCCACCTGGGCATGACGCGGACCGACGAGATCGGCAAGCTGGCCCGCGCGACCGACCAGGTCGTCGACTCGATGCGTCAGATGGTGGGCGAGATGCTCGGCGTCTCCAACGAGGTGTCCAGCGCCGCCACCCAGATCGCCTCCTCCAGCGAGGAGATGGCCCGCGGCCTCACCGCGCAGACCCAGCAGGTGATGCAGGTCGCCGCCGCGATCGAGCAGATGTCCGCCTCGGTCATCGAGGTCGCCCGCCAGGCGACCCAGGTGACCGCACAGGCCAACGGCGCGGGCTCGACCGCCGAGCAGGGCGGGCGCGTCGTGAGCCAGACCATCGACGACATCCGCACGATCAACGAGGCCGTCTCCGAGTGCTCCACGAGCGTGGGGGACCTCTCCAAGCAGAGCGAGCAGATCGGCGCGATCATCGAGGTCATCAAGGACATCGCCGATCAGACGAACCTCCTCGCGCTCAACGCCGCGATCGAGGCCGCACGCGCCGGCGAGCACGGCCGCGGGTTCGCCGTCGTCGCCGACGAGGTCCGCAAGCTCGCCGAGCGCACCACCAAGGCTACCGACGAGGTCGGCGGCACCATCCGCACCATCCAGACGCAGACCCAGGACGCCATGTCGCGCATGAGCGCCGGCAGTGAGAGCGTGAAGCGCGGCGTCGAGCGAGCGTCCGAGGCCGGCGCCAGCCTGTCCCAGATCGTCAGCGCCAGCCGCGAGGTCGCCACCATGATCCAGTCCATCGCCAGCGCCACCGAGCAGCAGAAGGCGGCCAGCGAGCAGATCAGCTCGAGCGTCGAGCAGATCTCGCAGGTCACCCAGCAGACCAGCGCCGGGGCCTCGCAGGCCGCCGAGGCCTCTCGCGTGCTCGCCGACAAGGCCACCTCGCTGCAGACCGTGGTCGCGAAGTTCAAGCTCGCGGCCTGACCACCCGCGAACATCCAACGCACCTTCGGAGCGGACTCCCCACGGGGTCCGCTCCTTTCATTGGCGGGCCCTCGGGCCCGCGTGCATCGCGCCCCGTGAGGATCCCGCCTAGACTTGCCTCCCCCTGTCCGCCGGGCTTGTGCCCGAGCCGGAGTGCACGCCTGTGATGGAGTTCCAGGGGTTCCGGCGCTGTCCGGGTGATCTGGAGGTTCAGCTTTGGTTCGGATTCGCATGAAGCGTACGGGTCGTCGCAATCGCCCGTTCTACCGCATCGAGGTCAAGGACAAGCGCGAGCGCCGGGACGGCGCGTTCATCGAGCAGGTCGGGTGGTACAACCCGATCGAGCGGGACCCCGCCAAGGGCCTCAAGCTCGAGGTCGAGCGCCTCAAGTACTGGCTCAGCGTCGGCGCCCAGCCGTCGGACACCGTCCGCGACTTCCTCGTCAAGGCCGACCTGATGCCCAAGGGCCCGTGGGAGGAGCAGCGCAAGATCGACCGCGAGATGGTCGCCAAGAACAAGGCCGCCGCCGCTGCAGCCGCCGCCGCCGGCGAGAAGAAGGACGACAAGAAGTCCGAAGAGAAGAAGGGCTGATCGAACCCATGAACCCCGGCCCGCAGCCGGGGTTTTTTCATGCGCCCAGCGCACTCGTCGCGGCCGGGCAAGGATTCGCCGATGCCCCTCAGGATCGACATCCTCACCACGTTCCCGGAGATGTTCTCGCCGGCCTCGCCCGCGGCCATGGGCGTGAGCATCCCCGCGCGGGCCCGTGCTGCCGGCCTCGTCGAGTGGCACGCGACCAACATCCGCCAGTTCGCGACCGACAAGCACCAGAAAACCGACGACCGCCCCTTCGGCGGCGGGCCCGGCATGGTCATGATGTGCCAGCCCGTCTGGGACGCCGTGCACGCGGTCGAAGCGATGGACCCTCGCCCACCCACGCGCGTGCTGCTCACGCCCCAGGGGCGCCCGCTCACGCAGGAACTCGTCGAGGATCTCGCGAAGCGCCCGCGCCTTCTCCTCATCGCCGGGCACTACGAGGGGCTCGACGAGCGCGTCATCGAGGCGCTCGCGCCCATCGAGATCTCGCTGGGCGATTACGTGCTCTCGGGCGGCGAACTGGCCGCGATGGTCCTGATGGACGCGGTGATCCGCCTGCTGCCCGGCGCGCTGGGGCACGAGGAGTCCGCCGCAACCGACAGCTTCTCGTCCACGCTCGAGCCGCCACCCGCCACGGGCAAGCGCGCCGAGCAAGCCCCGCCCCGCCGACTGCTCGACTGCCCGCACTACACGCGTCCGCGCGAATGGATGGGACGCGGCGTTCCCGATGTGCTCATGAGCGGCGATCACCAGGCCGTGGACCGCTGGCGTCACGAGCAGCGCCTCGCCCGCACCCGCCAGCGTCGCCCGGATCTGCTCGACCCCCCGCCCTGACCACGATCGACACGGGCACCCGTGCGTGCGTTGGGAGCTTGGACGGGATGGACGATGATTCGACCCGTCCAGAGCCCGTAGAAGATGCCCTCGGGCCCGCCTAAGCTCCCCGCCCTAACCACATAGCGCGTCGCGGACGCAGGTGCACCATGTCGCAGCAGCAGCTCCTCGAATCCCTCACCAAGTCCATGCTCAAGACGGACATCCCGCGCATGGACATTGGCGACAACGTCAACGTCCATGTCCGCATCGTCGAGGGCGACAAGGAGCGCGTGCAGGTCTTCCAGGGCGTGCTCATCGCCCGCTCGGGCCGTGGCGTCAACGAGATGATCACCGTGCGCCGCGTCGTTGAGGACATCGGCATCGAGCGCATGTTCCCGATCAACAGCCCGATGATCGCCCAGTTCGAGGTCGTGCGCCGCGGCGACTCGCGTCGCGCCAAGCTCTACTACCTGCGTGAACGCGTCGGCAAGAGCCGCCGCCTGCGCGACCGCCGCCGCGCGCTCAAGCACGTCGCGGGCATGCCCCTCGCCGGCCAGAACTGATCGAACCGCGCAACTCCGAAAACAAAGAACGCCCCGTGCAGACGGGGCGTTCTCGTTGGCCCAGATTTCGTCGCGATCAACCCGCCTCGGCCCTCGGGTGCGCCTGGGTGTACGCCTGCTGCATGCGCTGCGTGGTCAGGTGCGTGTACACCTGCGTCGTGCTCAGCGACTGGTGCCCGAGCAGCTCCTGCACGCTCCGCAGGTCCGCCCCGTTGTCGAGGAGGTGCGTCGCGAACGAGTGACGCAGCGTGTGCGGGCTGATCGTCGGATCGAGGCCCACCATCTTCAGATACTTGTCGAGCTTGCGGCGCACCGAGCGGGAGCTCAGGCGTCCGCCGTGCTTGTTCACGAACAGGGGACGGAACTTGCGGCCCTCGTCCCATGCGGAGACGAACCGACCATCCGTGCGCACCATGTCCATGTACCGCTTGATCGCGGCCAGCGCGTGCGCCCCCAGCGGCACCACGCGTTCCTTCTTGCCCTTGCCGCGGATGTGCAGCGCCTCGCCCGAGGAGTCCAGGTCCTGGACCTCAAGGCCCACGAGCTCGCTCACCCGGATGCCCGTGGAGTACAGCGTCTCGAGCATCGCCCGATCGCGAAGCCCCAGCACGTCCTTGTCGTCGGGCGCCGCCAGCAGCTTCTCGACCTGCTCCACCGTGATCGCCTTGGGCAGGCGCTTGCTCTGCCGGGGCGTGCGGATCAGCGTCATCGGGTTCGTGTCCGAGAAGCCGCGCCGGTCCGCCCACTTGTAGAAGGAGCGGAGCGTCGCGATCTTCCGCGCCATCGTCGCCGCGGAGTAGTGCTGCTCGCCCAGGTGTCCAAGGAACGCGCGGATCGTGTCCGCCGTCGCGTGGACGATGATGTTCGTGATGGTCGTGGGCTTCACGGACCCCGCCACCTCGGTCGGCTTCTTGCCGCCGCTGGCGTTGAGCTGGTCCTGACGCTTCTTCAGCGCCGCGCTCTCGGCCTCCTCGTTGATGGCGATCCCGTGCGCCCCAACGAGGTACTCGACGAACTGACGGAGGTCGGCTCCGTAGCAACGCGCCGTGTAAGGACTGAAGTGACGCTCGTCCATCAGGTAGCTGGTGAACGCGCTGGTGATCGGCAAGGTGGACATGACCTGCTCCATCATCAAGCCCGGGTACGCTCGTCCCTGAGCCCGGTTCCGAGAACTCACGATCGACGCTCACACTTCGACCGATTCCCAACCCCTCTTCAGCGCGGGAACCTCCAAGAGGCCATGATTTCCGGAATCGACAGCCCAGATTCTACGCGCCGGCCCGAACAACATCCTCACGGGCGACAGGCCCCGATGCGCCCATGGCGGGCCACCGGTTCCATCCGGATGGCCACTTCCCCACGTTCCGTTGCACCAATCCCGCCCGCCCTATCGCCGTTCTTCCTCGAGGCGATCCGTCCCGGCCCGGGCCCGTGCGCCCGTGGTCCCCGGGGCCGGGGCCGTGCGGCTCCGCGCCAGTCGGATCCACTCATGGTCCACCAGACGTGACACGCTCTGCCACGCCGCGAACTCGGTGAACCGGATCATGCTCGCCGTGTACACGCGCCACCCCAGCGCCGTCGCGGGGTCGTGCCGCCCTTGCGCGTACTGGCGGATGTCCATCAGCGTCTGATGGTTCCGCCCATCGAAGAACTCGGAGACCACCGACGCCGGCGCTTCCGACTGCCCGCTCCGCGGGAAGTACTGATAGTCCGTGGGCGCGAACCGGAGTCGGGAGACGTCCATCGACGCGTCCCCGCGACGATCGAGGGCCCCGGGGCGAACGTACAACGCGAGCGAGAGCCCCAGCGTCGGGCGGTAGGGGTCCCACGCGGTGATCGATCCCAGCACCAGCGCGTCGGCGCCGAGCTCGGACGCGAGCCGCTTGGCGTCCGCCGGCGTGGACAGGTCGCTCATCCGGATGTTCCGCATCGCGGCGATCGTGCGATTCACCGGGATCGTGCGCACGCCCTTGATCTGCGCCGCCGCCGCCATGACCTGGTCGGACACCTCGAGCGGATCGAGCAACATGGAGCCGCTCTCGTTCCGCAGCGGCACGATCGCCCACAGCACCTCGCCCCGCGAGGAGTCGTACGGCGACACGATCGACCGCGGTGATGTGAGCGCGTCCTTGTCCCCCGAGGCGCACGCGCCCAGCAGGAACAGCGGCAGAAGCGTCAGCACCGCCGCGACCAGCAGCGACAGCGTCCGCTCAAGGCGGGAGCCCCGGGCGTCGTGGAAATCCTCGTGATCGAATGAAACGGCGTCCATCGCGTCATCCTGACTTGCGCCGCCCGGGATCCTCCCGGGCCTGTCCGTCTATCGGCTACCCGCGTCCAATCGGACGAACCGTCGAGGGCTCAATGCTCGTCGGGCCGAACCTGCGCCTCCTCGTGCCCGCCCTCAACCCCGCCCTTCTCCTCCGGGTGGGCCTCGGCTTTCGAGGCGGTCGCCCGGGTTGTCGGGGTTCCGTTCAGGGCGGCGAGGTTCATCACGGGCGTGGTGTCCATGACCCAGATGTTGTCCGTGCCGCCACGGTCGGAGACGAAGTACAGCTTGTTGTTGGTCCCGAACCGGGGCATGAGGTTCAGCGCGAGCCCGGATGTCAGGTTGATCCGCTGCGTGCCGCCCAGGTCCACCATCCACAGGTCCGCCTGGGGCGGGCGAGCCGCGTCGGTCGCGGCCCACTGCGACGCGTTGGGCACCGTGCTGAAGGCGAGCCACTGCCCGTCGCGCGACCACGTGGGATTCACGCAGGCGGCGTTGGGGCTCGCGGCCACCTCGGTCGTGTTGCCCGCTTGGCCGTCCTTGTACTCGAGGGTCCACAGCGCGAAGGAGCGGTCGCCGCGCTCGCGGGAGCGCTGGAAGGCGATGAGGTCGCCGCCCGTCGGTCCCGTGCGGGCCGCGGGGCTCCACTCGGGGAAGAGCCCGTAGCCGATGAAGCGTCCGACGCCGGCGTTGGCGACGTCCGTGATCCACATCTCCCATTGCCCGCTCATCTGCCCCATGCGCGAGAAGACGAGCTGCGTGCCATCGGGCGACCAGCTCGGGTGCAGGTCGTCGGCGGTGGTGCTGGTGACCTGGATCGCGCGGCCCCCGGCGACGGGCATGACGTAGATGTTCCACGCCCCGGAGCGATCGCTGGCGAAGGCGATGCGCGTGCCGTCCGGGCTGATGCGCGGCATGATGTCGTTGCTGGGGTCGTTGGTGAGCTGGGTGACGGTGCGGCCCTGCACGTCCTTGATGTAGAGGTCGGCGGTGGAGCGGTGCTGGGTGCTGGCGAAGACGACCTTGGAGCCGTCGGCCGAGGTGTCGGGATCGAAGTCCGCGCCCTCGAGGGCAAAGCTGACCTGCACGACGTTGACGGCGGCGCCGCGGACCGTGCCGGAGGTCTCGGTGCGCATGGCGCGGGTCATGACCTGGGTCTGGACGTTGGCGGGGTCGTTGGGGTCGGCGCTGCGCACGCGGGGCGCGGCGGGCGCGACGGGGGCCACGGAGAACTCGGGGTTGATCTGGGCCTTGGCGTCGGACCAGGGCGCGGGGCGCGTGGTGGAGTCCGCGGGCCAGGCGACGACGCGGGCGCGGGTGGCCTCGACGGAGCCGTCCGGGCGGGCGACGGGCTCGACGGTGAGGGCCGGCTCGGGCGTGGCGACGGCGCGCGGAGCGCGGTCCTGCTTGGGCGCCACCTGGGCGAAGCTCGAGACGTAGTAGGGCTCGGGCTCGAGGTTGGCGGCGCGGTCCTCGACGGTGGCGCGGGGCTCGGGGCGAGCGGCCCTGGCGCGGGCGTCGCGGAGGACGGGGTCCTCGGTCGCGGCGCATCCCGCGAGGGAGATGCCAGCGAGCAGGCCGACGATGGTGGTGGTGAGCGTGATCGGAGCGCAGCGTGAGCGCGTCAGCATGGCGGGGCCCCCCTGGTGCGCGTGCGGCGCACCGTTGGGATGGGATCGGGAGGGCCGGGCGGCTCGTGCAGGGGGGCGGCGGGGAATGGGCGGGTCGCGGTCCGGTTATGCCGGGCGTGCGGAAGGCCACGGAGGGAGCCCCACCATGGCTCCCTCCGCGGCTTGCGATCGTGCTGGATGTCGGACGCTCAGTCTTCGGACTCTCGCGAGACGATGGCGGGCGTATCGCCGCGGCGGATCCACCGCGATTGCGCGCCACGCGGCGAGGAGGCCGCGACGAGGTGGTCGAGATAGTTTCGAAGAGGTCTGTCTTCGAATCGTTCCAGGAAGGTCGGCGTCGCGGACTTGTTGAGATCGAGGATTCGCTCGACCATCTGCTCTCGTGTCAGTCGCGCCTCCGCGCTCGCCCCGGCCAAGGACTCCGCCTCGGCGCCGGCGTTGTGGAACAGGTCCATTCGGGATGTGGCTCCGAACACAGGTGCCCGCTGCGTATCGGATGCATGGGTGCGTGGGCTTCAACGCGGGGGCGCGGGCGCGGCAGGACACGCCGCGCTAGGCTTGCGCGATGGGCGTGCTCTGTCTGGAGCGTGATCGGATTCGAGACGGCGACGCCACGTGGGCGAGCGTTGACGCGTGCAATCCGTTGGAGGACGGCTGGGGCGGGCCCAAGATGTTGGGGCCGAGGGTCGTCTGCTGGTCGGGGTGGTTGGGACCGGAAATCTTCGCGCGCGATGTGCGGACCTGGGGCCCGGGCGGATGGTCCGCTCTGGAGCGCGCGTGTGAAGGGATGGAGGCGGGGCGCGTGCTGCTGCGCACCCACGCGCGGCACGTGCTGAGCGATGCCCAGAGGTGCCTGGCGTTTCTGCGGCGGTGGGAGGGGAAGGTCGGTCTGCTGCTCGATCCGATGGCGATGCTGGAAGTGAGCATGCTGGATCGCGCGGAGGAGCACCTCGATCGGATCGTGGGTGCGCTGGGCGCTCATCCGGGTGTGGGGGCGATGGTGGCGTGCAATCTGTCGGTGGAAGGGGAGGAGGCTCGTGCGGTTGGGATGGAGGCGGGGGTTGTGGGGGCGGGGCTGATCGATCGGATGCTGGCGCGGGCTCGGGTGCCGGTGGTGGTGCTGGAGGCGGCGTTTGGGGCTGATGCGGCGCGGGTGAAGGCGATTCGGGCGTGATGGGGCGCGCCGAGAGGCGGAGGAGCGCAGTGGCGGCGCGGCGCTTCTCGATGGGGTCCTCGCTGGCGCGGGCGATGGACTCGAGGGCGCTGATCGAGGACGGGCGTGCGTGGGCCGCGCGGAGGTCGGCGGCGTCGTGGGCCAGGGACATGAGGATCGTGAGCCGCTGGGCGATGGCGGGTTGGGTGTACCAGTCGATGAGGTCGTCGGCGGTGAGCCCGAACTCGCGGGCGAGGGCGGCGAGGTCGAAGGCCGAGTCGAGGAAGTAGCGGAGGAGCTCACGGTCCTGGTCGGTGAGGGGCAGGAGTTGCTCGCGCATGGGCATGCGCGGGAGTGTGGAGGCGGGCGGCTCGCGGGGCAAGGGGTGGAGGTGCGACGGACGCGAACATGCGCGCGCGGGCGGGAGATATCCGGAGAAATCGCGAGGGACGGGCAGGTGGTTCTTGGGGCGGCGTGGGTGCGCGGATCGGCGCGGCCCAACGGGCGGCACGCCCCCGGTCGAGCGCGACGCGGGGCGTGGCACCCGGCGCGGCGGAAGGGGTGGCGTGCGGCGACCTACAGTGGTTCACGCGCACGGACAGGCGCGATGAGGAGCGTCACATGGGCGGAGGCAACAGCGTGACTCTTGACCATCCGGTCTTCGGGCTCGTGAAGAGCGCGTTCCCGGGGGTGCGCCTGCGCGGCACGGAGTTCCGCGGACAGTCGACGCTGATCGTGGAGCCCAAGGACCTGCACCCGATCCTGGCGTTCCTGCGTGACGATCCGCGGACGAAGTTCAACTTTCTGTCGGACGTGGTGGGCGTGGACTACCTGAACTACCCGACGCCGACGTTCGGGCGGTTCGCGGTGGCGTACAACCTGTGCTCGTTCGAGCGGGATGATCGGTTCTTCGTCAAGGTGTTCCTGGATCCGTCGCTGCCGACGGACGGGATCGTTGAGGATCCGGCGCTGTACCTGGACTCGGCGTGCGACCTGTGGCCCGGCGCGGAGTGGCCCGAGCGTGAGGTGTTCGACATGTTCGGCATCCGCTTCCGGAATCACCCGGACCTGCGTCGCATCCTGACGTGGGAGGAGTTCCCGGCGCACCCGCTGCGGAAGGACTATCCGTTGCGTGGGCGCGGGGAGCGCGAGGCGTACAAGGTGGTCGACCGGACGGACGTCTGAGTCGGCATTCGGGGTCCGGCATGCGGGAAGCAGCGCGTGAGGGGTCGGCTCAGGAGCGTTCCGTTGCAGGCCTTGCCGGTTTTTTGATTTCCCGATTCCCGGCTGCTGAGCTTCTCAACTCGCAAAGAGCGGCAGTTGCGTCGTGGTGATGACCGGCGGCGCGCCCGCGCCAGGAACCAATGGAACCCAGCGGGTGGGCCTGTGCTGCTCGCTGATGGTGAGCGCGTAGTCGGCGCCGGCGTGCATGTCGGCGACGAGCTCTGGTCGGTTGCACTCGCGCGAGAGGTGCAGGAGCACGACGTGCTGGCGCGGGGCGATGCGCTCGATGGCGTCGAGGGCCTGCTGGTTGGAGAGGTGGCCCGAGCCGCCCATGATGCGTCGCTTGAGGAAGGCGGGGCGGGACGAGGCGAGCTGCATCTGTGGGCAGTAGTTGGACTCGATGGCGAGGACATCGACGTTGCGCACGTGGTCGATGAAGGCGTCGGTGGTGTGGCCCAGGTCTGTGGCGAAGCCGAGGCGTGCGTGCGGTGCGTTGGACGGGGTGAGATCGAATCGGAAGGCGGTGACGCCCTGCTCGTCGTGGGCGAGGGTGATGGGATCGATGCGGACGCCGGGGGCGATGGCCATGGGCTCGTGGAGGCCCTCGATGCGCATGCGGTCGCGCCGCTGGAGGGTGCGGGCGTGGCGCGGGTGGAGGATGAAGCGGGCCTGGGGCGGGCGTGCCTTGCACCAGGAGAGGTGGAAGTGGTCGGCGTCGAGGTGCGTGAGGATGATGGCGTCGAGCTGGCCGAGCTGGAGCCCGCTGGCGCGGAGGAGCGGGAGCGTGCGTCGCGGGGAGAGGCCCGCGTCGATCATGACGAAGCGTGTCCAGCCGTCGATGTGGTAGGTGAGGACGGAGCAGTTTCCGCCCGAGCCCGAGGCGAGCACGCGCAGGGCGGGAGCGTTGGTGGGCGGGGGTGTGGGGGAGAGGAGGCTCACGCGCGGGTCTTTAGACGGCGACCTCGCTGTCCTCGTCGGAGGAGGAGCTTCGATCGAAGTGGCGCATGATGGGGCGCTTGGCGAGCTCGATGAAGTCGGCCATCTCGGCGGCGAGGGGGCAGGCTTCGGCGCGGGCCCGGAGTGCGGCGACCATCTCGTGCTTGGGGAGGTTGGCGCGGAAGACGTCGCGATAGGCTCGGCGGAGGAGGGTGATCTGCTGGGCTGGGACGGCGTTGCGGCGGAGGCCGACGAGGTTGAGTCCGGCAAGGCGGTTGCGAGAGTGGGCCATGCAGAAGGGTGGGACGTCGGTGGCGACAACGGCGCCTCCGGAGACGAAGGCGAGGCGTCCGACGCGATCGAACTGGTGGATGACGGAGCATGCGCCGAAGGTGACGCGATCGAAAAGCTTGGTGTGGCCGGCGAGGGCGCAGTTGTTGACGAGGATGACGTTGTTGCCGATCTGGGAGTCGTGCCCCATGTGGGCGTTGACCATGAGGAGGGCGTCGTTGCCGACGGAGGTGGGGGCGCGGTCGGATGTGGCGGCGTGGATGGTCACGTTCTCGCGGATGATGGCGTTGTTGCCGATGGCGACGCCGGCGGTGGGATCGCCGAGCTTGAACTTAAAGTCCTGCCCGGGGAAGCCGAGGCGGGCGCCGGGGTAGATGGTGGCGCGTTCGCCGATGGTGATGGGGCCCATGAGCGAGACGTGCGAGATTAGATGGCATCCGTGGCCCAGTCGCACGCGGCCTTGGAGCACGCAGAAGGGGCCGATCTGCACGTCGTCGGCGAGCTCGGATTCCTTGGAGACGATGGCGGTTGGGTGGATTGTGGGCATGCGAGGGGATGATATGTCGGCGTGGCGGGCGTGCCCGATCGCGTCGCCTGGGTCGCGGGGAGTTCTTAGGATCGAGCGTGAGCGATGTGCGCGTGATTGACCTTGGGCGCATGGCGTACGCGGAGGCGTACCGGGAGCAGTGCCGGCACGTGGATGAGGTGCTGGCGACGCGGGAAGCGGGGCGGGCGGAGATGGGGCGGGTGCTGATGGTGGAGCATCCGGCGGTGATCACGGTGACGCGACGTGCCGGGGCGATGGGGCACCTGCTCGTGTCGCGTGAGCAACTGGTGTCGCGCGGGGTGACGCTGGAGGAAACGGATCGGGGCGGGGACATCACGTACCACGGGCCGGGGCAGATCGTGTGCTACCCGATCCTGGACCTGAACACTCTGAACTTGGGGCTGCACGCGTACATGCGCCTGCTGGAGGAGTCGGTGATCGGGACGTGTGGGGAGGTCGGCATCGAGTGCGTGCGCGACGCGGGGGCGACGGGCGTGTGGGTGCGCGGGGCGGACGGGGGCGCGGAGGCGAAGGTGTGCGCGATGGGGGTGCGCGTGCGGAAGTGGGTGAGCATGCACGGGCTGGCGTTGAACGTGTCGCCCGACCTTTCGCACTTTGATCTCATCGTGGCGTGCGGGCTCGTGGGGCGGCGCGTGACGAGCCTGGAGCGGGAGTGGGAGGCGCGCGGGCTGGCGGGGCGATCGATGGACGATGTGCGCTCGGTGCTGGCGCGGCGTCTTGTCGCGGCGGTGCGCGAGCAGGCGGATCGGGCGGCGGCGATGCGGCGCGGGTGAGACGTCCGCTCGCGGCGCGTTCCTACCGTCGTTCATGCCCGTGAGCGTTCACCTGGCTCCGACGTTTGTGCCGCCTGAGGTCTTTGCGGGGTCCGTCGCGATCGTGGTCGACCTGATTCGCGCGACAACGACGATCACGAGCGCACTGGCGGCGGGCGCCGATCGCGTGATCCCGTGCGCGACGATCGAGGAGGTGCATGGGCTGCGGGGGCGGTTTGAGGCCGGGACGATCCTGACGGGCGGCGAGCGCGGGGGCCTGGCGATCGAGGGGTTTGATCTGGGCAACGGGCCGCAGGAGTACACGACGGAGCGGGTGAAGGGGCGGACGATCCTGTTCACGACGACCAACGGCACGCGGGCGATCCGGCATGCCGGGCTTGCGCGGCACGTGCTGGCGGGGTGCTTTCTGAACCTGGATAGCGTGGTCGGGCTTGCGTGCCGGCTCTCGCGAGAGGGCGGCTCGGCGGTGCCGATCCACATTCTGTGCACGGGCGTGGAGGGGAAGGCGTGCGTCGAGGACACGCTGTGCGCCGGGGCCTTGGCCGAGCGGGTGACGCGGGCGCTGGGCGAGCGGGTGGGTGGTGATGATGGTCTGGCGGCGTGCGGGGCGTGGCGGGCGCACGGCGGCACGGCGGCGTCGCTCGTGGGAGCGCTGCGGGCGAGCGAGGGCGGGAGGAACCTGGAGCGGATCGGGCTCGGATGGCAGGTTGACGCGTGCGCCGCGATGAACACGACGGCGATCGTGCCTCGCCGCGTGGACGGCGGGGCGCTCATCGGTGAGCGCTTCGACGCGGTGTGACCGGGGCTGGAGGGCTGGTGCGGGCCCGCGCGGTCGCTACGATCGTTGAGCACCCCCCCCCTCGGAGTTCCCCGTGCCTCCAATCTCCAAGTCTCCTCTCTGGTTCCGCGTCGGGCTTGTCGCGACGCTGGGCACCGCGGTCGTCGGTTCCACGCTGGCGCTGACGCGGCCGGACTACTCGTTCTTCGATCCGATCATCGACGTTGAGCGTCTGATCGCGCAGCGGTACGTGACGGAGCCGGACCTGAAGGCGATGCAGCAGGCGGCGATCTCGGGGATGGTGGAGTCGCTGAACGATCCGTACACGATCTACGTGCCGCCGGTGGAGACTCGGGAGTTCACGAAGGAGTTGACGGGCGAGTTCGTGGGGATCGGGGTTCAGGTGGTGTCGCGCGACTCGTGGCTGACGGTGGTGACGCCGCTGGAGGACACGCCGGCGTTCCGCGCGGGGATCATGGCGGAGGACCGGATCGTGGAGATCGAGGGGAAGTCCACGGCGGGGCTGAGCACGGACGATTGCATCAACCTGCTCACGGGCGTGCCCGGGACGCCGGTGAAGATCGTGGTTGAGCGCAAGGGGCAGAAGATCTCCTTCACGATCCCGCGCGAGCGGATCGTGACCAAGACGGTCAAGGGATTCCACTACGGCGCGGGGGATGGTGGCGGCGGCAAGAGCGCGCCCGACGCGGGCGGCGGCAACGGATGGAACTACGTGATCGATCCGGCGCGGCGCGTGGCGTACATCCGCTTCACGCAGTTCACGCCGACCTCCGCGGATGAGATCACGCAGACGCTCGAGAGCCTTGGAGCGCGGGACGGCAAGCTGGGCGGGCTGATCCTGGACCTGCGGTGGAATCCGGGCGGGGTGCTGTCTGATGCGGTGCAGATCGCGGACCTTTTCCTGACGGAAGGGGTGATCGTGTCGACCAAGGGCCGCGCGCACACGGAGGAGGTGGCGCGGGCGACGAAGGAGGGCACGCTGCCGGATTTCCCGCTGGTGCTGCTGATCAACTCTGGGTCGGCTTCGGCGTCGGAGGTGCTGGCGGGCGCGCTGACGGAGCAGAAGCGTGCGATCGCGGTGGGGACGCGCTCGTTCGGCAAGGGGTCCGTGCAGGGGGTGATCTCGCTGCCCTCGGGGCAGGGTCAGCTGAAGATCACGGAGCAGAAGTACTACTTGCCGTCGGGTCGTTCGATCCATCGGACCGAGAGCAGCACGACGTGGGGTGTCGATCCGACGGACGGGTTCTACGTGCCCATGAGCGACGAGCAGATCCGCGACATGCTCGAGGTGCGCCGGCAGGAAGAGGTGATCAGTAACGGCGGGGGCAAGGGGAGCGGGCAGTGGTCCGATCCCTCGTGGATCCTCGATCACCTGAAGGACCCTCAACTGGCGGCGGGGCTGCGGGCGATCCAGGGTAAGATCGACTCGGGCCAGTGGTCGGCGACGGGGCAGGCGAACCCGAGCGACAAGGACGTGACGGGCAAGGAGCTCGAGCGTCTGTCGCGCTTGCGGGATCGGATGGAGAAGGAGTTGGCGCGCCTGGACAAGCGGATCGACGCGCTGGAGGAGAACACGCCGGCGGTGGAGCGGACGGCGCTGCTGCCCAAGGACGCGCCGATCGCGGGTGGGCACCTGGAGATCTTCGACAAGGACGGGAAGAAGGTGACGACGCTGCGGATCACGGGCACCGATCTTGAGCGCTGGCTGCAGGAGGCCGACGTGAAGCCCGACGGCGAGTCGGGCAAGACGGAAGCACCCAAGGTCGATGGGTCGAAGAAGTAGGCGGGCGTCGATGGGCGCGTCATGCTGATCCTGGGGGTGGAAACATCGTGCGACGAGACGGGCGCGGCGGTGGTGCGCGATGGGCGCATAGTGCTGTCGTCGGTGATCGCGAGCCAGCACGATCTGCACGCGGAGTTCGCGGGCGTGGTGCCGGAGTTGGCGAGCCGGGCGCACGCGGAGCGCGTCCTGCCGATCGTGCGGGCGGCGCTGGATGGGGCGGGGGTGTCGCTCTGGCAGATCGACGCGATCGCGGTGGGGCATCGACCAGGGCTGATCGGCTCGCTGCTGGTGGGTGTTGCCGCGGCGAAGGCGCTCGCGTGGAGCCTGGGCAAGCCGCTGATCGGCGTGGATCATGTTCACGCGCACCTGTACGCGGGGGTGCTCACGCGTGGGGAGTCGGGCGCGGCGCACGCGGGCGATTCGCTGTTTCCGTCGCTGGGGCTGGTGGTCTCGGGCGGGCACACGTCGCTGTACCGGCTTGAGTCGTGGACCGAGGTGTCGCGGCTGGGCGCCACGATCGACGATGCGATGGGGGAGGCGTACGACAAGGCGGGGACGATCCTGGGGCTTGGATATCCCGGCGGGCCCAACGTGGATCGGCTGGCGCAGCGTCCCGGGGCGGATGATCGCGCGTACGAGTTTCCGATCGCGCGAATCGGGCCGGAGTCGCTGGACTTCTCGTTCTCCGGGCTCAAGACGAGCCTGCTCTACGCGGTGCGGGGAACGCCGGTGCGGGGTGGGACGTTCGAGCGGGATCACACGTGGCTCAGCGAGGCGAGCAAGGCGGACCTTGCGGCGAGCTTCCAGCGCGCGGCGGTGGCGGCGGTGGTGCTGAAGGTGGGGCGGGCGCTTGAGCGGATGTCGTCGGGGGGAGGGGCGCGGTCGCTCCTGGTGGGCGGGGGCGTGAGCGCGAACTCGCGCTTGCGCGAGGAGTTGGGCTTGCTCGAGCGCGAGCGGGGGCTGCAGCTTGTGATGCCGGCGATGGAGTTTTGCGTGGACAACGCGGCGATGATCGCGGGGCTCGCGTGCGCGTTGCACGGGGCCGGGCGCGTGTCGTCGCTGGATCTTCAGGCCGAGCCGACGTCCGCGTTGTAGCGGGCGTGGGGGCGGTTCGGGAGTTGGCGCGTGGGCTTTGGGGCGTCGGACCATGCATCCTGCCGCGCTTTCTGAGGATGAACTTCTGGCGCAGTGCTCGACGCGTCGTGGGCGCACGCGCGGGCCGGGCGGGCAGAACCGGAACAAGGTGGAGACGCTGATCGAGCTGACGCACACGCCGACGGGGGTGTCGGCGCACGCTGGCGAGCGTCGCTCGCAGCACGAGAACAAGCGTGTGGCGTTGCGGCGGCTTCGGCTGGCGCTGGCGGTGTCGGTGCGTGAGGCGGTGCCGCTGGGCGATGCGATCTCGGCGTTGTGGCGATCGCGTCTGCGCGGGGCCGAGGCGGGCTCGCGGGCGCTGCCGCGGATCGTGTGCAACCCGGATCATCAGGACTTTCCGGCGTTGCTGGCCGAGGCGCTAGACATGCTCGAGGCGTGCCGGGGCGACCCGGGGAAGGCAGGGGCACGGCTTGATTGCTCGCCCAGTTCGCTGGTTCGGCTGCTGAAGGATCATCCGCCGGCGATGGTGGTGTTGAACCGCTGGCGCGGCGAGCGTGGGGAGCACCCGCTGCGGTGAGGCCCGGCGTTGAACCGGAGCGGTGGCGCGCCGACGATTGGTCCGTGGAACCGACGCCCCCAGCCTCCCGAGGCCCGCACCTGGAACCGATCCCTGTCGAGGGGGGCGGCGAGGGCGCGATCCGAGCGCCGAAGCTTTCGGGGCACGTCGTGGTGCGTGAGAGCGCGGACGATGTGATCGATGCGATGGCGGCGGACCTGCTGTTCCAGGCGCACGCGTGCGTGCGGGCGTTTGGCGACTTTCACCTGGCGCTCTCGGGCGGGTCGACGCCCGAGCCGCTGTACCGGCGGTTGATGCTCGATCCGCTGTACCGGAATCTGCCGTGGAAGCGGACGCACCTTTGGATCGTGGATGAGCGGCGCGTGCCGTTCGACGATGAGCGCTCGAACTTCCGGATGATCAAGGAAGTTCTCGCGGACCACTCGGACATTCCGCACGACCAGGTGCACCCGATGCGCGCGATGGACGCGAGCGTGGATCGCGATTACGAGCGCGAGTTGCGCGAGCACCTGGGCTGGCGTGAGAAGGGGCACGATCGGCTGGACTTCGTGGTGCTGGGGATGGGCGCGGACGGACATACGGCGAGCCTGTTCCCGCGGTCGGCGGCGCTGGGCGCGGAGTCGCGGTTGGTGGTGATCAACGCGGGGGCGGGTGTGACGCCGCCCGATCGGGTGACCATGACGTATGGGCTGCTCAACGCGTCGCGGTTCCTTGGGGTGCTGGTGACGGGGGAGAAGAAGCGGGAGACGATCGCGCGGGTGGAGGCGCGGGCGGCGGGGCGCGAGGAGCTTCCGATCCTGGGCATCGCGCCGCTGGCGGGGGAGCTGCGGTGGTACCTCGATCGTGCGGCCTGTCCGTCGTGAATCTCTCGGTCACGCCCAACCCGTCGGTGCGGTTCCGCATTCGCCACGAGGACGAGGACGTGGTGGTGATCGACAAGCCCCAGGGGCTGGTGACGCAGCCGGGCAAGGGGCACGAGGACGACACGCTGCTCA
Organism: uncultured Phycisphaeraceae bacterium; assembly: GCA_964399625.1. Classification (GTDB taxonomy): domain Bacteria; phylum Planctomycetota; class Phycisphaerae; order Phycisphaerales; family UBA1924; genus CAYNSB01. The sequence goes on from CAYNSB010000026.1 coordinate 33,658, forward strand.
ACGGGCTCTTCGCGCGTTTCGGGGCGACGCTGCAGAACCTCGGGGCGGCGCGGGACTTTGGTCTGCTGCACCGGCTGGACAAGCACACGTCGGGGCTGCTGATCGTGGGTCTTCGGGCGCGGGCGTACGACGCGCTGCGTGAGGACTTCGCGCATCGGCGGATCAAGAAGTTCTATTGGGCGGTGGCGCACAGGGCGCCGGCGAAGCCGACGGGCGTGATCAATCGACCGATCCTGGAGACGAGCGGGGATCAGAAGCTGGCGCGGGTGGCGGCGTCGGGGAAGCCCGCGATCACGGCGTACCGCACGCTGGGCGTGGGGTCGATCGGCGGGGGCGCGGCGCTGGTCGAGGCGCGGCCGGTGACGGGGCGGCTGCACCAGGTGCGGGTGCATCTGGCGTCGATCGGGTGCGAGCTGCTGGGCGATGACTTGTACGCGAAGGACGCGATCGCGCGGGCGGCGCCGCGCGTCGCGCTGCATTCGCATCGCGTCGTGTTCACGCACCCCACGACGGGCGAGGTGCTCGACATCCGCTCGCCCTGGCCCAAGGACCTTGATGGCGTGCTGCGGCGGCTGGGGCTTCCCAAGCCCACGGTGGAGAGCGCTTCGGGGATGGCGGCGAGCGACGACGAGCCCGTCGATGGCGAGCGGGAGTGAGCGCGGGGGCTATCTCACGACGGCCATGAGGTCCGCGGCGACGCCGTCGGCCTGCAGCCAGCCGATCTCGGTGATGCGCCAGCGTTCCTGATCGTTGTGGAGCAGACCTTGCTCGATGAGCTTGCGGGCGCGATCGTTCAATCGTTGGTCGATCGCGGGGCCGATGGCGTGGGCGCGTTGCCTGAGTTCGTCGAGCGTGATTCCTTCGCGGAGGCGGAGCCCGGTCATGAGGCGCTCGCGGAGCGCTCGCGCGGCGTCGGGCGATTCGACATCGGCGACGGGAGAGAAGCCGGCATCGTCGATGGAAAGGTAGTCGTCGAGGCGAGGGGCGTTCTTCCAGCGCCAGCCTCCGGGGCCGGCGAGGAGGTGGCCGCTCGCCGACGGGCCGCAGGCGAGCCAGGATTCGCTGCGCCAGTAGGCGAGGTTGTGTCGGGCCTCGTGGCCCGGGCGGGCGTAGTTGCTCACCTCGTAGCGATCGAGGCCCGCGTCGGCGAGTCGTTCGCGGGTGAGGCGGTACATCTCGATCTCCAGGTCCTCGTCGGCGGGTGAGAACTCGGCACGGGCGAGGCGGGCGGTCATCGCGGTGTTGGGCTCGTAGGTGAGGTTGTAGCAGGAGAGGTGGGTGGTGCCCAGGGCGAGGGCGCGGTCCAGATCGCGGGACCAGTCGTCGAGCGTCTGCCCGGGGATTCCGAAGATGAGGTCGATGGACTGGCGGGCGATGCCCGCGGCGCGGGCGAGCTCGACGGCGCGGACGACGTTCTGCGGGTCGTGCCAGCGCTCGAGCGTCTTGAGATGGCGCGGCTCGAAGGACTGGGCGCCGATGCTGACGCGGTTGACGCCGCCCGCGCGCAGGGCGTGCATGAGCTCGGGCGTGACGGTCTCGGGATTGCACTCGACGGTGAACTCGGCGGGCTCGGCGGTCGCGATCTGGCGCGAGAGGAACGCGCTGAGGTCGAAGGTTTGCTGCAGGCGGGCGAGGAGGCGTTGCCAGAGGTCCAATTGCAGAAGGCTTGGGGTGCCGCCGCCCACGAAGATCGTGCGCAGAGGGGCGCCGGCGGCCCATGGGGCCTGGGCGCGGAGCTCGCGCTCAAGGCGAGCGACGAAGGGCTCCTGGCGGTCCCGGGTGTCCACGAGGCTGTAGAAGTCGCAGTAGTGGCACTTGTGAAAGCAGAAGGGGACGTGGATGTAGAGCGAGCGGACGGGCGCGTCGGCGGCGGGAGCGCTCTCGAACACAGACCGAGCGGAGGGGGGCGGCGGGCGGTCGGCGGGGCTGGCGCCCCGTTGCCGCATGACGTTGAGGGGTGTATCGTGCGCCATTGTTCGGACGGTCGCTCCGCTCGCCGACGGTGTCCCTGGACCCCACGCCGGCGATGCGAACGAAGGATAGTTCTCCCGTGGAAGTCACCCTTGTGCTGATCCGCGAGTCCGGCCCGTCGAACGCGGTGCGTCTGCGCCGGGCGCGCCTGGTGATTGGGCGGAAGCCCGAGTGCGAGATCCGCATCCCCGTGCCGCAGGTGTCGCGGGAGCACGCGGAGGTCACGCTGGACGACGGGACGCTGGCGATCAAGGACCTTGGTTCGAGCAACGGGACGTACGTGGACGGTCAGCGCGTGCAGCAGTCGCCGCTGGTGGCGGGATCGGTGATCACGATCGGTCCCGCGACGTTTGTGGTTCAGGTGGATGGGCAGCCGGCGAACATCGATGTGCCCGCGGCGCTGAAGAAGGGGGCGATCGATGCCGCCGTGGCAGCGCCGGTGGCGGCGTCGCGGCCGGCGTCTCCGAATCGTCCCACGCCTGTTCCCAAGTCGACGGTGAAGCCCGCGCCGCCCGGTGCAAAGCCCGGCGCGAAGCAGAAGGATCCGGACGACTCGGACTTTGATCTCGACGACTCGGACGAGAGCAGCTTCGGGAACATCGACTTCTCCGACCTGCTCAAGGACGACGACGAGGACGAGAAGCAGCCCAAGTTGTGAGCTGGGAGCCGGGGGCGGCGTGCTCGCTGGGTGTGGTTGCGCGCGGTGTTAGGCCGCGGGCTTCTGCGACTTGGCGTCGGCTTCGGGCTTTGGCGCGGCGCTGGAGCCACCCGGAATCTTGATGTTGGTGCCGCAGCCCCTGCAGCGGACGGTCTTCCCGCGCGCGACCGACGGCACCGCAAGGATCTTGCGGCACGTCAGGTTCGGGCACATCACGCGGATCGAGTCTGGCTTGGCCATCGGCTCCCTCGGGCGTCGTTCGATCTATCGGCAAGGGCGATCGCAGTCTGAAACGCGTTGTGGGTCGGGTGCGGCTGTTTCTGTTGTGGATTCGGTGAATCGTGGCTTCGTATCGCTACGATCCGGGGAGTCTCAGCGAGGGCCCACGATGCCAGTTTCAGTCGCTTCACGGTCGCCGCAGAACGTGCTGAGACCGTCGTCGACGGCGGTTATCGGTCTTCAGTGGGGGGATGAGGGCAAGGGAAAGGCCGTGGACCTGCTGGCGCGGGACCACGATGCGGTGGTGCGGTTCAACGGCGGGGCGAACGCGGGGCACTCGCTGGTCGTGAATGGGACACGGTTCTCCGTTCACCTGCTGCCGTCGGGGATTCTGTATCCGGGCAAGCTCTCGGTGATCGGCAATGGGGTGGTGGTCGATCCGGAGAAGCTGCTGGCGGAGATCGACGCGTTCGCGAGCAAGGGGATCGACACGTCGGGGCTTGTGCTGTCGGACCGCTCGCACATCGTCGCGCCGTATCACAAGGCGGAGGATGAACTGCGCGAGGAGTTGCTTCGAGCGACGGCGTCGCCCGCGCCGGGGGGCGGGGGAGAGATCGGGACGACCAAGCGCGGGATCGGGCCGGCATACGCGGACAAGGTGCAGCGGTCGACGGCGATCCGTGCGGGGGACCTTCTTCGCGAGGACGTGCTCCGGCAGAAGGTGCGGATGGCGTGCGCGTTCAAGAACGACGCGCTTGCGGGAATGGCGCGGGTTGCGGGGCGGTCGTTCACGGCGTTCGACCCGGGCGCGCTGGCGGCGACGCTGCTGGAGCAGGGGGCGCGGTTGCGTCCGATGATCCGCGATACGACGTACCTGCTGCATGATCTGCTGTCGCAAGGGAAGCGGATTCTCTTCGAGGGCGCGAACGCGACGCTGCTAGACGTGGACCACGGGACGTACCCGTTCGTGACCTCGTCGAGTTGCGGCGTGTTTGGAATCGGGCCCGGTGCGGGGGTGTCGGAGCGGTGCCTGTCGAGCGTGCTGGGCGTGATGAAGGCGTACTCGACGCGGGTGGGGCGCGGGCCGCTGCTGACCGAGTTGCACGATGAGACGGGGGAGCGGATCCGCCAGCGCGGGCGCGAGTTTGGCACGACGACGGGGCGGCCCCGACGCGTCGGGTGGCTGGACCTGGTCGCGGTGCGGTACAGCGCGATGGTCAATGGGGCGACGGGCCTGGTGCTGACGCTGCTGGACGTGCTGGACGGCATCCCGGAACTGCGCGTGTGCACGGCGTACCGGATTGGCGGCACGACGACGGACCGGCTGACGCCCGACGGGCACGCCTTGATGGGGGCCGAGCCGGTGTACACGACGATGGCGGGGTTCAGCGCTGATCTGTCGGGGGTTCGTCGTCGGGCGGACCTGCCGGAGGCGGCTCGGCGGTATGTCGATTTCATCGAGGAGTTTGTCGGAGTCCCGGTGTCGTTGATCGGGGTTGGGCCCGGGCGCGAACAAACGATCGTGTGCGAGCGTTGATGCGATGCCGCGGACGTGTGCAGGAGCCCATCGTGACGACGTCGACTGATGCTGTGATCGCGCCGGAGGACGCGGCGGCGCTGGCGCGGATCGCGCGGCGATCGCCCAAGGCGGACCCGCGGAAGTTGCTGGGGGATGTGCCGCCGCACAAGTTGCCGCGTCATGTGGCGATCATCATGGACGGGAACGGGCGGTGGGCGCAGCAGCGCGGATTTCCGCGTGAGTTTGGGCATCGGGCGGGGGCGGCAACGGTGCGGACGATCACCGAGGAGAGCGTCGCGCTGGGGTTGGATGCGATCACGCTGTACAGCTTCTCGCTCGAGAACTGGAAGCGTCCTGCGGGCGAGGTGGACGCGCTGATGCTGCTGTGCGAGACGTACCTCGACGGGGAGCGGGACCAGATCATGCGCGAGGGCATTCGGTTTCGCGCGATCGGTCGGCGGGAGGGGCTCCCAGGGCGGATCGTCGAGCGGCTGGACGCGCTCGAGCGTGAGAGCGCGGGGAACGGCGGACTGACGCTGTGCCTGGCGATCAACTACGGGTCGCGGGCCGAGATCACCGACGCGGCGCGGGCGATCGCGCGGAAGGTCCGGGAGGGGACCTTGGACCCGGACTCGATCGACGAGGGGACCGTGGCGCGGCACCTCTACACGGGGGCGATGGGGGAGTTCGCCGACCCTGATCTGCTGATCCGCACCGCGGGCGAGATGCGGGTGAGCAACTACCTTCTGTGGCAGATCAGTTATGCGGAGATCCACGTGACGCCGACGCTGTGGCCGGACTTTTCGCGCGAGCACCTGCACGCGGCGATCCGCGACTTTGCGTCGCGGAAGAGGCGATTTGGCGGCTTGGGCGAGGCGCAGGGCGGGAGCGGGGCGGGCGAAGCGCGGGGGCGATAGGCGATCTATGCTCGGGCCTTGCTTCGGTATCGACTGCTGCTGGGACCGGTGCTCATCGCGATCGTGCTCGCGGTCGCGTGGCTCGATGGGCGCGTGGAGGGGGCGGCGGTGCCGGCGTGGATGTCGCACTTGTTCGCGGATCGGGCGACGGCTCCTCCCGGGCTTGTGCTCTTTGGAGCGTGCCTGCTCATCAACATCGTCGCGTCGCGCGAGCTGGTGCGGATCATGCGGGACAAGGGGATCCTCGCGTCCAAGCGGGTGACCACGTTTGCGGCGGTGGTGGGTCTGCTGGTGTCGTGCCTGGTGCCCGGGAACCTCTCGCCGATCATGGGCGTGGCGATCGTGGCGAGCGGGGCGGTGGTGGTGCTGATGACGGCGCTGGTATTCTACTCGCGACAGCGGAACGTGCAGGGCGTGGTGGCGGGCGCGGGTGGGGCGCTGCTGGCGTTCGTGTACCTTGGTCTGGCGTTCGGGTTCCTGCTGGCGATCCGGCGGGAGCATCCGGTGTGGGTGCTGCTGTGGGTGCTGCTGGTGACCAAGTGCTCGGACATTGGTGCGTACTTCACGGGGCGGGCGATCGGGCGGCACAAGCTGATCGTGTGGCTCTCTCCGGGCAAGACGTGGGAGGGGCTGTTTGGCGGGTGCTGCCTGGCGGGAGCGGCGGGGGCGCTGGGGCTGGTGGCGCTGGATCAGCTGGCGGGCGTGCGCGTGCCGGCGCTTTGGACGGGCGCGGCGGCGGGGGTGGTGTTTGCGCTGGTGGGGCAGCTGGGCGATCTGACGGCGTCGCTGTTCAAGCGGGACGCGGGGATCAAGGACTCGGGCTCGGTGCTGCCGGGGTTTGGGGGCGTGCTGGACGTGATCGACTCTCCGCTGCTGGTGGCGCCGGTGGCGTACTGGTGGATCACGGGGTTTCACCCCGTTCTGCACGCGTGACGGGCTGGGGCGGCGGCTCGGGGCGTGGACGCGTGCTACACTGGCGAGAAGGTTCGTTGGTCCAGCGCACGGAGTCCTCGATGAGCGTCACGGAGAGCTTGCTCCGCGTCTTCCGGGTCGATCAACAGCTTCGCGGCCTGACGGGTCGCCTCACCGCCGCCGAGAAGTTTCTCGAGCAGCAATCGAAACAGCTCGAGCAGTTGAACGCCAAGCGTTCTGCGCTGCAGGCGCAGGCGAAGCAGGTGCAGGTGCAAGCGCACGAGCACGAGGGCGAGATGAAGCGGATCGACGCGCGCGTCGAGGCGCTCAAGGAGCAGATGAACAGCGCGCAGACGAACAAGGAATACAAGGCGCTGCTGACCGAGGTCAACACGTACAAGGCCGATCGCTCCACGAGCGAGACGTCGGCGTTGGAGCTGATGACCAAGCTGGACGAGCTGAAGAAGCAGGGCGACGAGCTGGATGGGCAGATCGGCGAGCGTGAGAAGATGGTGAAGGTCGCGCAGGGCGATCGGACGGCCAAGGCGGCGGAGATCGCCGACCGATTGAGCCAGCTCAAGAGCGAGCGCGAGGCGCTGGTCGCTCAGGTGCCGCCCAAGATCATGGCGGTGTACGTCGAATTGGTGCGCTCCAAGGGCGACGACGCGATGGCGCCGGTGGAGGAGCTGGACGCGCGGCGGCACGAGTACACGTGCGGCTCGTGCCAGATGACGGTGCCGGTGGAGCGCGTCGCGACGTTGATGAAGTCCAACGTGACGACGGAGATCATCCGGTGCGCGTCGTGCGGGTGCGTGCTGTACATCGAGAGCGCGACGGCCGAGCGTTTCAATAACCCCGGCGGCTCCAAGGGGAAGGGCAAGGGCAAGGGGAAGAAGCAGGAAGAGCAGGAGGTCTGAGGACTCCGCTGCTTCCGCGCTGCTCGCGCCGGTCAGCCTTCGAACATGCCGGTTGATTCGCGCGGCGGCGTCCACTTGACGCCCAGGTGCTCCGCGGCGATGCGCGTGAGCATGCGCCCGCGGCGGGTGCGTGCGAGGAAGCCGATCTGCAGCAGGTAGGGCTCGACGACATCCTCGAGGGTGCCGGCGTCTTCGTTCATGGTCGCGGCGACGGCCTCGAGCCCGACCGGGCCGCCCTCGTAGGTGGTGGCGATGGCGCGGAGGTAGGCGCGATCGAGATCATCGAGCCCGAGGGCGTCCACGGCTTCGAGGGTGAGGGCGGACTCGACGAGCGGGCGCGTGATGCGGCCATCGCCCTTGACCTGTGCGAAGTCGCGGACGCGGCGCAGCAGGCGGTTGGCGATGCGGGGTGTGCCGCGCGAGCGGGCGGCGATGAGGTCCAGGGCCTGCTCGGGAACGCCCGGGAGCGAGAGCAACGAGCATGAGCGGGTGAGGATCTCGAGGAGCTCGGGCTTGGAGTAGTACTTGAGGTGGTGGACGATGCCAAAGCGCGAGCGGAGCGGGGCGGAGAGCAGCCCGGCGCGGGTGGTGGCGCCGATCATCGTGAAGGGCTTGCACTTGATCTGGATGGTGCGCGCGTTGAGGCCGCCATCGATGCAGACGTCGATGCGGTAGTCCTCCATCGCGGGGTAGATGAACTCCTCGACGGCGATGGGGAGGCGATGGATCTCGTCGATGAAGAGGACATCGCCGTGGCCCAGGCGCTGGAGCGTGGAGACGAGGTCCGTGGCGCGGGCGAGGGCGGGGCCGCTCGTGGTGTGGACGCGCGAGGCCATTTCCGCGGCGATGACGTGGGCGAGTGTGGTTTTGCCCAGGCCGGGCGGGCCGTGGAGCAGGACGTGCTCCATGGGGTCGCCGCGCCCGCGCGAGGCCTGGATGGCGATGCGAAGGCGCTCGATGAGATCGGCCTGGCCGACGTACTCGCTGATCTGGGTGGGGCGAAGCGACCAGTTGACCTGCTCATCCTCGGGGATGACGGCGTCTGGAGAGATGAGTCGCTGCGTGGCCATGCGCGGAGAGTGTATCGGGGATTTGTTTGGGAGATGGCGAAAGTTTGGCCCAGACCGTGCCCTGCATACGGCTACCGCTGTATCAGGCGACGCACTTCAAGATCAGTGAGGAACTGCTGTGTCCGACGCCACACCTTCCAGACGGCGGCAACCTTGCGCAGCATCATTATCAAAACGAATGGCCACGGAGCAGACCACACCACGAAAAACAATGCCGGCAAGACGCCGGACCCGCTCATCACCTTCCGGTACTGCACCACGACACCGGCGAGCGCAACGACTCCCAAGATGGCGCACGCAAGGGCGAACGCGAGGAAGATCGCGTACACGATCAGTGGTTCGAGGGCGAGCTCGACGAGCACCAAGTCCGCTTCGCAGCGAACGTTTATCACCGCGGCCTTGACAAAGTCAGTGTGTCGGACTCCCCGGTATTCGAAAAGCGTCGTGCGGTACCCGTTGAGCCCGTTCGGACTCCACCTGAATCGCTCAATCGCGTCGGCGACGCGATCCTTGTGATTCGGAATGATCAGAGAACGGCGGACGATCATCAGGCCATCATGATTCGCTCAATGTCCCGGCGCAGTGCCGGCGGGGGACTTGGCGGGCTCGGTCTTGCTTGGCTCGGACTTGCTCGGTGCGGGCTTGGGGGCCTCGGACTTGGGCGGCTCTTCCTTCTTGGGCTCCTGCGGCACGCGGGCGAGAAGGCTCGGTGCGCACGCGAGGTTGTACGCGGTGACCGCGGCGCACGTGGAGGATTGACGCAGGTACTCGGGGATGGCGAGGTCGATGCGGTCGTTCTGGGTGTGCCAGCCGAAGAAGTAGTCCGCGCGCCCGATCTCGTCCCAGAAGAACCCGGGGATGCCCACGCGGTTGAAGGACGCGTGGTCGCTGCCGCCCTCCTGGGTGAACTTGTCCTGCACGTGGATGTTCACGTCGAGGAAGCGGTTGTCGGTGTCGGACCAGAACTGCCCGTTGACGGGGGCGGTGGCGGCGGCGAGGTAGTCCTTCATGGACTCGATGCACCCGAGGCCGCCCTCGGTGTTGGTGCCGCCGTCATCGACGAAGACGGCGGAGATCTTGGCCTGCTCCTCGGGGGAGAGGCTCTTGACGTAGGCGGCCGAACCGAGCAGGCCCTGCTCCTCGCCGGTCCAGAGGATGAAGCGGATGGTTCGCTTGGGCTTGACGCCGGTGGTGGCGAGGATGCGAGCGGCTTCGAGGGTGACGCTGGAGCCCGTGCCGTTGTCGGTGGTGCCCATGGAGCCCGGGCCGTTCCAACTGTCGAGGTGTCCGGAGATGATCACGACCTGGTCGGGCATCTCGGTGCCGGGGATCTCGGCGATGACGTTGTACATCGGGAATGGGCCGGGTGTGAGCTTGTTGTTGGCGTTGATCTCGGCGTTGACCTCGTAGCCATCGGCGAGGCGGGAGTTGATGAAGTCGTAGTCCGAGGCGCGGACCTGGACCTCGACGTCCTGCGGGAGTGCGTCGGGCTTGAGCTCGCGCCAGGCGCGGAGCCCGCCGGTGCGGACGCGCTCGTCGGGGCTGCTGGAGATGAACCCCGCGGGGTGCATGCGCCAGACGCGCTCCTCCATCGTCATGGTTTCCTTCTTGTCGGCGGCGTCGCGCTTGGCTGGGCGCTGCATCGCGAGCGTGAGCGCGGCGCCACCCTCGCGGGCGGAGGTGCCGGTGAGCTTCTCGGCGTCGAGCGTCAGCGTGACCTTTGAAACGCCGGTGGGGTTCTCCCATGCAAAGTCGAGTTTGTTGGTCTGCGGGTTGAAGGTGCCGTCCTTGATCGGTCCCTCGGCGAAGCCCGGGAGCCCGAACGTGCCGGACACGGGACGGACGCCGTCCTTGGGCTCGCCAAGCGTCAGCGACGCCTTGATGGGCGTTCCCTCTTCCCCGATGGGTCCGCCCTTGGCGACGCCCTCCCAGGCGCCGGCGGGGGCCGGCGCGTTGGCGGGCGCTTCGCTCGCAGGCTTCTCCTCGGCCTTGGCAAGCGCCGGATACCGCAGCTTCATGAAGAGCTGCTGACGCGTGTTCATGTTGCCGGCGGCACCGCGGACGCCCTGGCGTCCCGGCGGCGGGGCCTTGACCAGCACCCAGGCGCCGGCGAGTTTCTCGGAGACTTCCTCGAACTCCTGCACGTCGGCGGGCATCTTGATGATGGGGCCCTTGACGGGGCCGTTGGTGCCGGCGGTCCAGGCGAGTGTGGTGAACTCCAGATCGCGGACGGTGCGGAGTTCCTTCTTTCCGTCGCGGTTGTCACGCTCCTCGACGACGCGTGCGGCGCTGGGCCCTCGATCGAATCGGACGGGGATCTGGCCCCACTCGAAGAGACGGACGTTCTTGAGGCCCCAGCTCTCGAACTGGGACTTGGCCCACTGGCAGGCGCGGTCGGCGTTGCTCGAGCCGGTGAGGCGCGGGCCGATCTGCTTGGAGATGTGCGTGAGGTGATCCATCACGCGATTGCGGTTCTTGCCTTCGTCGATGATGCGAGCGATCGAGCGGGCATCGCCCATCTTCACGGCGGGGACCTGCGCGCGCTCGCCGTTGACGACGGCGTACCTGCCCGCGTCCATCAGGCCGGGGACATCCTTGAGAACGGGGGGCGCTTCGCTGCGCCCGGGGCCGGCGGATTGCGCTTGGGCGGCGGGGGCCGGCGTAGCCGGAGCCTGCGCCGTTGCTGGTGGGGGGGACTTGGGGTGCGACGTTGGCTCGGGCGCGGCGCACCCTGCCAGGGCCGCGAGGATCAGCGGCGCGGTAGACCAGATGGAGCGAATGCGACAGACGGGCGCCTTGGGCATGTCATCCTCCGCGAATGGGCAAGAGGACGAATCGTACCAGAAGGTCCGTCACGCGCGCATCGGATTTTTGGTGTGGGGCGCGGGTCGTCTCACTCGACGGGAAGGCCTTTGGATTTCCAGAGATCGAGCAGACGGGGCAGGTCGATCGGGACGCGGAGCGAGCCATCGGCCATCGTTGTTTTCACCAGGTCGCCCTTGGTGTCGTAGATGGATGTGAACGGCTCGCGGTCCTCGTTGACTCGGGTGACGATGCGGATGGCGCCCGCTCCCGAGTCGTCGGCGGAGAGGGCGTCGCGTCGGTAGCGCACGGTGCCGAACTCGGACTGGTACGTGTAGAAGCCCAGCTCCTTTCCTCGTGCCTCGCCCTGCTTGCGCGCCAGGAGCTGGGGCAGCAGGAACATCTCGACCTGGTTGAGGTAGCCGCTGTCGGGGACGACGGGCTGCAGGCTCTTGGCGTCGCTGCTGCCGCTGAGCGTGACGCTGAGGCTCGGGCCCGAGCGTGCGGCGGTTTCGGTGAAGGTCTGCTGGACGCGCTTCGAGCGGGAGTCCCGCGAGGCGACCTGGAGGACCCAGACCTCGTTCTTGCGATCGAGGCCCATGAAGTAGGTGCCGATGGAGTCGATCATCGCCTCGCCCTGCATCTGGCGTGCCTCGATGCGGACGAAGTAGCCCTGCTCGCGCTCGCTCGCGTCCCATTTGCTTGGGTCGCGCGCGGCGTCGACCTCGCCGCGTGCGCCCTTCCAGGCGCGCACGTGGAAGTACCCGAGCTCGGTGGCGTCCTGCTCGGCACCGGAGGCGGCGGGCTTGTAGAGGCGGTACCAGCGGTCCTTGAGATTGGCGAGCGCGGCGTCGTAGTCGCTCGGAGTGAGGGTGGCGAGGAGCTTGCTGCTGGCGCCGATGGCCGAGCCGCGATTGGCGGAGATGATCGCGGGATCGTCGAAGGTTGCGCCATCGATCACGCGCTCGTAGATGGCGCGGACGCGGGCGAACTCCGGCTCGGGGGCGGAAAGGTCGAAGACCACGAATCGCTTGGCGTCGAGCGCGAAGACGGTGTATCCGCGGACGATCGAGCCCTTGCCGCTGCCGGCGGGCGTCTTAACGTAGAACCGGTGTGGCGTGCCCTCGCCGGTGAGGCCGTTGGGCTTGAGCGGGACTGGCTTGACGCCCTCGATGACGACGGCGTCGGTGCGGACGACCTTGGTGACGTCCTTGCCCGAGCGATCTTGATCGGTCTGGACCACGCCGAATTGGCCTCGGATCTGCTCGAGGACTTCTTCGGCGACCTGTCGCGTGGTGGCGCCCTTGGTGCTCTGGGGCGTCTGGATGTTGAGGAGCCACTGGGGCTGGCCCGGGGCGGGCGTGATCTGGGCGGTGACCTGCTCGCCGGCGCGCGACTTCTGTGCGAGGGCGCCGACGGGGAGGTGGATCGAGAGGCCAACATTCTCGAGGCGGAAAAGATCGCCCGCGAGTTCGACGTCCTGGACGGGCGCATCTTCGCGGGGCTTGGCGCGCTCGGTTGGCGCGGTTTGCTTGGACTTGGCGGGGGCGTTCTTTGGTTTGGCCGGGGCCTGCGCGAATGCGGCGGACGCGAAGAATGGGGCGAATCCCAGAACGAATCCGAACGAGCGGATGGTGCGATCCATGCACAGTCTCCCGGACGGGACAGACATGCCCCGTACGTAAGTATTGTCGGCTCGACGGGTGGTTTGGGCCAGCAGTGTGGGGGTGTGGGCGGGCGGTGGAGAAGGGACGACTCGTCTGATCGGTAGGGTGGGTATGTTGACTCCCCGTTCGACCCCCGTATCCTTGCTGGCTCGAATCGGTCCGGTGTGATCCGGAGCCGGTGGGGTCCCGTGTCGTGTTTCGTCACGGGGCTTGGCGCCGGGTCACGCTCCACTAGGAACAGATTCGTTCGGAAGGCCGACCCGCTGCGGTGTTGCCGCACGGGGCGGGGTTCACGCCCGACGGTCGGGAGTGGACGAGCGGTGTGTCGGACTGGTGCTTTGAGGTGTGCTCCATGACAGGTCAGCGGATTCGAATCCGGATGGAGGCCTACGACCACTTGGCGCTGGACAGCAGCGCGAAGGAGATCGTGGACCACGCCAAGCGCACCAACGCGAAGGTTGCGGGCCCGATCCCGCTTCCGACGCGGATCGAGCGTTACACGGTGCTGCGCTCGCCGTTCATTGACAAGAAGAGCCGCGAGCAATTCGAGATCCGCACGCACAAGCGGATCATCGACATCCTCGAGCCCAACGCGCGGACGGTCGAGGCTCTGAATCGTCTGGTCGTTCCCGCCGGTGTGTTCATCAAGATCAAGGCATGACTCTGTCACGGGCGCTCGGAAGGGCGCCCGTGTTCGTTTGAATCCCGAATGCTTCCTCTGCCCCGGTGCGGCGTTCAAGCCGGTGGCATGAAGGCGAGTCCGAGGGCCCCGCGCTGGCGGCGTGGCGACCGACGATACTCGCGACTGCTGAGGTGAACGATGATCCTGCTGGGCAAGAAAATCGGCATGACCCGCCTGCTGGAGCCCTCCGGCCGCGCGGTGCCCGTGACCGCGATCCAGCTCGGGCCTTGCGTCGTGACGCAGGTCAAGAGCGTTGAGAAGGACGGCTACGCGGCGGTGCAGATCGGCTTCTCCGAGATGAAGCCGCGGAACAGCACGATCCCGATGATCGGGCATGACGCGAAGGCCGGGTCCGCTCCGCTGCGGCATCACTGCGAGTTTCGCGTGAAGGCCGAGGACGCGGCGAAGTACACGCTCGGGCAGTCCATCACGGTGAAGGAGCTCGAGGGCACGTCGTTCGTCGATGTGTCGGGCACGTCCAAGGGCAAGGGCTTCCAGGGCGTGATGAAGCGTTGGCACTTCAAGGGCATGTTCGCGTCGCACGGCACGGAGCGCAAGCACCGCTCGCCGGGGTCGATCGGCTCGCTGTGCTCGAACCGCGGTTACGGCGGCGGTCTGGCCAAGGGCAAGAAGATGGCTGGGCACATGGGCGCGGAGCGCGTGACGCTGCGTTCGATCGACGTGGTGAAGATCGATGCCGAGCAGAACCTGCTGCTGGTGAAGGGGCCGGTCCCCGGCGCCAACAACGGCGTGCTCGAGGTTCGCCCGGCGGTTCGTCTGTACAAGTCCAAGGCCAAGGGTGGCGCGGCCAAGAAGTGATCGGTTCGAGCGATCGGAGAATGATCAGGTCTGGTTGGTGAGAGAGAAGTCGTGATCGGAATCCCGGGGCCGTTGAAGGCACGCGACCCCGGGGCTCGGAAGGTGGGAACGGACGACGGAAACGTCGAACGGACCAAACCGCCGGGCGATGACAAGTGCGAGCGAACTGCCGAGTCGAGGCCCGCCCGGGCGTCCATCACCTCCGCGTGAGGACGAGCAACCGAGGGGGCTAGGCGAAGCGAGCCCAACGCAGCGTGCGGCGGGCTTCGAGGCGGATTGACGAAGGAAGACACCGATGGATGTCCCCGTCTACAACATGCAGGGCAAAGAGGTCGGGAAACTGGCCATCGACGAGCAGGCCCTGGGCGGCGAGGTGAACGCCGCGCTCATCAAGCAGGCTTATGTGCGCTACCACGCGAACACGCGTCAGGGTTCGGCGCGCACGAAGAATCGCCACGAGGTCGAGGGCTCGACCCGCAAGATCTACAAGCAGAAGGGCACGGGCAACGCGCGCCACGGCGACCGCAAGGCCAACCTGTTCAAGGGCGGCGGGCACGGGCACTCCAAGAAGCGGACCCGCGAGGACTACCGCCTGGACATGCCCAAGAAGATGCGTCGCAAGGCCAATCGCAACGCGCTGCTGGCCAAGCTGGTGGACAACGAGGTTCGCATCGTCGACTCCTTCGCGATGAAGGAGCCCAAGGCGAAGGCGTTCTCCGAGTTCCTGACGAGCATCAAGGTCGACAAGACGGCGCTGGTGGCGCTGCCGGTGGACGGCGGCAAGTCCGAGGCGGCGCGTCGCTCGGCGCGGAACCTCGAGAATGTGACGCTGTGCCGGGTCGATTCGCTCAACTGCTTCGACATGCTGAACCACCGCTACCTGGTCGTCGCGAAGGAGGACCTTCAGGCGTGGCTGAGCGGTCCGAGCTCGCAGACGGGCAAGTCGGCGAAGCTCGATCCGATCGGCGCTGAGGGCAAGCCGGCGGCGGGCAAGACCAAGTCCAAGAAGGAGGGTGCGTGATGCTTCTTCCCACCGATGTGATCAAGCACCCGCTGCTGACGGAGAAGAGCACGTTCGCGATGAACGAGCGTCGTCAGTACACGTTCCTTGTGGATCGCCGCGCGACCAAGACGGACATCAAGGGCGCGGTGCAGGCGCTGTACAAGGTGAAGGTGACCGGCGTGAACACGCAGGTGCGCAAGGGCGAGGCCCGCATGCTGCGGTATGGGAAGGTCGTTCTGCCGGAGACGAAGAAGGCGATCGTGACGCTCAAGGAAGGCGACGCGATCGAGTTGTTCTGAGGAAGGCGCGTAGGCACCGAGGCACGAAGGCACGCAGGGAACCAAGCAAAGGACAGCCATGCCGATTCGAATCTACAAGCCGACCTCCGCCGGGCGCCGCAACGCGTCGGTGAACGCGCACGCCGAGGTGACGAAGTTCGCTCCCGAGCGTTCGCTGCTGCGTCCGATCCCGAAGAAGGGCGGCCGGAACAACTCGGGCAAGATCGTGGTTCGTGGTCGTGGGGGTGGCGCCAAGCGGATGTATCGCTTGATCGACTTCAAGCGGAAGGACCGTGACGGCATCGCGGGCAAGGTGGTGGGCATCGAGTACGATCCCAACCGCTCGTGCCACATCGCGCTCGTGCAGTACTCCGACGGCGTGAAGCGGTACATCCCTTCGCCGCTGGGCCTGAAGGTCGGTCAGACGATCGAGGCGAGCACGAAGGCGGCGGTGGAGCCGACGGCGGGCAACGCGATGCCGCTGAAGTTCATCCCCGCGGGCCTGGACGTGCACTGCGTGGAGCTGGTGCCGGGGCGCGGGGCGCAGATGTGCCGTTCGGCGGGCACGTACGCGAAGCTGAGCAACAAGGAGGGCGCGTACGCGACCCTCGTGCTGCCCTCGGGCGAGACGCGCATGGTTCCGCTCGAGTGCATGGCGACGATCGGTCAGACGGGCAACGGCGATCATCGCCTGCGTCGTCTTGGCAAGGCCGGTCTGACGCGGCACCTGGGGCGTCGCCCGATCACGCGCGGCATGGCCAAGAGCCACCACGCCCACCCGCTGGGTGGTGGCTCGGGTCGCTCGAAGGGCAATCGTCCGCCGTGCGGTCCGACGGGCGTGCTGGCCAAGGGTGGTCGCACGCGGAACCCGCGGAAGGCGTCGTCGAAGTTGATCCTGCGTCGTCGCATGACGAAGCGGTTCGGTCAGGTGATGTGATCGGGGACGAAGGTTCGAAGGCATCGAGGCTGGACAGATAGGACTCATCTAGGACTCATCCATGGGACGCTCGCTGAAGAAAGGCCCGTTCGTCGACGAGAAGCTCTACCGGAAGGTGGAGAAGCTCAACACCAACCGGCGCAAGGAGCCCATCAAGACGTGGGCGCGTCGGTGCACGATCGTGCCCGAGTTCGTGGGTCACACGTTCAAGGTGCACAACGGCCGGGCGTTCCTGGACGTGTTCGTGACGGAGGACATGGTCGGGCACAAGCTCGGCGAGTTCTCCATCTCCCGGACGTTCAAGGGGCACACGAACAAGAAGGAAGGCCTCGACGGCGGCGAGAAGGCCGAGTCGGGCGATTGATGCGGGATGGGGCGTGACCGAGTAGTGAACGGGACAGGTTTCGTAGGGATCGGGTTCAAAGGAAGCAGGCCATGCGACTCCGTGGCGAACGACTCAAGCAACTCGCGTCCGACAAGGGCGTCTCGGCCGAGCAATTGGCCGAGGCGGTGCAGCGCGTCGGTCTCTCCGGCGATCGCGCGGTGTCGGCGATCAAGAACTGGATGGCGGGGCGGGATCATCCTCGCTGCAAGAAGCAGGACATCGACAAGCTGGCGGTGGCGCTGGGCGTGCAGACGAAGGAGCTGGCCCGCTTCACGTGCCAGGTGGTGCACCACCGCGGGTCGCCTCGGAAGGCGAAGCTGGTCGTGGACCTGATCCGCGGCAAGAGCTTCGACCAGGCGGTGAACCTGCTGTCGTTCAACACGAAGCGTGCGGCGGTGAACGTGAAGAAGGCGCTGTTCGCGGCGCAGGCCGAGGCGCAGCTGGCGGACGTGGACCCGGGCGCGCTGTTCGTGGCGGAGAGCCGGGTGGATGACGGCCCGCGGATCAAGCGTTTCCAGCCCAAGGACCGTGGGCGTGCGCACCCGATCATCAAGCGGATGAGCAACATCACCATCACCCTTCAGGAGCGCGCGTAACCACCGGGGACCGGTGGCACGAAGGATCACCATGGGACAAAAGACCAATCCATTCGGGTTCCGGCTCGGGATCACCGAGGCCCACAAGAGCCGGTGGTACGCGCCCAAGGCGCTGTTCGGCGAGCTGCTCGTCGAGGACCAGAAGATCCGCACCTTCTTGGAGAAGCGGCTGAACCGCGCGAAGGACCGTCCGAACGCGGGCGTGTCGGACATCCACATCGAGCGCACGCGTGAGGAGCTGGTCGTCATCATCAAGACGGCGCGCCCGGGCGTGGTGATCGGTCCCAAGGGGGCCGAGATCGAGCGGATGACCGAGGAGCTCCAGCTGATGACGGGGCGCAAGGTCAAGATCCAGGTGATCGAGGTGAAGAACCCGGACCTGGACGCGAAGCTGGTGGCGGAGGCGGTGTGCGAGCAGCTCTCCAAGCGTGCGGCGTTCCGTCGCGCGATGAAGATGCGCTGCGAGGCGGTGATGGGGGCGGGCGCCAAGGGCGTGAAGATCCAGCTCGCGGGTCGCCTGGGCGGGGCGGAGATGTCGCGCGTGCTCGACATGCGTCTGGGCTCGCTGCCGCTGTCGACGCTGCAGGCGAACGTGGAGTATGGGCTGGCCGAGGCGTTCATGCCGTACGGCGTGATCGGGTGCCAGGTGTGGATCTACAAGGGGATGTACGGCGCGGACCAGCGGGACGAGACGGAGAGCAATGCGGCCGGCGGTCGCGCCCGCGCCCGCGGTCGTCGTTGAGAAGCAGACAGGACCCGAGACGCGAGTTTCGAGACGGAGTTTGAGCCATGGCGTTGATGCCCAAGAGAGTGAAGTTCCGCAAGGAGATGCGCCGCGTCCGCCCGCGCAAGGCGACGAAGGGCAACTACGTCGCGTACGGGGAGTACGGGCTGCAGGCGCTGGAAGGGTGCTGGCTCAAGGGCACGTGCATCGAGGCGGGGCGCGTGGCGTCCATGCACTTCCTGAAGCGCTCTGGAAAGCTGTTCATCCGCGTGTTCCCGAACAAGCCGATCTCCAAGAAGCCGCTGGAGACGCGAATGGGAACGGGCAAGGCGGACGTGGACTACTGGGCGGCGCGGGTGAAGCCCGGGACGATCCTCTTCGAGATCGCGGGCGTTCCGGAGATCGTCGCGAAGCAGGCGCTGGTGCGCGTCGCGATGAAGATGCCCGTGCGGACGCGGTTCGTGACGCGTCGCGTGACCGTGTGATGTTCGTCGTTCGATCCTTGGTGTGAGAGCAGATTCGAGAGTTACCATGAACCCCAACGAAGTTCGACAGCTGAGCGACGAGCAGATCAAGGGCGAGGTGCACGCCGCGCGCGAGAAGCTGTTCAAGCTGCGCACGCAGGCGGTGACGGAGAAGGTGGAGAACACCGGTCTGTTCCGCACGACCCGGAAGGACCTTGCCCGTCTGCTGACCGAGCGGACGGCGCGTCGCCTCAAGCACAAGGGCGCGGGCAAGCCCGCCGCCGCGCCCGTCGCGGCCAAGACGAGCGTGAAGAAGCCCGCGGGCAAGAAGCCCGTCGTCGCGGGCGTGAGCGGCAAGCCCGTCCGCAGCAAGTCCGCCGGCAAGAAGCCCTCGGGCGGCAAGAAGTCCGCCAAGTCCTCCTGAACCCCAGACGCTGACGCGCGATCGACGATGCACACAAAGGCAACCGCATGAGCCCCGCCACCAAGAATCCTGCTCAGAAGACCGCCGCGAAGGACGCGGCGCCCAAGAAGATCGTCAAGCTGGTCGGGGTCGTGGACTCCGACTCTCGCGACAAGACGCGGACGGTCGTGGTGCGTTACCAGTCCCCGCACCCGAAGTACGGGAAGTACGTGTCGCACAAGACGATCATCCAGGCGCACGACGAGAAGAACACGGCGAAGGTGGGCGACACGGTCGAGATCGTGCCCTGCCGTCCGCTGTCCAAGACCAAGAAGTGGACGATCGCCCGGATTGTGACCGCCAAGCCCAAGGACTGACCCTCGAACGGCGGGTGGCCCGCCCTCGCGAACCCAGGTGCTCCCATGCTCCAGCAAGAAACAAGATGTGAAGTCGCGGACAACTCGGGCGCGAAGATCGCGTACGTGATCCGCGTGTACGGCGGCACGACGGCCTCGGGCAAGTTCACTCGGCGCACGGCGTCGGTGGGCGACCGGGTGTTCGTGTCCGTGAAGAAGGCGCTGCCCGGGTCCGACGTGAAGCAGGGCGACAAGTCCAAGGCGGTGGTGGTGCGGACGACCAAGGCGGTGCGTCGCGCGGACGGGTCGTACGTGAAGTTCGACTCGAACGCGGTCGTGCTGATCCAGGACGACGGGAACCCGAAGGGCACGCGCATCTTCGGGCCCGTGGCCCGCGAGCTCCGCGACAAGAACTACATGAAGATCGTGTCCCTCGCTTCGGAGGTGGTGTGAGATGGCCCGTCACGTACGCAAAGGCGACACTGTCATCGTCACGTCCGGGTCCCTCAAGGGGACGACGGGCGAGATCCTCCGCGTGATCACCGACAAGGACCAGGTGATCATCAAGGGGGTGAACCTTCGGACCAAGCACATGCGCCCGACGCGGCTCAACCCGCAGGGCGGTGTGATCACGAAGGAAGCCCCGATCCACATCTCCAACGTGTCGCCCGTCGTGGACGGGAAGGCGACGCGGGTGCGTTTCGAGGCGAAGCCCGACGGATCGAAGGTCCGCGTCGCCGTCAGGGGCGGGAAGGTGCTGGGCACCGTCCGCGCCGCGAGCAAGTGATCCCGAACTGAAGTTTCCACACGCAACGAGCACACGCCATGGCCGAGAACAAAGACAAGAAGCCGCAGGGACCCGCCAAGGACGCCAAGAAGGGCGGTCCAGCCAAGAAGGGCGGCGACAAGCACGCGAGCAGCCCCGAGGCCGCCGAGGCGCTCAAGCCGTCCGGGCCACCGCGGCTCAAGACGCTGTACGACACGAAGATCCGCCAGGAGATCGGCGCGAAGTTCGGGCTGAAGAACCCGATGTCGCAGCCGCGCCTGGACAAGATCGTGCTCAACGTGAACATGGGCAAGCAGGCCGACGGCGGCAAGATCCCGCCGCACATCAAGTCGACGGTGATCGAGACGCTGACCAAGGTGACCGGGCAGAAGCCCGTGATCCAGAAGTCGAAGAAGAGCGTTTCGAACTTCAAGCTGCGCGCGGGCATGGAGTCGTCGGCGATGGTCACGATCCGTCGCGAGCGGATGTGGCACTTCCTCGACCGGCTCATCAACCTGGCGACGCCCCGCATCAAGGACTTCCGTGGGCTGCCGCGCACGGCGTTCGACAAGCAGGGCAACTACGCCATGGGCCTCACCGAGCAGGGCGTGTTCCCCGAGATCAACA
>CAYNSB010000027.1:0-54245 GCA_964399625.1 uncultured Phycisphaeraceae bacterium
TCAGCACGCTGAGCATGCACAGGGCCTTGTTGTTCTCGATGAAGCCCATCCCGCCCATGTCCGCGGCGAGCTGGTAGACCTCGCTGGCCCCCGCGACCGCCTTGCGGCAGACCTTGAAGTCGCGGGCGTCGCCCTTGACGGGCCCGGCGAGGTTCTCCACCCCGCGATGGACCTGGTACCACTCGTCGAGGGGCTTGATGTCCACGGCACGGACGTGCTTGGCCCCGCGGTCGAGGAACATCTTGACGAGGTGCCCGCCGATGAATCCGCCGGCGCCGGTGACGACGATCACACCGTTCTTGCTCATCTCTCGACCTTTCCGAAAGCGTGGACGTAGACCATCGTCCGGCGGCATCGATCCCTTGATCGAGCCCGAGGAACGAGGGGTACGGAGGGTAGGTGGGACGGGTTCGTGGGTGGGCTTCGCGGGCAGGGTTCTGGGACAGAGCACACCCGGGTGCGTCGGCTCGAACCCTCAATTCCTCACAGAGCACGAACGGGCTGCGGAGCCTCGAGTCGGTTGCGTGAGCCCCGGCAACGTTGGTAGCGTGACGCACCACCGGCGAGGTTTTCGGACCGCCGGATTCGTTCCGCATCTTGAGGATCCTCACATGAACGCGAAGCTGCTCGTTGCTCTGGGTGGACTGGCCTGTGTTTCTCCCGCGCTGGCGGGCGATCTGGACCGCGCGGGCGCGGCGGAGACCCTCGCCGACGCGAGCGATCGCGCCTCGGCGCTGGACGGCCCCGACGCGAACATCCCCAAGATCAGCGGAAACATGCTCTTCCGCTACTACGGGAACTTCGGCGGCGACAAGACGCCCGCGGGCAGCAAGAGCTTCGCCAACGGCTTCCAGAACCGGCGCGTCCGCGTGAGCGTGCAGGGGCAGGTCGGCGACCCCACGCTGACCTATCGCATCGACTGGGAGAACAACAAGGGCGACGGCACCGCGCTGCTCATGGAGGCGTTCGGCGAGAAGAAGTTCGAGAACGGATACGGGCTGCGCTGGGGTCAGTTCAAGGCCCCGCTCCTCAAGGAGGAGCTCGTCCCGCACACGATGCAGCTCGCAACGGAGCGCACGACGGTGAACACCGTCTTCTCGGGCACCTACACCGAGGGCGTGATGGGCTCGTACACCAGCGACACGTTCCGCGCCTTTGGCATGTTCTCCGATGGCCTCAAGGCGCTGAACACGGACTTCACCAACGGGTCGAGCGTGCCCGGCGGCGAGGCCGACTACGCCCTCACGGCGCGCGGCGAGTACAAGTTCTGCGGCGAGTGGAAGAACTTCGACATGTTCACGAGCTGGCGGAACTCGCCGTGCGCGGGCATGATCGGCGCGGCGGTGCACTTCCAGGACGGAGGGAGCACCTTCGCCACCTCCGGCTCGGGCGCGACCGCGGACCTGAGCCTCTTCGAGTACACCGTGGACGGGATGATCAAGGGCAACGGGTGGAACGCCTTCGCCCAGTTCGTCGGGCGCCACATCGAGGACAAGACGACCGCGACCAAGGCAACGTACGACGACTACGGGTTCATCGTGCAGGGCGGGTACTTCCTCACGGACGACCTCGAGGGCTTCGCGCGCTACGACGTGGTGATCCCCGACAAGGACCGCGTGAACCACAGCGTGTTCCACGAGATCACGCTCGGCGGGAACTACTTCTTCATCCCGCAGAGCCAGGCCGCGAAGTTCACGCTCGATTTCCTCATCGATCCGAGCAAGCAGAGCAAGTCCAGCTCGCTCATCGCGACCAACACGTCGTCGGGTCTGCTCGCCGCGGACAAGGCCCAGTACATCCTGCGCCTGCAGATGCAGCTGCTGTACTGATCGAGGTGGATATCGCGGCACGAATCCTCCGAACGCGGCCCCAAAGGCCGCGTTCTTTCGTTGGCCCATCGCATGCAGATCACGCCGGCTGCAGCACCTTGCCCGCCGGCGCGGCGATCCGCGTGCGCACGTTGTCCAGCACGTTCATGAAGTTGATGTACGAGTCGTACGGCGAGTCGTACGGGCTGAAGTACTTGTGCACGTCGCCGTCGGCCCAGAACTTGGTGCACATGTAGTAGAAGTGGTCGCTGGTCGTGAGCTTGCGCCAGTCATTGAGCAGGTACTGGCTGTACTGCAGCTCCGCCTTGTCCTTGGCCTGCTCCGCCGCGGCGAGGCGCTGCTTGATCGCGCGCTCGACCTTGTAGCACTCGTCGAGCGCGTTGGCCTGCATCGCGTTGCCCCGCCACGCCGTCAGGTCGCGCTCGATGTCCGCCCAGGAGATGAACTGGGGCACGTCGTACTCGCCGACGGGCTCGAACTCGTCCAGCGCCATGCTCGGCGTGATGAAGTGGTTGTGCCCCGGGTTCACGTCGAACACCTTGCCCGGCATGTCCGAGAGGAAATCGAAGATGCCCGTGTCGGCCCACTGGTGCTCGCCGAACGTCTCGTAGTCCATGAAGAGGTTGCACAGGTACCCGTCGCCGTTGATCTGGTTCACCCACCCGGCGAACTTGTCGGCGGTGAGCGGCCACTCCGCCCATCCGCGATTGCTGAAGCGGAACGCGATGTCGTCGCTGAGGCGATAGTTCTTCAGCAGCAACCCGAAGGGCCTGCCCCCCGCCCCCGCGAGGGGCGCGCCGTTCACGCTCGGCGGGCGGTACACGTAGTTGGGCGAGCGGTACCCGAGGATGCGGTCCACACCCTCGCAGATGACGCCCTTGAAGCGGGGCTTGCCATCGGGGCCCTTCATCTGCGCCACGTGCTGCGACAGCTCGTTGGCGTAGATCAGCTCCGTGTTGCGGAAGACCTTGGGCGTCTGCCCGAAGAGGTCCTGGATCTTCTTGGTCTGCGCGGCGACCTGCGCGTCGAACTCCGACCTGCTGTACAGGAACGAGAGCGAGTGGTAGTACGTCTCGCCGATGAACTCGCAGCACTTGGTGTCCGCGAGCCGCTTGAACAGATCGATCACGTCCGGGCAGAACTCCTGCATCTGGTCGAGCACGACGCCCGTGAGCGCGTACGACACGCGGAAGTTGCCCTTGTGCCGCTTGACCAGGTCGAGGATCAGCGACGTCGCGGGGCGGTAGCACTTGTCCGCGACCTTCTTGCAGATCGCGCCGTTCTTCTCCGTGTCGAAGTAGAAGGGGTGGTCATCAAAGACGGAGTAGCGCTTGAGGCGGAAGGGCTGGTGGACCTGGAAGTAGAAAACAACGGAGGCCATGGCACGAGTGTACCAGCCTCGCGCCCCGGGCTACGGGCGTCGCGGCTGCAGGAAACCGACCAGCATCGCCGAGAGGTATCCCAGCACCGCCCCCGCCAGCACGTCGCTCAGAAAGTGCGCGCCCGAGAGCATCCGCGTGTAACCGCATCCCGCGGCGAGCGGCAGCGCGATCCACGCCAGGCGCGGGTGCGCGAGCACGAGCGCGAACGCACCCCCAAAGGCGACCGCCGCGTGCGAGCTCGCCCCGCCGAAGGAGATCTGCTCGCGCGCCAGCCCCGGCACGCTCCCGAACATCGTCTGTCCATCAGTGAACAAGGGGCGCACGCGTCCCACGATCGGGCGGAGGGCCTCGGCCAGCCCGCCCGCCAGCAGCGGCGCGATGATCAGGCGGATCCCCAGCGACGCGGAGCCCGGGGGCGAGGCCACGCCGCGCGCTCGAGCGGGGGCCAGTGCCACCACGAGACACGCCAGCCCCAACGCGACCCAGGTCGGCAGATACCCCACGGCCCGCAGCGCCTGGTACCAGTCCTTCTTGGCGATCGCGTCGCGGGCCGCGGACGCCGCGGAGGCGTCGCGCCCCGCGCCCACGTACGTCGCGTGGAACGCGGCGCGATCGATGAGCGTCGCCAGCGCGACCAGCACGAGCCCGATGCCCAGCAGCGCGAGCCGGGACCTTCGGATGGATGCCTCGGATCGTCTCACGGCGTCGTTCCCTTGGCCCTGGGGAAGCCCTTATACCCGAAGCCGAGCCAGGTCAGGCGCCCGCGCTTGGTCTCGCTGGGCAGCGCGCCGATCGGCTCGATGCGCTCGAACGCGGGCTCCCACTGGTCCAGTCGCCCGCCCACGAGCACCGCGGGACGGCCCATCAGCCCCGGATCGTCCAGGTTGGTCTGGGCCCACAGGTCGTACTGCGTGCGTCGCCCCTCGGACTTGCTCGAGGAGCAGTACACGACGGGTCGCCCGGGCATGTAGAACGCGAGCAGGCTCGCCCGTCCGTACTGCTGACCGATGATGAACGGCGTCTGCCCCGTGCGGGCCGCGAGCTCCTTCATCACGCCGTCGGCCTCCAGCGCGATCTTGTCGGCGCTCGTGATGCGCCCGATGGGCAGGAGCGGGCGTCCGGGCTCGGTGATCTTCGCCGACGCGAGCATGTTCGCCAGCGCCCTGGCGGGGGCGCTGCCTGCCATCCAATCCAGTCGGGCCGAGGCGACGATCATCAGCACGCCACACCAGAGCGTGAGCCGCCAGGCGACATTGGTGAGGGTCTGGGGCCGGGGGCCCTGCTTCCCCGCGTCGCGCCACATCCGGCGCCGCGCCCGCACGCGCTCAACGCCCCACAGCGCCCCGCACGCCGCGATGGGGATGAGGGTGAGGTGCCCGGCGAGGGGCCAGTTTCCTTCAGGCTCGGCGATGAACGACACGACGAGGTAGAACGCGAAGATCGGGATCGAGCACGCCAGCAGGAAGATGAGGTCCGCGCGGGCCAGCTCGGGTCGTGGGCGTTGGATCGAGTCCATCGCGCAACCCGAGGTCGCGACGAACGCCCGGCGTGCGGCGCCGATTGCCAGCAGCATCGCCGGGCCCAGCAGCCCGAGTTGCGCCCCGATGAGCGTGAGCGTCCACGCGGGCTTGTACGAGGGCCCGCCCT
The DNA here is from genome assembly GCA_964399625.1 of uncultured Phycisphaeraceae bacterium. Taxonomy (GTDB): domain Bacteria; phylum Planctomycetota; class Phycisphaerae; order Phycisphaerales; family UBA1924; genus CAYNSB01. Next base: position 4,859 of record CAYNSB010000027.1, read on the forward strand.
GCGTGGCGACCTCCACATCCCCGCCCTTGACGCCCAGATGTCCGAGCAGGTGGTGCACCGTGCCCCAGTCGTGGTTCGCGTTCCAGACGATCACGGGCGCGAAGCCGGTCAGCGCGATCGCCAGCGACAGGAACGCCAGCCCCCGCCAGCGCGCGTGCAGGTGCAGCACCTCCCTGTGCGCCAGCGCGAAGATGAGCGGCCCGGGCACGAGCAGCAGGATGGTGTACTTGTACAGGAAGCCCAGCGCCATCGCGACGCCCAGCCCGATCCACGCCCATCCCGAGCCCCCGCGAAGCGCCCGCCACGCGCACCACGCCGCCACGCCCCAGCACGCGGCGTAGGGCCCGTCGATCGTCATGAGCAGGCTGGTGATGTGCAGCCCCGGCGCGAGGATGGTGATCGCCGCGGCGAGGAACGCGATACGCCCGTCACGCGTGACATCCCGTGCCAGGCGCGACAGCGCCCACGCGAGCACGCCCGAGGCCAGCGCCGCCGGAGCGCGGACCACGCCCTCGGACAGCGGCACACCCAGCGCGCCAAGGAAGCGAACCGACGCCGCGATCGTGAGCGCGACGCCCGGGCCCTTGGTGTAGTACGACCACTCGAGGTGGCGGGACCATTCCCAGTAGTGCGCCTCATCCTCCACGAGGGTGTAGGGGCAGAGGAAGAAGACGTAGACGAGCCTGGCGAGCACCGCCAGCACGATGAGCATGAGCGTCGCGCGGGGGGACGCCGCCCAGTGAATCCACGGCGATGCAAATGTCGGGCCTCGCGCGGCCGCGGGAGCGGTGGGGGGAGTGATCGGAACGGCGCTCACGCCCGGCGAACCTCGACCTTGCCGCCCGGCCGATCGAGGATCGTGTATCCCATCGCGAGCAGCTCGTCGCGGATCTCGTCGGAGCGCTTGAAGTTCTTGCTCGCGCGGGCGTCGCGCCGCTCGATCAGCTTGGCGATCACGCGCGGGTCGGGCGCGAGCCCCGGCGCGAAGAGCCCGATGTCCGTCTCGGCGCTCGCCGCGGGACGCTCGAGCGACAGCACTCCCAGCACGGCGTCGAACGCGCGCATCAGCGCGACGTCGCTCGCCTCGGGCGTCGGAGTCGCGCCCACCCACGTGTTGATCGCGCCGATCGCGCCGGCGATGTTCAGATCCTCGTGCAGCGCGCTCGCGAAGTCCGCGCGGGCGCGCTCGCCCGCGGGGCGCGGCGTGCCCGCCGGGGCGGAGGTGCCCTGCCGATCCGCAAACTTCCTCCAGCGCTCGATCGTCCTCTGCGAATCGGTGAGCCCCTGCATCGTGAAGTTCGCGTTGGAGCGGTAGTGCGTCTTGATCAGCTCCAGGCGCAGCGCTGCGGGCTCGATGCCCCTGGCAAAGAGGTCCCGCGCCGTGAAGAAGTTGCCCTTGCTCTTGGACATCTTCGCGCCCTCGACCATCAGGAACCGCGGGTGGAACCACATGCCCGCGTACGTGCCCGCGTCGGGCGACTCGTTGAAGCAGGCGCAGCTCTGCGCGATCTCGCACTCGTGGTGAGGGAAGATGTTGTCCTCCCCGCCCGAGTGCAGGTCGATGATCGGCGCGCCGTCGGGCAGGCGCGTCTGCAGGAGCGAGCCGAACGGCTCGCGAGATCCCTCGGGCGCGAGCAGGCGATTCGCGCTCATCACGGAGCACTCGATGTGCCACCCGGGGTACCCCCAGCCCCAGGGGCTCTCCCACTTCATGATGTGCGACGAGTCCTCCTTCCACAGCAGGAAGTCGGCCGGGTGCTCCTTGCTCGCCTGGTTCGTTTCGCTCACGCGCCCGCCCTCGCCCGCGCGGAGCTTCTCGAGCGTGTTGCCGCTGAGCTTCCCGTAGGAGGGGATCGACTGCACGCGGAAGTAGACCACCCGCGATCCGCCCGTGCCCACGACGTACGCGTGCCCGCGCGCGATCAGGCGCTCGATCATCGCGATCATGCCCGCCACGCTCTGGGTCGCGCGCGGCATCAGCGTCGCATCAGCATCCGCATCGAGCACCAGCCTGAGCCCCAGGCGACGCGCGTCCTCTTTGAAGCGGTCCTCGTAGAACCGCGCGATCTGGTACGGGTCGCGCGGGTCGATCGACACGCCCGCCGGCAGCTTGCCCGACTTCTTCGCCTCCTCGAGCCGCCGTCCCGCCACGGCCATGCGGTCCTCGCCCGACTCGCCGCCCTCGGCATCGTCCGTCATGTGCCCCACGTCGGTGATGTTCATCACGTGCACGACGCGCCGGACAGCGCCCGAGGGCGAGTTGGCCAGCTCGCACAGCGGGCTCTCGATCCAGCGGCGGAGCAGGTCGGCCGCGAGGAACGAGCGGAAGTTGCCGATGTGCGCATCGTCGTAGACCGTCGGCCCGCAGGAGTAGAACGTGATCCGCGCGGGGTCCCGCGGACGCAACTCCTCGAGCCTTCGGGTGAGCGTGTTGTACAGACGGAGGGGCATGGGGGCAATGGTAGGAGAACGCCAAGTCGCTCAATGACCGTTCAACAGTTTGATGATCGCCTGAACGATCCCCCAAACGATGAACCCGGGCACCATCAGCATGAGGACGATCAGCTTGAGCGTGCAGCCGATCGAACGCCAGTTCCGGCTCTCGCCCCGCTCCTTGCTCGAGTCAGCGGCTGGCGAACCGGGCGACTCCTTGGGCGCACCTGGCTTCGATTCCTCGCTCACTTCCCGCCCTTGACCACCGCGCCGCCCTTCATCACGAACGACACGCGCTCGAGCGTCGTCACGTCCTTGATCGGATCGGCATCCACCCCGATCACGTCCGCGGCCTTGCCCGCCTCCAGCGTGCCCACGTCCTTCTCGATGCCCAGGCACGTCGCGGCGTTGATCGTCGCGCACACCAGCGTCTCGCCCGCGGGCATCCCCGCGCCCACCATGAGCGCGAACTCCCGCGCGTTCTGACCGTGGGCCGACACGCCCGTGTCCGTCCCGAAGGCGATCCGCACCCCCGCGTCGTGTGCCTTGCGGAAGCTCTGCTGCATCATCGGCCCCACCTCCAGCGCCTTCTTGGCGACCATCGGGAGGTAGTACCCGGGCTTCTTCGCGTTCTCCATCGTCGTCGCGCCGGCGAGCAGCGTGGGCACGTACCACGCCTTCGTCTCCTTGAACAGGCGGATCGACTCCTCATTCTGGAAGCTCCCGTGCTCGATGGAGTCCACGCCCGCGCGCAGCGCCGCGTTGATCCCGTCCGTCCCGTGCGCGTGCGAGGCGACCTTGCGCCCCATCGCGTGCGCGGCCTTGACGATCGCCGCGAGCTCCGGGTCCGTGTAGTGCTGCGCCAGTCCCGCCGCGGAGATCGAGAGCACCCCGCCCGTGGACGCGATCTTGATCACGTCCACGTTCCGCTTGATCTGCGTGCGCACCGCCTTGAGGCACTCGTCGGGCCCGTCCGCGACGCCCTGGTCCGTGCCGGGGATGCCCATCACGTCGGCGCGGTACCCGTTAGTCGGGTCCATGTGCCCGCCGGTGATGCTAATCGCCTTGCCCGCGCACAGGATCCGCGGACCGACGATCTCGCCGCGATTGACCGCATCCCGCACCGCCAGGATGGAATCCCCGCGGGCGCCCAGATCACGCACCGTGGTGAACCCCGCGTCGAGCGTCTTGCGCGCGTTGGTGATCGTGTGGATCGTCAGGTCCGCGTCGGTCTCGGTGATTTCCCGCAGGCGCCGATCAGGCGTGTACTCGCCGTTGAGGTGCACGTGGCAGTCGATCAGCCCCGCCATCACGAACTTCGTGCGCAGGTCGATCTCCTGCACGCTCGCGCCGCCCTTGGTCTCCGCGGAGAGGTCCGGGCCACTGAGCCCGTCGATCACGCGATCCACGCGATCGTTCTTGATGACCAGCGTGGCGTTCTTCTTCGCCTCCTGCCCCGCGACGGGCAGCAGCGTCCCGCAGCGCAGCAGCACGTAGTGGTCGGGCCTGGGCGCCTCGCCGGGCTGGGCCGACACGGGGACCGAGGCCGGCGTGCCCGCCGCGGGCGGCGATTGGGCGCACGAGGCAAGCGAGCCGGCGAGCGACGCGACTAAGGCGATCAGCGAGCGTGTGATGTGCATCGCCCCAATGTACCGCGCGGGGCGGTGCGCGTGCACGAACAGCCCGCGCCCGGGCCTATCCATCCCGACCGTTCGTGCTACTTCTCTTGCACCCGCTTGAACTCGTACCCGCCCTTGACCGCGCCCCACACCTGCTTCTTGTCCTTGTCGTACCCGCGGTCCCAGGTCTTCAGGCCCGCGGACGTGATGGTCACCTCGCTCGTCGCGTACGACGCGCCGCGCAGGTCGCTGGCGCACCCGTCGCCCCGCGTGCCGCCCGTGTACGTTCCGTCGGGCTGGCGTGCGAGGTACACGGTGCAACCACTCTTGAGCGTGAGCTGCTCGGGCGTGATTCCGACGAGCTTGTTCGTGTCCTTCCACGCCCCGGCGTACGCGAGCGGCACGCCGGGCAGCATGAACACCTCGCTGACGAACGCCCCGCTCTTGCCCGCTTCGGCCGAGACGCGATACACGCGCTCGCGGTACGGCTTGTCCAGCGCCTGGGCCGTCGCCTGCTCCACATAGAGCCAGCGCCCGTCCTTGCGCTCGGGCCAGATCCGAGTCATGTGCAGTCGGATGTCAAAGAACTCCGGGTCGGCCTTGGACTGCTCCTGCGAGCTGAACGAGCCCGCCATGAGCGAGACGAGCGCATCGAGGTCCTTGGCGGGATCACTCGCGGCCGCCTTGGCCCCGCCACTCGCCCCACCACTCGCCTTGCACCCCACGAGCCCGCCCGCCAGCACGATCGGTCCGCCGAGCATCGCCGCGAACAGAGCGCGACGGGCGACACGAGCGAGGGGCGTGGTGGCGCGAACGGTCGAGAGACGTCGGGAAGGCAGGCCCATGTTCACTCTCCAGAAAGTTGAGCGCGAGCATAGGCGGAGAACGGCGGGAGTTGTTTGGGCGAGCGAATCCGTATCTCGCGTGGCACGGCTTGCGCCCACGCCGAGCTGCGAGATCAGGGCCCAAGGCCGGTTCCCAAGGGCCCTGTGGCCTGTCCCCTGTGCCCTGTCCGAGGTGCCACTTACTTTTCCCTTACGGACATCCCGCGCGGAAGGCGTTAAGGAAGCACACGAAGTCGGCCGCGGAGAGCAGCGGCGAGCCCGTGGACCCGTCGCAGTTGGCGTAGGCGTCGCCCGCGCGGAACTTGCTCAGGAAGCATACGAAATCGCCCGCTGAGAGGACCGGAGTTCCGATGCTTCCGTCGCAGTTGGGATAGCAGCTCGCGCACCCGAATCGCGCAAACGAGGTCGATGGTTCGGTACCTGCGTTGAGGAAGGTTCCGCCGACGATCAATTGCGTTCCCAGCTTTGGGTCTTGGTAAGGCGTGAGGGTCAGAACGATCGGATCCAAGGCCCCACTCCCCACGCCGCTAATGCCTGTGCCGGGGCTCGTCAACCCAGTTGGAGCGAGTCGCGCCAGCGAGGTGCCTCCTTGTGGCCCTTGGATCACGAAGTTGCCGCCGAAGACAAGATCAGGAATCGGGCCGACGTTCGAAAGAGTCGTCAGCGCGTTCACCGTGGGGTTACTGCCTGCGATCAACGCGCTGACCGGGCTCCACGCCGAGCCGCTCCATGCCGCGAGCGGTCCCGTGCCAACGCCTCCCGCGCTCGAGAACTGCCCGCCGGCGATCAGGCTTCCGTTCCAGACGACCAACGCATCCACGTCCGAATCTGTGCCCGTGCCGACGGCAGCCCAGTTGGTCAGGTTCCATCGCGCGATGTTGGCGACGGTCACACCGCCGGCCGTGGTGAACTTCCCAGCCGCGTAGAGGTCCCCGTTGTACTCGGCGAGCGCGTACACGCCGGGGCCGAAAAATCCGCCCGAGATGCCCGTGCCCAGGGGGCTCCATGCGAGCCCGTTCCAACGGGCGATCCACGACGCGGTGACCCCGCCAATAGACGAGAAATTTCCCGCGGCGTATAGCGCGCCGGCGTATGTCTGCAGGGCCGTCACGTTGCCGCTTGAGTTTGTGCCCGGCGAGAAGGCAATCCACGTCGAGCCGTTCCAGCGTGCGATGTTCGCCGAGGCGAGTCCGCCTGCGGTCGAGAACGAGCCGCCCACGAAGAGTTCATTGTTGAAGACGCCAAGTGAACTCACTGTGCCCACGCCGGAGTTCGCCGTGACGCCCGCCCCCAGCGCCTGCCACGACGTGCCGTTCCAGCGCGCGATGCTGTTGGCCGCGATGCCGCCGATCGTGGTGAATGTGCCACCGGCGATGAGGTCACCATTGAATGTCGTTGACGCGCGCACCGTTCCAGTGGTGGCACCGTTGCCCACGCCGCCCCCGACGGGCTGCCACCCAGCGCCGTCCCAGCGTGCGACGCGGCTCATTGGCACATACGTCGTTTCAAAGACGAATGAGTTGCTCGTCGATGTGAACAAGCCGCCGAACGCGAGCTGCCCGGCATGGACGCCGATCGCGTTCACCGCATCATTGACACCAATAATCGTGCCGTTGGGCGCTGGCGTCGACAGCGCGCGCCACTGCGTGCCGTCCCATCGCGCCACGTTGCGCACGGAGGCGCTGCCGGCCTGGGTCATCTTTCCGGCGGCGATCAGTTCGTTTCCGAACACGCCGACCGCATTGACCGCATCGTTGACGCCCGTGCCCAGCGCGATCCACGAGGAGCCGTTCCAGCGGGCCACGCGGTTGGTCGTCGTTGCGCCCGACGCGGTGAAGAGCCCGCCCGCGATGAGGTCGGCATTGAAGACTGCGAGCCCAAGCACCGAGTTATTGAATCCGCTGCCGAGCGCCGTCCACGTCGAGCCGTTCCATCTCGCGATCGCCGACGCGGGAGCGCCACCCGCGCTCGTGAACGAGCCGCCGGCAATAAGGTCGTTGTTGAACACCGCGAGGCTCTGAACAAAGTCGTTCATCCCGGAGCCGAACGTCGACCACGTGGAGCCGTTCCAGCGAGCGATGCGACCGGCCGGGCTTCCGCCGGCGGAGGTGAATCCGCCCCCGACTACGAGCTCGTTGTTGAAGACGCAGAGCGCGCCGACGAACTGATTGACGCCCGCTCCAAGCGGCTGCCAGGACGAGCCGTTCCATCGCGCGATGCGGCTCGCCGAGATTCCTCCGGCGTTCGCAAAGCTGCCGCCAGCAATCAGCTCCCCGTTGAAAACCGCCAGAGCGCTGACCTGATTGTCCGTCCCGCTTCCAAGCGCGACCCAACTCGAACCGTTCCACGCGGCGATGTTGGAGGCGGTCGTGTTGCCGGCCTTGGTGAAAAGCCCGCCCACGACGAGCATGGCTGGCTGCACCCCAGGCCCATCAGGATCCCAAGAAACCACGGCTTTGACCTCCCCATCGGTGCCGGCGATACCAGCACCGGGAAGCCATGTAGCGTTCGGGCACGGGAACTGGGCCATGCTCGAGACGGCGAACATCCAGGTCAGCGCGAAGAACAACGAGCGGAGCTTGGCCCTGCACATGTCATGCCTCCGTGACGAATGGTTCCCGGGGTGTTGCTTCAACCATACTGAAACGCTCGCGGTTGTCAACAACGCTCGAGAGCCGCTCGACCATCCCTGCCAAGCGCAATTGTCTCGCGCGTGGCGCCTCTTTCCTTCTTGGGAATCTCCCCACGTTCACCCCTGCCGCGGGGTCGTCAGGGTGCGTCCGCCAGACGGCGCAATGAACAACGAACGGCGCTGGAGCCGCGGGGCACGCGATCAGCGCCACGGTCGCGCAGGCCGGCGCGTCGCGAGTTCCGCTCGCAAGCGACTTACGGGCATCCCGCGCGGAACGCGTTGAGAAAGCACACGAAGTCGGCCGCGGAGAGCAGCGGCGAGCCCGTGGACCCGTCGCAGTTGGCGTACGGGCTGCTGCCGCGGAAGGCGGTGAGGAAGCACACGAAATCTCCCGCCGACAGCGCGGGTGCGCCCGTGCTCGCGTCGCAGTTCGCGTAGCACACGAAGCCAACGACGGCTGGCGATGTCGTGAACGTCCCGCAGCCCGTGCTCACCACGCAGTCATAGGTACCTAGATCTGCGGCTCCCGCCGAGGCGATGGAGAGTTGGGCGGTGGTCGCTCCCGAGACGATCGAGCCGCTGGGCGTGGGCCCATTCGCGATCGGTGCGCCCGTCTTCCGCCATTGGAAGTTCGACGCCGACTGGCCCACGACCGAGACGGAGAGTCCGAGGAAGGAACCGGCAACCTGGACCGGCCCGGGCGTGGTCTTCGCTCCCGGTTGTGTGATGGCGACGGGACAGAGGCTCCGGCCGTACTGAAGATGGTCGATCTCGATGCCGCCCGACGAGTTCGTGATCTTGATCTTGGCGATGCCCGCCGGATCGACCCACCCGTAGAAGCGATCATCGACCGTGGTGCCGTTGGAGACGCCATCGGCATGATTGCCGGTGACGGTTCCCAGCAGGACGTCGCTGGCGTTGAACGCCTGGAAGGTGATGTTGGCCGCACCGTCGGTCCAGACGATGCCCACGGCCGTGGGAAGCGCTCCGAGCGTCGCCGCGCTGAAGGTGAACGTGACGCCGGCCGAGCCCGAGCCGGAGAACCACGAGTGCCCGCCCACCCCGCTGCCGTCGATCAAGCCGTCATCGCAATCGACCGAGTCCGTGTTGACGCTTGTGCCCAGGACGTTCCCGGTCGACGCCGTGACGCCCGGAGTATTCAGAGCGCCATCCTCGAACGTTTCGAGGTGGAAGTACGTCCAGGGGCCGACGGACGCGAGCGGGCTGTCCGACGAGCACAGATACGGCGTCGGCCCGACGCCCTGGGCCAGCGAGGCGGACGCCAGGGCGAGCGCGCCCATGGCACATGTCGGACGAGGAGCGATGCGTGGCTTCAGCATGGAATCCATCCTCATGTCGCGAGAAGGACCCAGCATAACGAACATGCCGCGAGAATCCGAGTCAAAAGCGAGCGATCCTCGTGTGAAGATGGGGGCACTTGCGCACGGTGAAACTTCGCGGCTCACGCCGGGGCGAGCGATTGCGCAGGCCGGCGCGTCGCGAGTTCTGCTCGAAAGCGACTTACGGGCATCCCGCGCGGAACGTGTTGAGGAAGCACACGAAGTCGGCCGCGGACAGCAGCGGCGAGCCCGTCGACCCGTCGCAGTTGGCGTAGGCGTCCCCGGCGCGGAAGCGATCGAGAAAGCATGTCAGATCGGTCAGACCAAGCGCTGGCAGTTCTGTGCTCTCGTCGCAGTTCGCGTAGCACGGCGTGCAACCAAGGCGCGCGAAGGACGCGGACACCTGGTCGTCGGCGATCGTGAACCCCCCGCCCGCGCACAACGTGCCATCGGTCAGGACCGCGAGCGAAGCCACGGGTCCGTTCGTGCCGCCCTTGAGGGTTCGCCACCCCGAGCCATTCCACACCGCGAGGAATCGCGTCGCTCCGGCTCCCGCCTTGTCAAAGCTTCCGCCCGCGACGAGCTCCCCGCTGGGCAGAACGGCGAGCGTCAACACCGATGAATCGAGGCCTTCTCCGATCGGTGACCATTGGCTCCCATTCCAGCGGGCGATGTTGCGTGCCTCCACGCCACCCGCCGTGATGAAGCGCCCGCCCACGACCAGGTCCCCATTCGGCAGACTCAGCAATGCACTCACCACGCCGGTCGTGCCGGGCGCGTCGGCGACCCCGCTCCCGATTGGGTGCCATGCGCCGCCGTCCCAGCGGGCGATCGAGGCCGCCGGTGCGCCATCGGCCGTGGTAAAGGCCCCGCCGGCGATGATGTCGCCATTGGCCGCGCGTGCAAGCGCCCACACGCCTGTCAGCAGCGGAGACGAACCCCGCACGCCAGAACCGAGGGCGGCCCACGATCCACCGTTCCAGCGCGCGACGTTGTTCGCGACCGTGCCGTCCGCAAGCGTGAACTGCCCTCCCGCGATGACCATGCCATCCCCGAGGTGGAGCAGCGAGTAGACGGTTCCGCTGATGTGCCCCAGCCCTGTCCACCGATCGCCATTCCAATGGTTCACGGCGGTCCCTTGGGGATCGACCGCGTAGCTTCGCGCTCCGCCCGCAACGATGCTCCTTGAGGAGCGTGCCGCGATCGCTTGCACGCCGCCATCGAGCCCCTCGCCTAGCGCACGCCATCGACCGGCCTCGTTGATCGCGATCGACCCGGCGGGAACGCCTCCGATCGTCGTGAATCCGCCCCCAACCACGACGCCCCCTTCAGGAAGCGCCGAAACCGTCGATATGGTCCCGGTTGTTCCGGCCCCTAGAGGCGTCCATCGCTGTCCGTCGTGTGTGCCGACACCATCGAAGACGACCCCGTCGATCGCGCCGAGCGCGCCCCCGACAAAGACGCGCCCATCATCCAACGTTGCGATGCCCAGCGCCGCGTTGTTCTCCCCCAGCGCCATGTCCGTCCATGTGGTGCCGTTCCAGCGGACCAATCCGGCATGGGAGGCATCGCCGAGCGAAAGGTCCTCTCCGCCGATGAGCAAATCGCCCCCAGGAAGGCGCGTGAGCGATCGCACTGTCGGGGAGCTTCCATATGGAAGAGTGATCGCGCCGTCGAGCTGTTGCCACGATTGGCCATCCCATCGGGCGATGCCCGCCACGTTGTTGCCGCCCGCGGTGCCGAAGCTTCCTCCCACGAGCAGCGATCCATCCGCCAAGATTTCCATCGCACGCGCGTCCCCCGTGAGTCCCGCGCCCAGCGGTGCCCATGCGCGCCCATCCCATCTCCCGATGCTGTTCATCGCCACGCCGTCGAAGCTTCCAAAGCTTCCGCCGACGTACAGCGATCCGTCATGGCCCTCCACGATGGCGGACACTCCGCCGGACACCGGGATTGGTGTCCATGTCCGTCCGTTCCAGCGAGAGAGAAATCCACCCGGCGACGCCCGAATCATGCCCCCCGCGACGAGCGTGCCATCCCGCAGTTCGCAGATCGCCTGGGTCCATGTTTGCGCCGCAGTGGTGACCGGCCCATCGCCCAGCGCGCTCCAGTTCGCGCCGTCCCACCTCGCGATGCGCATGCAGGGAACCGTTCCAGCTTGAGTGAACGATCCTCCCGCGACCAAGGAGCCATCCGAGAGCACGCGCAGCGTCACGACATCGCCGTTCGTGCCCGTGCCCAAGGACAACCATCGATGGGCCTCTGGGTCCCACGCGGCGATGTTGTGCGCGATCACATCCCCCGCGACTTCGAAGCGACCACCGAAAATGATCCAGGGCGATCGCGGCCCAGGGCCGTCGGGATCCCACCGCACCGCGGTCCACACCAGATCGGATACGCCCAGCAACGGGTCGCCCGCCAGCCACGTTGGCTCGCACGCCTGCGCAAGACAATCAGAGCCCAGCACGGCAGTCGCGGCCATCGGCAGCAGCACGTGGCACAGTCTCGATTGCCCCATGGATCACCCCCGTACGTTGTCCAGCGAATCGTGTCGTTCACGGCGCTAAACTGCATCTCCTATCGGCTTCATTACCGGAGTTTCCCCATGTTCACACCCGCATCGCCCACCACCGACATCCGCGCCTCGCTCGGCGCCGCCGCCGACAGCCTTCTCAAGCACGAGTCCAAGACGGTCAGCAAGTCCGCCATCGCCCTGCCCGGCCCGGACTTTGTCGATCGCGTGCTGCGCGACTCGGACCGCAACGTGCCCACCCTCCGCAACTTCCAGACGATCCTGAACACCGGACGCCTCGCCGGCACCGGGTATGTCAGCATCCTCCCCGTCGATCAGGGCATCGAGCACAGCGCCGGGGCGAGCTTCGCGCCCGAGCCGGCGTACTTCGACCCTGAGAACATCGTCAAGCTCGCGATCGAGGGCGGGTGCAACGCCGTCGCGAGCACGATCGGCGTGCTGGCGTCGGTGGCGCGCAAGTACGCGCACAAGATCCCGTTCCTCGTCAAGTTCAATCACAACGAGATGCTGACGTACCCCAACGTCTTCAAGCAGTCGTACTTCGGGTCGATCCGCCAGTGCTACGAGATGGGGGCGCTGGCCGTGGGCGCGACGATCTACTTCGGCAACGACAGCGCCCGCGACGAGATTGCGTACGTCTCCGACATGTTCGAGGAGGCGCACAGCTACGGGCTCGTGACGGTGCTGTGGTGCTACACGCGCAACGCGCACTTCAAGGTGAAGGGCGCCGACGGCAAGAGCACCGATTACCACTCGAGCGCGGACCTAACGGGGCAGGCGAACCACCTGGGCGCGACGATCAAGGCGGACATCATCAAGCAGAAGCTCCCGACGAACAACGGCGGGTACGCCGCGCTCAACACGGGCGGGTCCTCGTATGGCAAGTGGGACAAGCGCGTGTACACGAACCTGTGCGGGAGCGACGAGGCCGGCAACGGCGGGCACCCGATCGACCTGTGCCGGTACCAGATCCTGAACAACTTCATGGGGCGCGTGCCGCTCATCAACTCGGGCGGCGAGAGCAAGGGCGCGGGCGACCTCGCCGAGGCCGTGAGCACCGCGGTGATCAACAAGCGCGCGGGCGGCATGGGGCTGATCTCGGGCCGCAAGGCGTTCCAGAAGCCGCTCAAGGACGGCGTGAAGCTCCTGAACGCTGTGCAGGACGTGTATTTGGACAAGAGCGTGACGGTGGCGTGAGCCCGCGCTCCGCGGCACGCTCCGTCTGAAACGTAACGAAAGCCGAGGGACCAGAGTCCCTCGGTTTTGTTGTATAGATGCTTCCGCGCGCCTGAATAACGCTGCACACCCACCGGGCTACTTCTTGCTCTCGTCCGCTGCGCGCTTGGAGGCCTCGCTCTTGGCCTTCCACTCCGCGGCCTTGGTGTCGTAGCCGTTGCCGGGCTCGGCCTTGTCCCACGCGGCGTAGACCTCCGCCAAGAGGCTCTGCACCGCCGCTCGCTCGTTGGCAACGGGCTCCATTGCAACGAGGACCGACGCCGCCTCTTGGTGCTTGCCCTGCTTCATCCACAACTGCGCCATGCGCTGGCGCGTCCTCCCGCGCGCCCAGTCCGAGAGCGGCTTCGTGCTCATGCATTCCTCGTCGATGCGTCGCACGGCAGCCACAGCGCCGTCCATGTCTCCATCGGCCTCGCAAACCTTGCTCAGGTTAAAGAGCGCTGCGCTCAGCAGGAACGGAAGTCCGAACTTCTCGCGCGAGCGGATCTGCTCCTCCATCACCGCGCGGGCCTCGCGCGTGCGCCCCTGCTTGACCAAGACGTTCGACAGCCCCTGCAGCGTGTCCGCGAAGTCCGGGCTGGAGAACGCGGTCCGCGCTCGGAGTTGGTCCAGCGCATCGCGATAGAGCCCCTCGGCCCGCTCGAGCTCGCCCGCATCCATGAGCAGATCGGCGAGGTACCGACGCGACATCGCGCCGCCGGGATGGCCCGGGTTCGTCCGATCAAGAGAAGCGATGGACGCCTCGAGAACGGAGCGTGCTTGGGCGCCCTGCCCGTCGATCGAGAGCAGTTGTCCCAACACCCCGGCGATGCTCGATTGGATGTCGGCCTTCACGCCACGCTGCTGCGATTGCTCGAGCGCCTCGCGCACGACGCGGATCCCCTGCGCTTTCCTCTCCGGGCGCGCCGGGTACCCGCTCTGAAATGTTGAATTGCCCAGGTTGCACGTGATCGATGCCCATGTCTCGGCAATGGCCGGCGAGGCGTCGGCGCTATTCATGAAGGGCTTGATCATCGCCGCGGCCTTCTCGCCGAACTCGATCGCATTCTCATAGTTCTGTCGCGCATCCCAGGCGCTCGCGATCACAGCCAGCGCCTCGGCATGTTCGGGAGAACGCACGCCAAGACGTTCATAGATCGCGACCGCACGCTCGGCCCGAGACTGCGCCAGCTCGTAGTCCTGTGTCGATCCCAGCACGCCCGCGAGGACCGTCAGCACGCTCGCCTCGACGAGGGGGTCTTTCCACTCCATCAGGTCGACGCGAGCGGAGGCGAGCCTCACCGCGTCTCGCACGCTCATCCTCCCTCCGTCCGCGCTCTCGGCGCTCCCCTGCGCGATGAGCTCACGGAGAAACAGCGTGGACTGTGCCGCGATCGTGCGCTGACGGATCGCTTCGGCCTCATTATGCTCCGCGCGCACGCGCGCCCGCTCCGCCCGCGCCCCCTGCCACGCGACGCCGGCGACGCCGAGCGCCAACGCGCCCAGGACCGCCGTACCGGCCACCACCGGGCCTCGGTTCCGCTTCACAAACTTCCGCAGCAGATACGCCCGGCTTTCGGGCGCGGCCTCGAGCGGCTTGCCCTCCAGGTACCGGCGCACATCCGTCGCCAGCGACTCCGCGCTCGCGTACCGACGGGCCCGGTCCTTCCGAAGCGCCTTGAGCGGGATCCAGTCCAATTCACGCCGGAGCTCGCTCGCCAGGTGCTCGCGCCGATCCTGCCGCAGCCGCGCAATCGACGCCGCGGTCTGGTCGTCGGCCGTGCTCAGGCGCGTGCTCGGGCGCGGCGCCTCCTCCTCGCGGATGATCCGTTGGATCTCGGCGTACCCGGCCTCTCGAAGCGTCTTGGGATCGAACGGCAGCACGCCGCTGAGCAGCTCGTAGAGCACCACGCCCAGCGAGTACACGTCCGTGCGCGTGTCGATGTCCATCGCGCCCATCTCGGCCTGCTCGGGGCTCATGTATTCGGGCGTGCCGATGATCTGCCCCGTCTCCGTGAAGATCGTCTTGTCCGTGAGCGTGTGGCTGATCGCCTTGGCCACGCCGAAGTCGATGACCTTGGGGACCGCGTGCTCGCCCTGGAGCGCCACGAGGATGTTGCTGGGCTTGAGGTCGCGATGGATGATCCCCTTCATGTGCGCGTGCTGCACGGCGTCGCACACGGGGACGAAGAGCTCGAGCCGCTGGCGGATCGTGTAGCGATGACGATCGCAGAACGTCGTGATCGGTTCGCCCGCCACGTGCTCCAGGACGAAGTACGGCAGGCCCCGCTCCGTCACTCCGCCGTCGAACACCCTCGCGACGTTCGGGTGGTCCATCACCGCCAGCGCCTGGCGTTCTTGCTCGAAGCGCGCGACGACGGCCCGCGAGTCCATGCCGGGCTTGATCACCTTCAACGCGACGCGCTGCACCATGGGCTCGCGACGCTCGGCGAGCCAGACGACGCCGAACCCGCCCTCGCCGATCTGCCTGAGCAGTTTGTAAGAGCCGACGGAATCGCCCTCACGCGGCCCGTGGCTCGAGCCCGACGATGGGCCCCGAGTGCCCGTCGCCGCAGTTGGGTCGTCGTGGCCCATGTCGCACACTCCAACGAAGGCGTGAGACCACCAAGATACCACAAAGCGCACGGGCGCATCACGGGGCGTGCGCCGGGATGCGGCACCCCTGCGCGCCTCGCACGCGTCGAGCTACTTCTTGTCCTCGTTCGCCTCGCCTTTGGCCGCCTCGCTCTTGGTCGTCTCGCTCTTGGCCTTCCACTCCGCGGCCTTGGCGTCGTGCCCCTTTCCGGGCTCGGCCTTGTCCCACGCGGTGTAGAGGTCCGCAAGGTCCTTGCTCATCTGTCCCGCGGTGCGCGAGCCCTCGCCCTGCACGCGCGCGATAATGCCCCGCGCCTCGAGCAGCGCCGCCTCGCTCTCGGTGAATCGACCGAGCTTCGCCAGGCACGCGCCGTACCACCCGAGCGAGTACGCCGTGCCGGGATTGTCGGGCGGGAGGACCTTGCGCGATGCCGCGATCGCCCGCTCAAGGAAAGCGATCGCCTCGTCGCAGCGTCCGTTCCCGCGCAGCATGGCGCCCATGTTCGCCAGGGAAACGATCGTGTCCGGGTGCTCCTCGCCCAGCACGCGCACGCTCACGTCAAGGGCGCGCCGGGTCATGGACTCGGCCCGATCCTTCATCCCCAGCTGCTTGTACACGAGCGCGAGGTTGCTCATGGATGTGAGCGTGTCCTTGTGCTCCTCCCCCAGCACGCGCAGGCGCGCCTCGAGCACCTGCTCGCCCAGGACGCGCGAGCGCTGCAGGCGCTCCTTGCTCTCGTCGGACGTGCCGCCATCGCGGTCCATCGACGTCCAGTACAGCATCCACGCCACGTCGCCCTTGAGCGAGAGCGCGTGCGGGTGCTCGGGCCCGCTGAGCTGGGCCTGCGCATCGATGAGGTCCTTGTACAGGCGCTCGGCGTCGTCGATCTTCCCCATGTCGCCGCACGACACCGCGAGCGTGTTCATCACGCGGATCGTGTCCGGATGCAGGCGCCCGGGGCTCTTCAGACGCTCGTCGAGCACCTCGCGCGCGATCGCCGCGGCCTCGGTCGGTCGGTTCTGCGTGGCGTACAGCTGCGCCAGCGTGTCGAGCGTCTGGAGCGTCACGGGATGCTTCCGCCCGAACTGCGCCTCGTGCGTGCGCACGGCGTTCTGGATCGACGCCTCGACGTCGGGCTTGCCCTGCGTCAACTCAAGCGCGAGCAGGTCGTTTGCCGATTGGCACGTCTCCTCGCTCGTCGGGCCCAACTCGCGCAGGCGGATCGCGTGCGCCTCACGCACGTGGGGCTCGGCCCGTTCGAACAGGCCCAATCCGGAGTACGTCCGCCCGATCGTGGTGTGCAAGCGGGCCGCGACCAGCGGGCGATCGGCGTAGCGCGTCGCGATCTGCCCCGCGGACTGGTCCATGATCGCACGGACCGTCACGTCCTTGCCCTTCTCGCCCGGATCGGCGGCCGCGAGCATCTGGTCAAGAAAGTCCACCGTCGCCTGGGACTCGGCCAGGCGCGCCGTCGCCAGGCGCTCGGCGCTCGTGGCGCGCTCCGCGGCGGCGAGGGCCGAGGCGCGCTCACGCCGCGCCTCGACGAGCCCGATCCCCGTCCCGAGCACGCCCAGCACCAGCGCGCAGCCCACGCCCGCGCCCGCGAGCGTCGCGACCCGATGCCGGCGCGCCAGCGTCCGCACCCGGTACCAGGTGCTGGGCGGCGCCGCGAGCACCGCCTCCCCGCCCAGGAACCGGCGCACGTCGTCGCCCAGGTGCGCCGGCGAGTCGTACCGACGCTGGCGCTCCTTCTCCATCGCCCGCATCACGATCCAGTCCAGCTCGCCCCGCAGCGATCCCGCCAGGTGCTGCGCCTCGGTGCGCCGGCACTGGGCCACCTCCGCGAGGGTCGCGGGCGTGCTCGCGACCTTCACGCTCGGGCGTGGCGGATCGACGTTGCGGATGATGCGCTGGATCTCGCCGTACCCGGCGCTGCGCAGCGTCTTGGCGTCGAGCGGGAGCGTGCCGCTGAGCAGCTCGTAGAGGATCACCCCCAGCGAGAAGACGTCGGTCCGCGTGTCGATGTCCGAGACGCGCATCTCCGCCTGCTCGGGGCTCATGTACTCGGGCGTGCCGATGAGCTGCCCGCTCTCGGTGAAGATCGTCTTGTCCGTGAGCGTGTGGCTGATCGCCTTGGCCACGCCAAAATCAATCACCTTGGGCGTCGCGTGCCCCTCGTGGATCGTCACCAGCACGTTGGAGGGCTTCAGGTCCCGGTGGATGATGCCCTTGTGGTGCGCGTGCTGCACGGCCTCGCACACGTGGGTGAACAGCTCGAGCCGCTGGCGGATCGTGTACCTGTGCGCGTCGCAGAACGTCGTGATGGGCTCGCCCTTGACGTGCTCCATCACGAAGTAGGGGAGCCCGCGCTCCGTCACCCCGCCGTCGAACACGCGCGCGACGTTGGGGTGGTCCATCACCGCCAGCGCCTGGCGCTCCTGCTCGAAGCGAGCGATCACGCCCTTGGAATCCATCCCGGGCTTGATGATCTTCAGTGCGACGCGCTGCACCATCGGCTCGCGTCGCTCGGCGAGCCAGACCACGCCGAACCCGCCCTCGCCCAGACGCTCCAGGAGCTTGTACGGCCCGATCGATTCGCCCGCGCGCGGCTCGTGCGACCACGTCTCCTCGACCCGACGCGTCCCGATCGGCGAAGTGATGTCGTCATGCCCCATACGCAAACTCCCTCACGAGCGAGCCGGACTCCGCAGTGTATCAGCAACCCTTGCGAGCTCGGTCTCCCGAAAATCATTCGTACATCTCCCGCTCACATCGCCCACAGGCGCGCGCATGTTTGTGGGCATGAACCCCAACTTTTCTTTTTCCACTTGGCTTGGCGTCGCGCGACTCTGTAGACTCCCGCCCTTGCACCGGTTCCGGCGAACCGATCGGCGCCGCGTGCGAATGGAGAGCCGACACGCCCGCTCGCGGGTCAACGCCCGGTCGAGCATCGCGTGCGGATGCGGCTGGCAGAAATGGGTGGGGGATTCGGGGAGGGGATCGGGGCGTCGCCCGTGATGGCACGAGCGGCAGGGAGTCCCGAGGGAGCGCGTGAACGCATCGGATCGCACGGCCCCGCGTGGAGCGTGCACCAGCGTTCGCCGCAAAGCCGCGGAAGCGGACGCACGGGCGTCCGTGCGGCACGTGCTTGAAACGCCGTTTTGGTCAGGGAGGCACCAATGCAGAACCGCCACAAGGCGATCGTCGTTACCGCTGTTGCCGCGCTCGCCGCCAGCGCCGGAGCGCAGACCGTTGTTCTGAACGAGACGTTCGACAATCTCGCGACGGGCTCGAAAATCGCCCCCCAGAACGGGTGGCAAACATGGGTCGATTACACGACGGGTACGCCCAGCGTGAACGCCGTGCTCGACTCGAGCGTCCGCTCCAGCGCGCCCAACTCGCTGCGTCTGCAGGCCCAGAGCGACGTCGTGCGCACCTTCGCGGGGATCACCAGCGGGCAGTGGTCGCTGCGGATGAAGGTGTTCATCCCCACCGGCTTCCGCGATCGCCTCAACATCAACCTGCTCAACCGCTACCAGCCCAGCACCAGCGCGGGCAACGACGGCAGCTACCAGTACTCCGCCCAGGTGCAGTTCAATGCCGTCACAGGCGCGACGACGAGCAACCAGGTGATCGACACGCTCAGCGGGCTCAGCACGCCCGCCCTGCCCCTCATCACCAACGCGTGGGCCGAGCTCCGCTTCGATATCAACCTGGACGCCGACACGTTCACGCAGTACTACAACGGGCAGCTCCTGGGCCCGGCCAATCGCTCCTGGTCCGGGAGCGCCTCGCTCGACGGGAACGGCCCGGGCACGCCCCAGCGCGCGCTCGAGGCGATCGACATCTTCGGCTCGGCGCCCCTCTCACGCACCACCTACGCGGCGTACATCGACGACCTCACCCTCACACGCACCGGCGGCGTCGCGCCCGCGTGCTACGCGAACTGCGACGGCAGCTCGATGACCCCCGTGCTCAGCGCGGCGGACTACATCTGCTTCCTCAATCGCTTCCGCGCCGGCGACCTGTACGCCAACTGCGACGGGAGCACGACGGCGCCCGTCTTGGGCGCGGGCGACTTCGTCTGCTTCCAGAAGAAGTTCGGCGCCGGCTGCCCCTGAGCGCGGCTGGCCTCGATCAGGCCTTGAACAGCTCGCGGAGCCAGCGTGCGTCGTCCTGGCTCATCGGCGCGTCCACGGCCGCGCGCAGGTTCGCGCGGGCCTGACGCTCGTTGCGGAAGCCCGGGATCGTCGAGCACACGCGATCGTGCGCCAGCAGCCAGCGCGACGAGATGGATGACAGCGCCTCGACGGACTCGGCGGGCGGGACCTTGAACCGCTCGCGGACGCGGGCGAGCTTCTCGCGCACCTTCCGGAGCGTCTCGGGCGTGAAGTCCTTGCGATTGGACCGGTAGTCCCCGGGCTCGAACGCGGGCGGCTTCTCGGGATCGAACTTGTCGAGCAGGATGCCCTGATCCAGCGGCCCGAACGCCACGAACGTGCACCCGTGCTTCTCCATGAGCGCCTGGCACCTCGAGCCGGGACGCACGAAGTCGTCGTAGCGCAGGTTCGCCTTGTTCTGCAGCACGTCGGGCTTGAGCACTGGCACCGCCCGCTCGAAGTCGTCGTCGGCGTACGCCGACTGCCCGATCGCGCGGACCTTGCCCTCCTTCTTGAGCGCGTGCATGGTCGCCGCGGCCTCGTGCAGATAGTCGTGGTTGGGGATGAGCTTGCCCGTCGCGTCGTACCCGGGCGCGATGTACGTGCCGTGGTGGAAGTAGTACAGGTCGATGTGGTCCGCCTGCAGGTTGCGGAGCGACTGCTCGCACTGGTTGCGGATGTGGCGCGGGTCGTACGCGTGGATCGCGGTGCCCTTGAAGTGACCGACCTTGGTCGCGACCACCTGCCCGTCACGCTTCACGCCCAGCCGCTTGAAGCACGAGGCGAGCATGCGCTCGGCCTTGCCGTTGCCGTAGATGTCCGCGTTGTCCCAGTGGTTCACGCCGGCGTCCAGGCCCGCCTTGATCCCCGCGAGCACCTCGTCCTCGCTCACGTCGGCCCACCCGATGGGCTGCCCGTTGCTCGTGGACCAGTTGGGCCCGCCCATCGTCCAGCACCCAAAGCCGATCTCGGACACCTTGATGCCGGTGCGGCCCAGCTCGCGATAGCGCATGCGTCACCTCCGACCTGAGCGTAGGAGCGTATCGACGGGGCTCGATACGCACGGGCCGTGACGAAAAAGAACAAAGCCCCCGGCTTCAGGCCCGGGGGCTCCGATTGAATGGCTTGAACAAATCGAACTTAGCGACGGCGGCGACGGGCGGCGAGCATCCCCGCGATCCCGAGCACGGACACGCCCGCGGGCGAGGGAACGTTGTTCACGAACACCTCGACATCCGCGAAGCCCGATCCCTTGGGATTCGGGTTGAGCTTGAAGCCCAGGAACGACCCGGTGAGCGAGCGCCCGGGGAAGTCCGAGACGTTCACGCCACCGAAGTTGGAATCCGAGAAGTGACCGGCCGTCGTCAGGCCCTGGAGGATGAACCCGCCGCCCACGAAGGACGAGAGCCCGCCGCCCGGCCCAAGCACCGCCTCGTACGTATCGCCGCCCGCGGCGGGACCGCCGTTGGACTCGATGCGGAGCGTCCCGCCCGTGACGTTGCCGCCCGAGAGGTTCGCGACGAGGAGGAAGTCGGTGAGGGTGCCGGCGTACGGCTGGAGCGTCGAGGTGCCGCCGATGCCGGGCACGAGGGAGTAGATGCCTTCAAGTGTGGTGTTGGCGCCGAGGAACCCGAAGGTCACCGTGCCGCTGAACCCGAGGCTCAGGGCGCTGAGGGTGTTCGTGGTGTCCTTGACGGTGAGGGGCGACACGTTCACGTCGAACTGGAGCGACCTCTGGGCGAGCGCAGAGGCCTGTACGGCCAACCCTGCAACGCCCGCGATGATCGCGGCTGTGCGCATGCGCATCTGAAAATCTCCCATCGCTCCGAGGGGCATCCAACCCCTGGATCACGAGGGAACCGCCCCCCTCGGCGCGGGGCGCGTCTGTCGCGCCCCGCAGGCACCTGCGTGCCGCTGCCGGGTGGAATGGCATCTCGTGACAGGGAGAAGGTGCCCCACGTTCGCCAGCGCCGCCAGCAATCGCGCGCCTTTTTTCGGTCGATGTGCGGCGCACCCCGAGATAACGCGCCCCGGAACCCGTGGAGCTTCCTAACATCGCGGCCCAGCGAGCCTTGGGAGCGCTGGACAAGGCCAGAACTCACTCCCGAACCTCTCGGAGGTCGCCATGGAAGCCGGCATCGTCGGGCTGCCCAACGTGGGCAAGTCCACCCTGTTCAACGCTCTCACCCGCGGCAAGGCCCTGGCGGCGAACTACCCCTTCGCGACCATCGAGCCCAACGTCGGGGTCGTTCCCATTCCCGATCCGCGGCTCGAGATTCTCAGGTCCCATATCGAGTCGCAGAAGATCGTGCCCGCCGCGCTCCGCCTCGTGGACATCGCGGGGATCGTCAAGGGGGCGAGCGAGGGCGAGGGGCTGGGGAACAAGTTCCTCTCGCACATCCGCGAGGTGGACGCAATCGTCCAGGTCGTGCGCTGCTTCACCAAAGCGCCGGGCGGCGAGGAGATCATCCACGTCGCGGGTTCGATCGATCCCCTTCGGGATATCGAGGTGATCAACACCGAGCTCATCCTGGCGGACCTGGAGACGGTGGACGCGGCGCTCTCCAAGGCCGAGCGTGCCGCCAAGAGCGGCGAGCGCGAGAGCGTGGCGCGGTTCGAGGTGCTCAAGAAGATCAAGCCGGTGCTCGACGCGGGCAGCCCGGCACGCTCGATCAGGATCGACGACCCGGAGCAGGCGCGGCAGTTCAAGCAGCTCTCGCTCATCACGAGCAAGAAGGTGCTGTACGTGATGAACGTGGACGAGGACGATCTGCACGGGCAGAGCGACTCCTGCAAGCGCGTCCGCGAGCACGCCGCGAAGGAGGGCGCCCAGGCCGTGCCCGTGTGCGCCAAGATCGAGAGCGAGCTGGCGGACCTGGGCGATGCGGATCGCGACGAGATGCTCCGCTCGCTGGGGCTCGAGGAGCCGGCGCTGGCGAGCCTGGCGCGTGCGGCGTACACGCTGCTGGGGCTGCAGAGCTTCTACACCGCCGGGCCCAAGGAGATCCGCGCCTGGACCGTGCCCGTGGGCGCGACCGCGCCCCAGGCGGCGGGCGTGATCCACACCGACTTCGAGAAGGGCTTCATCCGCGCGGAGATCTACTCCGTCGCGGACCTGGAGAAGTTCAAGACGGAGAAGGCGATCAAGGAAGCCGGCAAGCTGCGCGTGGAGGGCAAGGACTACGTGATGCACGACGCGGATGTCTGCCACTTCCTGTTCAACGTGTAATCGGGGTCAATAACACATCATCCAGTCGAACGTTGAGCGCGATCGCACGATCGCGCGGGCTCTCTCTCCATCGCGGGCGATGTTCCTCACTACGCTGTGACGCTCCGGAGCACAGGATCGCACCGTCGTGGCAGGAGGAATCGGGATGTCGCGTGCGTTGATGCTCGTCGCGTCGGCCGGGCTTGTGCTGAGCGCCCAGGCCCAGTCGAACTATCGGTGGGTGGACCTCCCGGGCCTGTTCGCGTCGGGCGTCCAGCAGCCACGCGTCACGTCCATCACGCTCGCCGATCCGGACGTCGGCGGCCCGCTGGGCGTGGTGCCCATCGTCGTGGGCAACGTGAGCAGCGCCTCGGGCGGCAGCGCGCAATGGGTGCTCCGCTGGGACGGCACGTCGTGGGTCGCGCTCACGCCCGTGCCCAGCGGTTTCACCGTGAACACCTTCGCGACCTCGCTGCAGGCGACCAATCTTGGCGATCGCCTGCGACTGCACGGCGCGATCTTCGCCGGCAACGCGTCGATCCTCTCGTACGGCGGATCGTCGTGGACGGGCATCAACACGGGCGACGCGCAGTTCGTGAACCCGGCGGCGAACTCGCCGCTGGGCCTCATCTACTCCAACGCCCTGGGCGCGCTCAAGGTGTTCGACGGGATCGGCGTGATCGGGACCATCCCCTCGCCCAACTGGTTCCTGCTGGGCGGGGCCCCGACGGGCGGCACGCGCGGCACCGTGAGCATCTTCGGGCAGATCTACGCCTACGGGGGCATCGGGAGCAACGGCATCGTCTCGACGCCGGGCGTCTTCTTCTACTCGGGCGTGGGCGCGGACCCGTGGATCTCCATCGGCAACGGGTCCGTGGGGAACAACATCGGCGAGCCCACGAGCCTGGAGAGCCTCAACGGCGATCTGTACCTGGGCACCAAGGCCGACTTCAGCACGACCTCGGTGGGAACCCTCGCGGTGCGGCGTAACAGCGCGCCCAACACGTGGCAGTTCCTGGCGTCCTTCACGCTCAACAACAACCAGTTCTCGTCGTCGGGCATCCGAGCCCTGCGGACGATCGTCGCTGGCGGCGTGCCGTACCTCATCATCGCCGGCTCCTTCGACACCGTGGTGCCCCTGGGCGGACCGAGCATCACGGGGTGCGCGGGAGTGATCGCGTACAACGGCACGACGTTCTCAAAGCTCGCCAGCGGGTTCGGCGGCAACGTGGAGGCGATGGTGCCCACCGCCGACCTCAAGGCCCTGTACCTCGCGGGCGCGACCAACGACGCCTCCTCCAGCCCGCTGGTGCGCCGCTGGGAGCCCGTGCCGTGCTACGCGAACTGCGATGGATCCACCGCTTCCCCTGTGCTCTCGGCGGGCGACTTCGTGTGCTTCCTCAACAAGTTCCGTGCGGGAGATTCCTACGCGAATTGCGATGGAAGCACGGGGAACCCCACGCTGACCGCGGCCGATTTCGTGTGCTACCTGTCGCGCTTCCGGGCGGGCTGCCCATAGAAGGAGGCCACGCTTCGCGGCGGGCCGGGCTTTGATCCATACCCGTCAGGCGCGAGCAGCGCGCGACGCGCGCAATGAGAAAGGCCCCGGGGCGAGCGCCCGGGGCCTTGGTGTTTATCGACGAGGCTCAGGTGCAGAGCACGCCCGGGTTACGGGCAGCCGGCGCGGAACTTGGAGAGGAAGCACGAGAAGTCCACGGCCGTGAGCGACGGGATGTCCGTGCTGCCGTCGCAGTTCGCGTAGGAATCTCCCGCGCGGAACTTGGAGAGGAAGCACGAGAAGTCCTGGGCGCTGAGCAGCGGCGTGCCGGTGGACCCATCGCAGTTGGCGTAGCAGGGCGTGGAGGCCGCTTGCACAACGCCCGTCAGCGTGACGACGGTGGCGCCCTCGGGCGAGTTGCTGTTGATGGTGAGCGTGCCGTTGAGCGTGCCGGGCGTGCTCGTGTCCATGGTGAGCGTGTGGATGTTGCCGGCGGCGCCCGCGGCGTTGGTGAACGTGCCGGCGGGGGCGGTGAACCCGGCCGAGGCGCCCATCGTGTAGCTCAGCGTGGCGATGCCGTTGACGGTCCACAGGCCCACGTCCGCGCCGTTGCCGATCGTGATCGTCTGCGTCGCGGTATCGCCCACGTTGACCGTGCCGAAGTTGATGGTGGTGGGAGTGGCGGCGACCTTGGGCGGCACGCGCATGTCGAGGTACACGGGCAGGTGACCGCCCGCGGTGTCGGTGATGCAGCTCGTGACCAGCGCCTGGGCGATCGTCGAGCCCACGTTGGCGTTGCCGGCAATCGTCAGGCTCGTGTTGAACGACGTGCCGTCGTTGCCCCAGCAGCGGTAGGAGTGGTTCGGGTCGTTCCAGGTGGAGAGATTCCACGGGGCGGCGGCGTTGCCGATGTACTCCAGGCTCTGGCCGGTGATGCCGTCGATGAGGTTGGCCGAGAGCAGGATCTGGTCGAATCGGTCGTCCATGCCACCGGTGTTGGCGGGGTTGCCGCCCGGGGCCTGCGTGTGCACGAACCGATAGGTGCTGTTGTTCTGCCACGAGCCGGGCAGGCTGATCGGGTCGAAGAAGCGCCCGGCGACGGCGCCCGCGACCATGCCCTGGTACGCGGCCTGCCCGGAATCCCCGATGTTGAAGTCGCCGCCGATGATGTACGCGCGCGGCTGGAGGAGCGCGGTGGAGTCGGCGGCGAGCAGCGAGGCGACGTTGGCGCGGATGTTGTTCACCTCCGCCAGACGCCGGTTCTCGTTCGCCGAGCCGGTGCTCGACTTCATGTGCGTGGGGTACAGCGAGATCACCGCGGGATTGCCGTTGTACCCAACCACCCGCACGTCGTAACGGATGGAGTCGCGGGGCTGCAGGGGGTCCGCGCCGCCGTTGGCGAACTTCACCGCGCCCAGGAACTGCACCTTGGACACGCGGTAGATCAGGCCCACCGTGGTGTCCGGCCCGGAGAACCACGTGCCCGCGGCGAACGTGCCCGGGGCGGTCGCGTTGTTCATGAGGGCGAGGAAGGCGTTGGTGCCGTTGACGCTGGAGCTGTTGAGCTCCTGCAGCATCAGGATGTCCGGGTCGAACTTGCGTCCGTCGGGCGCGGTCGCGAACAGGGCGGTCTGGAAGGCGGGGTCGCGCGTCGCGTCCGCGCCGTTGTACACGCTGATGTTCCAGTTGGCGACGCGCAGCTGCGCCGAGGCGGTGGCGGCGAGCCCCGCGGACGCGATGACTGCCCCGATGATGCAACGACCCGTGCCGCGAGTGCGGACCATGTCTCTCTCCTGTCCGGTGATCTGTGCAGAGCCAGCCCCGCTCCGGGGCGTTCCAAGATGGCCCATGGTAGCGGGAAACGGGGGATGCGCCATCGCCCGGCGTTCGCAAATGGGCCCGATCGCGGGGCGGAGTTTGCCTCAGTCCGCTAACTCGCCCGCGATCGAGCGCCCAAGCGAAACCGGGCCCGCGTGGGCGGGCCCGGAGGGGGTGCAATGTCAGGCCGTCGCGAGGCTTACTTGCAGCAGGAGCCGCTGCCCGAGCAGGGGCAGGCGCATCCGCCGGCGCACGCGCCCGAGCCGCACGCGTCGCCACAGGAGCACGCGGACCCGCAGCAGGCGGACTTGGCGCTCGCGGCGGCGGTGAAGCCGCACTGGGCCTTGGACTCGACCTTCGCGCCCGAGCACGACCCGCCGCAGCACGAGCCGCAGTCGGTGGCGCAGCAACAGTCCGTGCACGCGCAGGCGCTGCCGCAGCAGCAGGACATCGTGGAGGCGGCCGAGGGGCCGGTCGAGGAGCCGGTCAGCGCGGCCAGGCTGGCCATCGCGATGGAAGCAATCAGAGCGTTCATGTTCAATTCCTTGTGTCAGGTGCTTCCGAGTGGTGCGGGCCCAAGGGGCCTGTCGCACGACTCGGAGGATGTTGGATCGACCATCGATGGAACGTGGCGCGGCGGATCACGCCGCGAGGCGATCCCGCGGCCCTGCGCAGGCGCGCAGCGCGGGCGCGGCGTCCGTCAGGTCGTCCAGACACAGAGAATGGCGAGGCGCTCGTGCACGCCCGGAGAGGCCGTGCTCAGCGCCCTGGGCTCGCGTCGCGTCAGCGCGAGCGAGATCGGCCAGGACAGTTCGCCCACGATCGGGCCATGCGAGAGGACCGCCTCGTCGGGACCCGTGAGCACGGGGCGACGCGAGTCATTGGTGATCGGCGTCGAAGGTGGCGTGCACGCGATCTGGCACGCGGCCTCGCACGTGCCGCAGTCGGACTTGGCCTGCGGAGCCGTGCTAGCCGGGGTGGCGTGTGGCGCACAGCAGCAGCACTCCTGGGCTTCATCGCCCTCGCCCTCGCAGCAGGAGTCCTTTGGCGTGCTCGCGATCGGGCACGACATCGCACCCGACCCGGGCCCGCTCCCGCACTCGTGCGCGGCGTGACCCAAGGCCACGAACGGCTGGATCAGCATCGCGAGGATGATCAGGAAGCGGACCATTGCTACACCGTTATTGTCGGATGCCGGGGGTCGCGTTCAAGTTCCCCGGCCGAATTCCTGAAGATTGGGTCCAAACGGAGTGCTGACAGGCCC
This sequence comes from uncultured Phycisphaeraceae bacterium, assembly GCA_964399625.1. Lineage (GTDB taxonomy): Bacteria > Planctomycetota > Phycisphaerae > Phycisphaerales > UBA1924 > CAYNSB01. The sequence continues at coordinate 32,020 of CAYNSB010000027.1, forward strand.
CCGGACGCCAAGGCCGGGGGATGCGGACCCAAGTTCTGGGGCTTAGGGCCTATTCCTTTGTTGGCACGCCCGCGCGTTCCTGCTCGAGCTCGACCTGCCCGTGCCCCTCGAGCTGGATGCGAAGGAACTCGGCGTATCGCCCGTCCTGCGCGATCAATTCCGCGTGCGTGCCCTGCTCGATGATGCGACCGTCCTCGATCACGACGATCCGATCGGCGTGGCGGATCGTGCTCAGGCGGTGGGCGATCACGAAGCACGTGCGCCCCTTCATCAGCGAGCGAAGGGATCGCTGGATGAGGCGCTCGCTCTCGGTGTCGAGATTGCTCGTCGCCTCGTCGAGGATGAGGATCTTCGGATCGGCGAGCAGCGCCCGCGCGATCGCCAGGCGCTGCTTCTGACCGCCGCTGAGGCGCACCCCACGCTCGCCGATGAGCGTCTGGTACCCGTGGTCGAGCTTCTCGATGAAGTCCGCGGCGTTGGCGGCGCGGGCGGCGGCGGTGATCCGCTCCATGCCCGCGTTGCGATCGGCGTAGGCGATGTTCTCGGCGATCGTTCCATCGAAGAGGAAGACGTCCTGCTCCACGATGCCAAGGAGCGCGCGGTAACTCTCCACGTCGATCTCGCGCAGGTTCTCGCCGTCGAGCTCGACGCTGCCGCTCGTGGGGTCGTAGAAGCGGGCGACCAGGTTGCACAGCGTCGTCTTGCCCGAGCCCGAGGGCCCCACGAGCGCGACCGTCTGCCCCGCGGCGACCTCCAGCGACACGCCGCGCATCACCGGCTCGGGAGCCTTCGCCTCGTCCTTCTTCTGTTCCTTGGTCTCCCACCCGCGCGCGTCGCGCTGGCCCTGCATGGAGGGGTAGGTGAACCACACATCGCGGAGGCTGAGGCGCCCCCTCACCTGCGCGCGATCGAGCACGCGTCCGCCCGAGGAGCCCCGCTCGCCCGGGGCGCCGGCGAACTCGCGCGGCTCATCGAGCAGGTCGAGCACGCGATCGAGCCCCGCGAGGTTCGTCTGCATCTCGTTGGCGCTGCCCGCGAGCATCTCCAGCGGGCCCAGCAGCATCATGAGGTACGACGAGAACATCATCACGTCGCCGATCGTGAACTCGCCGCGGATGACCTTCAGCCCGCCATAGAGCAGCACGCCCGTGGTGGCGGCGGGGATGAGGATGATCCAGGCGATCTCCACGCCGCGCGACCACCACCAGGTCAGGATCTCCTGGCGCGCCATGAAGTGGGCGCCCTTGACGAACCGGGCCGACTCGCCGCTCTCGCGCGAGAAGCCCCGCACGACGCGCATGCCGCCGAAGGACTCGCTGGCGTGGGCGTCGATGCCCTGGCGCGTGGCGCGGATGTCGCGGTAGAGGGGGCGGATGCGGGCGATCCACGTCTGGTGGGCCATCCACACGACGGGGATGAGGATCAGCGAGCCGATGAGCATGCGCCAATCGACCCAGGCGAGGATCACGAGCGTGCCCACGAGCTGCACGATCGCCGACCAGGGGTTGTAGAAGAGGTGGAAGAGCAGGTCGCCCGCGCCGCCCGCGTCCTCGCGGATCAGGCTCGCCACGCCGCCGGACTTGATCTGGTGAACGCGGTGCAGGGGCAGGCGCACGGCGTGCTCGAAGACGCGCCGGCGCAGCGCGACCTTCGTCCGCTGCGTGTTCTTGGTCATCTGCCAGCGCCCGTAGGTCGCGACGCTCACGCGCACGATCGTGATCGCCATGAGCACGCCGCACAGCAGCCAGAGCAGCGCGGCGCGGTGGGCGCTGTCGCGCCACGCGTCGCCCAGCGGCACCCACGCGGGGATCCCCGTGGGCCCGGGATGGTCGGTGATGATGTAGTCGATCGCGGCCTTGGTGCCCGCGGGCATGATGAGCCCCAGCAGCGCCACGACGGTGTTGATCGAGAGGGCAAGGACGATCGGCCCGCGCCTCCCCTCGAGCAAGCCCCAGAACGAGCGGATGAGCGTCCACGCGGAGCGGTGCCGACGCTTGCGCTCGCGGTCCTTCTTTGCCTCCTCGTCGATCAGGTCCAGCGGCTTCTTGGACGCGGCATCGCCCGCATCAGCGCGGCGCTGATCGCGTCGCTTCTGCAGGTACTCGCGGTATCGTCGTCGGCTGGCGGGCGCACCCGAGGGCATCACGCGATCCTAGCGCGGCGTGCAAAGCGAACGAGGCGGAGCCGATGGGCCCCGCCTCGCGGTTCATGAGCGGATCAGATCGAGCAGGCTTACGGGCAGCCCGCGCGGAACGCCGTGAGGTAGCACGCGAAGTCCGCCGCCGTCAGGCTCGGCGTGCCCGTGCTGCCGTCGCAGTTGGCGTAGGCATCGCCCGCGCGGAACTTGGCGAGGAAGCACGCGAAGTCCGCCGCGCTGAGCAAGGGCGTGCCCGTGCTGCCGTCGCAGTTGGCGTAGCACGCGGTGGACGTGAACGCCACGGTGGCGCCGTTGGACGTCTGCACGCCGCACGGCCCGGTGACGTCGCACGTGTACACGCCCTCATCCCCCGAGAACGCGTTGAAGGAGTAGGTCGGCCCGGTGGCGATGAAGATGGGGAATCCGTCCTGCTTCCACTGCCATGCCGTGCCCACGGGCGTGGTCGCGACGGTGAGGGTGACGAGCCCGCCATCGGGCACGGTCTGGTTCGCGGGCTGCTGCGTGAACACGAGGTCGGAGAACGCGACGTTGACGGGGTTGCTGGGCGTGGAGCCGTTCACGTTCGTCGCGACGCAGTCGTACACGCCGGCATCGCTGAGCGCCGAGGGCGTGATCGTGAGCGTGCCCGTCGTGACGCCCGAGACGCTGCCGCCGTTGGAGAGCGGCACGCCGCCCTTCCTCCACTGGAGCGTGGGCGCCGGGAGCCCGTGCGCCGCGGCGGTGAACGTGATCGTCCCACCCGAGCAGTACTGCGACGCCTGCTGGGGCTGGGTCGTGAACTCCGGCACCGTCTGCGTCGCCGTCGCGGATACGGCAAGCGTGTAGAGCTGGGTGGTGGGGACGCTCGCGGCGTTGATGCGGATGTAGTACACGCCGGCGGTGTTCAGGATCAGATCAACGATCGACTCGGGCGATCCCGCGCCCGTCGCGTTGGCACTGGCCACGACGGTCGTGCCGTTGCTCGCGAAGACGGTGATCGCCAGATCGGCCGCGGTCAGCCCGTTGGTGCTGCCGGTGCCCGGGCACGAGCCATCGCCCGCCTGCGCCGCGTTCTGGTAGGGCGAGCCCTTGGGCGTCGCGGTGACGCTGAGCGCCACGGCGCCGGTCGTCGTGATCTTGTAATAGTCGGACGTGAGCGTCTGATCGAGCGAGATGACCGCGGAGTTCACGTCCGAGGTGCCCGCGACGGGCGGCGGCGTCACGCCCAGCGGCCCGATCACCGTGCCCGCCGAGACGGACCCCAGGTCCTTCGCGAGGGCGACGGTGTTGGTCGCGGCGTTGATGTCGCCATAGAGGCGGTGGATGGCGCGGATGTCGTCCTGCGTGGGCCCGTCGATCGCCGTATTGATGAACGGGGCCATGAGGATGTTCGAGTCGTTGGAGCAGGAGTGGAGCAGGCCCGTGCCGTGCCCGTGCTCGTGCATCACGGTGTCGCGCAGGAAGCGGTTGCTGTTGGCCGTGCCGGCGAAGTTGCCCAGGTCCTGCGAGTCCAGCACCATGTCGCCGTTGGAGGGGAACTGGTTGTACGCGAGCACGTTGCTCCCGCCGTCGATCGGGTGGGCGCTGATGCGCACATCGCCGCGCGCGCCCGCGGCGCCCGCGGTGCCCCACGCGGCGCCGTCGTCCCAGTCCGTGCCTCCCACGGTGATGCGCGTGTACGTGTTGCCGCTCAACTGGGCCCAGCGAGCGAAGCACTGCGTGAAGCGGTTCGTCCACGTCGCGCGCCCGCCCTGCGAGGCGAAGCCCGAGTCGAACGACGCGAACAGCGTGCTGTTGGAGGTCGGCTCGCCCGTGCCGCCGGGGATGCTCAGACCATCGGGCGCGAAGCTCCAGCGGATGTTGACGGGCGTGCCCACCGAGCCCGCCCAGCGGGTCGTGGTGAAATAGTCGACCGGTCCGAAGACGGCGTCGTTCCGCGCCTTGACGATCGCCTCGACCGCCGCGATGTACCGGGGGTCCGTGCCCGGGGCGAAGCACACGATCACCGGGGCGATGCGCATCTCGTTGCTGTCGTCGTCGGCGTTGGGGAGCATCGGGATCCGCTGCACGCCCAGCACATCCGCGCCGGAGCGGTCGTCGTTGACAAATTGCCCCTGGGCCGTGCCGCACAACGCCGCCAGCATCGCCGCCGAAACGCCCGCCGAGATCGCGCTCTTCATGTCCTGCTCCCGATGTGGTGCCCATCCGGCCCGCGAGAGTTCGCGGGGCCGCTCACTCCGACGCACAGAACCGATTCATACGCACCGCAAGATGCGCGGATGCTCCGCGTCGGTCAGGATCGCGGGCGTTCGCTGGTCCCGCCGAGCCACCCAGTAGGCAAGGCATCCGCGGTTATCGGTACTGGGCTGCTACGGACACCCCGCCCGGAACTTGCCCAGGAAGCACACGAAGTCCGCGGCGGTGAGCGCCGGCGAGCCCGTGCTCCCGTCGCAGTTCGCGTACGCGTCGCCCGCGCGGAACTTGGCGAGGAAGCACACGAAATCTCCGGTGCTGAGCACGGGTGTCGCTGCGCTACCGTCGCAATCAGCGTAACACGTGGGGACATTCAGGCCCGTGACGAGGAAGCCGCGCGTGAGCAGATTGGGCGGATCGCCGAGGTAGATCCCATTGCCCACGATTGCAGTGCCGTCGGGCGAGATGGCTAAAGCTTCATACAGGTACCAATCCGAGAGTTCGACGCCGAGTGAGGGCAAGTAGGTGTTGAGGTCAACGATGCCCAGCGCCTCCGTCCACAGCATGGCGCGTGCGCCCTGGGGCGCGGGCGAGATCGTGCCGACGATGATGGCGCCATTCGCGCTGATCGCGTTTCCCGATGCGCCGATCGATCCCGGGGGCGTACCCAGATCCTCGACTCCGCGCGACGCGCTCCAGCGGATCAGATGCTTCTCGCCCGATACGAAGCACGACCCTGTCGCGGCGCGTCCATCGGCGCTGATGGCGTTGCATTCCGAATAGGTGCCTTGGGACGGAATTCCCAAGTCCACTATCCCGGAGTTGGCCTGCCAGCGATATGCGACACTGCCGCTGGAACCGACTACGACGCCACCATCCGCGCTCACGCCTGACGCAGAAGACGAGTAACTTCCCGGGAGTACGCCAAGGTCCTGTGGGCCCCCGGAAACGGACCAGCGATACGAGCGTGAGCCCAAGGCCGACGAGTACCCACCGACAACGACAGTCCCATCGGCGTCTACGGCGTTCGCTAGAGACCACGTCGCGCCGAGCAGCTGATTGAGATCTTGAACTCCGGTGAGTTCGGTCCACCGGAATGCATGCGGGGTCGTCACTTGCCCAGCAAACCCGACCACGGTTGTGCCGTCGGCGCTGATGGCGGTTCCGTACGAATCCTCATTAGGTAGCGTGCCCAGGTCCAGCATCCCCGTCTCGCGGGTCCAGCGAAACGCGCGTGCTTGTCCAGACGTGAAGTGCCCACATACGGCTAAGCCGTTCGAACTTACCGCGTGCGCGTAAGAGGCCGATCCCCCGGGCGGAACGCCAATGTTCGTGATTGAGGGCTGGGCGAACGCCGCGACCGCAAGCATGGCAGCCCCAGCGCCGCATGGGAGGTGCAAAATGAGCGAATGGGAGCGCGCAAATGCCATTGGCATTCCTCCTTCCGCTTGCCCAACACACATGGTAGTCCCGTTCCTCCAACGTCGAATCCGTGGGTTCACGGACACCCCGCCCGGAACTTGCCCAGGAAGCACACGAAGTCCCCGGCGGTGAGCGCCGGCGAGCCCGTGCTCCCGTCGCAGTTTGCGTACGCATCGCCCGCGCGGAACTTGCCGAGGAAGCAGATGAAGTCCGACGCGCTGAGCACCGGTGCCGCCGTGCTCCCGTCGCAGTTCGCGTAGCACAGGTTCGTCGGGATCGCGATCGTCGCCTGCTTCATGAGCGTCGGCGTGGCGCGCCCGAACGTCGACCACGCGTTGTACGCCGTGGTGCCCGCGGCGTTGGTGGTGTTCGCGTCGCGCAGGAACTCGGCGTACTCCTTGGAGACGAGCTGGTAGTACAGCGACACCTTTGCGCTCACCGCGCCCGCGGGCGCGACGAACGTCGAGTCGTCCCAGTTCTGCCCGTCGGCGTAGGTGTAGTTCTTGGGCTCGGCCTGCACGGCCGCGAACGCCGCGTTCGTGAACCCGAGCGGCGGGATGCGATTGTCCTGGACCCAGACGTTGTTGAGCGCGAAGTGGAAGCCCTCGCCCGCGGGCACGCCCGAGGCGGCGCTCACGGCCGCGTCGATGCCCAGGCGCGCCTGGTACACCTTCGTGTCGCTCGCGGTCAGCGCGCCCGTGGTGCTGTTGTACGCGCCGCGCTCGGCGATCACGGCGTTGCTCGCGTCGAGGAACTGCACGTTGAGCCAGATCCGCCGTCCCTCGGGATAGCCCGTGGGCAGCTTGTGCCCCGTCCAGTTCGTGACGCGCGCCTTCACGAGCGGGCCCGCGCCGCCGGGGCCCACGCTCAGGCTCAGGTCCGCGGCGTTCTGGAGCATCGTCGTCGCGCGGGCGCTCGAGTCGCTCACCGTCGCGGCCGAGAGCAGCGTCTCGTTGTCCGGGTACAGCGAGCGGATCGCGCTGAGGACCCAGGTGTTGCCGCCGTTGAAGTGGTGCTGGGGAAGGTCCGCGCGGACGGGCCCGGAGTTGGCGGCCTTGCCCGAGGTCTGCGGCATGTGGCAGTCCTGGCAGGTGCTCACCGCGGTGAGCGTGCCGCCGAAGCGCCCGCCCACGTTCACCGGCGCGATCGCGAAGGAGCTGTTCGCCCACTCGCCGAAGGTGCGCTCGATGGGGAACATGTCGCTCTTCTGCCCCGTGGGGTGCGGAGCGTCGAGCGGCGTGAGCGCGTACGTGCCGTCGGGCTGGCGCATGTAGAGCGGGTTCGAGACGTCGTGGCACGTGGCGCAGAGGTTCGATGTCGTGTGGAACGGGGACTGCGCCCACGCGTGGAACGCGAACGAAGGCGAGAGCGCCAGCGGCCCGCGGCGCACGTCGTTGGGATCGAGCACGAAGTCGGCCGAGTGCGGCTGGGGCGGGATCGACTGCAGCGCGGCGAGGATGCCCTGGTCCGCCGCAGGAGAGACGCCCGCCTTGTACACGGGGTCCACCATGCGATGGCAGAAGTTGCACGAGACGCCCTGCTTGTCAGTGCCGGTGAGCTGCGCGCCCGTTGGATCGGCGCTGTGCCCGCTCACCCAGCCCCCGGGCGAGTGGCAGCGGATGCAGAACTCGCCGGCGAACCCGGCGTCCTGGTTGGCCACGGCGAGCTGCGCGAAGAAGAACGGATCGCGGGCCGCCTGCCCCATCATGCTCGCGGCCCAGGGGCGCGCGGGCTCCTTCACCTGGTCGTAGCCCGCGTGGCAGGTGTAGCAGTCGGTCGCATCGACGATGGGATCGACGAGCGTGTTGGGCTGGGTGCCCGCGAAGAAGAAGTCGCGGGCGGATGTTGAGATCGTGCCCATGGCGACGGACACGCCGATGGCGCCGCCGGCGAGCGCGACAATCCACAGAGCCTCGCGCCGACCTCGGCGCGAGCGCCCCCCGTGCTGGTTGTTCCGCATCCCCGCCTCCTTCTCTTCGCCGACCCTGGTAACACGACAGTCTAGAGGTTCTGGGCTCGCCTGGAAAGATCCGAGAACACTCCCCGCACCCCGGGGCAGCCCAATCAAAAAAGAAACGAGGCGGAGCCGATGGGCCCCGCCTCGCGGTTGGTGATCTCGATCCGGATCGCTTTATGGGCAGCCCGCGCGGAAGGCCGTGAGGTAGCACGCGAAGTCCGCCGCCGTCAGGCTCGGCGTGCCCGTGCTCCCGTCGCAGTTGGCGTAGGCGTCGCCCGCGCGGAACTTGGCGAGGAAGCACGCGAAGTCCGCCGCGGACAGGAGCGGCGTGCCCGTGCTGCCATCGCAGTTGGCGTAGCAGGCGGCCGTGGTGAACGCGAGCGTTCCGCCGTTGGAGGTCTCCACGCCGCAGGGGCCCGTCACATCGCACGTGTACACGCCCTCATCGCCCGCGAAGGCGTTGAAGGAGTACGTGGGACCCGTGGCGATGAAGATCGGGATGCCGTTCTGCTTCCACTGCCATGCCGTGCCGGCGGGCGTCGTCGCGACGGTGAACGTCACGAGCGAGCCCTCGGGGACGGTCTGATTGGCGGGCTGAGTGTTGAAGACGAGGTTGGAGAAGCCGACGGTCACGGAGTTGCTGGGCACCACGCCGTTGACGTTGGTCGCGACGCAGTCGTACGTGCCGGCATCACCCAGCGCCGAGGGCGTGATGGTGAGCGTGCTCGTGGTCACGCCCGAGACGGTGCCGCCGTTGGAGAGCGGCACGCCGCCCTTGCGCCACTGGAGCGTCGGAGCGGGGATGCCCGTCGCGACGACGTTGAACGAGATGGTGCCGCCGACGCAGTACTGCGACGCGAGCTGGGGCTGGGTCGTGAACTGCGGCGCCGTCTGGGTCGCGGTCGCCGAGAGGCTGAGCTGGTACGCCTGAACCGCGGTCTGCCCGGTGGCGGTGATGCGGATGTAGTAGATTCCCGCGTTGGAGAGGATGGCGTTGGAGAGCGTCTCGGCGACGCCCGCGGCCGATGCGTTGGAGGTCGCGATGACCGTCGTCCCGTCGCTGGCGAGCACGGAGACGATGAGGTTCGCCGCCGCCAGCGCGTTGGTCGAGCCCGTGGTGGGGCAGGACCCGTCGCCGGCCTGCCCGGCGTTCTGGTACGTCGAGCCCTTGGGTGTGGCGGTGACGGTCAACGCGAGCGGCGCGGTCGCGTTGATCTTAAACAGGTCGGTCGTGATGCTGGTGTCCAGCGAGAACACGGCCGAGTTTGCGTCCGCGGTGCCGGTGGTCGGCGCGGGCGTGACGCCCAGCGGTCCCAGGTTCGTGCCGGCGCTCACGCTGCCCAGGTCCTTCGCCAGGGCCGTCGTGTTGGTCGCGCCGTTCACATCGCCGTAGAGGCTCTGGGCGCTGCGGATGTCGTCCTGCTGCGGGCCGTCGTACGGCGGGCTGCTGCTGGTGGACGGGTACATCAGGATGTTCGCGTTGTTGGAGCAGGAGTGCAGCAGCCCCAGCCCGTGCCCGTGCTCGTGCATGATCACGTTGCGGAGCGCGCGGTTGCTGTTGGCCGACGTCGCGAAGAAGCCCGCGGCGTCGTTCGCGTCCATGACCTGGTCGCCCGTGAGCGGGAAGTAGTTGTACGCGAGGATGCCGCTGGCGCCGTCGATCGGGTGCGACGCGATGCGCACGTCACCGCGCAACCCCGCCGCGCCGCCCGTGCCCCACGCCGCGCCGTCGTCCCAGTCACCGGTGACGATGATGCGCGTGTACGTGTTGCCGTTGAGCTGCGCCCAGCGACCAAAGGACTGCACGTAGCGGTTGATCCACGTCGCGCGTCCGCCCTGGGAGGCGTACGCCGAGTCGAAGCTGGCGAACAGCGTGCTGTTGGACACGGGCTCGCCCGCGCCGCTCGAGATGCTCAGACCATCCGGCACGAAGCTCCAGCGGATATTCACCGGCGTGCCGAACGAACCGCTCCAGCGCGTCGTGGTGAAGTAGTCGATGGGCCCGAACAGCGCGTCGTTCTTCGCCTTCACGAGCGACTCGACCGCCGCCACGTACCGCGGGTCCGTGCCCTCGGCGAAGCACACGATCACCGGGGCCACGCGAAGCTCGTTGCTGTCCTCGTCCGCGTTGGGGATCATCGGGATGCGGGGCGCCTCGCCCAGATCGCCACCCAGACCCGCCTGCCGCGGGAGCGTCTGGCCCTGGGCGGTGCCACAGAGCGAGACCAGAAGCGCCGCCGAAATGCCAAGACCCGTCGCCTGACCGATTTTCATTGATATTGCTCCACCGAAGGTGCGCGACACTGACACGATGACCGGGGCTCGCCGAGACCGGCGACGCCAGACCACCCGGGCATCAAGAGAAACTCGGTACGCAGGCGAGTATGAGCCGGGTTCCGAACGCCGTCCACTTGCCAGTGAGATTGATGACGAGCAGGGCTGGAGTATCCGGACCTTGGTCCGTCGCAATCGATCGCCCGCGTCGCCGTCTTTCGTTATAGGACCACAAAGGTCCTTCCGCACGTCTCCGGCTATGGGCAGCCGGCACGGAACGTCTGCAGGAAGCACACGAAGTCCGCGGCCCCCAGAACCGGGGCGGTGGTGCTGCCGTCGCAATTCGCGCGCAGGTCACCCGAGCGGAAGCGGCCCAGGAAGCACACGTAATCCGAGATGTTCAGCACCGGCGAGAGCGTGCTGCCGTCGCAATTCGCGTAGCACGCGGGCGTGAGCGTCAGCGTCGCGGCGTTGCTCGTGACCGTCCCGCACGGGCCCGCCAGCGCGCACGTGTACAGGCCGCCATCGCCGCTCTGTGTCGCGAAGGACAGGATGGGCAGCGTCGCGCCGCCGATCGGGTTGCCATCCTTTTTCCACTGGTATCCGTTGACGGCGCCGCTGCCCGCGACGGTGAACGTGGCGACGGCGCCCACGGGCACGCTGGCGCTCTGGGGCTGCGTGGTCACCCGGATGTCGGAGAACGCAACGCTGACGCTGGCGCTGGGAACGCTCGAGCACGAGTTCGTCGCGACGCAGTCGTACACGCCCGCATCGTCCAGCGTGGGCGATGGGATGCTCAGCGTGCCGCCGGTGGCGCCGGGGATCGCCACGCCGTCCTTGCGCCATTGCAGTGTGGGCGTGGGCCGGCCCGTGGCGGCCGCGGTGAACGAAAGCCCCGAGGCGAGGCAGTACTGGCTCCCCTGCACGGGGTTGGTCGTGAACGACGGGCAGATGACGGCGCTGGTCGCGCTCATCTGGAGCAGGTAGGACTGCACGGCCTGCAGCGTCGTGTTGGAACTGATGCGGATGTAGTAGACCCCGGCGTTGGGAAGGATGAGGTCGGTGATGGTCTCGCCCTGCCCCGCGACGCCCGCGTTCGCGGTCGCCAGCAGCGTGACCCCATCAGAGGCGTAAACACGCACCACCAGATCAGCGATCGCGAGCGCATCGGTCGTCCCCGTGGTGCCGCAGACCCCGCTGGTCTGGGGGGCGTTCTGGTACGTGGAACCCTTGGGCTGGGCGTTGATGGTCAGCGCGATGCCCGTGGGAGCCGTGATCTTGTAATAGTCCGAGGTCTTGAACGGATCGAGCGAGAGGATCGCGGAGTTCGGGTCCGCGGAGAACGCGAGAGGCGGCGGCGTGGTGCCGAGGAATCCCGACGACGGGATCGACGAGCCCGGCGCGAGCAGGCCCAGGTCCTTGGCGAACTCGGTGGTATCGATGGCGCCGTTGATGTCGCCGTAGAGGCTCTGCACGGAGCGGATGTCGTCCTGTCGAGGCCCGTCGAACGAGTTGTTCGCGAACGGGAACATCAGGATGCGATCCGTCGTGGAGCAGGAGTGCTTGAGGCCCAGCCCGTGCCCGTGCTCGTGCATGATGACGTCGCGGAAGTAGACGAACTGGTTGCGCGGATCGGAGAAGAACGGGCCGATGTCGTCCGTGTCGATCGTCATGTCCCCGTCGTTGGGGAAGAAGTTGTACGCGAGCACGCCGCCGACGCCGTCGATCGTGTGCCCGGCGATGCGCACGTCCCCGCGCAGCCCGTTGGAGCCCGCAGTGCCCCAGGCGGCGCCATCGTCCCAGTCGTTGGGCCCGTTCTTGATGCGCGTGTAGACGTTCCCGCAGAGCTCGGCCCAGCGTGCGAACGCGCCCTCGTAGAAGCCGATCCACGTCGCGCGCCCTCCCGCCGAGGCGAATCCGAAGTCCATCTTCGCGAACAGCACGTTGGGCGCGGTGGGCTCGCCGATACTCCCGTCGATGCTCAGCCCGTCGGGCGCGAAGCTCCAGCGGATGTTGACCGGCGTGCCGAACTCCCCCGTCCAGCGGAACGAGGTGTAGTAGTCAACTCCCCCGAAGCCCAGGGCCGCATTCCGCGCATCCACGATCGCCGAGACCGCGCGGACGTACGCGGGGTCCGTGCCCTCCGCGAAGCAGGCGGTCACCGGCGCGATGCGCCGCTCGTTGCTGTCCGTGTCCGCGTTGGGCGGGATACGCGGCGCGCTCCACTGCTCGCCGCCCTGTCGCGGCAGCGACTGCCCCTGCGCCAGGCCGCACAGCGCCGCCAACGCACCCGCCGCCCCGACGCGCGCGACCGTCCGCTTCATGGTGTTCCCCTTCGCGCTGGGCCCCGGAGAGAAATCCGGAGCGACGACTCCTTACGTTACAAGAACGCTCGGGTCTTGTCCAGACCAACGCGCCCGCATCCAGAGGACGGCGTGGGCCCGCGGACGCATACAGGGCCGATTCACGGGGGTTGCGATCTGCGCGGCGCTCATCCGTTCACGGGCAGCCCGCGCGGAACGTGCCCAGGTAGCAGACGAAGTCCGCCGCCGTGAGCAGCGGCAGCGACGTGCTCCCATCGCAGTTGGCGTAGAGATCGCCCGTGCGGAACCGCCCCAGGAAGCAGACAAAGTCGGCCGCGCTCAGCAGCGGCGGCGTGGTGTTCCCGTCGCAGTTGGGATAGCACGCGTTGGTCGCGACGATGCTGATCCCCTCGTCGAGGATGTCCGCCAGCGCCAGCACCGCGCCGTTGCCCGACATCGCCAGTTGGGTGTTCAGGCGCCCGGTGTCGCGCGTCGAGAGGATGGCCCCCGACGTGGGGTTCGCCTCCAGCACCGAGCCCGACTGCGTGATCGACAGACCGCCGTTGCCGATCGTGTAGCCGCCGCCGGACGTCGCGAGGTAGAGGCGATCGACGCTCGGGTGATGCACGAAGCCGGAGATGGAGTCGCTGGGGCTGATCGCGGCGCCCAGCGCGAGCGACGGCAGGCTGACCACGCGAACGTGCGACGGCGTGCCCGTGACCTGCACGTACAGCTTGTCGCCCGAGGGGCTCAGGGCCAGCTCGGCCGGATTCGTCGCCAGCGATCCCGAGAGGGGCGGGATCGGCACGCGCGTGAGCACGCTCGCCGTGGGCGTCGAGGTATCGACGACGATCAGCTCGTTCGAGAAGAGGCCCGTGACGTACAGGCGTGTGCCCGCCTGGTTGAACAACGCGCGCACGGGGAACACGCTCACGCCCGTGCCCAGGCTCAGCGTCTGGCGGAACGTCCACGGGCCGGCGTTGATGAACGTGAGCGTGCTGTCGAACGAGTCGCACGTCACGATCGTGCCGCCGTCGGGCGAGAGCGCCATGCCGCTGGTGCTGGAGAAGTTCTGCGAGTAGCCGCCCATGTTCCCGGTGCTGATCTTCGCGCCCTCGAGCGCCTTGGTGCCGAGGTTCACGCGGTAGATGCCGTCGCCGTCGGCCACGACGGGGAGATAGGCGTACTGCCCGTTGGGCGAGATGCGGATCTGGTCGCCGCGCCGCCCCATGCTCACGTTGGTCGCGCTCAGCGCGCCCATGTCGATGATCGTGCACAGGAAATCATCGCGCGAGGCGACGACCGCCCGCGTCCCGTCCGGAGTGAACTGCACGTTGCCCGGGCGGCGCCCCACGGGCAGGATCGCCAGCTGCGTGCCGGATCGATCGAAGATCGTGACGTTCTGCGAGAACTGGTTCACCGCGATGATGCGCGAGCCGTCCGGGCTGATCGCGAGGGTGCGGGTCTTGTCGGCCTCGGGGCTCGGGCCGCTGGGCCCCGCCGACAGCAGCGAGGCCGTGGGGTCGCCCACGACCATGTCCTCGCCGAACGTCTGGGAGAAGCCCACCACGCGCGTGGGCGTGGCGGCCCCGATCGAGGTGAGCACGAAGTTGTTGATCGAGCGCGTCACGCTCTGCGTGTCGTAGCTCACGATCGCGCCGGGGAACGACAGCGTGAAGACGAGGTTCGTCCCCGGGATGTTGACCAGCGAGTCCACGTTCGCCGTCGCCGTCAGGTTGGGCGAGAACACGCCGCTGGCAAGATCCAGCACGACGCACGCGTTCTGGATCGCCAGAACCGCGCGGGCGCCATCAGGGCTGACGGCAACGGGCCCCTGCAGATCGCCCGTGGTGGTGTACGTCTGCAGGATCGTGCCGTTGGGCACGTCCACCACGCTCACCGTGTGCGTGGAGAACGCGTGCGTCACCAGGGCGCGCGTGCCGTTGGCGTAGGCGAAGGCGTTGTAGGCGTTGCCGGCGCAGGGCACGTCCGTCACCGCGCCCGTCAGGATGTTCACGAGGCGCACGCGATTCGCCGCCGATCCATCGGGCACCACGGCGATATCGCCCGCCAGCGCAATCTCGCTGTGGCGCAGGGCCAGCCCCTGCGACTCGAAGTTCACCGCGAACGTGGACCACCCCGGCGCCCCGGGCACCGTGCGCTCCACGCTCAGCGTGCCCAGGTTGATGATCGTGAGGTCGCTCGAGCCGAAGTTGCGGACCACGGCCCGCGCACCGTCCCCCGTGAGCAGCACCTGGCTCGGGTTCGTGCCCACGGGCAGAACCGCGAGCTCCACGCCCGTCGCGAGGTTGACGATCGACGCCGTCCCCTGGGTGATGTTCGCCGTCACCGCGCGAGACCCGTCGGCGGTGATCGCCAGCGCCTGGGGCGTTCCCGAGAGCGGGATGTTGCGCACCAGCGCGCGCGTGTCCGGGTTCAGCAGCACGAGGTTGTTGGAGAAGCGGTTGGCGACGACGACCGCCGAGCCATCGGGCAGGAACGCGGCCGCGGTGTGCGAGTCCGCCTCGGGCGAGACTCCCGCCGGCGCAAAGAGCTCGGGCCCGAGCGCATCGACGGTCCCCGTGCGCGGCGCATCGCCCACGCGCAGGCTCTGCCCAGGGGCGATGGTCCACGACGCCCACAGCGGCTCGCCATCGGGCGAGGTCAGGCACGAGCGCGTCGGCTCCTGCGACCACGGTTGCGCCCACGCCGAACCCGCCATCCCCGCGAGCGCCGCGAGCACCGATCCACGGATCACAGACCCGCGAATAACAGACCCGGATACTTTCTGTTGACGCACGACATGCCTCCACGGCTTGGTGGCCGCTGTGTGCCCGCGCCCGGCGAAGGCCCACCGAACGCGGGAGAGCGATGAGAGCGCGAGTCTACCGCGCACCTCCGCGTTTGCAGCATGAAGATGTTGCAAGCAACGCGAGCCGCGCACCGATAGCCCAGCGCTGCGTGGCGCCCGCTGGGTTCGCCAGATTGCCCAGACTCACATGCTCAGCACGCGCCCCTCGCTCGCCAGCGCCGCCTCGCGCACCGCCTCGTGCATCGTCGGGTGCGCGTGCATCGTGACGATGATCTCCTCGGTCGTCGCCTCCAGCCGGCGAGCGAGGCTCATCTCCGCGATCAGCTCCGTCGCCTGATCGCCCATGATGTGCGCGCCCAGGATCTCGCCACGCGGCAGCCCGCGGATGATCTTCACGAGGCCCTCGGTGTGCGCCGCGGCGATCGCCTTGCCCAGCGCCGTGAAGGGGAACGAACCGACCTCGTAGTCCTTGCCCTTCTTCAGCCCCTGCGCGATCAGCGCCTGCTCCGTGAAGCCCACGCTCGCCACCTGCGGCACGCAGTACGTGCACCCCGGGATCACGCTGTAGTCGATCGGGTGCGGCTCGTGCGCGAGCTTCTTGTCCTTCCACGCGATCCGCTCGGCGCACAGGTACGCCTCCTCGCTCGCCACGTGCGCCAGCCACGGCGGACCGATCACGTCGCCCACCGCGTACACGCCCGGCACGTTCGTCGTGTAGTTGATCGCCTCGGCCCGCGTCTTGCCCGGCACATAGTCCGTGACGATGTGGTCCTTCTCGAGCTTCAGCCCCAGGCCCGCATCGAACAGCCCGTCGGTCCGCCCCTTCACGCCGATCGCCAGCAGCACCTTGTCGGCCTCGAGCGTCTCCTTCTTGCTGTCGTCGGCCTTGCCGTTCGCGAAGGGCGCGACCGTCACCTTCACTCCGCCCGACGCCTTGTCGATCGCGACGGTGGTGGTGGAGGTGCGGATGTCCAGCCCGGCCTTCTTGTAGTGCTTGAGCAGCGCGTCGGAGATGTCCTTGTCCTCCACGGGCAGGATGCGGTCCATCATCTCGATGACCGTGACCTTCGTGCCCATGGAGTGATAGAAGTACGCGAACTCCATCCCGATCGCGCCCGCGCCCACGATGATCAGCCGCTTGGGCATCTGCTTGTTGAACATGGCCTCGCGGGCGCCCCAGATCTTGTCTCCATCGAACTTGGCAAACGGCAGGTCGCGTGCGACCGAGCCTGTCGCGATGAGCACGTTGGTCGCCGTGATGCTGCGGATCGTCTTCCCCGGCGTCGCGGGGGCGCTGGTCAGTTCTTCCTTGACGGCGCACTCCTGCACATCGATCTTGCAGGGCGCGGTGCCCTTGCGGCCGGAAGTGATCTTCGCGTTGCCGACGATGTGCTCGATCTTGTTCTTCTTGAAGAGGAACCCGATGCCGTTGTTGAGCTTGCTCGCGACATCGCGCGAGCGGCCGATGATCTTGTCCCAGTTGAAGCCGATCTTGCCCTCGACCGTCAGGCCCCAGAAGTCGGCCTTGCCGCTGAGCTTCTCATAGAGCTCCGCGTTCGAAAGCAGTGCCTTGCTCGGGATACAGCCCCAGTTCAGGCACACCCCGCCCAGCTTGGCCCGCTCGACGCAGGCGACTTTCATCCCCAGCTGCGCAGCGCGGATCGCGCCCACATACCCCGCCGGACCGCCGCCAATGACAACCAGATCGAAGTGGTTTGCGTCTGCCACAGAAAGACCCTTCCTTGCTGCCGCGCTTTCCGCGCGGGACAAGCACTATAGGAAGAGCGCGGCCGACTTGGACGCACCCGGGTTCACGGACATCCGGCGGCAAATCGGCTCAGGAAGCAGCTGAAGTCCAGGGCGTTGAGGACCGGGGCGTTCGTCGATCCATCGCAGTTGGCGTAGCTGCGACCCGCCGCGAACTGGCCCAGGAAGCACCCAAAGTCCAGGGCATTCAACACCGGAGCCGCCGTGCTCAGGTCACAGTTGGCGTAGCACGTGCGCTCGCACTCGTCCGGCACGGCGTTCTGGTTGACGTCACTGCTGAAGCCTGTGGCGATGTCGCACGAGTCGGGCACCTGGTTGCGGTTGCAGTCAAAGCCGGTGCCCGGCATGAAGTCAAAGCCCGTCGGCCGCGTGAGCAGCGAATCATCCGCCTGGACGTACGACCGGACGAAGAAGCCGGTGCGTGCGTCGAAGATCAGGATGTGGGCCCGGGTGATGTGCGTGTCCAGCGGGTCGGTGTTCGCGCTGACATACACCTGCTTGTCGGGCCCGATGCGCAGCGCCCACGGCCCATCGAAGTGAACACCCACGACGCTCCACACCTTGATGAACGCGCCGGTCGTCCCGTTGTATTCGAGGATCTGGTTGGTCCCGAAGCTCGAAACCAGAATGTTGCTGGTCAGCGGATTGAGCACAAGGCCCTTGGGCGCAGAAAGCCCGCCCGATGCAGCTGCCACAAACACCCTGATGAAGGCCCCCGTTGTCGCGTTGTATTCGTTCACCTGGTTGTTGGTCTCGCTCGTCACAAGCAGGGTGCCCGCCGATGAACGCGCGAGGCCCATCGGCGCGCTCAACCCTCCAAGGCCGGTCGTCACGAGCGTGCCGAGAGAAGCGCCCGTGCTCAGGTTGTAGCGCCGAACCGCGTTGCCGGTTCGATCGGCAACCAGGAGCTCGCCCGTCGCGGAAATCAGAAGCGAAGAAGGAGACGCCAGTCCCCCCGATCCGACCGCCACCAGCACGCGCACAAATCCGCCGCTGGAGTTGAACTCCACCACGCCGTTGGCCGCGGCCACCAGCACGCGCCTGTTTGTCGTGATGAGAAGATCGTTTACCGGCGAGGTTGCGCCCGCCGCGGAAGACCGCATCAACACGCCCGTCACCGAGTGATACTCGCGCACCACGCCGGTCACGCTGCTCGCCGCCCACCCATCGTGCGCGCCCTGCAGTTCCGTCAGATCAGGGATGGTGTCCCCGTCGCAATCCTGCGCACTGTCGAGCGTCCGATTGCGATCCTTGTCGAGCGCCATGTCCGCCATGATTTCGTTGTAGTCCGAACCGTTGGCGTTGTTCAGGTTCGCGTCGCACTCATCGGGAATGCCGTCGCCGTACAAGTCCTGGCTCGTGCCGAGCGCGATGTCGCGATCGTCCGGCACGCCGTTGTGGTTGCAGTCCGGCTCGCACGAATCGGGAATGCCGTTTGCGTTGAGGTCAAAGCTCGTCCCGTTCGCGATATCCACCGAATCCAGCACGCCATTGTGGTTGCAGTCCTCGCACTCGTCGGGGACCCCGTTGGAGTTGGTATCGAGGCTCGTACCCGACAGGATGTCCGACGCGTCGGAGATCCCGTTCTGGTTGCAGTCGAACGAAACGCAGTTCGGGATCGTCACAAGGTAATCGAGCATCTTCTGTCGCGTCACCTTGTGGAACCCCAGGTCCTCCACGGCCATCGCGCCGCTGATGGTCTGGTTGCAATACGACATGATCGTGCCGCGACGCGCCGGCGTGGACACCGTCTGGCACGCGTCGAGGCCGTAATCGTGCGTGTGCCCTGTGCCGCTGTTGTGGCCGAGTTCGTGCGCTGTGACCAACGGGTCATAGTTGAAGACGCTGGAGCTCAGCGGGTCCGCGAAGAAGCCGACGACGTTGCCGCAGAACGAGTAGGCGCTCGAGTTGCACAGCGAGCTCAAGTACGCCACGCCGCCCGGCATGTCGGCGCGGCCGCTGTACATCTGTGCCGCATCCCGCTGCACCGACTGCATGTTCGCCTGCCAGTAGGACTGA
Source organism: uncultured Phycisphaeraceae bacterium (assembly GCA_964399625.1). Classification (GTDB taxonomy): domain Bacteria; phylum Planctomycetota; class Phycisphaerae; order Phycisphaerales; family UBA1924; genus CAYNSB01. The sequence goes on from CAYNSB010000027.1 coordinate 50,904, forward strand.
AACGTGTTCAGCCCGGGCTGGAACGGTTCGTTCGGCAGCGGCCAGATCCGCGTGTACACAAGATCAACCCGCGTGTTGATCTCCCGCATGTAGATGTCGCTCACGGCGCCGTAGAGCTGCACCAGGTACGCCGCGGCCGCCGCCTGCGTCTGCAGCACCTGGAAAAACTCGTTGTCTGTTTCGACCGCAAGCTGAATCTGTCGCAGCCCCCGCCGCGGCTCGACATCCGCCGGCGGCGGACCCGCGTGCGGATCGCCGATCACCTGGCACATCATCGTCGGCCCCGCGCTGCCGCGGCTCTGAAACACGATCGCTTGGCCCACCGGCAACTGCCCACCCTCGCGAGCCCGCGACGAAACGCCGTACGTCGGATAGCCCGGCCCGAGGTCGATGATGCCGTTGATCATCGTGTCCGCGATCGCGAGGTACGCGTGTGACGACTCATACCCCGCCGCGCGCCCGCGCAGGAGCAACACCGACTCGGGATCAAAGTCCATCGGCTGATCGCCCTTGGGCCCGCCGATCACAAAGCGCGATGCCGGCGTGGTGATGCGGAACCGCTCGAGCTCAAGTGTCAGCGCGCCGCCTTCGACCGGCAGCGTCATTGAAAACGCGGCCGCATCCCGCTCGGACATGCGCGCGCGATCAAAGTGAACCGTGGGACCACGACGATCCTCATCGACCTGCACCACAATCGCGGCAGGAAGCGGCGCCGGATGGATCGCCGAGGCCGCGCTCCCCGCCCCGATTTGCGGGGGCATCTGGGCCTGGGTGGAAAGGGCGCACAGGACAAGCGGTAGGCTCAGTCGGATCATGGGCCGCCTCTGGGGCGAGAAAAAAGCCCGGTAGAGCCGCCAAACGAGACGGGACCCCGGGCCTTCTCCGCTTCGCAGAGGTTACCGCGCCGGGCCCGCGTTGCAAGCTCTTTTTTGATTATGTACCCAGGTTCTGGGACACTGTTTCGACCACAGGAGCCCCATGATGTCCACCGCCCCCGCCGACCGCCACCGATTGCGCGCGTTCGAAATCTGGGGCGGGAACGAGGCCACATCGGAGCGCGTCTCGGTGCCCGGGTTCGATGCGCAGGTCATCTGCGAGCCGTTTGAATCGAGCGCTGGCGGCGACCTTCGCTACATGTCGACGTGCGCGATGGGCAACATCGTCCGCTTCACGCTCGCTGACATTTCCGGGCACGGCGCGAGCGCGTCGGCCATGGCGCTCCGTCTGCGCGAGCTGATGCGCAAGCACATCAACAAGCCCAATCCCACCAAGTTCGCCCGCGCCCTCAATCACGAGTTCTCCCGATTGCAGTCCGAAGGCATCTTCGCGACCGCGGTCATCTGCACGTACTTTGCGCCCACCGACCACCTCATCATCTGTAACGCCGGGCACCCGCGCCCGCTCTTCTTCCGCGCGGCAACCGGGCAGTGGACGCTCCTCGACCAGAACTCTCCCGGCAACCTCGCGCAAGACCACGCGAAGGAGGCGGGCGTCGGCAATCTTCCGCTCGGCATCATCGAGCAGACCAACTACCCGCAATACGCGATGCGCCTCGCGCCCGGAGACATCGTCATCTCTTACAGCGATGCGCTCATTGAGGCCGCCGACCCTGCAGGCAAGCAACTCGGCGAGCAGGGGCTCCTGGCCTTCGCGTCAAAGCTCGACCACACGCGGCCCGACGATCTCGCCTCAACGCTCGCCAAGCTCGTCAAGGACTACCGCGGCGGCAAACCCCTCGATGACGATGTGTCCATCCTCGCGTTCTACCACAACGCCACCAACCCCGATCGCATGGCGCTCGGGGAACGCCTCAAGGTCCTCGGCCGCATGGTCGGGTTCATGAAGTAGACGTCGCCCTGAACAAAGAGATGCTCAATGTTGAAACTCGTGGCCCTTGGCTCGATTACCGTCCTCGCCGGTTGCGGCACATCCATCAACGTCGTGTGCAGCCCGAACGCGCACGTCGGTGAGGTGCACACGGCTCATCTGGTGCAGAACCACACGCCGCCCAACGACATGGATGCCAAGATGCAGGCGGCGCTCGCGGCCCAGGATCTTCAGGTCACGGTCAGCGCTTCGGATGCCGATGGTCACGGCGACCTGTTGGTCAAGTACAACGACCACTGGAACTGGGACATGGCGATGTACCTCCACTCGCTCGAACTCCAGGTCTATGACGGCAAGACGCAGGCGGTGCTCGCGACCAGTCGCTGGTCGGATGGCGCGATGCACGGGTTTCGCGACTCCGGCAAGGCCGCGGCCGACCTTGTGCGGGAGACCTTCGTGAAACTCGGCATCCCAACCAAGCCGCCCGCATCCTGAGCCACGGCCAAGGCCGACTTGCCGCTATCATCCTTTCGCACTGTGAAAGGATGCACATGCCCGATCCCCTTGCCGGTCCCGCCCCCTCCGTTTCCGCCGGCTCACCCGATGCCGCCGTCGCGGAGGTTCGCTCCGCGTACGATCGGCTGAAAAACGAAATCCACAACGTCATCGTCGGCCAGGATGAAGTGGTCGAGCAGATGCTCATGTGCATCTTCTGCCGCGGCCACGGGCTCGTGGTCGGCGTGCCCGGCCTCGCCAAGACGCTCCTGATCTCCACCATCGCCCGAACACTCTCGCTCGGTTTCTCCCGCATCCAGTTCACGCCCGACCTGATGCCGACGGATATCACCGGCACCGAGGTCATCGAGGAAGACAAGGCAACCGGCACGCGCGAGCTGCGCTTCGTCAAGGGCCCGATCTTCGCCAACGTCGTGCTCGCCGATGAAATCAACCGCACCCCGCCCAAGACGCAGGCCGCGCTGCTCGAGGCGATGCAGGAGCGCCACGTCACGATCGGTGGCGTGCAGCACCACCTGCCCGCTCCGTTCTTCGTGCTCGCGACGCAGAACCCGATCGAGCAGGAGGGCACCTACCCGTTGCCCGAGGCCCAGCTCGACCGTTTCATGTTCCAGGTCGACGTCGGTTATCCCAGCGCCGACGAGGAAGAGCAGATCGCGCGGCAGCAGGCGTCGGACTACCGGCCGGAGCTGCGCCGGGTGCTGTCGCCGCAGCGGATCATCGAGCTGCAGGAGCTGGTGCGGCGCGTACCGGTCGCCGATCACGTCGTGAAGTACGCGGTGGCGCTGGCCCGCGCGACCCGGCCCGGGCCGCAGGCGCCGGCCTTCATCCGCGACTACGTGTCGTTCGGCGCCGGCCCGCGCGCGTCGCAGTTCCTGCTCTTGGCCGGCAAGTCGCGGGCGCTGCTCGACGGCCGGTTCGCGGTGTCGCTCGACGACATCGCGGCGCTGGCCCGGCCGACCCTGCAGCACCGCCTGATCCTCAACTACCGCGCCGAGG
>CAYNSB010000028.1:0-51114 GCA_964399625.1 uncultured Phycisphaeraceae bacterium
CACGGGCGGCGTCGTGGTGGCGCTGGGCTCGACGTTCGCGGGCCTCTTCTGCGAGGATGACGCCCTGCGGGCTCGCGTCGAGAAGGCCTCCGCCGCCAGCGGCGAGCGCGTGTGGCGCCTGCCCATGCACCAGGAGTACCGCGACATGATGAAGTCCCCCGTCGCGGACATCCTCAACAGCAACCCCAATCGCAAGGCGCACCCGATCCAGGGCGCGGCGTTCCTGTCTTACTTCGTCAAGGAGGGCGTGCCGTTCGCGCACATCGATATCGCGGGCGTCCACGCCAGCGAGAGCGACAGCGGCCCGTTCGTCAAGGGCCCGACGGGCTGGGGCGCGCGCCTGCTGGCGAACCTTGTCGAGCAGGGGTGAGGCTCGCTCACTCCGGGCGCATCATCGGGAACAGCACCACGTCGCGGATCGTCCGCTGGTTGGTGAGGATCATCGTCAGGCGGTCGATGCCCAGGCCCAGCCCGCCCGCGGGGGGCATGCCCACGCGCAGCGCGCGGATGAAGTCCTCATCGAAGGTGCGGAACGTCTGCTCCTCGTCGTCGATGCCCGCGAGCTGCTCGCGGAACTTCGCCTCCTGCACGTCGGGGTCGTTCAGCTCCGTGTAGTGCGGGGCGATCTCCATGCCCGCGATGAACAGGTCCGCGCGCTCCGCGACCTGGGGCGAGCCGGGCTTGGGGCGGGTGAGCGGCGACAGGGCCGCGGGATACTCCGTGATGAACGTGGGGCGCGCGGGGTCGAGCGAGTGCTCGGCGAACTCCTCGAAGAGCGTGTTGACGAGCAGGATGGGGTCCAGGCGCGACAGCACCTTGCCCTCGTCCTCGCCTGCGGCAATCCTCGCTCCCTTGATCTTGCGCGCCATATGGCGAGCGCTGATCTCCGCGCGCACGCGATCGACGCTCGACATCGGGAACCCCAGCGCCCGCTCGAAGAGCTCGGCGTAGGCGATCCGATCGAACGGACGCGCGAAGTCGATCGACAGGTCGTTGAACGGGAGCGTGAGCCCGCCCATGCCGCCCGCCGCCCCTGTCGCGCCGTTCTGCTCCGCGATGACCTGGGCGCAGGAGCGGACCAGGTCCTCGGTGAGGGCCATGACGCTGCCGCAATCGCCGAACGCCTCGTACGCCTCGAGCATGGTGAACTCGGGGTTGTGCTGCTTGTCGAGGCCCTCGTTGCGGAAGTTGCGGTTGACCTCGTAGACGCGGGGCATGCCGCCCACGAGCAGGCGCTTGAGGTAGAGCTCGGGCGCGATGCGCAAGAAGAGCTCGATGTCCAGCGCGTTCATGTGCGTGCGGAAGGGCCTGGCCGCGGCGCCGCCCGCGAGCGTCTGGAGCATCGGCGTCTCGACCTCCTGGAACCCGCGTGAGTCGAGCACGCGCCGGATGTTGGCGACGATCGCGGCGCGCTGCTGGAAGACGCGCATCGTCTCGGGGTTGGCCCACAGGTCCATGTACCGCTGGCGGTAGCGCAGCTCGACGTCGGCGAGCCCCGCGTGCTTCTCGGGCGGGGGCACGAGGCACTTGGCCCCGGGCGACAGGCTCGTGGCCCACACCGTCACCTCGCCCGACTTGGTCTTGACGAGCGGGCCCGTCGCGACGAGCACATCGCCCAGGTCCGTGAGCTTGGCGAGCTCGAAGCCCTGCGCGGCACACTCGCGCTGGCTCACCGCGATCTGCAGGTCGCCGCTCGCGTCGCGCAGGTTCATCCACACCAGCTTGCCGTTATCGCGCACGAGCATCGCGCGCCCCGCGACGCTCACGACGGGGCGACGATCGACAAAGCCCGCCTCCTTGGCGCGGGCCTTGTGCTCGCTGTCGGCGGGCTCGTCGTAGCGCGACTGGGCCTGGGCGAGGGTGATCAGCCCGCGCGTGCCCTGCCCGTACGGCGAGAGCCCGAGCTTGGCGATCGCCTCGCGGTTGGCGCGGCGCTGGGCCTCGAGGCGGTGGGTGTCGGCGTGGGTCGCGGTCGGTTCGGGAGGGGTGCTCATGTGGGCTCGGATGGCGTGGATGGAGCGCGGGGAACGATCGTATGACCGCCCGCCACGGGGCCTGCCCCGGGCGATGCGTGCAACGCATCAGGATCGAGGGGTGCGTGGGCTAGCGCCCGTTCTGCCCGGGTTTGTGCGCGGGCGCGGAGATGGTCAGCGTCGCGGCGGCCTGCGGATCGCACAGCGGCTTGTTGGGATTGGGGTCGTCCAGCAGGTCCTGCAGCGAGACGCCCGAGTAGACCTTGATGACGGCCGCGGCGGCCTCGTCCTGGCGCCGGTGGAGCGGGCAGAGGTTGGGCCCGTGGTTGGGCAGCCCCAGCGGGCACGAGGTGATGCGCTTGAGGGAGGTGACCGCGTTGATCACCTCGAGCAGGTTGATCTGCGCCGCGGGTCGCGCGAGCTTGTACCCGCCGCCCACGCCACGACGACCCACGATCAGGTCCGCCCCGGCGAGCTGCTGGAGCACCTTCGCGAGGTAGTTCGCGGGAACCTGCGTCTGCTTGGCGAGCTCGGGCGTGGCCACGAGCGAATCGGGCTTGAGGGCCAGGCTCGCCATCGCACGCATCGCGTATTCGGTCGTCTGTGAGAACATCTCGGCCTCTCCATACTGGACGCGTCGGGGCGTCACGCTGGTTTCGGATGGTATGGAGAAGCGGATGCGTGGGGCAGGATTAAATCCAAACCTTCAAACAAAATACGAACAATTCTGCCTGGATTATGCCTCTACCGTCGCGGGCACCAGCGCCGGGGATTCGTCCGCGTGAACCTCCACGACCTTTCCGTCCGGGCGCCGCGCCAGGAGCAAGCGCAGGGAGTTCATGACAACCAGGAGCGTGCCGCCCTCGTGCGCGAGCACGGCCAGGGCGAGCGGGATCCGCCATCCGGTCCGCGAGCCGATGAGCGTCGCCGCGCCCATGCACGCGATGATCGAGAGGGCGAAGACGATGTTGAACTTGACGATGGCGCGGGTTCGCCGGGCCAGGCGCACGCCCCAGGGGATGACGCGCAGGTCGTCGTTGAGCAGCACGATGTCGGCCGATTCGAGGGCGGCATCGGACCCGATAGAGCCGATGGCGATGGAGACGTCCGCGGCGGCGAGGGCCGGGGCGTCGTTGACGCCATCGCCGATGACGCCCACGCCGCGCGCGACGCGCGAGTCGCCCGCCCGGCGCGATTCTTCCTTGGCCTCCTGGAGCAGGCGGACCTTGTCCTGGGGCAGGAGCGCGGCGTCGTAGCGGTCGATGCCCAGGCGTGAGGCGACGTGGGCGGCGGTCACGGCGTGATCGCCCGTGAGCATGCGCACGGGGCGGACGCCCAACTCGTGCAACCGATCGACCATCTCGCGGGCGCCGGGGCGGATCGCGTCGGAGAGGATCATGACCGCGGCCTGCCCGGTCTCGCCCGGGAGCGCGCCCTGGTCGGTGGGCGCGGGGCCCGCGTCGGCGATCGCGATGACGACGCCGATCTGCCCGCGGGCGCGGATCTTCTCGAGCACCTCGCGGGCGCGGGCCCGCAGGCACACGGGGATGAACTCCTCGCAGTGCTCCATCGTGCCCAGGCGGGCGCTCACGGCGCGTCCGCGGAGGGTGAGGGTTCCGGCGAGCCCCTTGCCCGGGAGGTCCTGTATATCCAGCGCCTCGCCGGGCGCAACGCCGCGCGCCCGCGCCGCTTCGACGACGGCGACGGCGATGGGGTGCGTCGAGCCGGCCTCGAGCGCCGCCGCCGCGGAGAGCAGGAGCCCGCCATCGGACCATCCGATGGCGTGGACCTGCTGCAATCTGGGCTTGCCCAGGGTGAGCGTGCCGGTCTTGTCCAGGCAGACCGAGCCGAGATTGGCCAGTCGCTCGATGGACTGCCCGCCCTTGAAGAGGAGCCCGGCGCGGGCGCCGCGCGAGATTCCCGCGAGCGTGGCGGTGGGCGTGGCGATGACGAGCGCACAGGGCGAGGCGACGATGAGCAGGGCGATCGCGGTGTACGCCGCGTCGTCGCTCGGCGCGCCCAGCAGGAACTTCCAGATGGCGAAGACCGCCAGGCTCGTGAGCATGACGCCCACGGCGTAGGGCTCGGAGAAGCGGTCGATGACGCGCTGCAGGGGCTCGCGCTGCTGCTGGGCGCTCATCACCAGGTCGAGCACCTTCTGCAGGCTCGACTCCCGGGCGGGCTTGGTGATGACCGCCTCGATCGGGTGCCCCACGTTGAGCGTGCCCGCGTAGAGCTCGTCGCCCTCGGCGACGGTGCGCGGCAGGCTCTCGCCCGTGAGCGTCGCCTGGTCCATGCTGGTGCGGCCCTTGTCCAGGCGCGCGTCGGCGGGGACCAGCTCTCCGGCGCGGATGAGCACGCGATCGCCCGCGGACAGCGCCGCCGGCTCGGTCTCGGCCCAGGCGCCATCGCGCCAGACCATCGCCCGCGTGGGCATGAGCTTGTGCAACGCCTCGACGGCGCGCATCGTGCGGCGCATGGCGCGGTCCTCGAGCGCGCCCGAGAGGACGAAGAGGAACAGCAGCAGCGCGCCGTCCTCCGGGTGCCCGATGCACGCCGCGAGCACCGCCCCCACCACCATCAGCACGTCGATGTCGACCTTGCGCTCGCGGAGCGCCTCGAGCGCGGCGACCCCGCCGTAGACCAGCCCGACGCCCAGCGCGCCCCACGCGGCGATCGTTGCCGGAAGGGTGATGGGCAGGAGCTTGAGCGCGAACGAGAGCGCGAGCAGGACGCCGCAGGCGATGGCGCCGGCCATCTCAGAGGGGAGCAGGCTCCGCGTCGCGCCGGGCTGGGCACCGGATGAGTCGGCGAGCGGGGCGGGGTTGCCGGCGACGGAGGACATTGCATGAGCCTAGAAGCGTGGCGCGCCGGCATCGAATGAGAGGCGATCTCATCTGCGGCGCACGCCACCTATGCTGGCCCACGAGGGCGCGATCGGGGTCGATCGCGAGGAGGTGCTCCGTTGAGGCACGCGCACGATGAATCCCCGCCCGAGCCGTCCCGCGACGCATCGGAGGACGCGCCCCGGAGCGCACGCGAAGCCTCCACGCGCGACGGGCCCGAGAGCGCGTTCTGGCGCGAGGCGCTGCTGTCGGACCCGGAGCAGGGATTCTGCGTGCTGGACGGGGAGGGGCGGGTCGTGCTCGCCAGCGCCGTCGCGTCGGAGATCGTGCTGGGCACGCCGCCGGCGACGATGGTGGGCCTGACGCTCGATGAGCTCTTCGACGAGGCGATCGCTCAGGAGCGCCTCGAGTTCGTCGATCGGGTCGCGACGCAGGGACGGGCGCTGATCGTGGGCGAGGTGTGGCGGGGCGTGCGCTGCCGATCCGTGTGGCGGGCGATGCCGGCGATCGGCGGACGCCCGGAGGTGCTCTGGACGGTCCGGCGCGCGCCGGCGATCGACGGCGAGCCGGCGCGGGGCATTGACGCGGTGGAGGCACGCCACGTGGACTGGGGCCCGCTGGCGGACCTCTCGCCCTCGCAGCGGCGCGTGCTGGGGCTCGTCGGTGCCGGGCTGGGCCTCGACCAGATCGCCGGCGCGCTGGGCGTGGGGACCGAGGAGGCGCGGACGCTGCTCCTGGGCATCGAGCGCGCGCTGGGCACGAGCAACCCCGCGCTGCTGGCGCGGCGGGCGTTCCTGGCTGGATTGTGAGACGCTCACACCACCGTGGCGCGCACGACCACCAGCGCCGCGACGCTGATCGCGACCCACATCACGACGCCCTGCACGAGCGCCCGCCACCCCACCTCGCGCAGCGCCTTGCGTGAGAGCCCCGCGCCGATCAGGAAGAGGGCCAGCGTCATTCCGCTCTTGGCGATGCTGAGAAGCGCCGGCGAGGCGTCGCCCAGCGGGCCCGGGAAGAGCGTTCGCGCGCCCGCCGCGAGCACGAAGAGCCCGATGAACCACGGCACGGGCAGGGGCTTCCTTTGGCTCGATGCGCCCCCGGCGCGCGATCGCACCCATGCCGCCGCGACGAGGCAGATCGGGATGATCCACAGCACGCGCGAGAGCTTCACCACGGTCGCGGTGTCCACCGCCGCGCTCGCATCGACGCCCGCCGCACGCGCCTGATCCGCGAACGACTGCGCCGCGCCCACGACGCTCGAGACGTCGTGGATCGCGACCCCGGCCCACGTGCCGAACTGCGTGGGGCTCAGCCCCATCGCGCGCCCCAACTCAGGGAACACGAACAGCGCCACGCCGTTGAGAATGAACACCGTGCCCGTCGCAACGCTGATCGCCGTGCTGCTGGCGCCGATGACGGAGGACACGGCGGCGATCGCCGAGCCGCCGCAGATCGCCGTGCCGCTCGAGAGCAGCGTGGACACCTTCCCCTCCACCTTGAGCACGCGCCCCAGGGCCCAGCCCAGCGCGAAGGTGCCGGCGATCGTCCCGATCGCGAAGAGCACGCCGCTCGTGCCCGCCCGCGCGACCTCGTGCAGGTTCATGCGCAGCCCTAGCAGCACCACGCACGCCTGGATCGCGTATCGCGAAACCTTCTTCTCGATGGCGCCCGGCTGCACCAGACCCGCCAGCGCCAACACCACCCCCGCGAGCAGCCCCGCCTCGACCTGGAACCGTGCCGCCCGGGGCGCGATCTCGCTCCACGGCACCACGCACAGCATCGCCCCGCCCATGAGAATGAGGCGAGAGCGGGTGAGCAGAGGATTGGTCTGGTCGGTCTTCACACGGAACGGAAACGGCGGATCGATCGCTACTCTACCGCATGACCCCGCCGCGCGCACGACCCGCTCCCTCCGAGTTCTTCGGCCGATTCCTGCTCGATCCTGAGGTGGTGTTCCTGAACCACGGCTCGTTCGGGGCCCTGCCGCGCGAGGTGCACGCGGCGCGGATCGCGCTCACGGAGCGCATGGAACGCGAGCCGGTGCGATTCATCGTGCGCGACCTGGATCCGCTGTACGACGCGACGCGCGCGGCGCTGGCGCCGTTCCTCCGCTGCCGCCCGGAGGACCTCGTGTTCGTCCCGAACGTCACCAACGCGATGGCGATCGTCCTCGCGAACTTGGAGGCGTCGCTGGGCGCGGGCGATGAGCTGCTCGCGACGGGGCACGAGTACCCGGCGTGCCTGAACAACCTGCAACGCACCGCGTCGCGCACCGGCGCGCGCGTCGTGCTGCGGGCGCTGCCGTTCCCCGTGCGCTCGCCCGACGAGATTGTCGAGGCCGTCATGGCCGCCGTCACCCCCCGCACCCGCTTCCTTCTTCTAAGCCACGTGACGAGCCCGACGGGCCTCGTGCTGCCCGTGGAGCGGATCGTGCCCGAGCTCGAGCATCGCGGCGTCGCGTGCTTCGTGGACGGCGCGCACGCCCCGGGCATGGTCGAATCGCTGGACCTGAGCGCGCTCAACGCGAGCTACTACAGCGCCAACTGCCACAAGTGGATCTGTTCGCCCAAGGGCTCGGCCTTCCTGCACATCCGCGCCGATCGACAGAAGGGCTTCCGCCCGCTCGTGCTCTCCAACAACGCGGAGAAGCCCAAGCGCGGGCGCATCCACCTGCACACGGAGTTCGATTACATCGGCACGCAGGACTACACCGCGAACCTGTGCATCCCCGATGCGCTGCGCGTGATGGGCGCGATGCTCCCCGGCGGATGGGCGGAGGTCATGCGCCGCAATCGCGACCTGTGCCTGCGGGCCCGCGCGCACCTGTGCACATCATTGGGCGTGGAGCCCCCCGCGCCCGAGAGCATGATCGGGAGCATCGCGACGATGATGCTGCCCGTCGAGCCCGACGCCGGCGGGCGCGGCGCGCGATTGGCCGCCCGCCCGAGCATCTACCACGACGCGCTGCAGGATGCGCTCATCGAGCGCCACGCGATCCAGGTGCCGGTGTGGTCCATCCCCACGGAGACCCCGCCGCGGCGTCTGTTCCGCATCTCGGCCCAGATCTACAACTCGCTGGCGCAGTACGAGTATCTCGCCCAGGCGCTGCGCGAGGAACTCCATCGCGAACGTGATTGCTAATCCACTCACCAAGGCCTCGCCAACACGCGCGCCCAAGTGACGACGCCCGTCCACCCGACGCTGAACCGCCACCCGACGCCGAGCCTGAGAAGGCTTTGCGACGAAGGCTCGGGTTGCTCCTTCTCTGCACGCGCAGTCGCTCGATCAACCCGAGCCTTCGCTCGCGGGCTCGCTCAGACTCGGCGTTCGGTCCCGCCCGCGCCATCCGCATTACGATTGTCTCGTGAAACCCCGCTGGCGCAAGCCCCTGATCTGCGGCGCGATCGTGGGGGTCGTGTCGTCGGTGGCGGTGCCGGTCACGATCTCGATCGCGACCAATGCCAACAGATTTCCGTTTGTTTTCCTCAACAAGAACAAGTTGTGGCACGCGCGCGAGTCTTTGTTTTGTGACGAACGCACGCACGAGTTTGGCTACACGGTAAGCGCTGAATGGGTTGCAACTCACTACTTCATCCGGACGAGCATGCCCGATCCGAGAGTTTCAAGTCAATACCCTGCAGGAGTCGTGCCCGCGTGGCTGCCCCGGCCATACTCGCGCCACTGGACCCATGCGGCTGCCGTGGGATTTCCAATGCGCTCATTGTTCGGCTGGTCGTCGAAGGAAGAGAGCAAGATTGTTTCAGGGGGCCTTCGCACCGGTGACCCCGGGGTCTTTGACCACGGCTGGATTCAACTCGCACGCCTTCAACTCCCCGCGCGCGACTTGTACATCGAGTTCCCCTACCTCCCCATCTGGTCCGGCCTCATCGTCAACGCCCTCACCCACGCCGCGGCCTGGTCCGCGCTCTTCCTTGGACTCGCCCAGCTCCTCCCCTCCGCCCGTCGCGCACGCCGCACCCGTCGCGGCCTCTGCCCCGCCTGCGCCTACGACCTCCGCCACGAACTCGCCTCAGGCTGCTCGGAGTGCGGGTGGAGGCGGGGCGGTCCGGCCCCGATGGGCGCACCCAGTTCTGAGAATCGGGCTACCTACTTTCAGTGAAGTACGATTGGTGCGATGCACAGGCGCTGGCGCCAGCCCCTGATCTGCGGCGCGATCGTGGGGATCGTGTCGTCGGTGATGGTGCCGGTTGCGATCTCGATCCTCAGCACGGCAAACGACCTGCCGACATATGTGCTGATCACGCGCGGCACGCAGCACAAAGTCTGGCTGTACGACGATTCGGCCAAGATCACGCACCACAGAGCGGATTTCCATTGGGCCACCAGCCATTACAGCGCTTCCAGCGGCCCACCGAATTTCGCGACCCCGCACACGCCTGGAACCGTGCCCGCGTGGATGCCTCGCCCAGACCAAGACAACGACATCCACGCATGCGCCGTTGGATTTCCTATGCGCTCGTTGTATGGGTGGACGCTCGTTCCGCGCTCGATGGTGCTCGGGTGCCGCACCGGGCTTCCTGATCGACGTCCGCCGCTCTTTGCCAGCGGCTGGATTCAACTTGCGAGTTTCGAGAACCAGATTCGCCCGATCAGTGTCGAATTCCCGTATCTCCCCATCTGGTCCGGCCTCATCATCAACGCCCTGACCCATGCCGCGGCCTGGTCCGCGCTCTTCCTTGGACTCGCCCAGCTCTTCCCCTCCGCGCGTCGCGCCCGGCGCACCCGCCGCGGCCTCTGCCCCGCCTGCGCCTACGACCTCCGCCGCGAACTTGCCGCCGGCTGCCCCGAGTGCGGGTGGAAAAGATCGCTTTCGCGCGAACCCGAGCCCGCCCAACGCTGAAGTAGGTGCGGATGCCAAGGCTCCTCCGATGGGTGCTCGCGTCGATCCTGCTCGGAGCGATCACATCATTTGGATTGATGGTCCTTGGCGGCGCCGCAATGAGCCGCGGGCACCTTGGCTCATTCCGCGTGTTGGCCATCCGCGAGCCAGATGGGCGAGTGGTGATCTGGAGCGGAAATGTTTCGCTCCTCGGCGAAGACCTGCATCGATTCACGCAGTTCGATCCCAACGACTTCGGCGAGCCAGCACGCTCGCCCTGGTGGGTCTCCCAGATGGAGGGGCTCTCGATGGCTTCCGCGAGGACCTCCACGCGCGTGCTGATCTCGGGCTGGCCGATGCGTTCCATGATGGAGTACTCTCACGTGGAAATGTGCTCGATCGGAGCTGATACCGAGCACTTTGTTCGATGGTCCAAGGTGGTCGCCAACCTGGTGATTCACAGCCTCGCATGGAGTTTGCTCCTTCCGGTGCTCTCGGCCATCCACGCCAGATACCACTCGCGCCCCACTCTCCGCACCCGCCGCGGCCTCTGCCCCGCCTGCGCCTACGACCTCCGCCACGAACTTGCCGCCGGCTGCCCCGAGTGCGGGTGGGGGCGGGGCGAGAGCACCGGATCGCCGCTGATGGGGCGCTCGCCCCGACGCCGAGCCTGAGGAGGCTTTGCGCCGAAGGCTCGGGTTGCTCCTTCTTTGCGCGCCACAACGCACCAAAGCCCGAGCCTTCGCTCGCGGACTCGCTCAGACTCGGCGTCCAGCAACCACCACGCGCCCGCTCGCCCATCACACGCTCGCTCCTCCCGCCCCCGGTACGATCCTGCGATGTCCGACACGAGCCATGGTGGGCCGGAGGGGATCGCGGAAGGAGCCGTCGGGGCGGATGCTCGCCCCCACGCCCCCGAGGCCGAGGCTTCTCTTTACCTGCACCCGCAGACGCTCGCGCGTCTGGGCTCCTTCGAGCTGCGGGCCAAGATGATCGTCGAGGGCGTGATGAGCGGGCAGCACCGCTCGCCGTACCACGGCTTCTCCGTCGAGTTCGCCCAGCACCGCCCCTACGTCGCGGGCGATGACCTTCGCCGCCTGGACTGGAAGGTCTACGGGCGCTCCGACAAGCTCCACCTGAAGCAGTACCAGCAGGAGACCTCGCTCGACCTGGTCGTGCTCGTCGATGCGTCGGGGTCGATGCGCTATGGCTCGCGCACGTTCGAGGACGCGTCGGGCGCGGGGCACACGCTCAGCCCGGACGGTCGCTCCAACTGGTCCAAGTTCGACCACGCGACGGCCGTCGCCGCGGCGCTGGCGTACATCACGCTGCACCAGGGCGATCGGGCGGGGCTGGTGATCTTCGCCGACGACGTGCGCGGGATGGTCCGCCGGTCGAGCTCGCAGGGCACCTGGCGGCAGATCGTCGGGGCGCTGGCGGCGCACTACGTGCCCGATCGGCGTCCGGGCGTGCAGGAGATCGGTCGCGCGACGGACTTCGGGCGCGTCATCGATCAGTCCCTCGCCAAGCTCACCAACCGCTGCCTGCTCGTGCTCATCTCCGATTTCTTCGGCGACCCCGAGGAGCTTCGCGCGGCGCTGGCGCGCGTGCGCCATCGCGGGCACGACCTGATCGCGTTCCAGGTGCTCGATCGCGAGGAGCTGGAGTTCGACTTCAAGGACGCCGCGCCCTTCGAGGGCCTCGAGGGCGAGGAGCGTCTGCGCGTCGATCCGCGGGCGCTTCGCGCGGGCTACCTCGCGGCGATCCGTCGGCACCTGGACAAGGTCGAGCGCGTGTGCCGGGCGTTCAACTTCGATCACCACGTGATCAACACGCACGACTGGCTGGGCCCGCCGTTGGCGGCGTTCGTGGCGCGGCGGAACGCGCAGATCAAGCGGAGCAAGCAGGCGTGAGGAGCGCATGACCTTCCTCAACCCCTTCCTTGCCTTCGCGGGGCTCGCGTGCGTCGGGATTCCGATCCTGATCCACATCCTGATGCGCCGTCGGCGTCGCCCGATCCAGTGGGCCGCGATGCGCTTCCTGCTCGAGGCGTACCAGCAGCAGCGCAAGCGTCTGCGGTTCGAGCAGTGGCTGCTGCTCGCGTCGCGCTGCCTGCTCGTGGCGCTGATCGCGATCGCCATCGGGCGCCCCGTGCTGGGCGGGGCGCTGGGGGGCGCGCCCGGCGGGCCGACGACGCTGTACCTGGTGATCGATCATGGTCTTGCGAGCGGGGCGCAGGATGTGCCGGGCGCACCGAGCGCACTCGCCCGCTCGCGCGAGCGGGCGCTGAAGCTGCTGGCGCAGCTGGACGCGAACGCGGGGGACCGGGTCGCGCTCATCTCCGGCGCCGCGCCCGCGCGGGCGCTGGTGCTGCCCGCGACGTCGGACCTCTCGGGCGTGCGCGAGCTGATCGAATCGCTCCGCACCACCGACGGGGCGAGCGATCTGTCGGGCGCGATCGCGCTGGCCCGCGCCGACGCCGCGAGCGAGGCGAGCGCACCCTCGCAGCGGGCGCTGGCGGTGCTGAGCGACTTCCGCGTGGGCTCGATCGATCTGGCGGTGGACGCCGGCACGCCCGCGGCCGGGGCGTCCGAGAGCGGCGCGTTCACGCTCCTGGCGGACCCTCCGGGCGAGGCGGCGATGACGAACGTGTCGATCGCGGGCGTGGAGCCGCTGCGTCCGCTGATCGTGTCGCCGCGCCGGGGCGAGGCGTCCACGCTGGCGCAGACGCCCGTGCGCGTGGCGCTGCGGCGCTCGGGAGACCTCTCCCAGGCGCAGACGACGATGGTGCGACTCTCGATCTCGCCGCCGGCGGGCGGGGCGGCGGTGCCCGTCGGGCAGGCGTCGTTCCGCTGGGCGCCCGGGCAGTCGCAGGGCCTGGCGGCGGGGGCGATCGACCTCTCCCGGGGCGGCACGCCCTGGGGCTCGGCGGTGCTCGCGGCGCAGATCGACGCCGACGCGATCGCGGGCGACAACACCTTCCGGCACACGATCGAGCTGCGCCAGGCGCTGCGCGTGGGGATCATCGCCCCGCGGGGCACGCCCCGCGCGGGGCTCGACCAGCTCGACGCTGGGGACTGGTTCCGCCTCGCGTTGCAGACCGCCGACGCGGAGATCGAGATCACGGACATCGAGCCCGCGGCGGTGGACGCCGCACGCCTCTCGCCCCTGGACGCGGTGATCCTCCCGCGCCCGGAGGCTCTCTCGGATGATGCGTGGCGGCGCGTGCGGGCCCTGGCCGAGGCGGGCGGGCTTGTGCTCGTGTG
This sequence comes from uncultured Phycisphaeraceae bacterium, assembly GCA_964399625.1. GTDB lineage: Bacteria > Planctomycetota > Phycisphaerae > Phycisphaerales > UBA1924 > CAYNSB01. The sequence continues at coordinate 12,929 of CAYNSB010000028.1, forward strand.
CCCGCCGGCGGGCGTCACGGTGCACGCCTGGGGCGATGCGATGGCCCGCGCGCTGGGCACGGGGTGGAGCGTGCCGCGCGAGGTCCGCACGGGCAGCGCGACGATCGCGAGCGCTCGCCAGGTCGATTCGTCGTCGGACCTCTTGGCGCTGCTCGACGCGGAATTGCCCGACCTGGCGCGCCCCGTGCGCGTGTCGCGCTCGCTCCCGCCCGAGGGCGTCGCGCCGGCCCAGACGCTGCTGTCGCTCTCGGATGGCGCGGCGCTGATCGCGATGGCCCGCCCGGGTCAGAGCGAGACGAGCGCGCCCAAGGAGGGCGGCGCGGCGAAGGAACTCTCGGCGCCCGCCGCGGGGCTGATCGTGTACCTGGGCGTGGCGCCGTCGTTCGAGTGGACGGACCTGCAGGCGCGCCCGCTGATGGTGCCGCTCGTGCACGAGCTGGTGCGCCAGGGCGTGGGTCGGGCGAGCGGGCGCTGGGCGGAGATCGCCGGTCGCGTGCCCCGCGTGCCCGCGCGCACCTCGGTGCTGCGCCCGACGGAGGAGGACCAGGGCGTGATCCGCGTGGACGCGAACGGCACGAGCGAGGCGATCGCGCGGGCGGGCGCGTACCGCGCGCTGGACGATCGCGGGCTGCTGCGGGGCGTGGTGACCATCAACGCCGACGCCGGCGCAGGACGCGTGGACGCGCAGCCCCGCGCGGCGGTGGAGCGCTGGCTCGCCTCTCGCGCGGGTTCGGGCGGCGCGGTGTCGTGGCTCGGGCCCGGGGGCGCGCTCGCGCGACCGACGCCCTCGGCGGACCTGCGCGCGACGCTCGGGCGCGGGCAGGACAACGCGCGGCTCATCCTGATCGCGCTCGTGGGGGCGCTGGCGCTGGGCGTCGTTGAGCTCGCGATGGCGCGCTGGTTCAGCCACGCGAGCGTGCACACGACCCGGAGCGGGGCGTCGTCCGTTGCCGGCCCATCGCCACGATCGGGGAGCGGCGCGTGAACACCCTGCTCAACAGGCTGCTCGGGCTGTCGGGGATGGGCTTCGGGGATCCGGGCGTCGAGTTCTCGTTCGCGCGACCGATCCCGGCGTGGGGGTGGCTTGCCGCCCTGGTGCTCGCGGGCGTGCTCGCGGGGTACGGGTACTGGCGTCAGGACGGCCCGCGGGCGGCGCGGCGCGGGCTGGCGCTCTTGCGGGCCCTGGCGCTGCTGGCGATCCTGCTGCTGATCTCCGGGCCGCAGCTCATCCGCCCCAACGAGCGGATCGAGAAGGACTGGGTCGTGTTCCTCGTGGATCGGTCCGCGTCGATGACGATCCCCGATGCCCCGAGCGCCACGGGCGCGCGGGTGACGCGGGAGAGCCAGTTGCAGGAGGCGCTGCTGCGGGCCAGGCCCGAGCTGGCCAAGCTCGCCGCGGAGCGCAACGTGCTCTGGCTCGGGTTCGACGCGGGCGCGTTCGATCTGCACGCGGGCGAGCAGGGCGTGGACCTGGGCTCCCCGGGCGGTCGGCGCACGAGCCTGGGCGCCGCGCTCGATCAGGCGCTCTCGCGTGTCTCGGCTCGCCCCGTGGCGGGCGTGGTGATCCTGTCGGACGGGCGCTCGAGCGACGAGGCGAGCAAGCCCGCGCTCAAGCGCCTGCAGAGCGAGCAGATCCCCGTGCTCGCGCTGCCGCTGGGAAGCCCCGAGCCCGTGGTGGACCTCGCGGTCGCCTCGGCCGAGGCGCCCTCGCTCGCGTTCATCAACGACACGATCCCGGTGCAGGTGAAGATCGATCGCCTGGGCGGCGGGGCGGAGGCGCCGATCCCCCGCGGGCGCGTGCAACTGGTGGACACCGCGACGGGGCTCGTGCTCGACGATCGCGCCCTGCCCGTGGACGCCGGCGCCTGGAGCGAGGGGCGCGCCCGCCTGACGCTGACGACCAAGCCCCAGCCGGTGTCGCCCGATCGCCCCGCGCGGGCCGCGGCGCGGACGTGGCAGGTACGCCTGGTCCCCGAGCAGCCCGACCTGATCCCCGAGAACAACACCGCCTCGCTGACGATCGAGCTGGTGGACCGCCAATTGCGCGTCGCGTTCTTCGACGGGTACCCGCGCTGGGAGTTCCGGTACGTCAAGAACCTGCTGCTGCGCGAGCGCTCGATCCGCTCGTCGAACCTGCTGCTGGCCGCGAACCGCCAGTACCTGCAGGAGGGCGACGTGCTGCTGGACACGCTCCCGCGTTCGCCCGAGGACTGGGCGAAGTTCGACGTGGTGATCATGGGCGATCTGCCCGCGTCGCTGTTCGCGCGGGAGCAGCTCGAGCAATTGCGCGAGCACGTGGCGATCCGCGGCGCGGGGCTCCTGTGGATCGCCGGGCCCAGCGCCACGCCCGGCGCCTGGCGCGACACGCCCCTGGCGGACCTCATCCCCTTCGCGCTGGGCGCCGGCGATGCGCTCAACCAGGGCGCGGGCGTGAACGTCTGGAACGAGCCCGTGCTGCTCCGACCGACGCCCGCGGCGCAGCGCCTGAACCTTTTCCAGCTCGCCGACCCGGACCAGCCCTGCGTCCCGGGCGTCGAGGGCTGGCCCGCGGTGCTGGGCGATCCCGGCGTGCCGTGGGCGCGCCTGCAGTTCGCGCAGCGGATCGATCCCGCGGCGCTCAAGCCCGCGGCGGAGGTCCTCGCCACGCTCGCGCCGGGCGAGGCGACGGGCGACGCGACGCCGGGCGTGATCACGATGCGCTACGGCGCGGGGCGCGTCATGTACGTCGCGAGCGACGAGATCTGGCGCTGGCGCTACGCGCGGGGCGAGACGCTGCCCGAGCGGTTCTGGCTCCCGCTCATCCGCCTGCAGGGGCGCGAGAGCCTGGCCCGCGCGGCGCGCCCCGCGGCGCTGGAGGTCTCCCCCAAGCGTCCCCAGATCGATCAGCCCGTCTCCATCGCCGTGCGCCTGCAGGACCAGTCGCTCGTCGATGCCGCGCCGGCGCGGCTCTCGGCGCGCGTCCGCCCGCTCGACGACACGCGCGGACGCTCGAGCGTGGACCTCACGCTGGCGCCCGAGAGCGCCGCCGGCGCCCGCCCGCTGACGCGCTCGTTCCTCGCGACGTGGACCCCGTCCGAGCCCGGTCGGTACCGCATAGAGGTCCAGGACCCGTTCCTCGCCCAGTCCTCGCTCGCGGAGGATGTGGAGGTCACGGTTCCCGACGATGAGCTCCGCCACCCCGAGACGGACCATCCGCTACTCACACGCCTGGTGGCCCAGGGCGGCACGGGGAGCACCACGCTCGCGGGCGACCAGCTCGCGCGGGTCGAGAAGCTTCCACGGCGGGATGTGCACGTCGCGGGCACGCCCGACACCAAGCCCCTGTGGGACCGCCCCATCGTGCTGGCGCTGCTGCTGGGGCTGCTGACGCTCGAGTGGGCCGGACGACGCCTGATCAAGCTCTCGTGATTCGAGTGGGTTTGGGTGCCTTTTGGTGGTTGCGACGACGAACGATCGATTGACACGACGGTTACTCTCCTGACCGACCCGACGGGCCCGCGCATCCGTACAGAAGACATCCGAACGAGGAGAAATCCGCCGATACTTGCTCGGCTCTTCGCCCATGCACGACTCGCCCGACAGCACCCCGTCCCTCGGCTCGCGCGTGTCGGGCATCGAGTCGCGCCTGCGGACGGTGCGCGCCCGGGCCCGCACGCTGCTTATCGCCTCGGGCCTGGCGAGCGTCGCGACGATCGTGATCGGGTCGCTGGTGCTCGCGGCGTTCCTTGATTACCTCGTGCGCTCGCCCGATTGGCTTCGCCTCGCGCTGTGGATCGCCGGGGCGCTGGGGCTCGTGTGGCTCGTGCGCCGGCACGTGCGCCCGGCGTGGGGCTTCCGCCCCGATCTCTCGCAGGTCGCGCTGCGCCTGGAGCGCTCCGACGCCGGGCGTGCCGCGGGGCTGGAGGGCCTGCTCACCTCCGGGCTCGAGCTGGCAAAGGAACTCGACGCCGCGCCGGGCCCGGCGACGACGCGGGCGCTGGGGACTTCGGTCGTCGCCCGGGCGGTGGACTCGTTCGCCGGCGTGCGGGCGGGCGCGCTGCTCGATCTGCGCGGGGCGCGCCGGCACGTGCTGGCGATGCTCGCGTGCGTCGCGGGCGCCGTGGGCATCATCGCGGCGGTGGGCCCCACGCCCACGCGCACCGCGCTGACGCGCCTGCTGGCCCCCTGGGCCGGGGCGCAGTGGCCCAAGCGCACCGAGATCGTCGATGCGACCCGCCTGACGGTGCACCCGCTGGGCGCGGCGATCCCCCTGCGCGCGGCGCTCACGCACTCGGACCGCCCCGAGGGGCAGGCCCGCATCACCGCCAGCTATCGCGTCGTCACCGACGGCACGCCCGGGCCCACGCGCCAGGTCCTGCTCACGGGGCAGCGCCGCACGATCTCTCTGCCCGACGAGGGGCGGGCGCCCATCTCGGGCGAGCTGTACGAGCGCCTGATCGACGCGGAGGTCGCCGTCGCGCCCGGCGTGCATTCGCTGGAGTACTGGCTCACCTCCGACGATGACGCGACCCCGCGGACGCGGGTGCTGCTGGTCGAGCCGCCGGCCGTCGTCGCCGCCAGCGCGACCATCACGCCCCCCGAGTACGCCCGCCCGCTGCTGTCGAGCGAGGGGGCGCGGTTCGCCTCGGGGCAGCGCGAGCTGGGCACGGGCACGGACCAGCGGGCCGTGGTGGGCCCGATCCTTGCCGGCTCGTCCGTCGAGCTCACGATCGCGTTCAACAAGCCCGTCCGTTCGCCCGGCGAGGTGGACCGCGAGGCGCTGGCCCGGTTCCTCAACCAGGTGTTCCGCGGGGCGGACCTGGGCACGATCGAGCGCGCCTCGTTCACGCCCGCCGCGTGGACGATCGTCTTCTCGCCGCGGGCGAGCCTGCGCCTCCCCGTGTACGCCAGCGACGAGCACGGGCTGGCGACCCGCGAGGAGGGCGCGTTCTCCTTCGACCTCGCGGAGGACAAGCCGCCCAGCGTGTCGGTGATGGAGCCGCGCGAGGACGAGTCGGTGCTCCCCGGCGCGAGCATCGGGGTAACGGGCGAGGCGCGGGACGATGTGGGCATCGGCTCGCTCGTGCTCACGCGCCAGAGGGCCACCCCGCCCGCGGGCACCACCAGCAAGGTGCCCGAGCTCACGGGCGATCCCGAGACGTTCGCCTCGCTGCCCGAGGGCGCGCCCCAGCCCGGGGCCCGCAGCGTCCACGCGACGCTCGAATTGGCGGGGCTGGACCTGAAGCCGGGCGATGAGGTCTGGCTCCACGCGATCGCGCAGGACACCTACGCCGCGCGCACCGACTCGGGCGAGGCCCGCCACGATCCGGTGCGCTCCAGCCCGCGCAAGCTCCGCATCATCCGCGAGGAGGAGCTGGTCGCGCAGATCCGCCAGGAGCTCTCGGGCGTGCGCAAGGCCGCGCTCCGCCTGGACGCCGAGCAGGGCGACCTGCGCAAGAGCGTGGACCAGGGCGCGGTGACGAGCGAGGAGCGTCGCCGCCAGGCCGGGCTGACACAACGCCTGTCGCAGCAGCGTGAGGTGGTGGACCGTCTGTCGCAGCGGACCGAGCGCAACCGCCTGAGCGACCAGACGCTCAAGGACCTTCTGGGCGAGTTGTCGTCGTCGTTCGACGCCGCCGCGAGCCCCTCGGAGCGTGCCGCGGGACAGATGGACCAGCAGGCCCGTGCCCAGGCGCCCGCGGGGCAGCCCGAGGCCGAGCGCGCCGAACTGCCCGAGCGCGAGCGGGCGTCGATCGCCAAGGACCAGGACGCGGTGCGCGAGCAGCTCGCGCGCGTCGCCGAGCTGCTCGACAAGGGCGAGGACTCCTGGCTCGTCGGGCGCACGCTCCAGAAACTCCTCGACCAGCAGCGCTCGTTGCAGTCGCAGACCCGGCGCGCCGCCGAGCGCTCCCAGGGCAAGCGTCCCGCGGACCTCACGCCCCAGGAGCGCGGGCTGCTCGAGCAGCTCGCGGACCAGCAGCGTCGTCTCGCCGAGCAGGCGCGCTCCGCCCTGGACCAGCTCTCGCAGCGCTCCAAGCAGATGCAGTCCGTGGACACCGCGCAGTCCCAGGCGATGAAGCAGGCCGAGCAGCGCGGGCGTCAGCAGCAGCTCGAGCAGAAGATGTCCGAGGCCGCGCGCAACGTCGAGAAGAACCAGACGAGCTCGGCCGACGCCCAGCAGCAGGAGGCGACGAACGCCCTCGAGCAGATGCTCCAGGATCTGAACAACGCGCAGAAGAACCGCGACGCCGCCCTGCGTCGCATCCTCGCCTCGCTCATCGAGTCTCTGCAGCGGCTCGTGGCGGACCAGGAGTCGCAGCTTGCGGCGCTGGACAAGGGCATCGAGGGCGGCGCGCTCGACGGGCTCGCGCCCCCGCTCATCGCGCTCAATCGCGCGACGCTGGGAGCCGCGGAGCAGGCCCGGGGCGACAAGGCCTTCGCCGCGCTCGCCAAGATCATCGAGCTCGCCGCCGACGCCCAGGGCAAGGGCGTCTCGGCCCTCCGCGCCGCGCCCGTCGATGCCAAGCTCGCGCAGGAGCAGGAGCGCGAGAGCCTCCGCCAGCTCCGCCTGGCGCTCGAGCAGGCGCAGCGCCTGCAGCAGAAGCAGCAGCAGAACGAGCAGGACCAGAAGCGCCAGCAGCTCCGCGCGATCTACCGCGAGCTGCTCGAGACGCAAGTCGCCCTCAAGGGCGAGGTCGATCCATTCACCGGAAAGCCCCTGGAGCGCCGCGATCGCATCGCCCTGCGCGCCCTGGGCGAACGCCAGGAGCAGATCCAGAAGAAGCTCGCCGAGACCCGCGCGATGAGCCAGGACATGCAGGACGCCGGCGTCATCCAGCTCGCGCACGACCGCCTCGACGCCGCGACGGGCGTCGCCGCCAAGAAGCTCAAGAACGGGTCCGCCGACGCGTCGGTCGCCCGCAACCAGGACTCGGCGATCCGCGTGCTCAAGGCGCTCGTGGAGGCCCTGGACGATCGCGCCAAGGACAACGACGAGTTCCAGGACGAGTCGCAGGGCGGCGGCGGGGGACAGAACGGACAGGGACAGAAGCCCCCGCTGGTGCCCCCGCTCGCGGAACTTCGCCTGCTCCGCTCCATGCAGCAGGAGATCGGCGAACGCACCCGCGCGACCGACGAATCACCCGATGCCGACGAGCTGCGCCGCCTGGGCGACGACCAGCAGAAGCTCTTCGATCGGGGCAACGAGCTGATCGAGAAGCTCAAGAAGCAGCAGGGCGGGCCCGAAACGCCCAAGGAACCCAAGGGAGACTGATCCCGTGAGCCGCGCGCCGCAGAACGCCCGTGCCCTCGACGCCCGCACACAGCCGCGGCTGGCGTGCGCCCGCGTCGCGCTGCTGGCTCTGCTCTGCGCGGGCGCGGCGCACACGGGCTTCGCCCAGCCCGCGCCCCCCGCCGCTCCCGCCCCGGCCAAGGCCCCCGATCCCACGCTCGATGAGCTGCTGGGCATCGCGCCCAAGAAGCCCGACGCCAAACCCACCGACGCCAAGCCCGAGGCCAAGCCCGAGGCCAAGCCCGATACGAAGCCGGCGCTCCCCGACGCCACGGCCCTGGACCTTCAGCGCAAGCTGTCGCCCGAGGAATCCAAGGAGAAGTTCGAGGAAGCGATCGCGCTCATGGGCGACACCGCCCAGCGCCTGCAGAAGGGCAAGGACACCTCCCTCGCGACCCAGCGCATCCAGGAGGACATCGTCCGTCGGCTCGACATGGTCATCCGCCAGGCCGAGCAGAACAAGAAGCAGAGCAAGAGCCAGTCCAAGTCCTCCCGCTCGCAGCAGCAGGACCCCTCGTCGCAGCAGCAGCAGGGGCAGCAGCGTCGCCAGGACGATCGGCACAACTCCGACTCGCGCGACAACCTGGACCCGCCCGCGGCCCGCCCCGCCGAGCTTAATCCCGAGCTGACCGCCCGCGGGCAGGCGTGGGGCGCGCTCCCGCAGCGCGTGCGCGACGCGCTCCTGCAGGGCACGAGCGACAAGTACAGCACGCTCTACCAGCGCTGGACCGAGCAGTACTACCGCAAGCTCGCCGAGGAAGGAAAGAAGTAGCGATCGATCGAGCCATCATCGCAGATCACCGCAGAGATCGCAGAGAAAACGCAGAACCCAGCCACTCCAACGATGCGCCCCCTCAACACAACTGCTTTGCGTCTTCTCTGCGCCCTGTGCGTCTCTGCGGCGAGCCTCGCCCAGCCCGAGGCGCCCCCGCCCGCCGAAGGCAAACCCGCCGAGAGCAAGCCGGCGGAGCCCAAGCCCGAGCCGTCCAAGGACAACCCCATCAAGGCCGAGCCCGAGCGCGCCCACGGCGCCAGCGCCCAGAACGCGGCCCTGGCCAACGAGATCACCCCGGAGTTGACCGCCGCGGTCACCAAGGGCGTGGAGTATCTCGTCAAGCAGCAGGGCCCCGACGGCGCGTTCGGCGATGGTCGGTTCGGGCGCAACGTCGCCGTCACCTCGCTCGCCTCCATCGCCGTGATGGCCGATGGAAACCTCCCCGGGCGCGGGCCGCACGGCGACGCGATCTCCCGCGCCGTGGACTACGTCCTGCAGAACGCCACCGAGTCCGGGCTCATCGCGTCGGACTCGTCCTCCGGGCCGATGTACGGGCACGGGTTCGCGACGCTCTTCCTGGGCGAGGTCTATGGCATGACCGCCGGCGGGGGCGACAACGCCCAGTCCCACAAGCTCCACGAGGCGCTCGTCAAGGCGGTGCACCTCATCGAGCAGACCCAGAACGAGCAGGGCGGATGGCGGTACAACCCCGTGCCCTACGACGCGGACGTCTCCGTCACGATCTGCCAGATCATGGCCCTGCGCTCGGCCCGCAACGCCGGCATCGAGGTCGCCAAGGACACCGTCGATCGCGCCGTGGACTACGTCCGCCGATGCCAGAACGCCGACGGCGGATTCCGCTACCAGCTCGACCTGGGCCCCTCGGCCTGGCCGCGATCGGCCGCCGGCGTCGCCACCTTCTTCTACGCGGGAATCTACGAGGACAAGGCGATCGATTCGGGGCTCGAGTACATCGCGCGCGAGGCGACGCCCGGCGTGACCAACCCCGGGCGCGCCCACTACTGGTACGGGCACTACTACTCCGTGCAGGCGATGTACCTCGCGGGCGGGCCCGCCTGGGCCCGATGGTGGCCCGCGGTCCGCGATGAGCTCCTCCGCGCCCAGCAGGACGACGGACACTGGGAGGACCGTGCCGTGGGCGACGTCTATGGCACCTCCATGGCGCTGATCGTCCTGCAAATGCCCAAGCGCTATCTGCCGATCTTCCAGAAATGAGACGCCCCACCCGCAACCTTCTGATCATGCTGGCGCTCGCCGGAGGCGCGCACGCCGAGCCCGCCGGCGTGCCGCGCCTGCTGCTCGACGCGCAGCTCCGCACCACGCGCGTCACCCTGCGCGCGATCGATGCACGCACCATCACCTACGCCGATGAGCGCGGGCTCGTGCGCACCGAGCCCTTCGCGGACTACCTGGCGATCCTGGACCCCGCGCCCGCCGCGTCCCGCACCGCCCCGGCCCCCAAGCCCCCGCCGCCCGAGCCCGCGGGCGATGACGCGGAGGGGACCCCGCCCGCGGCCCCCGCGCCGGCCGAGCCTGCCGCCCACGCCAGCGTCGAGATCGAGCTCGTCGATCGCCAGCGCCTGGTCGGGGTGCTGCGCCCCAGCGTGGGCGAGACGATCACGCTGCGTCACCCGCAGCTGGGCGATCTCACCATGCCGCTCGATCGCGCGCGGGTCGTCCGCGTGAACCCCGACGCGTCCGTCGATGATCCGCCGGGCGATCCCGCGGGCGATGCGGTGCTGCTGGGCAACGGCGATCGTCTCACGGGCGTGGTCGAGAGCATCGCCCAGACGCTGCGCCTGGAGACCGCCGGATCGACGCGCGAGATCCCGCTCGAGCGCGTCTCCCGCGTCGTGCTGGCGAGCACGCCCACGCAGCGCCAGGGGCTGCTCGTGTGGCTCGCCGATGGGTCCGTGGTCGCGTGCGAGGAGGTGCGCACGACGCGCCTGGGCGAGGTGGAGCTGCGCCCGACGCTCGCGCCCGCGGGCACCGCCCCCGAGCCGATTCGATTGGAAGATGTGACCGCGGTGGCGTTCCGGGCCGAGTCGCTCTGGGCGCTAGCGCAGAGCCCGCCCGTGGCGGTGCGTCCGGCGGAGGGGCGGCGCTGGGCCCCACCGCCGCGCGTGGGCGGGCGCGCACCGCTGGATGTCGCGGACGTCGAGCTGGCGGGCCCGGGCACGTTCGAGTGGGACGTGCCCGAGGGAGCGACGCGGTTCGCCACGTCGCTGGAGCTGCCGCGCGGGGCCCGCACGTGGGGGCAGGCGCGGGTGCGAGTGCTTGGCGATGGCAAGGAACTCGCCTCGTGCGCGCTCACGGGCGATCGCCCCCAGGCGAGCGTGGGCGTGGCCTTGGCGCACGTGTCGCGTCTGTCGATCGTGGTCGAGTCCGGCGAGCTTGGCCCAGTGCAGAACCGCGCGACGCTGCGCGGGGCGATGTTCCTCGTGGAACACCAGTGACGTTGCTCGTGCGCAGGCCGGGCGTCAGTGGGCGATCTTCATCGCTTTGGCCATGGCCTTGCCCATGTCGGCGGGGCTGAGGGCGACCTCCACGCCCGCGCTCTGCAGGGCCTTGATCTTGGCGTCGGCGGTGTCGTCGGCCCCGCCGATGATCGCGCCGGCGTGGCCCATCCGCCGGCCCGGCGGCGCTGTGCGACCCGCGATGAACGCCGCGACGGGCTTCTTGATGTTCGCCTTGATGTAGTTCGCGGCGTCGATCTCGTCGGTCCCGCCGATCTCGCCGATCATCAGGATCGCGTGCGTGTCGGGGTCCGCGTTCATGAGCGCGAGCGTGTCCACGTGCGAGAGCCCGCGGACCGGGTCGCCCCCGATGCCCACGCACGTGCTCTGCGCGAGCCCGAGGGCGGAGGTCTGCCACACGGCCTCGTAGGTGAGCGTGCCCGATCGGCTCACGATGCCCACGCTCTTGCCCAGCTTCGCCTGCGAGATGTGGGTGTGGATGTACCCGGGCATGATGCCGATCTTGCAGCCCGCGTTGGTGTACGGGTCCTTGGCGCTGGTGCCTGAGCCGGTCTTGGGCCCGGGCGTGATGACGCCGGGACAGTTGGGCCCGACGAGCGTGAGCGGCTGCTCCTTGCGCGCGGCGCGCTCGAGGTTGATGCGATCGATCTCGGCCCGGACCTTGATCATGTCCTGGACCGGCACGCCCTCGGTGATGGCGCAGATGACGGGTATGCCCGCGGCCGCAGCCTCAAGGATCGCGTCGGCGCAGAGCCCGGGCGGAACAAAGATCATCGTGGCGTCGGCGCCCGTGGCCTTCACGGCTCGCTCGACGGTGTCATAGATGGGCACGCCCCCGCCCGCGGCGCCCTCGACGGGGAAGGTCTGCCCGCCCTTGCCGGGCGTGACCCCGGCGACCATGCGTGTGCCGTAGAGGGCGCAGCCGGTGGTGTGCTGGGCGCCGAAGGCGCCGGTGATGCCCTGGCAGAGGACGCGGGTTTGAGCGTGGACGAGGATGGCCATAAGGGTCCATCCTAGAGCGAGAGGGTCGATGCGGGCGCGCACTGGGCCAGCTCGCGTGCGATCGTCTCCCGGAGCCTGTCCTGGAACTCGGGGGTGAGGCGCTCCAGCGGGCGGGCGGCATCCCACCCGGGCTTGGTGAGCTGCGCCAGGCGCGCCAGCCCCAGGCGGTAGGACCAGGTCTGCCGGCGGCGGGTCCAGGTGCCGGCGCTGGCGCGCTCGCTGCGCGACTCGGGCAGGGCCCCGCCGGGCTCGAGGGTGCGCAGGCGCGGCTGGTCGTCGGGCCAGATCCAGTAGGTCCAGTCGCGCTCCCAGTGCTCGCCGACGCGCCAGGCGTCGCGGACCTCCCCCACCATCGCGCGACGGACGGCGCAGCGGACGCGGACCTGCGCGACGTCGCGGCATCGGTAGTGGCGGACGGGGATGCGCTCGTAGGCCATGAGCCCCGGGTGCCACGGGGACATGCGCGTGATGGGCCAGCGCATGCCGCGCCGGTAACGGAACAGGCGGACCTCCGGGTACGGGTCGAGGTAGTAGCGGAGGCGGCGCTCGTGGATGGGGCGGGCGCGATCGGCGATGGACTCGCGCCCGGACTCCCACGCGGCGACGTCGGCGCGGGTCAGCACGAACTCGTGCATGAGAACGCGGACCTGCGTCTCGCCCCACTCGAGGCGCTCGCGCACGAAGCGGGGCGGGGCGATCTCGAAGAACTCGTCGGCGTCGGGGCGGGCGATCCAGTCGCCGTCGCGGAAATGGGCGCGGGCGCGATCGAAGAGGTACGCGAGCAGCCCGTCGGAGTAGCGGAGGGGCTCGTACGCGATGGGACGGACGCGCGGGTCCTCGCGGGCGATGGACTGCACGATGTCCCACGTGTCGTCGAGCGAGCCCATGTCCAGGACGTGGACGGCGTCGGCCCAGGCGAGGTGGTGGCGGAGGTTCTGGGCGATGATGTCGCCCTCGTCGCGGACGCGCATGATCGCGTGGAAGCGCACGGGCGGATGGTATGGGAGGCGGCGCGAACGCTCAGGGGCGCTGGGCCAGGGGCTCGCGGGCGGGCGGGACGACCACGCTCGCGATGGCCGGGGCGTGGGCGCGCTCGATGTCGCGGTACGCCCGGCGGAGGGACCTCTGCAGATCGTCGGGGACGGCCTCGGGGCGCAGCGGGCGGGCCCCCAGGGCGAGGATGGGGTCCAGCACGCGGACAAGGCCCGCGCGGTACAGCGCGCTCTGCAGGAGCTTGGCGCGCGGACGGGGCAGGTGGCACAAGTCGTCCTCGGGCATCCACAGCGGCGTGCCGGGGCGCCAGCGATGGCACACGCTCGTGCGCTCGTCGACGGCCCACTCGCGCCAGTCCTCCAGCGACCAGTGGGACTCGGGCTCGCGGCGGGCCAGGCGGTGCATGGCGCGGCGCAGGAGGCACCGCTGGGCGGCCTGGACGGGATCGCGCCAGCGGTAGTGGCGGACGATCGGACGCTCGCGCACGACCTGCCCGGCCATGCGCGGGAGCCAGCGCTCCCCGCCCCAGCACATGGAGCGCCGGTAGCGGAAGAACCGCGCCTCGGGGAGCGGCTGGACGATGTACGTTCGTCGGCGGTCCTCGATGGGACGGGCGCGATCGACGAGCGACTCGCGCCCGGCCTCCCAAGCGTCGATGTCGTCGGTCGAGAGCATGAAGTCCGCGTGGCGGATGAAGATCCGCCCGTCGCGGCGCGAGACGCCGTCGCGCAGGAGCGGGCGAGGGTTCTCGTGGAAGAACTCGTCGGCGTCGGCGCGGAGGACCCAGTCGCCATCGTCGAACGTGTCGCGCGCGCGATCGAACAGCAGCCCGCGCACGCCCTGGCGGAAGACCATGGGCTCGCGCCAGTGGGGCACGACGCGGGCGTCGAGGCGGGCGATCTCGTTGACGATGTCCCAGGTGTTGTCGAGCGAGCCGGTGTCCAGCACGTGCACGGCGTCGGCCCACGACAGGAGGTGGGCGATATTCTGGGCGACGATGTCGCCCTCGTCGCGGAGGACCAGGATCGCGTGGACCCTCATGCAACCACCATGCGAGCGGACCGCGGAACGACGCCACGACGGGGTGGCAATCCACTCAGCCTAACGCCGATGGAGGCGCGGGATTGCCGCGCGTGTCTGTTCGCGACGCGTTCGTGGGCCGCTTACTTCGGCGAACGCCGCAGGAGCGTGTATCGCGTGAAGATCTCTTCCTTCACCTTCTCCGGCGACTGGGCGAGCCCCAGATCGACCCACAGCGCGTGCATCGCGGGGTCATCAGAAATATCGAACGCGACGACCTCGAACCCGGCCTTCTCGAGCTGCTCGCGCGGGAAGGGGCAGCGCGGGTCGGCGTGCGGGAGGTAGGGCTTGTCCTCGGGGTTCTGCGGCGGGCTGATGTTGTAGATCAGCGCCAGGCCCGAGGGCTTGAGCAGATCGTGCAGGGCGCGGAGGAACGTGTCGTCGTCCACGCCGAGCTTGACGAGGAACCTCTCATCGACGGGGCGCTCGGGGTGGATGTACCCGCGCTTGAGGACGTTCTTGGAGATGACCAGGTCGTACCCGCCGCCGATCGCCTTGACGACCTCGGGCTCGGCCGGCCAGCGCCCGTGATGGAGCGTGAGCGTGCCGGGCTTGCCACCGGCGAGGCCCGCGATCGTGCCGGTGTCCATGGGCGAGCTGTAGAGGGCGGGAAGAGCGTCCCAGACATCGACGCCGTGGACGTCGTTGCCCATGGAGGCGAGCATCCGGAGTTGCCCGATCATGCCGTAGCCGAAGTCCAGGATGCGCTGCCCGCGGAGCGGGGCCTTGGAAGCGTTGGCGATGATCTCGAGCGGCCTGGCGTAGATGAGGGGCGTCCCGAAGCCCGTGCAGTAGTAGAAGGTGGCGTCGCGGTCCGTCTTGGTGAGACCCGCGCGGGCGGACTCGTCCAGCGCGTCGTACTGCGCCTGCGAGTAGACGGCGCGCGGCTCCTTGCGTGACCAGATCGCGCGCGTGCCGGGGTCGGGAAGCCTCGAGGCGGCGTCGAGGAACGCGAGCACGTCCACGCTCGAGAATCGCGGGCGGATGTCCTTGGCCTGCTGGGCCATCTGATCGAGTATGGGCGGGCGCGGCGCCGCCTGTGTTGGCGACGCGGGCTGCGTTGGCGGCGCGGGCTGGGCCCATGCAGGGACGATGGGTGCGCTCAGCGCGAGCGTTGCGGCGAGGACGAGATGGCGCATGGTGAAACTCCAACGTCCCGCCGACGTGCATGGTTGGGATGCGCGGGGTGTGGACCTCCGTCAGCATAACCGTCGCGGGGAATCCCATAACGGGGCGATCGCACCGCCGAGAACCGGGCTCGCGCAGGTCCATTCGTGGTTTCGTGTGGCGTCGGGGGCGAATGGTGGTGGAAGCGGAGCTCGGCGTTCGTACATTGCGTCGAGGCCGGTCGTACGAGAGAGAGGGAGTGGGACATGCGTGCGCTTGTGTTGTGCGTGTGCGCGGGCGGGCTGTCGGCGTCGGCGCTGGGCGATGGGGTGTACTCGAACGATTTCTCGAGCCAGAGCGTCGGCTCCGAGTGGCAGTTCGCCAACGCCATCGACGCGACGAGCGTGACGCCCGGGGGCGCGATTCCCAGCACGGCGTTTCTGGGCGAGTTCTCGGGGCAGGCGGGCGTCACGCTGAACCTGGGCACGCAGGCGGCCGGCACGTACCGCGCGTCGTTCGATCTGTATCTCATTCGCTCCTGGGATGGGAACGGCGAGCTGGGCGCCGGGCCGGACTCGATGCACGCCGGGTACAACGGCTCGGGGAACAACCTGCTCGACGCGACGTTCGCCAACTGGCCCGGGCAGACGCAGTCGTTCCCGAAGCCCGTCGGCGGCGGAACGTTCGCGGCGGGGACGGGCGCCGCGGCGGTGAACGCGCTGGGGTACACGATCTTCGGCAACCCTCTCGACAGCGTGTACCACATGGAGTTCACGTTCGCGCACGCGGGCGGGGCCCTGTCGCTCAACTGGTCGAGCACGCTCAACCAGTTCGCCGACGACGAGAGCTGGGGCCTGGACAACATCGTCGTGCAGAGCGTCCCGGCCCCGGGCACGCTCGCGGGGCTGGCGGGCGCGATGCTGCTCACAGGCCGGCGTCGGAGGAAGTAGCTCTCAGCGGGATTGCTCGGCGTGCAGCACGCACGCGCACGCGACGACCGCCGCGGTCTCGATGCGCATCGTGTGCGGGGCGAAGCGGGCGATGAGGGCGCCGGCGCGGCGCGCGGCGGCGATCTCCTGGGCGGTCCATCCGCCCTCGGGCCCGATGAGCAGGCGGACCTCGCCGGCACCCGCGGGCGCGTAGGGGGCGCCCTGGGCGTCGGCCAGAACGATGCCCACGCCCGGGGACGGCTCGAGGGCGCGCTCGAGCGTAGATTCAGAGTCCAGGCCCAGGGCCCAGGCGCGTCCGCACTGCTTGCTCGCTTCCATCGCGGCGCGTTCGAGCCGCTCCGGGCGGGCGCCGTGGTGCACACCTCGGGAGGTGTGCAGCGGTCCCCAGCTCGCGGCGCCGACCTGGGCGAGACCGTCGATGAGGTCCGCGACGCGCGGGCCCTTGGGCACCGCCGATCGCACGTGCACGCGCGGCGCGACGGGGTCCGTGCGCGCGATGTCGATGATCTCCGCGCGCAGAACCCACTGCGAGCGCTCCTTGGCGGAAGCGGCGACCCGGGCCCGCGCGACCACGCCCGCGCCGTTGAGCACCTCGAACGAGTCGTTGACCTCCAGACGCTTGACGCGCACGGCGTGCTGGGCCTCGTCGCCGGTGACCTCGAGGGGGCCGGGCGCGAGGGGTGCGAGCGGGAGGTAGACGCGATGGAGGCCCATGCGCGCAGGGTACGGGCGATTCTCGGACGGGCCCAGGGTGCGCCCGCGCCGGAGATCGCGGCTGCGCGGCGCGGGGTGGCGGGTCGCCGGGGTGGGGTTATTCAGTCCTTGGGAGTTGTGGTCGATGGGGATGGCGAGCGCGCCACGTCGCGCGCGGTGGAGGCTCATGGGCGAATCGGCGACACAACCTCGCGAGGATCTGGAGTCGCGCGTCACCAATCTGGTGGGACGGATGGACGCGGCGGTGGCGCAGGTCAGCCGTCGTGTGGCCGAGACCGTGCCCGAGACCGCTTCCATCGCCGAGGCGCTGGGGGCATCGAGCGGCGCGAGCACGGACGATCCCGCGAGCGTGTCCATGGACGATGTCGCGTCCGCGCTCGACGGAACCGTGGATCTGCCCGCGGCCCCCGAATCCTCCGCACCTGAGTCCACGGCTCCCGCGAGCGCGCCGCAGAGCGCGAGCGAATCGCCCGCGGCACCGGTCGCGCCCGCAGCGCCCGTGGAGCCGGCTACAAGCGCGGTTGCCGTAGCGGACGCGCCCGTCGAAGCGAGCCCCGAGGGCGTCGCGCCGAGCGCGCCGGCGAACGTTGATCCTGCGCCCGCGGCGCCGCTCGCGGGCGGGACCGAGGTCGCAAAGCCCGAGGACGTCGCGCCCACGAACGACGGTGTCGCGGCCGCGAGCGAGCCGGACCTTGCGCAGGCGGTCGAAGAGTTGATGAACGCTCCGGCGGCGGGCGCGAGCGCGCCGGCGGCGGCTCCGGAGCACATCGAATCGCTGGACCAGCAGCTGGCGGGGTTGGGCGACTCGATCATCGCGGGCGATTTCGTGGGCGAGGAGGAAGAGCCCGCGCCCGCGGCGCCCGAGGTGAGTCCCGCGCCGGAGGCGAGCGCGCCCGCCAAACCAGCCGAGCCCGTCGCGGAAGCACCGAGCCCCGCGCTGCAGGCGCCGCTCCCGCCCAAGTCCGAGGCGAAGCCCGCCAAGGAACCCGCCCGCGAGCCCGAGAAGAAGAAGCCCGCGCCCGAGCCGGCGAAGGAGCGCGTGGCGCGCGCACGCCGGGCGCTCATGCCCAGGCTCGTCGCGGCGCTCTCGGCGCTGGGGGGCCCGCTGGAGGGTCGCTCGCCGATTGTCCGTCAGTGCGTGGCGGCGCTGGCGATCATGAACGCCTTCATGGCGGTGTACGTGTGGGCGTACGTCGGGTTCATCCGCTCCGACGAGCCGCCGCCACCCCCGCCGCTGGTGACCACCGCCGAGGCGCAGGAGGCCGCGGCCGGCGAGAAGAAGGGCGATGAGGGTCACGGCGCGAAGAAGGACGCGCACGGCGCGAAGAAGGATTCGAAGAAGGACACGAAGAAGAAAGAGCCCAAGAAGGACGCCAAGAAGAAGGACGCGGGCGGGGCGCACCACTAGCGGCGTGCGGAGCCCGATCAGGCGACCACATCGATGAGGCGGCCCGGGCGCGCGGGCGGGCGCGGCTGGCTCCGGGCGTCGCGGTACGCGGCGTTCTCGCTCGCCAGCGAGAGATCAAAGGCGGGCACGCCCGAGGGCGGAGGGTACGCACGGGAGGCGTTGCTCGCCGCAAGATGCTCGTGGAACGACTGCCCGTGGGCGCACGAACGCGGGACGACCCGGATCTGTGCGCAGAGGGGGACCCCTCGGGGCGGGCACGCCGCCGGGGCCGATCCGATCTGCACGTGCGCGAGCATGCCCGGAGAGGTTCAACGGGCGTGCCGATTGAGCGCCCGAGAACGTTGGCGGGCGTGCCGCGGCGCGCGAGGGCGATAAGAATGCGGTGGATCGCTCGGCGCGGGTCGGTCGGACCGGTGCGTCGGCGGGGTGCTCCTGCGCGAGGGTGTTGGCGCGACGCGGGCCCGCGCCGGGACGGATTCCGATTGTGCCACGTGTGGCGTGCCGGCAACGGGCGCGGATGCGTCGTGGCGACGGATCGGAGTGGCGATGGGCGGAGCGAACCCCCTGCGTCTGCGGACGGCGGCCCTGGAGTACGACCTGCCGGGCGATCGCGTGGCGACGCACCCCGTCGAGCCGCGCGACAGCGCGCGCCTGCTGGTGGTGGATCGGCGGGACCCCACGCGTCGCGCGCACCGTCGGGTGCGCGATCTGCCGGAGCTGCTCGAAGCGGGCGACCTGGTGGTGTTCAACTCCACGCGTGTGCTGCCGGCGCGGTTCCGTGGCGTGCGTGTCGGCACGTCGGGACGCATCGAGGGGCTGTACCTGCACGATGACCCTTCGCGGGGGGAGGGGCTGCGGTGGGTGTGCCTGATCAAGGGGCGGCACACGCGCGCGGGGGCGGAGCTGGAACTGCACGATGCGCGGGGACACCCCGGGGGCGTGCGCCTGGTCGTGGTCGATCGCGCGGACGATGAGCCCGGGGCGTGGGTGGTGCGGGTGGAGGGCGCACCGACGACGGCGGAGGTTCTGGAGCGCCTGGGCGCGACGCCGCTGCCGCCGTACATCCGCAAGGCCCGCAAGGAGCTGGGCGAGGACCCGGACGCGGGCGATGAGCTGGATCGCCGGGCGTACCAGACGGTGTACGCGCGCGACGCGAGCCCCGTGGGCGCGCACGGCGAGCGTGGGTCCGTCGCCGCGCCGACCGCGGGGCTGCACTTCACGCGCGAGCTGCTCGATCGCCTGGCGGCGCGCGGCGTTCGCACCGCGGAGGTCACGCTCCACGTGGGGGCGGGCACTTTCAAGCCCGTGGAGACGGAGTACCTGCAGGACCATCCGATGCACGCGGAGTGGTGCGCGATGGACGCCGGGGCGATCGACGCGGTGCGCCGGGCCCGGGCGGAGGGCCGGAGGGTGGTGGCGATCGGCACGACGTCGGTGCGGACGCTGGAGACCTATGCGCCCCGGGTGGAGGGTGGAGGCGGGGCTCCCGGGGCGATCGAGACTCGCCTGCTGATCGCGCCGGGGTTCGCGTGGGGCTGGACGGACGCGCTGATGACGAACTTTCACCTGCCGCGATCGACGCTCTTGGCGCTGGTGGCGGCGATGCTCCCGCCGGCGGACGACCCGGAGCGCGCCGTGGCGGCGCTCAAGGAGGTGTACACGGAGGCGATCGGGCTTGGGTACCGGTTCTACTCGTTCGGCGACGCGATGCTCGTGGTGTGAGGGCGCGGTAGGATGGGGCGTCGCGGATGATGCCGCGGAGAACCCCGCGATTTCTGGGCTGATCGCGTGGTTTTGGTCGATGGAGCACGGACGGCGCGGAGGCGCCGAGCAAGCCCAGGGAGCGGGCCACGGATGACCCTTGCCGAACTGTTGTCGGGCGCTGTGCAGGGTGCCGCCCCGGACGCTGCGCGCGTGCGCGTGGAGGGCGCGGGGGACCCGGGCGCGGTGCGGATCTGCGATCTGACGGACGACTCGCGGACGGTGCTGCCGGGCTCGATGTTCATCGCGCGGGCGGGGACCAAGACGGACGGGCGAGCGTTCATCCGCGACGCGCTGCGCGCCGGGGCGTCGGCGATCCTGACCGACGACACGGGCACGCCCGTGGACCTGCCGGGCGAGCACCGCGTGCCGGTGGTGTACGCGGGGAGCGCGGCGCTGGCGTCGGCGTTCTTTGCCGAGCGGTTCTACGGGGCGCCCAGCTCGAGCCTGGACCTGATCGGGATCACGGGGACCAACGGCAAGACGACCACCGCGCACCTGGTGCACCAGCTGCTCAATGAGTCGGGCGTGCGGTGCGGGCTGATCGGGACGGTGCAGATCGATGACGGGCGGGAGGTGGCGGCGGCCACGCTCACGACGCCCCCCGCGACGGAGCTCTCGCGGACGCTGGCGACGATGGTGGAGTCCGGGTGCCGGGCGGCGGTGATGGAGGTCTCGAGCCACGCGCTGGACCAGGGTCGTGTGGCGGCGCTGCGGTACGACGTGGCGGTGTTCACGAACCTGACGGGTGACCACCTCGACTATCACGGGACGATGGAGGCGTACGCGTCGGCCAAGGCGCGTCTGTTCGCGATGCTCCCGCCCCAGGGCTGGGCGATCGTGAACGAGGAGGACCCGTGGTGCGGTCGGATGTTGCGGGACTGCCGGGCGCGGGTGATCCGCTGCCGCATCGCCGACGAGGGCGCCCCGCCGGCCGAGCGCGCACCGATGAACGGCGCGGGTGGCGAGGCGGTGGCGGCGATCCGCTCCGCGACGCTCTCGGGGACGGTCGTTGAGCTGTGCGGCCCGTGGGGGCGGTGCGAGGTCGTGCTGCCGCTGGTGGGACGGCACAACGTGATGAACGCGTTGCAGGCGGTGTGCGCGGCGTGGTGCGTGGGCGTGGCGCCGCGGACGCTCATCGAGCGGATCGGGCGTGCGGGGGCGCCGCCGGGAAGGCTCGAGCCCGTGACCACGCCGGGCGATCCCTTCGCGGTGCTCGTGGACTACGCGCACACGGACGATGCGCTGGAGAAGGTGCTCACGACGCTGCGGCGCGTGCTGGGCGGGAGCGGTCGGCTGCTGGTGGTCTTCGGGTGCGGCGGGGACCGGGACCGGAGCAAGCGCCCGCGGATGGGGTCGGTGGGCTCGCGACTGGCGGACCGGGTGCTCGTGACATCGGACAATCCGCGCACGGAGCAGCCCGGGGCGATCATCGACGAGATCCTCGCGGGCGTGCCGGCGGAGCGGCGCGATCGCGTGAGCGTGGACGTGGACCGCGCGCGTGCGATCGCGCGGGCGATTGGCGAGGCCCGTGCGGGCGATGTGGTGCTCATCGCGGGCAAGGGGCACGAGACGTACCAGATCCTGCCCGACGGGCGGGGCGGGACCGTCACGCGGCACTTTGACGATCGCGACGAGGCCCGATCGGCCCTGGGATCGACGCGGGGCGAGGGCGACGGGCGCAGATCGGGCGCTCGCGCATGAGCTTCTGGGATTTCGAGAATCTCCGCGGGATCGTGGGCGGGAGCTGGGTCGCGCGCCCCGCGGCGGACACGTCGGGCTGCGGGCTCTCGACGGACACGCGGTCGCTGTCGCGCGGGCAGGTGTTCCTCGCCATCAAGGGTGAGCGGTTCGACGGGCACGCGATGCTGGGGCGGGCGCAGGAGGCGGGGGCGAGCCTGGCGATCATCGATGATCTTGCGGCGTGCGGGGGAGGGGGGGCGCTGCCACCGGGGCTGGGCGTCGTGCGCGTGCCCGAGACGGGGCGGGCGCTTCTGGCGCTGGCGGCGGCGTATCGGGCCACGCTCTCGCGAACGAGCGTGATCGCGGTGTGCGGGTCCAACGGAAAGACCACGACGGTGCGCCTGATCGACGCCGCGCTCTCGTCGTCGCTGTCGGGCACCTGCTCGCCCAAGTCGTTCAACAACCACATCGGCGTGCCGCTGACGATCCTGTCGGCCAGGGCGAGCGACGCGTATCTGATCTGCGAGGTGGGGACGAACGCCAAGGGGGAGATCGCGCAGTTGGCGAAGGTGGTTCGCCCCGACATCGCGGTGATCACGTCCATCGGGCGCGAGCACCTGGAGAAGCTCGGGAGCGTGCGGGAGGTGGCGCGGGAAGAGGCGAGCGTGCTCGAGTTCGTGCGGTCGTCGGGCGAGTCGCGGGCGCCGGGGGGCGGGGCGGGGATCGTGAACGCCGACGCGCCGCACCTGCTCGAGACGATCGCCCGCCTGGAGCGCGCGCCGGGCGTGATGATCCGCTTCGGGTGGGGCGAGGGGGCGGACGTGCGGGTCGTCGGGACGGCGGCGGCGACGATCGGCGGCGGGCAGGCGGGCGGGGCGATGCGGATCACGCTCAACGACCGATCGGGGTTCGTCGTTCCGCTCGTGGGCGAGCACAACGCGAGCAACGCGGCGGCGGCGATCGCGGTGGCGCGGCGCCTGGGGCTGCGGGACGACCAGATCGCGGCGGGCCTTCTGCGGGCCAAGGGGCCGGAGATGCGCCTGGAGGTCTCGGAGGTGCGCGGGGTGAGGGTCGTGAACGACGCGTACAACGCGAACCCGGACAGCGTGCGCGCGGCGCTGGCGGCGTTCCCGGCGCTGGCGCGGGGCGCGTCGCGGCGCGTGCTGGTGCTGGGCGACATGCTCGAGCTGGGCTCGCACAGCGAGGCCGAGCACCGGGCGCTGGGCGAGGAGTTGGCGCGGATGCCGGATCTTGGTGCGGTGGTGCTCGTGGGTGCGGCGATGGGTCGGGCGGGCGAGGCGATGCGTTCGGGCGGGAGCGGCGCGGAGGTTCGGACGCTCGGATCGCTCGATGGGTCCGGGGCGATGGAGGTGGCGTCGATGCTGCGGGCGGGAGATGCGGTGCTGCTCAAGGGTTCGCGGGGGATGCGTCTGGAGCGGGTGGTGTCCGCCCTTTCGGGCGGGGCGTCCACGTCGGGCGCGGTCCATTGATCTTCTGATGTTGTACTGGCTCGTCCAACGCCTGTCCCCTTGGCTCGTCGAGCACAAGCTCGACTGGGCGTTCAACGTGCTCTACCAGGTGCAGTTCCGGGCGCTGGCGGCGGCGGGGCTGGCGTTCCTGATCGTGATCGTGTTCATGAAGCGCGTGATCGTGATGCTCCGTCGGCTCAAGGTCGGCGACACGGGGCAGACGGACGCGGACCTGCTGCGCGAGGTGTTCGCGAGCAAGTCCAACGTGCCCACGATGGGCGGGCTGCTGATCGTCGGGGCGATCGGGGTCGCGACGCTGCTGCTGGCGGACGTGCGCCAGTTCTACGTGCAGGTGGGGCTGATCGTGCTGCTGTGGCTGGCGGCGCTGGGGGGCGTGGACGACTGGCTCAAGCTGACGGCGTCGCGGCGCGGGGCCCGCTCGCGCCAGGGGCTGTACTCGTGGGAGAAGCTCGTCTTCCAGATCGGGCTGGGGCTGCTCGTCGGGCTATTCGTGTACGCGCACGGAGCGACGGCGGCCTCGCACGATCTGGCGCACGTGCTGAATCTGCCCGGGCAGAAGACGTACATCGACGGGGGGACGAACTTCAACCCGCACCTGATGTACCTGGGCAAGCCGGTGTTCATCGTGCTCAGCGTGCTGATGGTCGCGGGGCTGTCCAACGCGGTGAACATCACCGACGGGATGGACGGGCTGGCGGGGGGCATCTCGGTGGCGGTGGCGCTGGGGCTGACGGTGCTGGCGCTGATCGCGGGCTCGCTCAAGGCGGCGCAGTACCTGCTCGTGCCGCACGTGCCGTTCTCGGATGAGCTGGCGGTGATGTCGGGGGCGATGGCCGGGGCGTGCCTTGGCTTCCTGTGGTTCAACTGCTCGCCGGCGCAGGTGTTCATGGGGGATTGCGGTGCGCTGGCGCTGGGGGGGCTGATCGGGTACGTGGCGCTGGTGACGCGCCAGGAGTTCGTGGTGCTGGTGATGTGCGGGTTCTTCCTGTGGGAGATCGCGAGCGTGGTGCTGCAGGTGGGGTGCTTCAAGCTGACGGGCGGCAAGCGGATCTTCCGGGTGGCGCCGTTCCACCACCACCTGCACCTGGGCGGGTGGAGCGAGCAGCAGGTGGTGGCGCGGGCGTGGATCGTGTCGATCCTGTGCGTGGTGATCGCGCTGGCGACGATCAAGCTGCGGTGAGTTGGGCCCGCGTCGATCCCTACAGTCGGGCATGTCGCAGGAACGAGCGCTCACGCAGGATGAGGTCCGCAGGGTCGCGGCGCTGGCGCGCCTGTCGCTGAGCGACGCGCAGATCGAGCAGTACCGCGGGCAGATTTCGGCGATTCTCGGGTACGTGCATCGCCTGGCGGAGCTCGACCTGAGGGGCGTGGAGCCGCTGACGCACGCGGCCGACGCGGTGAACCGGCTCGATCGCGATGAGCCCGGGCCCACGCTGTCCAACGCGGCGCTGATGGCGATGGCCCCCGAGGCGATGCCGCCGTTCGTCAAGGTGCCCAAGGTGATCGATGGGGGGGATGGGGCCTAGGGCGATCGCGAGTTCGTTTCTTCGCGACGCCCATGAAACGGGCCTCTGACGCTTCCGAAGATATAATCGGACAAACATGGTTGTTTAATACGCCGTGGTCCGTCCTGGTGTCTTGCGGACGCTGGGCCCTTCGGCGTCCCTTGGGGATCGCAGCCCGGGGACGTGTCGAACCGCGCTCCTCGCCCGCGTGAGAAGGAGGTCGCGCCATGCTATCTGATCTGATTCGTTCGCTGTCGGATGCGCCCACGCGTCACGCCATCCTGGTGCATGTCCCGATTGCGCTTGGAGCGCTGGGCGTGCTGCCGCTGCTGGCGTGCGCGATCGGGCGATTCCGCTCGCGCGTGCTGGCGATGGTGTGCGTCGGGGTGTTCGTGCTTGCGTCCGGCGGGGCGGCGCTCGCCGAGGGCGCGGGGGAGGACGCGGCGGAGCACGCCGGGCCGCTGGGAGCGCCCGCGAAGCAGGCCCTTGAGCGTCACGAGGATCTCGGCGAGGGTGGTTGGGTGTGGCCGCTGATCCCCGCGTCGCTGAGCGCGCTGACCCTGGTGCGACGGCGCTCGATCGCGGTGCCCGCGGGTGCCGTTGCGCTCGTGGCGGCGGTGGGCGTCGGGGCGTGGGTCTCGCTCGCGGGGCACACGGGCGGGGTGCTCGTCTACACGCACGGGATCAACGCGGGTCCAAGGTCGACACCCGTGGCGGTGCCGGGGCACGCCGCGAACGGCGACGATTGAGCGCGGAGCCCTACCCTCTCGCGCGTGAGCCAATCGCTGACACAGATCGCCGGAGCGATTCGCGCGGGATCGCAGAGCGCGGAGGAAACGACGCGGACGGCGCTCTCGCGCCTGGACGCGCTGAACCCGCGCCTGAACGCGTTCCTGGACACGTTCCACGCGCGGGCGATCCTCGCGGCTCGGCGGATCGATGAGCGCGTGAAGAGAGGCGAGCCCGTGGGCCCGCTGGCGGGCGTGCCCGTGGCGCTCAAGGACAACATCTGCACGGGGCCGGATCTCTTTGCCGGCGACGCGGACGGCGCGCGCGAGACCGCGGGCGGGCGGACGACGTGCGGATCGCGATTCCTCGAGGCGTACCACTCGCCCTACAGCGCGACGGCGGCGCGGCGCCTTGCGGACGCGGGGGCCATCGTGATCGGCAAGACGAATCTCGATGAGTTCGCGATGGGCTCCTCGGGTGAGAACTCGGCGTTCGGCGCGACGCGGAACCCGTGGGACCTGACGCGCGTGCCGGGCGGAAGCTCGTCGGGGTCCGCGGCGGCGGTGGCGGCCGGGGTGGTGCCCGCGGCGCTGGGGTCGGACACGGGCGGGTCGATCCGCCAGCCGGCGAGCCTGTGCGGGATCGTGGGGCTGAAGCCGACGTACGGGCGGGTATCGCGGTACGGGCTCGTGGCGTTCGCGTCGAGCCTCGATCAGATCGGGCCGTTGACGAGGAGCGTGGGCGATGCCGCGGCGGTGCTGACGGCGCTGGCGGGTCGCGACGCGCACGACTCGACGAGCGCGGACCTGGCGCACGAGGATTTCGGGAGGGACCTCGAGAGGCCGATCGAGGGGCTCGTGCTGGGCGTGCCCAGGCAGGCGCGATCGTCGGCGAACCACCCGTCGGTGGCGTCGGCGCTGGAGAACGCGGTGCGTGTGTACGAGTCGCTGGGCGCGCGCACGATCGAGGTCGATCTGGCGCACACGGACTACGGGATCGCGGCGTACTACATCGTGGCGACGGCTGAGGCGTCCTCGAACCTGGCGCGGTTCGACGGCGTGCGGTACGGGCGGCGGGCGAAGCTTGGCCCGGACGAGGGGCTGATGGAGTTGTACTGCCGCTCGCGGGCCGAGGGGTTCGGGGCGGAGGTGCAGCGCCGGATCGTGCTGGGGACGTACGTGCTGAGCGCGGGGTACTACGACGCATACTACGCGACGGCGCTCAAGGCCCGTCGCAAGATCAAGCAGGACTACGACGCGGCGTTCGCGGGCGATGGCGCGGGCGGAACCCGCTGCGATGCGCTGCTGCTGCCCACCGCGCCCACGCCGGCCTTTGCGCTGGGGAGCAAGACGAGCGACCCGCTGCAGATGTACCTGGAGGACGTGTACACGGTGGGCGTGAACCTGGCGGGGCTGCCGGCGATCAGCATCCCCGCGGGGTTTGCGAGCGTGGGCGGGAGCGACCTGCCCGTGGGCGTTCAGCTGATCGGGCCGGCGTGGCAGGAATCACGCCTGCTGCGGATCGCCCGGATGTTCGAGCGGGCGACGGATTTTTCCTCTCGCCGCCCTCCCACTACTGTTTGAGTGTGGCGCGGGCGGGCCTGCGATCAAGCGCGCAACGAGGAGGCGATCATGCGTCGAGCGTGGATCGGATCGATCGGGGTTGCTGTGGGTCTGTGCGCCGGGGCGTGGGCCCAGATCGCGCCCGGACGGGCGCCCGAGGCGACGAGTGCGCCGGGCGAGCCGCTGGCGAGCGTGAACGAGCGCCTCGACGCGATCGCGACCAAGGCGATCGCCTGGCTGCGGGCGCAGCAGGACGCGTCGGGCGGGTGGAGTGTCAACAAGGACGGGCCCAACTACCCGGCGATCTCGGCGCTGGTGCTCAACGGGATGCTCATGCAGCCGGGCCTCGACGAGAAGGACGAGAGCATCGCCAAGGGCGTGTCGTGGGTGCTTGGGTTCGTGCAGCCCGACGGGGGCATCTACGACAAGGTGCTGCCGAGCTACAACACGTCGATCTGCGTGTCGATGCTGTCGCGGGTGACGAGCCCCGAGGCGAAGAAGGCGGTGGCGGGCGCGGTGCCGTTCCTCAAGGGGCTGCAGTTCGGGGACGGGGCGATCGTGGACGGGCCGTTCGCCAAGGAGACGGGGCGGGTGGACAAGTCCAGCCCGTTCTACGGGGGCGTGGGGTACGGGCGATCGGGGCGGCCCGATCTGTCGAACCTGGCGTTCTTCGTGCAGGCGATGCACGACGCGAAGGTGCCCGCGGACGATCCGGCGTTCCAGCGGGCGCTGGTGTTCCTGCAGCGGACGCAGATGCAGAGCGGGGTGAACGATCAGACGTACGCGAAGGACTCTTCGCAGGGCGGGTTCATCTACAGCACGAGCCTCAAGAGCGAACTGCCCGGGTCGGGGCAGAGCTTCGCGGGCGAGATCGAGGAGAGCCTTGATGGCGAGCCGGGGTGCGTGCTGACGATCTCGCTGGCGCCGGGGCCGGATGGGCGGGCGCGGAATCTGCCCAAGGCGCTGGTGATGGATCGGGTGAGGTCGGCGATCGCGGGCTCGACGCTCGCGGAGATCGCGCGGGTGAAGGAGTTCCGCGTGCTGAGCGGGCCCACGCCCGACGGGTTCAACTCGAACCGCTTCGAGGTGCGCGCGCCCATCACGGAGCGTGCGGAGGACTTCCGCCAGCAGGTGGAGTCGGCGTTCGCGGACATGGGCCCGGGGATCGTGAGGGTGGGCGTGGCGCCCGCGAAGTCGTGGAAGGGGATCAACCGGTTGCGCGCGTACGGATCGATGACCTACGCGGGGTTCAAGAGTTACCTGTACGCGAAGCTGGACAAGGACGACGAGCGTGTGAAGGCCGCGCTGTCGTGGATCCAGCGGAACTACGGGCTCGATCAGAACCCGGGGCTGGGCAAGGACGGGATGTACTACTACTTCCTGACGTTTGCGCGGGCGCTCAACGCTTGGGGTGAGAAGACGATCGACGTGAAGGAGGAGACGGGCACGCGGGCCCGGAACTGGCGCGCCGACCTGGTCGATCGGCTGGCGGCGCTGCAGAAGCCCGACGGCTCGTTCGCGAGCATGGACGAGCGTTGGATGGAGGGCAACCCC
Organism: uncultured Phycisphaeraceae bacterium; assembly: GCA_964399625.1. Taxonomy (GTDB): domain Bacteria; phylum Planctomycetota; class Phycisphaerae; order Phycisphaerales; family UBA1924; genus CAYNSB01. The sequence goes on from CAYNSB010000028.1 coordinate 41,010, forward strand.
GTGCTGATCACGGCGTACGCGCTGCTGGCGCTGGAGCACGCGCGGGAGTAAGGCCCCGCGGGGGGTGTCCACGCCCGGAAATCGGGGTCTTCCGCGTCGGCGGGACGAATCGGGGCGAGATTCGGGTTTCGCGGCCGGGATGGGGCTGTATGCTTACGGAGTTCGGGGTGGGGATTGGGATCATGGACGCCGGTGAACGTGTGATGCGCGCATGAAGGACGACTCGTTTGTCAAGATCGCCAAGGCCCTGGCGGACCCAACCCGCCGGAGGATGCTCGCCGAGCTGCGCGGCGCGGGCGGTGGCGGGCTGACGTGCTCGTGCATGTGCGCGCGGTTCCCGCTGAGCCAGCCGACGATCAGCCACCACATCCGCACGCTCGAGGAGGCGGGGCTGATCGACGTTGAGAAGTCCGGGCAGTTCCACGTGCTGAGCGTGAACGAGCGGGTGCTGCGCTCGTTCGCGGGCGAGCTGACGGGCGGGGCAACCAAGCGCAAGCGGGCGGCGGCGCGGGCGTGATCGGGGCCGATCGGCGTGGAGAATGAGCGCCGGTGCGTGCGGCGGTGACGGGCGGGTGCGAGCGCCCACCGAACGCCGATCCGAACACACGCCAGAATCTTTGTCAAGATTGCCTGGGGACTTGTATCGACGCATGTCGATGTGAATCATATCGACACTCATCGATATGTCCCGATCGCCCGGGCGGATGTTTCCGCCCGGGGCGCGCGGGGCGGACAAGGAGCGCATCGTGGCGACGACGAATCCGTACCGGCTGGACGGCAGGGTGGCGATGGTGACGGGCGGGACGAGCGGGATCGGTCGGGCGGCGGCGCTCGAGCTCGCGCGGGCCGGCGCCAGGGTCGCGCTCACGGGGCGGCGCGAGAGCGAGGGGCAGGAGACGGTGTCGCTCGTGAAGAAGGCGGGGGGCGAGGCGATCTTCCTGCGGGGGGACGTGACCAAGGAGGCGGACATCAAGGCGGCGGTGGACGCGACGGTGCGCACGTTCGGGCGCCTGGACATCGCGTTCAACAACGCGGGCGTGGAGCTGATGGGCGTGTCGATCGTGGAGACGACGCCCGAGCAGTACCGGCAGGTGTTCGACATCAACGTGCTGGGCGTGCTGCTCTCGATGAAGCACCAGATCCCCGCGATGCTCAGGAGCGGGGCGAGCGCGGAGCGCCCGGCGTCGATCGTGAACAACGCGTCGATCGCGGGGCGGATCGGCATGGCGGGCGCGGGCGTGTACATCGCGAGCAAGCACGCGGTGCTCGGGTTCACCAAGTCGGCGGCGATGGAGCTGGCCAAGAGCGGCGTGCGCGTGAACGCGGTGTCGCCCGGGGGGATCGAGACGCCGATGTTCGATCGCTTCACGGGCGGAAGCCAGGAGACGTCGAGCTACTTCGCGAGCCTGCACCCGATCGGCCGCGTGGGTCGTCCGGAGGAGATCGCGCGGGCGGTGCTCTTCCTGAGCTCCGACGCGGCGAGCTTCATCACCGGGCACGATCTGCTGGTGGACGGCGGGTTCACCGTGCCGTGAGCGCTGGGCGGGGCGCGAGAGCGGGGTTGTTCGTGGCAAGCGAGCGTCGAACGAGGATCGGGGCTGTTCACGCGGGAGACCGAACATGAGCGAGAAGAAGATCGCGTTGATCACGGGCGGGAACAAGGGCATCGGGTTCGAGACGGGGCGACAGCTGGGGCGCAAGGGCATCACGGTGCTGCTGGGTGCCCGGGATCGTGCCAAGGGCAAGGGCGCCGCGGACGTGTTGCGGGGCGAGGGGATCGACGCGCGCGCGATCGCGCTGGACGTGACGTCCGGCGAGTCCATCCGCGCGGCCGCGGCGCAGATCGAGCGCGACTTTGGGCGTCTGGACATCCTCGTGAACAACGCGGGCGTGCTGAAGTACCAGGGCGAGCGCACGCCCAGCACCGTGGACGCGCAGGCGCTCCGCGAGACGTTCGAGACCAACTTCTTCGGGCTCGTCGCGGTCACGCAGGCGTTGCTCCCGCTGATCCGCAAGAGCGCGGCGGGCAGGATCGTGAACCTGACGAGCATCCTGGGGTCGATCGCCGAGCACGCGGACCCGAACAGCACGATCTTCAACGCGAAGTTCACGGCGTACGACACGTCCAAGGCGGCGGTGAACATGTTCACGAACCACCTGGCCCACGAGCTGCGGGGCACGACGATCAAGGTGAACGCCGCGCACCCGGGATGGGTGAAGACGGACATGGGCGGGGCCGACGCCACGCTGGAGCTCGCCGACGGCGCGCGCACGAGCGTGGAGCTGGCGACGCTGCCCGACAACGGGCCCAGCGGCGGGTACTACCGCATGGGCGTGCACATGCGCTGGTGAGGCCTCCGAGGGACTATGCACGCGGCCCGTCCGTCTACCATGGCGGACGGGCTGTCTTTCACAAGGAGAAGGGCATGAAGCGCATCGCGTCGGCGGTCTGGAACGGCGGGCTCAAGGACGGCAAGGGCTCGATCACGAGCGGGAGCAAGACGCTCAACGCGACGCCGTACTCGTTTGTGTCGCGCTTCGAGAGTGGCGCGGGAACGAACCCGGAGGAGCTGCTCGCGGGGGCGCACGCGGGGTGCTTCTCGATGGCCTTCGCCTTCGCGCTGGAGCAGGCGGGGCTGAAGGCGGCGAGCATCTCGACACAGGCGACGGTGACGCTGGACCAGGTGGCGGGCGGGTTCGCGATCACCGCCATCCAGCTCACGACGACGGCGAAGGTGCCCGGCGCGGACGCGGGCAAGGTCCGCGAGATCGGGCAGGGGGCGAAGGCGGGGTGCCCGGTGAGCAAGGCGCTGTCGGCGGTGCCGATCGCGCTGGACCTGACGGTCGAGGTGTGATCCGCGGTACGATCGCCCGCGATGGACGACTTTCGATATGGGGTCGATGGTGCGCACGCCGAGCTGCGCTGCGAGGGCGTTGCGCTGCGCGAGGTCGCGGAGCGGTTCGGCACGCCGACGTACGTGTACTCGCGGGCGACGCTGGAGGGGCACTTCGATCGCCTGCGTGAGGCGTTCGCCGAGCTGCGCCCGCTGATCTGCTTCTCGCTCAAGAGCTGCGGGAACATCGGCGTGGCGCGCGTGCTCGTGGAGCGCGGGGCGGGGCTGGACGTGGTGTCGGGCGGCGAGCTGGAGCGGGCGCACCTGGCGGGGTGCCCGATGGAGCGCGTCGTGTACGCGGGCGTGGGAAAGACGGACGCGGAGATCCGCGCGGCGCTGAGCGGGGCGCACGCGCTGATGCCCCGTTCGGGCGGCGCCCGCGATCGCGGGCCCATCGGGTGGTTCAACGTCGAGAGCGAGCAGGAGTTTGAGGCGATCGCCACGATCGCGCGCGAGGTGGGCGTGCGGGCGCGGTGCGCCCTGCGCGTGAACCCGGACATCGATCCGAGGGCGAGCGGCGGGGGCACGCACGCGTACACGACGACGGGGACGAAGGAGACGAAGTTCGGCGTGGACATCGCGCGGGCGGTGCGTTTCTTCGAGCGGTACGGGCGGGATGCGCACGCGCGGCTCGATGGTGTCCACCTCCACCTGGGCTCGCCGATCTACGCCGTGGAGCCATACGTCGAGGGTGTGCGGAAGGCGCTGGCGCTGATCGACGAGCTCGCGGGCAAGGGGTTCGGCGTGGCGACGCTGAACCTCGGCGGCGGGTTCGGGGCGAACTACGAGAGCGACCGCTCGCCGCCCGCGAGCGAGTACGCGCGGGCGATCGTGCCGATGCTGCGGGAGCGGGTCCGCAAGGGGCTGTCGATCATCCTCGAGCCGGGGCGGACGATCGTGGCGAACGCGGGCGTGCTGCTGACGCGCGTGACGTACGTGAAGGAGGGGGCGCGCGAGGCGGGGTCGTCAACCGGTGCGCCCGCCAAGCGGTTCGTGATCTGCGACGCGGGCATGAACGCGTTGATCCGTCCATCGCTGTACGGCGCGTTCCACTTCATCTGGCCCGCGCGCGTGTCGAAGGAGCAGGCGCCGCCGAGGCGTGCCGAGGATGTGGACGTGCCGGGGCTGGTGGTGAGCGACGTGGTGGGCCCGATCTGTGAGACGGGCGACTTTCTGGCGCGGGGGCGGCGGCTGCCACCCGTGGAGCGCGGGGACCTGATCGCGGTGTTCACGGCCGGGGCGTACGGCATGACGATGGCAAGCAACTACAACGCCCAGCCGCTGCCGGCGGAGGTGCTGGTGTCGGGCGATGGGGCGGCGCTGGTGCGGAGGCGCCAGAGCGTGGCGGACGTGCTCGCGCAGGAAGTGCCGGAGAATCGCTAGCGCCGGGCCAACTTTGTGCCCACAAACCACAAGGCGTGGTGGTGCCGGGCGCGACGCGGCGAATCGAAAGCACGCGCGCGGTTACCCTAAGAACGTGTTGAGCGGATCGGTGCACGCACCTGTTTCTCGTGGAGGTGGGCTGTGGCTGTGGCGATCTTCCTGCTGGGCGCGGCGTTGGCGGTGACGGTGGCGGTCGGGGCGACGAAGCTGCCCGGATCGGCGATCAAGGGCGCCGCGGCGCTCGTGTCCATCGCGATCCTGATCGGATCGGCGCTGCTCGCCTCGGTGCGGCACGTCGCGTCCGACGAGGTTGGCATCATCATCAAGAACGTGGGGACCAAGAGCCTTAAGGGCACGGCGTACATCGCGGTCAACGGCGAGCAGGGCGTGCAGGCGGACGTGCTGCCGCCGGGCTGGCACTTCGGGTACTGGCCGTTCGTGTACGACGTGAAGATGGTCCCGCTGACGGAGGTGCCCTCGGGCAAGGTGGGGATCATCGAGGCGCGGGACGGGCAGCCGCTGCCGCCGGGGCAGGTGATCGCGCCCGAGATCCCGCAGGAGTCGCTGGCGTCGATGCTCGAGGCGCGGTACTTCCTCACGACGGGCAAGGGGCAGCGCGGGACGCAGGCGACGGTGCTCAACCCCGGCAAGTACCGGCTGAACACGGAGCTGTTCAAGGTCAAGATCGTGGACGTGACGGAGGTTCGCCAGGGCGAGGTGGCGGTGCTCAAGGCGAACTTCGGCACGCCGCCCACGCTGGCGGTGCCGGGCATCGCGGGGCTGATCGAGGCGGGCGAGGGCAAGCAGTCCGAGGATCGGCTGATGCTCGCGCGGGGCGGGGAGATGGGGATCCGCGCCGAGCCGCTGCCGCCGGGCAAGTACCCGATCAACACCGACGCGTACACCGTGATCGAGCTGTGGACGACGCAGATGATCGCGCAGTTCACGGCGGCGCACTCGGGGATCGCGACGGCGTCGCAGGTGGGCGCTGCGAACCTCTCGGCGGCGTCCGCGCAGCAATCGACGAAGCTGGGGCACGAGCCGACGCTGGAGGAGCGGGCGATCACGGTGCGCACCAGCGACGGGTTCTCGTTCCCGGTGGACGTGCGCGTGGAGTACATCATCGAGGCGCGGAACGCGCCGATCGTGGTGGCGAAGCTGGGCGACGACGAGGGGGAGCGCTTCCGCAACGCGATGAACTCGGCGGTGCGGGCGATCTTCCGCAACAGCGCCGAGAGCGTCAAGGCGCTCGACTACGTGCAGCAGCGCTCGCACCAGGAGCAGCAGTCGCTGACGCTGCTGGCCCCGCAGATGGCGCGGTTCGGGGTGACGGTGACGGCGGTGCGCATCGGCGACGTGGGCGATGAGAAGACGCTGGGCTCGCTGCTCAAGACGCAGATGGACCGCGAGATCGCCAAGCAGGAGCTGACAACGACGATCGAGCAGCAGAAGGCCGCGGAGCAGAAGAAGGCGCTCTCCAAGACGACGCAGGAGGCGGAGGAGGAGAAGAAGCTGGCGACGGCGGCGTACAGCGCGAAGATCGCGGAGGAGTCCAAGAAGCAGACGATCACGCAGGCGAACGCCGAGGCCGAGGCGACCACGATCCGCGCCAAGGCGCAGGCCGACGCGTACCGATTGATCGCCGAGCAGATCGGCAAGAGCAACGCGGCGCTCGTGGAGATCCTCAAGATCGTGGGCGAGCGCCAGATCCAGATCGCCCCGCGCGTGATGGTGACGGGGGGGCGGGACGGGTCGGGCGGCGGGACGGCGCTGATCGGGACGATGCTCGACAGCATGATCGACAAGGGCGACGCCCCCAAGAGCGAGCGGTAGGCCCGCGCGGGTGCGGACATAGAGTCCTCGCGATGAGCGAGCCCGCCATCCATGACACCCGCCCGCACGTGGTGGTCATCGGCGGTGGCTTCGGCGGGCTGGGCGCGGCCAAGGGGCTGGCGCGCTCGCCCGTGCGTGTCACGCTGATCGACCGGCGGAACCACCACGTGTTCCAGCCTTTGCTGTACCAGGTGGCGTGCGCGGCGCTGTCGCCGGCGAACATCGCGGTGCCGATCCGGCGGGTGCTGTCGCGCCAGAAGAACACAACGGTGCTGCTGGCGGAGGTGAAGGGGATCGACGCGTCGCGCCGGGTCGTGCGCCTGAGCGACGAGGAGATCGCGTACGACTACCTCGTCGTCGCGGCGGGGGCGACGCACTCGTACTTCGGGCACGCGGAGTGGGAGCGGGCGGCGCCGGGCCTCAAGACGATCGAGGATGCGCTGGAGATTCGCAAGCGGTTCCTCATCGCCTTCGAGCGGGGCGAGCGGGCGCGCGACGAGGACGAGCGCCGGCGCGAGCTGACGTTCGTCGTCGTGGGCGGCGGGCCGACGGGCGTGGAGATGGCCGGCTCGATGATCGAGATCGCGCGGCACGCGATCCCGCGCGACTTCCGCAGGATCAACACCGCGACGGCGCGGGTCATCCTGCTGGAGGCGGGCGAGCGTCTGCTCGCGGCGTACCCGCCCGAGCTCTCGGCGCGGGCCAAGCGTGACCTTGAGGACCTGGGCGTGGAGGTGCGCCTGGACGCGCGGGTGACGGCGATCGATGGGCGGGGCGTGAACATCGGTTCCGAACGCATCGACGCGGCGAGCGTGGTGTGGGCGGCGGGCGTGCTCGCCTCGCCGCTGGGGGCGAGCCTGCGGGACACGGGCGGGGCGACGCTCGATCGCGCGGGGCGTGTGATCGTCGGGGCGGACCTTTCGGTGCCGGGGCATCCCGAGGTGTTCGTGATCGGCGATCAGGCGGCGGCGGCGCTGCATCCGGAGAACCCGGCCGAGGCGAGCGACCCGCATCGCGCGCTGGTGCCGGGCGTGGCGCAGGGGGCGATGCAGGGCGGGCGGTTCGTGGCGCGGGTGATCGATCGGCGCGTGCGGGGCGCGCTTTCGGTGGAGGATCGCCCCGTGTTCCGCTATCGCGACAAGGGGCTGATCGCGACGATCGGGCGGAGCAAGGCGGTGGCGATCGTGTTCGGGCGGAGGTTCGCGGGGCTGCCAGCGTGGTTGTTGTGGGCGGGGTTGCACGTCGTGTACCTGATCGATTTCCGCAGCCGCCTGATCGTGATGCTCGAGTGGGCGTGGCTGTACTTCGCGTTCGATCGGGGGGCCCGACTGATCACGGGCGAGCGGGGCGAGGAGCGCACGCCGGGGCGGTAGGGGTTCGTCACGCATCTCTACACTTGCGTCCCTCGCGCGGCCGGCGCTCCGGACCACTCCCGCGCGAGCGAAGGAGCGTTCATGCCCCCGACCATCTTCGACGCACGGACCGACACGCTCTTCTCGCAGTTGCGACGCGACGGGCTCTGGAAGGAGCTCAAGACGATCGAGGGACCGATGGACGCCGTGGTGAGGATCCGCGGCGAGGACGGCAAGTACCGCGAGAAGCTGTGCTTCTGCTCCAACAACTACCTGGGGCTGGCGAACCATCCGGAGGTGATCGAGGCCGGGCTCAAGGGCCTGCGCGAGTATGGCGCGGGCACGGCGAGCGTGCGCTTCATCTGCGGGACGTTCGCCCCGCATGAGGAGCTCGAGCGCCAGATCGGCGGGCTGATGGGCACCGAGTCGAGCTACACGTTTGTCTCCGCGTGGACGGCGAACGAGGCGGTCTTCCCCACGCTGTGCGAGCCCGGCGACATCATCATCTCCGACGAGCTGAACCACGCGTGCATCATCGATTCGATCCGGCTCGCGACCGTGATCAAGAAGGGCCTGCACAAGGCGGTGTACCGCAACAACGTGCTCACGCGCGCCCAGGGCGAGAAGTCGCTCGAGGAGGCGCTGCACGCGGCCCGCGCGAACAAGGACGTGACGGGGCAGATCTGGGTCGTGACCGACGGCGTGTTCAGCATGGAGGGCTCCATCGCGGACCTGCCGACGATGCGCCGCCTGTGCGATCAGTTCAACGCCATCCTCGTCGTGGACGATTCGCACGGGCACGGCGTCATGGGAAAGTTCGGGCGCGGCACGCACGAGCACTGGGGCATGGCGGACGGCGGCACAAGCCCGGGGCGCGTGGACATCTTCACCGGCACGCTGGGCAAGGCGCTAGGTGGCGGCGCGGGCGGGTTCGTGGCCGCGAGCAAGCGCGTGACGGACCTGCTCATCCAGCGCGGGCGTCCGACGCTCTTCTCCAACGCGCTGCCCGTCACCGTCGCGTGCAGCGCGAACAAGGCGATCGAGATCCTGCGGCGTGAGCCCCAGCGCGTGCAGCGCCTGCGCGACAACGTGGCGTACGCGCGCCAGAAGATCAAGCAGGCCGGCTTCAACGTGCTCGAGTCCCCCACCGCCATCTGCCCGATCATCGTGCACGACACGGCCAAGGCGATCGCGATGAGCAAGCGCCTGCTGGAGCTGGGCGTGTTCGTGATCGGGTTCGGGTACCCCGTGGTGCCCGAGGGGCACGCGCGCCTGCGCTGCCAGATCTCGGCCGCGCACACGCGCGAGCACATCGATGCGCTGGTGGAGGGATTGAGGAAGCTGTAGCCACGCCGACGCGGGTTGAGACGCCTGGGAGCTCTTATGTTCGATCGCATCCGAAAGGCATTGGGCGGTGGGGCGGACGCGCGGGGGGGCGGGGCTTCGCCGGCCCAGGCCTCGCCGATCTCCGAGCTCCTCTTTGCGAACTGGACGCCCGGCTCGCCCGTGCCGGTCCCCGACCTTGAGGCGCTGCGGGCCCGCCTCGACACGCCCGAGCGCGACGCGGCGATCGGCGCGCTCCGCCAATGGGCGAGCGGCGGCGCTTCCAACTCGCGGGGCGCGGCGTGGGCGTCGCGCGTGCTGGCGCACGCCGGAGAGCGCGTGGAGCCCGGGCCCGCGCTGGGCGCGGTCGTCGAGGCGCGCGTGAACGACGGCATCGACTATGTCGCGGCGTACGCGGATGGCACCGCGCGGTACATCAACTTCAGCGGGGCGACGATCGTGTGGGAGGCGCCCGCCGATCCGGAGGTGGCGCCGGCGGTGGCGGCGTGCGTGGCGATCGCGACGGGCGTGGCGCCGTTCGCCATCGTGCGGGCGCGGACGCCCTTCGCGTCGGAGTTCCGCGCGTCGATCCTGCTCCCGCAGGGCAACGCGGAGCTGACGCACGAGGACGCGCGGGGGAACGCGCAGGCGACGGCCGCCCTCAACACGCTGCTCAACGCGGCGCAACGCCTGATGATGGCGCTGATCGATCGCTCCGCGGCGGCGCGGCGGAAGGATGGCGCGTCGTGACAGACCGCCGGCTCATCTCGTCCGGCTCGCCGTGGGAACCGATCGTGGGCTATTCGCGTGCGGTGCGGGTGGGGAACATCGTGCACGTCGCGGGCACGACGAGCACCGGGCCGGACGGCGCGGTGCTGCACGCGGGCGATCCCGGGGCTCAGACGCGATTGATCCTGCGGAAGATCGGCGATGCGCTGGCGCAGGCCGGGGCGAGCCTGTCGCACGTCGTGCGCACGCGGATCTACGTGACGGTCATCGCACGCTGGGAGGAGGTCGGGCGCGTGCACGGCGAGGTGTTCAAGGACATCCGACCGGCGAGCACGATGGTCGAGGTGTCGCGCCTGATCGACTCGGCGATGATGGTGGAGATCGAGGCCGAGGCGATCATCGGATGATCGGAGCGTGCGTATCGATGTGACCGCACTGCGGACAGCCCGAGGCGGCGTCGCCCTCGCTCTTCGCAAGGATCACACGTCGTGCGTGAGGCCCTTCACTCTTACGGGCAGCCCGCGCGGAACTTGGTCAGGAAGCACGTGAAGTCGGCCGCGGAGAGCAGCGGCGCCGTCGTGTTCCCGTCGC
>CAYNSB010000028.1:51214-53627 GCA_964399625.1 uncultured Phycisphaeraceae bacterium
AGCACGTGAAGTCGGCCGCGGAGAGCAGCGGCGCCGTCGTGTTCCCGTCGCAGTTCGCGTAGGTGTCGCCCGCGCGGAACTTGTTGAGGAAGCACGTGAAGTCGGCCGCGGAGAGCAGCGGCGCCGTCGTGTTCCCGTCGCAGTTGGCGTAGCAGACGGAGTCGGCCTTGACGAAGATGATCGCCTGCCCCAGCACCGTCGTGCTGACTTGGCTCGCGCCGAGGTAGGCCATGAACGCGACGTCGCCGTTGTCGTTGAGCGCGGGGTAGCCGCGCCCGCCGAGACCGGGGATGGGGCTGCCGCCGCTGGTGCTGGTGGGGATGATGAAGACATCGCCGCCGGCCTGTCCCGGCGGACGGGGGATGTTGCTGCCCTCGCCGGCGATCTTGCGTGTGGTGGTGCCATCGCTGACCCAGACGGAGCGCTTGAGGAGCGTGTCCTGGGCGCGGAAGCAGACGAGCCCCTTGTTGTTGACGACGGGGGGCACGACCTCGATGCCGATGGGCGAGCCCGCGGTGCCCGGGGCGATGTTGCCATCGCCCTGGATCGCGATGCGCGTGATCGTGCCCGTGGCGCTCTTGTAGAGATACACGCCGCGCTCCTTGCGGACGTTGCCGGGCGAGGTCTGGCGCTCGGCGACGAAGGCGACATCGCCGTTGTTGTTGATGGAGCAGCGCGTGTCGAAGGTGCGGAAGCTGAAACCGGCATCGGGCGTCGGGTCGTTCTTCTTGACGATGGTGATGAAGGAGCCGTCGTTGTTGTACCGGCGGATCTCGTCGGCGAAGCTGGGGCTCGGCGTGACGACGAGGGCGGTCTGGGCGGTGTCGTTGAGGTAGGCGGGCGGGTTGATCGTGGAGATCGCGCCGCCGCAGCTCTCATCGGCGAGGTCGTTGGGGGTGGAGCTGAGGATGTCGAAGGTGAAGAGCGAGAAGAACGAGGAGGGGAACGTGCCGCAGAGCCCGGAGACTTCGTTGCGGAAGGCGATCTTCCCGGCGTTGTTGATGGAGGGGAAGCCGATCGAGCGGATGGGATCGACGTTGGCGAAGAGCTCGCTGAGCGTGCCCGCGCCGCTGGGGTCCCAGCGGTAGACGCGGTAGCCCGAGGAGAGATCGCTCAGGTTCTTGCTGGAGCTGAACACGAACTGCCCGGCGCTGTTGATCTCGGGATCGGAGAGGTTGGTGAAGCCCGCGATGGAGGTGTTGATCTCGGTGTCGGCGATCTCGCCGCCGGCGGCCGGCGTTCCGAGCCAGTACCCGGAGATGAAGTTGGAGGGGCTGTCGAACCGGAAGGCGACCTGTCCGGCGTTGTTGAGCGTGGGGCTGGTGGTCTGGAGGCTCAGCGCATCGCCGCCCTGCAGCACGTCCATGTGGTAGAGGAGGGTGTCGTTGGACGCGCAGATCTGGGGCGCGGTCGTGTAGGTGGGCACCTGGGCGAGCGCGGACGCGGCGAGCCCGGAGGCGATGAGGATCGCGGAGACAGAGATCGTGCGGACGGACATCGTGGTCATGGCTGGGCTCCGGGTGCGAGGTCGAGAGGTGTGGCGCGGGGTGCACCGCCGCGGCCTCCGCCGGCCTGAAGATAAGTGACAGGTCGCGAGATATCTATGGTTTCTAGAAAGTTATCCGTGTGATGTGCTTATGGGACTAGTCAAGGGCCGCGAGCGATCTCCAGGGGCAGTGTGTGCTCGATTGGGCGGTGGTCCGCAAGGCCCGGATGTCCTTGTGGCGTGAAGAGTTGCCGTCTGGGGGACGCGGGCAGGCTGGTGCGGGTGCGCACGGGCTCAACGGCGCGACGAGATGGGACGATGGTTCTAGCGAGACGGTGACCGGGTGACGCACGCCCGGCGGTGGGCACACCCGGAGGGGGAACGCGCCATGGACAAGGCGAGTCTGATCGGTCTGTTGATCGGCGCGGTCTGTCTGGGCATCGTGTTCTTCGAGGTCTCGCACGGCAACTTCATGATGTTCTTCTCCCTCGAGGGTGTCCTCATGGTGGGAGGAGGCTCCATCTCCGTGACCTTCATGGGCATGTCCATGGAGAAGATGAAGAAGGTGCCCGCGTACATCAAGCGGTTCATGTTCAACAAGGCGATGCCGCCCGAGAAGGTCGTCGAGGTCATGGGCGTGCTCTCGGAGAAGGCGCGTCGCGACGGGATCCTCGCGCTGGAGGCGGAGATCGAGAAGCTGGGCGATCCGTTCCTGGCGGCGGGGCTGAAGATGGCCGTGGACGGCGTGGACCCCGGGAGCATCGAGAGCACGCTCCGCATGGAGCTGATCGCGATGCAGGACCGGCACAAGGCCGGGAAGAAGTTCTTCGACCTCATCAAGCTCTACGGCCCCGGGTACGGGCTGGTGGGCACGCTGGTCGGTCAGGTCGGCATGTTCGGACAGCTCGCCAGCGCCGACATCGGCGC
>CAYNSB010000029.1:0-52756 GCA_964399625.1 uncultured Phycisphaeraceae bacterium
ACGATGTCCACGCCCGTGATCAGTTCCGTCACCGGGTGCTCGACCTGCACCCGCGTGTTCACCTCGAGCATGTAGAAGTTCTGCTTGTCGTCGCAGAGGAACTCCACCGTCGCCGCCCCGCTGTAGTGCGCTTCCTTGATCAGGCGCGCCGCGGCCTCGAGCACCGGCGTGATCTTCTTGCGATCGATGAGCGGCGCCGGGCCTTCCTCGATCACCTTCTGGTGGCGGCGCTGCGTCGAGCAGTCGCGCTCGAAGAGGTGGATCGCGTTGCCGTGCTTGTCGCCGATCGTCTGCACCTCGATGTGGCGGGCGTGCTCGAGGAACTTCTCGATGAACACGGCCCCGTTGCCGAACGCCGCCTGCGCCTCCTGCGAGGCCTGCTTCAGGTTCGAGCGGAGCGCCGCCTCGTTGTGGCACACGCGCATGCCGCGCCCGCCGCCGCCCGCCGAGGCCTTGATGATCACGGGGTAGCCGATCTCGGCCGCGACCCGGATCGCCTCGTCTTCCTCCTCGATCGCGCCGGGCGATCCCGGGAAGATCGGCACGCCCGCGGCCTTGGCCGCCTTCTTCCCGTTCACCTTGTCGCCCAGGCGCGCCATCGCCTCGGGGCTGGGCCCGATGAACTCGATCTTGCAGTCGCGGCAGATCTGCGCGAACTCGGCCCGCTCGGAGAGGAACCCGTACCCCGGGTGGATCGCGTCCACGTCCGCGATCTCCGCCGCCGCGATCAGACGCGGGATGTTGAGGTACGACTCCTTGGCCGGACCCGGCCCGATGCACAGCGCCCGGTCCGCCTGTCGCAGGTAGGGGGCGTCCTTGTCCGCTTCGGAGTAGACGCACACCGCCTCGACGCCCAGCTCGTGGGCCGCGCGGATGATGCGGAGGGCGATCTCGCCGCGATTGGCAATCAGGATTCGTTTGAACATGGTGAGGAGAGAGACGAAGAGACGGAGAGAAAGAGAGACGAAGTGCGGCGAACCGTCAATCCGACTTCGCGTGATCCGCGAGGCTGCGGATCAATGCCTGGAGCACACGATCACATTCCGCGAGCGCGTCCACGGGAACATCGGCCTCATCAATGAATCCAAGGTCCGCGCACAGTCTGCACTGAGTCCGCAACTCGAACAGCGAGCCACGCGAGATCCGGAGAAGCCTGATCAGATCGCTCGTGGTCTCCCTCCCGAAACCTTCGGCGATGTTCGAGGGAATCGATACGGCCGCCCGACGCATCTGAACGACCAGACCGAACCGCTCCGATTCGGGCAATCGAGCCGTTCGTTCGTACACGAGCTTGGCAAGAGCCATGGCGCGCTGCCACGCGATCAGATCCTCGAATCGCCGCACACCCGCCACAATTCACGCCCTTTCACAGTGCCTTCCACTCCGTCTCATTGTCTCTGGGTCTCTTCGTCTCTGTCCCGCGATCAACTCGGCCTCACAAGGAACAGCTTCTGCCCGAACTCCACCGCGTCGCCGTTGTTCACGAGCACGCGTTCGATCGTGCCGTTCACCTCGGCCTTGATCTCGTTGAACACCTTCATCGCCTCGATCAGGCACACCGTCGTGCTCTCGGACACCGACGCGCCCACCTGCACGAAGGGCGGCGAGTCCGGGTTCGCCGCGGAGTAGAACGTGCCCACCATCGGCGACTCGATCGCGACCAGCCCGCTCGTGTCCGCCGCGGAGGACCCGCCGGCCCCCTCGCTCTCCTCGCCGCCACCCGCCGGCGCGGCCGCCGCACGCGCGGGCGCGGCGTACACCGGGGCGGCGCCCGCGGGCGCGGCCATCACGGGCACCGGGCCCGTGTACCCCCGCTTCACCGTCACCGTCTCTTCCTGGTCCTTCAGGTCGAGCTCCGTCAGGTCGTTCTCGACCATCAGGCGGACCAGTTCCTTCAGCTTGCGTATGTCGATCATGGGATTGCATCCAAGGTCACGAAGCCACGCAGGCACACGGGCACGAAGGGTCGGGGAACCGATTGAACTTCGCTCCGTTGTGCGTCCGTCCCTCCGTGCCTAAATCGTCGCCCACTCAAGGCTCTTGGGCATCGAACACAGATTCTCCGCGCCCTTGGCGCGCACCACATACAAGTCCTCGATCCGAACCCCACCAACGCCCGGCAGATAGATCCCCGGCTCCACGGTCACCACGTGCCCGGGCTCGAGCACCATGTCCGGCTGCATCGGGTTCAGGTACGGCGGCTCCTTGCTCAGACCCAGCCCGTGCCCCAGCCCGTGCCCGAACTCCTTGGCGTACCCGTGCCTGGCGATGTGCTTTCGCGCGATCGCGTCGATCTCGTGCGCCCGCTTGCCCGGGGCCAGCGCCGCCACGCTCGTCTGCTGCGCATCGAGCACGATCTTGTAGATCTCGCGCATCTTCGCCGGCCACTTGCCAAGCCCGAACGTGCGCGTCATGTCACCGCCGTACCCGCGGTAGGTCGCGCCCCAGTCAACAAGTAGCGTGGACCCGTTCTTCGCCTTGGCGGCGCCGGGGCGGTAGTGCGGCAGGCTTCCGTTCGCGCCGGCCGCGATGATCGACTCGAACCAGCACCGGCTCGACCCCCGCGCCTTCATCTCCGCCTCGAGCCGCCCGGCGATCGCCTGCTCCGTCTGCCCCGCGGCCTTCCCGCGCGAGAGGCCCGGCAGGATGGCCTGCAGCGCGGCCTCCTGGATCCGGATCGCCTGACGCATCAACGCGATCTCGGTCTCGTCCTTCACGATCCGCATCGTGCCGATCAGCTTCGAGGTCGCGACGACCTTCACGCCCTTGAGGAGCTTCTTGTACCCCTCGAACTCCGCGATCGACAGATGGTCGCCCTGCACCGCCAGCCGCTTCACCTTCAGGCCTCGCACCTGGTCCACCACGGCGCGGTCCATGCCGGTGGTGCGGATCGCGATCTTGGCGAGCCCGCGCACCGGCTCCAATTCTTCCTGGTAGCGGAAGTCGCTGATGACGATCGGCTTGCCCGCCCCACCACCACCCGCCGGCACGAGCAGGAAGGACTCACCACCCAGAAAGCCCGTGAGGTATCCCACGTCCAGCGGATTGGTCACCAGCAGCGCATCACAGTCCAGCGATCCAACCTTGGACCGCACGCGTTTGAGGCGGCTGGCGAACGCAGCAGATTCGGCCTTGGAATATGAAGCCTGCATGAGGGGTCGTCATGATACCGGCGACCACCCCAGAACGCCACGGCCATCCGAGATCGGGCAGATGCCCCCGCGATCGCCTTCCAATCGAATCAGTTCATGCGCTTTCGGATCGGTTCCCGTCGAAGAATGTACACTGCTCACGTGCGCACACGCCCGGCCGGCCTAGCCCCCCTTGCGATCCTTCTGCTCATCGCGTGCGTCGTCGGCATCCTTCCTTTACTCGGTGTCGCGTCGTTGCTTGCGCGGGCGCACGGGGTGTCCCTTCGCGACGCGATCCCAAACGGCCCCCTACTTGCGCGGTCCTGCTCCATCGCGCTGCTCATCGCGGTGGTGTGCACGCTCATCGCGCTCCCGGTCGCGTGGTTCGTGCGCGGGCGCGGCACGCGTGCCGGGCTCATTCTCATCACGCCGATGCTGCTGCCAAGCTACCTCGCCTACGCGGGTTGGGGTCTGCTCCGCGCGCCGGGCACGTGGCTGGGCAACCTGATCCTCAAGGGACCGGGGGGCGAGCCGGGCGGGAACTGGTACCCGCAGTTCGCGGCCAACGTGCAGGCGATCGCCGGCCTCGTGCTGTGGGCCTGGCCCCTGGCGGCGCTGACGCTCTCGGTGCGTCTCCGACGGATCGATCGCTCGACCATCGATGCGGTCCGCCTCGACGCCACGGGGCCCATCCGGCGTGCCCTCGCCCTGGGCGCGCTCTGCCGAGGCGCGATCGTCGCGTCGGTCGTCCTTGTGACTTTGGTGATGCTGGGCTCGGCGATCCCGCTCCACGTCGCCCAGCTCGACACGTACGCGATCCATCTGTGGCGGCTGCTCGACGAGACCCCGCACAACGAGCAGGCGCGGGTGTGGCTCGCGAGCTGGCCCACCCTCGCGATCGCGCTGGGCGGAGCGCTGGTTGTGTCGCGCGCGATCGACGCCATCGGTCCGGACGAGCAGCCCGATGGCGGACGCGGGGCGGCCGGCACACGCGTCGTGGGCCTGTGGAGCGCGGCGGTATGGGCGCTGTCGGTCGTCGCTCCGGTCGTGCTTTTCGCGCTGAACCTGCGCGAGGCGTCGGTGCTGCGGACGTTCTGGTCCCTTTCGCGGGGCGCGATCCTGACGAGCACGCTGCTGGCGGGCGCGGTGTCGGGCGTGTCGATGCTCGTGTGCGCCGCGGCGTGGATGGCGTGGTCGAGCCGGCGGGCGCGCCCTGTGCTCTGGGCGCTGCAGGTTGGGGCGATCGCCGCGGGGCTGGCGCCGGGCGTGCTGATCGGCGCGGCGACGCGCTCCACGTGGAACGCGATCGACGCGGGTTGGGCGCACGTTGTGGGTGACTCCTGGGCTGTCGTCCTGTGCGCGCACGTGGCGCGGTTCGGGTTCCTGCCGCTGGTCGCCGGAGTGACGCTGGGGCGGACCGAGGCGCCGGCGCTGGTCGACCTTCGGCGGTCGGACGCGGGCGGGTCGGTCCGCGGGTGGGCTTGGGCGGCGGGACGTCCGGCGCTGGCGGTGCTCGCGGGGGTCGCGCTGGCGTGCGGGTGCCTGTCGTTCCATGAGATCGAGAGCGCGGTGATGCTCGAGCCGCCCTCGGCGAGCGGCGGTTCGTTCGCGCGGGTGATGCTGCAGCAACTGCACTTCAACCGGACGAACGAGCTTGCGGCCGGGGTGCTGATCACGTTCGCGGGGTCGTTGGCGCTGGCGGGGAGCGCGGGCGTGCTGCTGCGCCGGCAGTGAACAGGACCCGACCGGCGGGGCGTGTGCGCGCGGGCGTGGTCGGCGTGAAAGAGGCGAACTTGCAGCCCGAGCAAACCGTGATCGGTTAGTCTCGTACAGAAGTTCGGCTCGTGTGCAAGGGGTGCCTTCCTGGTGTTGGAGCGTGCGCGTCAGGTCGGGCGGGGGTGGTGTGTCGTCCTGCTCGCGGCGCTGGCCTCGTGCGGCGGTGGCGAGGGGAACGCGGCTCGACGCCTGCCCGAGGCGCGGGTGATCGGCGAGACGGGAAAGAGCCCCGGACAGTTCACGTTCCCCAGATGCCTTGAGAGCGACGGGCGCTCGCTGTGGGTGATCGACAAGTCCGCGCGGGTGCAGAGGATCGATCCGGCGAGCGGTCGCGCCAGCGCGTGCTGGACGATGCCCGACTTCAAGGACGGAAAGCCGTGCGGCGTGACGATCGGGCCACCCCCGCCGCCCGAGGCGACATGGGTGAAGCGCGGCGAGGGAGTCCCCGAAGCGTGGAGCGCGGGCGACAAGCTTCTTTATGTGGCCGACACGCACTACTTCCGCGTGATGGTGTACGCCCCCCCACCGCTGCCCAAGGGCGACGCGCTGGAGAGTTCGGCGGCTCTAGTGGGTTCCTGGGGGAGTTACGGGAAGGACGCGGGACAGTTCATCTACGTGACGGATGTCGGCGTTCTCGCCGATGAGCGCGGGTACGCGTCGCGGTACTACGTGAGCGAGTACGGGGACCACGATCGGATCAGCGTGTTCGATGCGCGGACGCTGCAGTTCCTGTTCGAGATCGGAGGGCCGGGGTCGTCGGCGGACCCGGCGAGCATCCAGTTCAGCCGGCCGCAATCGGTGGCGCTGGACCGCGGGCGCGGGCGGCTGGTGGTGACGGACTCGTGCAACCATCGCGTGGGCGTGTTCACGCTGGATGGGAAGCTGACCAAGTGGATCGGCGGGCCTGAGCGTGCGGGCGCGGGGCCGGACCAGTTCGCGTATCCATATGGATTGGTGCTGCTGGCGGATGGATCGGCGCTGGTGAGCGAGATCGGCAATGCGCGGATCAAGCACCTGGATCTGGAGACGGGGGCGACGCGGGTGTGCCTGGGCGTGGCGGGGCGGGGCGCGGGCGAGTTGAGCACGCCGTGGGGTGTGGCGGTGCTTGGCGATCGCGTGTGGGTGCTGGACTCCGGGAACGATCGGATCCAGGGATTCCTTTCGCGTGAGATCGGGAGGGACGTGAGGGTGGCGGCCGGCGCCGGCGGCGGGCGCCTCTGGGCGTTGCGCCCGGAGGGGGCGCGATGATGCTCGCCTCGATCCTCATCGGCGGCGTGCAGTTCGACGAGCCCGTCTGGCTCTGGTTGCTGCCCGTGCTGATCGGGCTGACGGTATGGATCGGGCGGCAGTCGCTGTCCGGGCTTGGGACGCGATCGCGACGCGTGGCGCTGGCGGTGCGGGTGCTGGTGCTGGCGCTGCTGGTGGGGGCGCTGGCGCGCCCGCAGTGGCGGGAGGAGGGCACGCACGTCGCGGTGACGGCGATCCTGGACTCGTCGCGCTCCGTGCCGCAGGGAAGGCAGAAGGCCGCTGAGGAGTACGTGGCGGAGTCGCGCGCGGCGGACAAGGACAAGGAGGACCGCCTGGGCGTGGTGAGCGTCGCGGAGACGGCGGTGGCGCAGGCGCTGCCCACGGCGATGAACACGGTGGTGGAGCGCTCGAACCTTGGCAACGACCTTGCGACGAACCTCGCCGCGGGCGTGCGCCTGGCGATGGCGCTTCGCCCCGAGGACGCGGCGTATCGACTGCTGCTCATCACCGACGGCAACGAGACGAGCGGGTCGCTGCTGGAGGCGGCGGAGGCGGCGCGGGCGGCGAAGGTGCCCATCGACGTGCTGCCCGTGCGTTACCAGGCGGACGCGGAGGTGACGATGGACCAGCTCGTCGCGCCCACGACGGCGCGGATGGGCGAGACGCTGAACCTGAAGGTCGTGCTGAGCGCGACGAGGGCGACCAGGGGACGCCTGAGCCTGCTCCTGAACGACGAGCCGATCGACCTCGACCCGGATTCGGCGTCGCTGGGGCTGGGCGTGACGCTGACGCCCGGATCGAACGTGTTCTCGATCCCGGTGACGATCCCGCGCGCGGGCCCGCAGCGGTTCCGCGCGGTGTTCGAGCCGGTCGCGGACGCGAACGGGAAGACGGGCGACTCGGTGCTGGAGAACAACGAGGCGCTGGCGGTGACGTTCGTGAGCGGGCAAGGGAAGGTGCTGGTGGTCGCCCCCTCGGACACGCAGGAGGAGCTTGCGCCGTTCTTGAAGGTGCTGCAGGACGCGAAGATCGCGGCGGAGGTGGTGAACGCGGAGCGCGCGCCCCAGACGCTGACGGAGATGAACGCGTACGACGCGATCGTGCTCGCGAACCAGGGCGGGTACGACTTCTCGCAGCAGACGCAGGAGGACCTGCGCCAGTACGTGCACGACTCGGGGGGCGGGCTGGTGATGATCGGCGGGCCGAATGGGTTCGGCGCGGGCGGGTGGCTCGGGTCGCCGCTGGAGGACGCGCTGCCGGTGAAGCTCGATCCGCCGCAGAAGCGGCAGATGCCCCGGGGTGCGTTGATGCTGATCACGCACTCGGTGGAGATGCCCCAGGGCGTGTCGTGGGGGAAGAAGACGGCGACGGCGGCGATCGAGGCGTTGTCGCGCCTGGATCTTGCGGGCATCGTGGAGTACCAGGGCGGGAGCAGCGCGACCCTGGTGCACCCGCTGAGCGAGGTCGGCGATGGCAGCGCGATCAAACGCTCGATCAACCGCCTGGTGTTCGGGGACATGTTCGACTACAGCGCGGCGTTCGAGGTGGCGATCGTGGCGCTGGAGAACGCGCAGGCGGGCGCACGGCACATCATCCTGATCACGGACGGGGACGCGCAGCCGCCGACGCTCCAGCAGATCCAGCGGATGAAGAAGGCGAAGATCACCGTGTCCACGGTGGGCGTGTTCCCGCACAATCCGGGGGACCTGCAGAGGCTCAAGAGCATCGCGGAGGGCACTGGTGGGCGCCACTACGAGGTGGTGGACAACAACGGTCTTGGGCAGATCGTGCAGATCTTCATCAAGGAAGCGCAGACGGTGAAGCGGTCCCTGATCTGGGAGGGGCCGGCGTTCGTGCCCGCGTTCGTGGGTGCGGCGGCGGAGAACCTGCGCGGGTTCGGGACGTTCCCGGCGCTGAACGGGTACATCGTGACGGCCGAGCGCGAGGGGATGGCGATGGTGACGCTGCGCGGGAAGGAGAACGACCCGATCGCGGCGCAGTGGCAGTACGGGCTGGGGCGGTCGCTGTCGTACACCTCGGACGCGACGAGCCGGTGGAACTCGCAGTGGGTGCAGTGGAGCGGGTACCGCGCGTTCTGGGAGCAGAACTTGCGGTGGGCGATGCGTCCCAGCGGCAACGCGAACCTGCGCATCAGCACGGAGCGTGAGGGCGACACGACCAAGGTGATCGTGGAGGCGCTGGACGCGAGCGGCGAGCGGCTGAACTTCGCGCGGTTCAAGGGAAGGCTCGCGGGTCCGGGCGGGAGCGCGCAGGACATCGATCTGCAACAGGTCGGGCCGGGGCGGTACGAGGGGCGCGTGGAGACGCGGGCGGCGGGGAACTACGTCGCGTCGCTGCGGTACGCGGCGCCCAAGCCCGACGGCAGCGGGATCATGGAGGGGACGGCGCAGGCGGCGATCAGCAAGCCGTTCGCGGACGAGTTCAGGGCGATGAGCGACAACCTGCCGCTGCTGCAGCAGGTGGCGGCGATGACGGGCGGGAGGGTGCTGGAGGGTGACATCGAGAAGGACCAGTTGTGGCGTCGCGAGGGGCTGACGATGCCCGTGGCGCTGACGCCGATCTGGATGGCCTTCGCGCTGACGGGCGTGGCGCTGTTCCTGATGGACGTGGGCGTGCGGCGGGTGCGGGTCGATCTGGCGGCGATCCATCGGGCGCTGTTCTCGCGATCGGCGCGGGTGAAGGCGGGGCAGCAGATCGGGGCCCTCAAGAGCGCCCGAGAGACGGCGCGCCGGGCGATGGAGCAGCGCGCGAAGACAGGAAGCCCCGCGGACGGCGGAGAGGTGTACGTGCCCAGCCCCCAGACGGCGAAGGTGAAGTTCGAGGCGACGCCCGAGCAGCTCAAGCGCGCGAGCGCGGCGGGCCCGGGCGTGGCGGGTCCCGGCGGCGGGGATACCGCCGGCAAGGGGGCGGGGAAGACGGAATCGAAATCGACGCCGCCGCCCGAGGGCGGGCTGTCGCGGCTCAAGCAAGCGAAGAAACGTGCCCAGGACGACATGCAGGAGTAACCCATGGCAGCGAATGCTCATATCGATCCCACGACGCCCGCCGAGGTGCGCGAGAAGTGCGACCAGTTCCGCTCCGCGTACGCGCGGTTGGTGAACGAGATCGGGAAGGTGCTCGTGGGCAACGCGCCGGTGATCGACGGCGTGCTCACGTGCCTGTTCGCGGGCGGCAACGTGCTGCTCGAGGGCGTGCCCGGATTGGGCAAGACGCTCTTGGTGCGCACGCTGGCGCAGACGCTGAGCCTGCCGTTCAGCCGCATCCAGTTCACGCCGGACCTGATGCCCGCGGACGTGATCGGGACGAACGTGGTGAACGAGGACGCGGACACGGGGCGACGCGCGTTCGAGTTCCAGCGCGGGCCGATCTTCGCGCAGGTGGTGCTGGCCGACGAGATCAATCGCGCCACGCCCAAGACGCAGTCGGCGCTGCTGGAGGCGATGCAGGAGCGGAGCGTGACGGTGGCGGGCCGGACGTACAAGCTCGATCAACCGTTCCTCGTGCTCGCGACGCAGAACCCCATCGAGCAGGAGGGCACGTACCCGCTGCCCGAGGCGCAGCTCGATCGCTTCATGTTCAAGATCGTCGTGGGGTACGCGCAGTTGAACGATCTGATGACGATCCTGGATCGCACGACGGGCACGGCGACGCCCGAGGCCGGGAAGGTGATGGACGGCGCGACGATCCTCGCGATGCAGCAATTGGTGCGCGGGGTGGTGGTGGCGCCGCACGTGAAGGAGTACGTCGCGCGCCTCGTGCTGGCGACGCACCCGAGCGGGAGCTATGGCGGCGGCGACTTCGCCGCGGGCGGCGAGGGCGGGCCGACGAACAAATATGTGCGCTGCGGGGCGAGCCCGCGCGCGGCCCAGGCGCTCTTGCTCGGCGGAAAGGTGAAGGCGCTGACCGAGGGTCGGTACCACGTGAGCTACCAGGACGTGAAGGACGTGGCGCTGTCGAGCCTGCGCCACCGGTTGATCCTGAACTTCGAGGCCGAGGCGGATCGGGTGGACCCGGATGGGCTGGTGCGCCAGATTCTGGAGTTGACGCCGACGGAGCCGGTGAAGAGGTGAACGCGCGATGATTCACCAATTCGAAATCTCGTTCTTCCCGAGGCCGAAGGACGCGGCCTACTGCCACCTTGTGGCGGGAAGTGCGTTGCGGTGGATGGAGTCGCTCGGCTACATCCTCGGCCGGGATCAGCTGCGATGCTTTCACGAGGGGACCAAACGGGTCGCGCTTACCGCGTGGTTCGTGGGCAAAGGTGCGTGGCGCCACGCCGTGAAGACGGACTCGGCGGGTGACGGCTTGCAAAGCGTGGGCGAGTTGGTCGCGCTCAGCACGAAAGCGCCGAAGGTTGTGGAACTCAAGCGGACTCGGGGCGGAGGCGGACAGGCGTGTCGCTGCACGGCACGCGCCAAGACACCGCTGGAGTTGCGGTGCATGCCCGCGACGAAGGCTCCGCCATTGGTTTGTTCCAAGGACGGCGTCACGAGGATTTATGAACTGCTGTCAGGGCGCGCGATTCCAGCGTGGTTTGACGCCTTGGAATGGAACCGGTCCGCCGCGGGCATTTGGGAGATCTACGAGGCAATTCGTCAGAACAACTCGCCATATCGCGGGTGGTCGAAGGACCAGATCTGGGGCGCGAAGAGCGAGCTCAACCGGCAGGGGCGGAAGATCGCCGCAGAACTGTCGGCGCAACTCGGCCGCGAAGTTCGATACGCGATGCCTCCCATACATCTGGACAAGATTTGAGAGCTTCATGATCCGCACCCAATCACCAACCCGCCCGCGGTCGATCGACGAGCTGCTCTCGCCGGCGATGGTCGCGCGGATCAGCTCGCTCGATTACACCTCGAAGAAGATCTTCGCGGGCAAGCTCAAGGGCGAACGCCGGAGCAAGAAGCGCGGGCAGTCCGTCGAGTTCGCGGATCATCGCCCGTACGT
This sequence comes from uncultured Phycisphaeraceae bacterium, assembly GCA_964399625.1. GTDB lineage: Bacteria > Planctomycetota > Phycisphaerae > Phycisphaerales > UBA1924 > CAYNSB01. Next base: position 11,124 of record CAYNSB010000029.1, read on the forward strand.
CCGCGGCGACGACACACGGCACATCGACTGGTCCATCTACGCGCGCCTCGATCGCCTGTTCCTCAAGCTGTTCCTCGAGGAGGAGGACCTGGCGCTGCACGTCGTGCTCGATTGCTCGGGCTCGCACGACTGCGGGAACCCGAGCAAGTTCCTGTACATGCAGCAGGTGGCGATGACGCTGGGATACATCGGGCTGGTGAACTTCAATCGCGTGACGGTGAGTGCGATTGGTGGAGGGAGGAGAGACGAAGAGACGGAGAGACGAAGAAACGGAGTGAAGGAAGGGGCGGGCACTGGATCGGGAACTTCGTCTCTTGGGAACTCTGTCTCTCCGTCTCTGCTCGCTTCCGTGCGCGACCTGCGCGGGCGACGGCGGACGCGGGACCTGGCGAGCTTTCTGTGCGGGCTGGAGCCGACGGGCCCCTCGCCGTGGACCGAGGGGTGCAAGCGGATCGCGCTGTCGCGCCGGGGCAAGGGCGTGATGGTGGTGCTGTCGGACTTCTTCATCAAGGAGGGGTACGAGTCGGGGCTGCGCCTGCTGCTGGGGCGAGGGTACGACGTGTTCGCGGTGCAGGTGCTCTCGCCGCAGGAGGTGGAGCCGGGCGGCGGGGGCGGAACGCGCGCGGGGATGACCGGCGGCACGCTCGCGGGCGATCTTCGGCTGAGGGACGTGGAGGACGCGGACACGGCGGAGGTGACGATCTCGCAGCCGCTGCTCAAGCGGTACAAGGCGACGCTCGCGGCGTACAACGACCAGTTGCGGATGTTCTGTGCGCGGCGGGATATCTCGCTCGTCACGGTGCGCTCGGACACGCCGATCGACACGCTGATCCTGGACCATCTGCGCAAGCGGGGGCTGCTGCGATGACATGGCTCTCTCCCCTTCCGGCGCTCGTTGCCGCGGCGATCGCCGTGCCCACGCTGCTGATTCTGTACTTCCTGAAGCTGCGCCGGCGGGATGTGGAGATCTCCTCGACGCTGCTGTGGAAGAAGGCGATCCAGGACCTGCAGGCGAACGCGCCGTTCCAGCGCCTGCGCCGGAACATCCTGCTGCTGCTGCAGATGCTGGCGCTGGGCGCGGCGCTGCTGGCGGTCGCGCAGCCACGCCTGCGCGGGGAGAGCGGCGCCAGCGAGAAGCACGTGATCATGATCGATCGCTCGGCGTCGATGTCCGCGATGGACGAGAAGGACGGGTCGGGCACGGCGATCACGCGATTGGAGCGGGCCAAGCGTGACGCGATCGCCGTGGTCGATTCGCTGCGCGAGCCGAGCCTTCTGGAGAAGACGCTCGGGTCCGGCGAGAGCGAGCAGGGCAAGGGCGACACGGCGATGGTCGTGGCGTTCGACGTGAGCGCCAAGGCGATGCAGGCGTTCACGAACGACAAGGCGGCGCTCAAGCGCGCGATCGAGGCGATCACGCCGACGGATGCGCCCACGTCGGTGGACGAGGCGTTCCGCCTGGTGCGGGCGCAGGCGCCGCGCCGTTTCGTGAAGGACACGCGCGAGGAATCGGCGGGCGCGGCGTACGAGAAGCCCTCGGGGCGGGTGGGCACGATCCACCTGTTCACGGACGGGCGCCTGCCCGATCTTGCCAAGGCCGACGTGTCGCCCGAAGACACGGTGAAGTACCACGCGGTGGGCGCGGGCGAGACGGCGAACGTGGCGATCACGTCGCTGCGGGCCGGGCGGGCGTTCGATGATCCCAATCGCCTGTCGATCTTCGTGGGTCTGCAGACGACGGAGCGCGTGGCGCGGAGCCTGGACGTTGAGCTGGAGATCGATGGCAAGCCGATCGCGATCAAGAGCGTGGACCTGCCCGCGGCGACGGTGGAGAACGGGGACGCGTCCGCGCCCCCACCGCCGGCGTCGGGCGGCGCATCGGGCGCGAGCGGCATCGAGAAGAAGGTCGTGGCGGGGATCGGCGGGACCGTGTTCTCGATGGATCGCCCGCAGGGCGGCATCGTGAGCGTGCGCGTGCGCACGCCCTCGACGGATGTGTTCAAGGAGGACGACTCGGCGTCGGTGGTGGCGCCGGCGAGCAAGAGCCTGTCGCTGGCGATCGTGACGACGGGGAACATGTTCCTCAAGCCCGCGCTCGAGAATCTGCCGTTGGCGAGGCTGGACCAGATGAGCCTCGAGCAATTCGAGGCGCACCGCGCGCAGGAGGCCTCGGGCAAGGTGGCGCCGTACGACGTGGTGATCCTGGATGGCGTGCTGCCGAAGATGGAGAAGGGGGCCGAGTCGCTTCCCCCGGGGCGATGGCTTGTGTTCAACGCGGTGCCGCCGGGCGTGGTGGACAAGGGCGCGGGCCCGGCGGGTGTGCTGCTGGACTGGTCGCGGAACCACGCGGCGCTGCGAGGGATCACGCTCGATGCGATCGTGATGGGCAAGACGCGGAACGTGGAGATCCCCAAGGGCTCGCCCGCGCGAGCGATCGCGTCGACCGACTCGGGCCCGGCGATGCTGGAGGTGACGACGGGGCAGTCGCGCGCGATCGTGGTGCCGTTTGACATCGTGGAGACGAGCTGGCCTCTGGACGTGTCGTTCGTGATCTTCCTTGCGCAGGCGGTGGAGTTCCTTGGCGATGACGGCACGGGCGTGGGGCAGAGCGTGCAGCCGGGCGGGGTGCTGTCGGACCGCGTGCCGCCCGGGGCGAGCGACCTTCGCGTGGCGTTGCCCGATGGGAGCAGCGAGGCGATGGGCGCGCCGGCGCCGGACGGTCGCGTGGTGTACGGGCCGGTCCAGCGGGCGGGGGTGTACACGCTCTCGTGGCGTGGCCCCGCGGGCCCGACGGACGCGAAGATCGGGGATCGTGTGGCGCGGGCGTTCACCGCGAATCTGCTGGACGCGCGCGAGTCGGACCTGTCGAGCGTGCGTGAGCTGAGCCTGCCCACGGCGGTGGCCCAGGCGCAGGCGAAGGGCTCGACGCGGGCGGCGGTGGCGCTGTGGCCGTTCCTGCTGCTGGGAATGCTCGCGCTGCTGCTGCTGGAGTGGTTCATCTACAACCGTCGGGTGCAGGTCTGATGCCACGGGCGGCGCCACGGAGAATGTGCAACCCGCGGACGCCGTGTCCGAACAATGGTGCATCTCCTGGGCGTTGCTCTTGGTCGATCGTGTGCTTCGGGTGCTCCATGGTGCGTGCCTTGCGACGGCGATCGCTGGCGTGTCTCGCGTGCGGGCTTTGGCTCGCGGGCGGGGCGTGGGGGCAGGGAACGGGGCGCGAGCCCTCGATGTCCTTGGATTTCGGCTTCGGGCGCACGCTGGTCGCGGAGCGGTGGAACCCGGTGCGCGTGACGATCGACGCGGGCGAGAGGGCGATCTCGGGCGCGGTCGTGGCGGAGTTCGTGCAGGACGGCTCGCAGGTGGCGCGGGTGCAGACGGCGTTCGCCGCGGTGCCGGGCACGCCCTCGCTCGTGACGCTCGCGATCGCGCCGCCCCCGTCGTGCTCGCGGGTGGACTTCTCGCTGATCGACGACTCGGGGCGCGTGCGGTCCACGCTGGAGTGCTCGGCGGGGGAATCGAGCGTGGCGCTGTCCATGCCCAACATCGTGCCCGCGGACACGGGGCTGATCGTGGGCGTGGGGCGCGCCGGCGAGTGCGTGCGCGGGCTGAGGTCGGCCCTGGCGGAGCTCGCGACGGGGCAGCGGACCGATGGCTCGCTCGTGGCGGGGATGGGCGGCGCGGCGCGCCTGGTGGATTGGAAGGGCGTGGGCGGGGCGCAGGCGCTGACGGAGCAACTGCCGCTGCACGCGATGGAGTACGCCGGCATGCTCGCGCTGGTGGCGAGCGCGGACTCGACGATCGGGCCCGACCCGCGTGCGCTGGACGCGATGCACGAGTGGGTGCGGGGAGGCGGGCGGCTCGTGCTTCTGGCCGACGCTGCCGGGCCGGCGTGGATGCGATGGGCTCCCGAGGAAGTTCGGGCAAGGCTGGCGCTGGACGAACCGGAGTCCATCGCCACGCCCGGCTCGCTGCGGGCACGGCTGGATGAGATTGCCCGAACGTTGCGCTCGGCGCGCGCCGCGCGCGAGAGCGCCGCGCCGAACGATGGGTCGGACGTGAGCGTGTCGACCGCGTCGAGCGTGCGCGCGCGTCCGATGCGCCTGCAGAGCGGGGCGGCGTCGCGCGGGTGGACGCTCGAGCACGCGATGGCGGATGGCCGCGGGTTGCTGGCGCACGGCCCGGTGGGGCTGGGATACGTGGTGGTGCTGGGGGCCGATCCGCAGCGATGCTTCGAGACCCTTTCCACGAGCGCGTCGCTGGCGGCGTGGGTGGACGCGATCGCGCCGGCTCTGGCGGACCGGCGCGCGATCGCGGGCCCGACGCAGGAGACGGGATGGAACTTCTACGGCGCGTCGCGCGCGGGGCAGGCGATCGATCAGACGATCCAGCGCGTGGCGAACGTGCCGGACTTCGGCGTCGGTTCGTTCGCGTTCATCGCGGTGGGGATGGTGGCGCTGGCGCTGCTCGTGGGCCCGCTCGATTACATTGCGCTGACCCGCCTGCGGATCGCGCACCGCTCGTGGCTGACGGCGCTGGTGTGGGTGGGCGTGGTGACGCTGGGCGCGTACGCGGTGCCGCGGTACCTGCGCACGGAGCCGACGCGGATCGATCGGTTCGGCGTGATCGATGCGATCGCGACCCCGCTGGGGGCTGGCGCGGAGGGGGGCGGGGCGCGGACACCCGACGGCGTGTCGCGCGCCACGAGCGTGACGGGGATCTACTCGTCGGGCGCGGGGTGGGCGCGCGTGACGGCGTCGCCGCGCGGAGCGTGGTTCCGTGGCGTGGGCGTGCAGACCTTTCAGTTCGGGGGCGATACTCGCCCGCGGGCGGTGCTGCCGACGGTGCAGTCATCGCCGATGGGCGGGGGCGATCGCGCGTGCGTGATCGGGTCGATCCCGCTGAGCCTATGGACGTTCCGCGCGGTGTTGGACGATGCGCCCGGGCCGGCGCTGGCGGCACGCGTGCGCGTGGATGAGCGCGGCGCGAGCGTGATGGTGCGCGGGCTGCCCGAGGGAGCGCGGGTGGAGCGTGCGTCCTGGGTGCTGGGCGATCGCACCCGCTGGCTGGGCGAGGGAGCGGGCTCGATGGACGGGGCGTTGTGGAGCGCTCGCCTGGGGAGCGATCAGCCGGCGGCGGAGACGTCGCCTCGCCCCACGCGCCGGAGCGCGCGGGGGTGGGTCGTGCAGCAGCCGGCCGCGAGCCCGGGCGACCTCGACACCGAGATGCTGAACTTGCCCGGCCCCGACCGGCGGGCGCTGGCCATCGACACGCTGGCCCGGGCGGGCTGGGGCGTGCTGACGCTTCGTGTTCGCCAGATGGGCGATGCGTTCACGGTCGATCGCGCGGGCGAGCGATCGCACGGTGCGCTCGTTCGGCTGCTCGTGCCTCCGGAGGCAATCGAGGGCGCTCCGCTACCACAGGCTCCACCATCTCAAGGACCCACGCCATGATCGAGATCACGGGCCTGGTCAAGAAGTTCGGCGACCTGATGGCGGTGGACCACCTGAGCCTGTCGATCGGCGCGGGCGAGGTGTTCGGGTTCATCGGGCCCAACGGCGCGGGCAAGAGCACGACGATGAAGGTCCTGGCGTGCCTGCTCGCGCCCGACGAGGGCACGGCGCGCGTGTGCGGGATGGACGTGACCCGCGAGGGAGACGCGATCCGACGCGTGATCGGGTACATGCCCGACTTCCTGGGCGTGTACGACGACCTGACGGTGGACGAGTATCTCCAGTTTTTCGCCGCGGCGTTCGACATTCCCCGGCGCGGGGGCAAGCGGCGGGCGGTGATCGACAGCGTGCTTGAGCTGACGGACCTGACGGGCAAGCGGGACGCGATGGTGGACTCGCTCTCGCGCGGGATGCAGCAGCGCCTGGGCGTGGCGCGGGTGCTCATCCACGAGCCCAAGGTGCTGCTGCTGGACGAGCCGGCGAGCGGGCTGGACCCGCGGGCACGGATCGAGATGCGATCGCTGATCACGGAGCTGGGGCGGATGGGCAAGTGCGTGATGGTGTCGTCGCACATCCTCACCGAGCTTGGCGAGATGAGCACGTCGATCGGCATCATCGAGAAGGGCAGGCTGCTGTACGCGGGCAAGCTCGCCGAGGCGCTGGCGCGCGTGAGCGCCGGGGAACGCATCAGCGTTCGCCTGGAGAACGCCGAGCAGATGGGTCTGGCCGGCGACGCGCTGCGGGGCGAGGCGCGGGTGGCGCGCGTGACGCCCGACACGGACACGCTCGAGGTGGAGCTCGCTCCGGGCGGGCACGGTCACCATTTCCTGATCGAGCGCCTGCTGGCGAGCGGGGTGCGGATCGCGGCGTTCACGCCCCAGCCCGTGAAGCTCGAGGACGCGTTCCTCAAGCTGACCAAGGGGGCGCTGCAATGAGGCTGGCGTTCCCCCGCCCCGTGCGCCTGTTCCTGGGCCCGATCTTCCAGAAGGAGGTGCGGGTGGCGGGTCGTCGGAGGCGGACGTACGCGCTGCGCTGCGCGTACGTGGTGCTGATGATGGGGATCGTCGCGCTCGCGTTCGCCGGGATGATCGACGGGATGGGATCGACACTGCCCGTGCAGCGCCTGCAGAGGCTGCAGGAGATCGCGCCGATGGTGGCGATGGTGGTGGTGTGGGTTCAGTTCGTGATGCTGGCGCTGTCGGCGCCCATCCTCACGTCCGGGGCGATCAACGAGGAACGGACGAAGGGAACTCTGGGCACGCTGCTGAGCACGCCGCTGAGCGCGGGGCAGATCGTGTGCGGGAAGCTCGCGTCGCGCCTGGTGCAGTTGCTGGTGCTGTCGCTGCTGGCGACGCCGCTGCTGCTCTCGATCCGAGTCTTTGGCGGCGTGGAGGCGCGGTTCGTTGTGGCGGGCACGGCGATCGGGGCGAGCACGGCGGTGCTGGGCGCGGCGCTGGGGCTGGCCTATTCGAATCGACAGCGCCGGGCGGCGCTGGCGGCGCTGTTCGCGGTGCTGAGCCTGGCGCTTATCGAGGCCGGGCCGATGGTGGCGTACGGGATCGCCGAGGCGTGGTACCGGGATCATTCGTCGGCGTCCTCCCAGCGCGTGGGGCCCCACGTGGAGTGGCTGAGTGTCGCCAGCGCAACGTGCTCGCCGGCGGCGCTCGGGCTGATGAGCGTGGCGCAATCGGGCGCGCCGGTGCCGACGAACCTGCTGCTGCCTCTGGATGATCTGGGGCTGGCCGCGGCGCCGGTGGACTGCGGACCGGTCTGGGCATGGAACTGCGGGTACACGCTCACGTGCGCCGGGGGGCTGCTGGCGCTGACGACCCGCTCGCTGCGCCGGAAGATGGCGCGCGAGGGGGCGGGGCAGCCCTCGACCGCCCCGACGCCCAGCGAGGCGGTCGCGGAGACGGCGAGCGGCTCTTCGCCGGCGCGGGCCCGCTCGCGCGAGGTGTCGGACGCGCCGGTGCTCTGGCGCGAGGTGCGCCAGGCGAGCTTCGGGTCGCGCACGACGCGGTTTGTGGTACTGCTGGTGACGCTGGCGATGTTCGGGCTGTTGTACGGGCGCGTGCGGATCGAGGAATCCGGGATGCACGCGATGGTGCTGGTGATCGCGGCGCTGGGCGTGGTGCTGCAGGCGACGTTCACGACGACGATGGGCTTCGGCTCGGAGCGCGAGGGGCGGACGTGGGACGTGCTGCTGACGACGCCGATGTCGCCGTCGCGGATCGTGTGGGGCAAGCTCGCGGGCGCGCTGCGATCGCTGTGGTTCTTCCCGACGGTGGCGATGGCGCACATGGTGCTGGCGGTGGCGGCGGGGGGCGCGCACCCGGTGCTGCTCGTGCACGCGGGGCTCATCCTGCTGGGGCCCGCGGCGCTGCTCTCGGGCGTGGGCACATCGCTGAGCCTGCGTCTGCGGCGCGGGGCCTCGGCGGCGGTTCTGAACCTGGCGCTGGCCCTGGGGCTGTGGGCGCTGTCGTGGGTGGTGCTGGCGATCGTGTCGGACGCGCTGCGTTTGATGGGCGAGCGGGACCTGCGGGATCGCCTCGAGGCCGTCCTGTTCTGCATCAACCCGGTGGCGATGGCGGTGTCGGCGTGCGAGGGAGGCGGGGCGCGGCGCGGGGGCATGAGATACGAGATCCCCGGCATTGGTTCGCACGTGGGGATGGGCACGTTCACGCTGGTGGTGCTGGGCGTCGCGGTCGGGTACGTGGGGCTGGCGTGGGGCGCGGCACGCCTGGCGATCGCGCGGTTCGTGCGTTGGGCGCCGCGGGCGAGCTGAGGCGGTGAAGTCCTGCCGCGGACGAGCCGATAACACGGGAGCATGGATCGCGCCTCGATCCGCCGTTGTCGGCGCGCGCACCCGCGCAGGGTGCTGGCGTTGTGGTGCGCGCTGACGCTGGCGTGCGCAGGGGCCCGGGGTCAGCAGGCGTCGGCGGTTGATGCGCCGGCGATGGACCCCATCGTGCTGGGCGACGGGGGCGGCGCGGTGAAGGGGCGACGCCCCGATGCCGCGCAGCGGATCGTGCGCCTCTTCGATTTCGAGCGGCACCTGAACGACCCGGCCCGCGCGGAGCTCTTTGAGCTGCCCCGAGACTGGGACCTGGCCCAAGACGGCGACAAGTCGCCGCGCGCGGGGTATCCGCGGTGGAACTCGGCCGCGCTCGACGGCGACGTGGCGTTCGAGGGCGAGTCGTCGCTGCGCCTGGACGTCCGCGGCGGCTCGGTGTGCCTGCGCCTGCACGCGGGCGCGGCGCCGGTGTTCCCCGCGACGCAGTACCTGGTGTCCGCGAAGGTGCGGACGCTGGGACTGAACCGGGCGCGGGCGGTGATCGTGGCGCGGTACCTGGACCAATCGGGGCGCCCCATCGAGCGGAGCGAGCAGGTGAGCGAGCTGGCCTCGGGCAAGGAGTGGGCGCTGGTGAGCGTGACCCTCCCCGGGACGATTGACGAGTCGGCGTTCGTGCAGGTGGACCTCTCGATCGTGCAGCCCGAGGTGTTCGCCGACGCGGGCCTCGGACCGCACCAGGTCTGGGAGGAGGACTACGCGGGGCGCGCGTGGTTCGACGACGTGGCGATCGTGCAGCTTCCCTCGGTGCGGATGGGCACGGGAACCGCGGGGAACATCGTGCCGTCCGAGCAGAAGCCGGGGATCGAGGTGAGGGTGCGCGATCTCTCGGGCGAAGACCTTTGGGCGAGCCTGATCGTGCAGGACGCGTGGGGGCGGACGGTCGATCGCAGCGAGCGGGCGCTCGAGGGCGGGCGGAGCTCGTGGAAGTGGGAGCCGGCGCTGTCGGCCTATGGGTGGTACCACGGCGTGCTCGAGCTCCGCGCCAAGGAGCGTCGGGTCGGCTCGTCGAGCGTGGACTTCGTGTGGGCCGCGCCCTCGGCGCGCGCCGGCCCCGAGCGATCTCGCTTCGGCGTGGTGCTCGACGAGATTCCCGATCGCGCCGACGCGGCGCTGGAGCGCCTGCTCGAGGCCAGCGGCAGCGGGCACGTCGTGGCGCCGGCGTGGGGCGAGGCAACCCGGGCGCAGGACATCGAGGGGATCTCGGTGCGTCTTTCGGGGCTCGCGGGCGTGTGGGCCCACCACGGCCGGCAGACCTCGCTGTGCTTGGCGCGCGTGCCGGGCGCGTTGGCGGAGGAATCCCACGTGGACGCTCGGCGTCCGCTGGCGATCTTCGCGCTCCCCGCGGCGATGTGGGGCCCGTACCTGAGCCCGCTGCTGGACCGCCTGGGACAGACGGTGTCGCGCTGGCAGGTGGGCGATCCGCGCGAGGCGGCGGGCGACAGCGCAGAGGACGACTCGGCCCCGCTGATGGGCGCGCTGCGTCGCCTGGTGCCCGGGCCGGTGATCGCGACGGGCGGTTCGATCGAGGAGCCCCGCGAGACGTCCGCGCCCCGCGGGCGCGAGACGATCCTGCCCGTGCCGATCGGGATGGGCTGGTCGGGCGCGGCGGAGGCGGCGCGCGCGTGGTGCCAGGGCGGGCGCTCGGGCTCGATCACGTTCCTGCTGGACCCCTCGCACGAGGGCGTGACGCCGGCGCAGAGCGTGTCGCGCCTGGTCAAGCAGATGGTGGGGCTGTGGTCCGAGGCGGGCGGTGCGCCGGTGGGGAGCGAGTCTGGCGATCATGCGCCGTGGCTGATGATGTCGCAGGCGTGGTCGTGGCGCTCGACGCCCGGGCTCTCGCAGGAGCCGGCGGCGATGCCCGAGGCAGCGCTGGCGGCGTGGCGTGTCGCGTCCGAGCGGCTGCAGGGCCGTCGGGTGCTGGGGTCGTTCCCCGCGAGCTCGGGCATCACGTGCTTTGTGCTGGGCGCGGACGAGGCGGGGCGGAGCGGGGCGCTCGTGGCTTGGCGCGATCGCCCCGGCGAGGACGGGGGCGATGGGGCGCTCGAGGCGTACCTGGGCCCCGGGGCGGTGCGCGTCGTGGACTGCTTCGGCAACGAGCGGCGCGAGGAGCCGACGCGGGTGCGCTCGCACCAGGGCGTGACGCAGGTGCACCGCATCCCCCTCTCGGACGAGCCCGTGTTCGTGGAGGACGTGGACACGGGGCTGGCGCGATTCGTCGCGGGCTTCGGCGTTGAGCCCGCGCAGGTGTCGTGCGATGGGCAGGAGCGGACGCTCACGATGCGCCTGAGCAACCCGTGGGGGATGCGCGTGTCCGGGCGCATCCGCGTGGTCGAGCCCGCGGCGGCGCCCGCTGGCGAGGGCGATGGCTGGCGCATCGCGCCGCGCGAGCAGTCGTTCGCGATGGACCCCGGGCAGAGCGTGTCGCTGCCCGTGTCGGTGTCGTTCAGCGACGTGGAGGAGGCGGGCCCGCGCCCGTTCGTGGCCGAGGTGGAGCTCTCCGCGGGCAAGGACTACCCGCCGGTGCGCCTGCGCGGCACGATCGAGGTGACGCTCGCGAATCTGCATCTTGAGGTCTCGCAGCGGAGCGCGGGGCGGGACGTCGTCGTGGAGGCGCAGGTGACCAACCACGGGCGCGAGGCGGCGACGCTCTCGCTGGGGGTGTTCGCGCCCGGGCAGCCGCGCCAGCACGCGAGCGTGAGCGACCTCCAGCCCGGGGCGACGACGACGCGCCGGTTCGTGTTCCCGAACGCGGGCGGCGCTCTGCGGGGGCAGCGCGTGAGCGTGGGCGTGCAGCAGGTCGAGCACGCGGGCCGCCTGAACAAGAGCGTGGTGGTGGAGTAGGGCCCGGGCCGATCCCGGCGTGTACCCTCCCGCGTGGCCAAGAAACCCGCCGCTCCTGTCGTGCTCGATGCCCAGACGCGCATCGCCGTGCTCATCGGCGAGGACGCGTTCATGGCGGGCGAGTACACGAACATGCTGCGCGAGGCGCTGACGCAGGCGCACGGGGCCGACGGCTTCGACACGATCCGGTTCGATGGCGCCAGCGCGAGGATCGGGGACGTGCTGGACGAGTGCCGCACGTTCGGGCTGATGGCCTCGCACAAGCTTGTGCTCGTGGACAACGCGGAGCAGCTCATCAAGGAGGACGCGCGTCCGATCATGGAGCGCTACGCGGAGGACCCCAGCGCGGGCGCCACGCTCGTGCTGCGCTGCGGGCGCTGGTACAAGGGCAAGCTCGACGAGAAGATCGAGGCGGTCGGTTGCCTCGTGCAACTGGCGGAGATCAGCCCCGAGCAGGCGGTGAACTGGGCGATGCGCCGGGGGCCCAAGCGTCACAACGCGAGCGTGGATCGCGCCGCGGCCGAGCTGCTCGTGCAGAAGCTGGGCGTGGAGCTGGGTCACCTCGATACCGAGCTCGAGAAGCTCGCGACGTTCGCGGGCGGATCGAGCAAGGAGGGAGCGCCGGCGGTGGCGATCACCGCGGCGATGGTGGGCGAGATGGTCGGTCTGACGCGCGAGGAGGAGGCGTGGGGGTTGCAGTCCACGATCCTCTCGGGCGACGCGGGCGCGGCGCTGGCGCACCTGCGCGTCATCCTGGACAACTCGCGGAAGGACGCGGCGGTTCCGCTCTCCTGGGCGTGCATGGACCTGGCCCGGAAGCTGCACGCGGCGTCGCGGGGTGTCCGCCAGGGCGAGAATCCGTGGCAGCTCGCGGGCAAGCTCAAGCTATGGGGCCCCAGCAAGGACGTGATCCTCGCGGCCGCGGCGAGGGTGGACCCGGCGCGGATGGCGCGGATGCTGGGCGAGGCGGTGGACGCGGACCGTCGTTCCAAGTCCGGGCTGGGCTCGTTCGAGCGGAACCTTGAGCGTCTGGTGCTGGGGATGGCGGGCGCGATCCGCGAGTCGTCCGGTCGCTGAGCGGGTTTCGCACAAGCAAAAACTGCCGATTCGCCGATAGTGAGGCGTGGGTCCGTCGTGAGGGCGGAGGATGCCGCTCGCGCGCCGACGAGAGAGGGGACCCAAGGTCGGAGGACCGTCTATGAAGGCTGATCGAACGGGTGGTCGCGCGTTGGCGGTGATGGCGCTCGTGGGCGCATCGCTGGGGCTGGTCGCCTGCCGGGGCGGCGGGTCGAGCCCGCGCCGACCATCGCCGGCGGTGAGCACGGGGCTGAGCGGGCTGGCGTCGCGCCAGGGTGCCGAGGAGCCCGCTCCGACCTCGGGCGGGTCGCCCAACGGCATCGAGCCCGCGGTGGACGTGCAGTCGGTGCTGTCGAAGATGGACTCTCGCGGGACGCCGGCCAAGCCGGCGCCCGCCAAGCCCGCGGCGAGCGATCCCAAGTCGAGCGCGCCGGTGGCGAGCGCCAAGCCCAAGCCCGATCCCGAGGCCGAGCCGGAACTCGAGACGATCGTGTCCGTGGGTGAGCGGCGCGAGCCCGATGGCGAAGCGCCGATCCCGCCGGGATTCCGTCCGCCACTGGCGCCGCCGATGCCCGGCGAGCGGGTGGTGGTGAACACCGCCCCCCCACCGCCCGAGCCGCTCGAGGCGCAGATCCGCAAGACGAGCGTGTCGCTGGTGGACCTGCTGCGTCGCCAGTCGCTGGAGAGCCGAGCGCCGTTCCAGAGTTACGTGGGCCTGGCGATGCTGGAGGCGATCCAGCCCGGGGCGATGCAGAAGATCATCGACGGGCGGACGACATCGGGCACGCCGCTCTCGCCGGAGGAGCAGCGGGTGGTGGAGGCGTTGCAGTCGTTCGCGCGGGGCGCGGGCGAGCTGCCCGGGTTCACCTCGTCGAGCGAGATGTTCAAGCGCTTGGCGTCGATGAGCGCGAGCGTGGAGCGGACGCTGCAGATGCGGATCCACGCGGCGGCCCTGGCGTCGCGCGTGCTGTCGTTCGGTCGCTACGCGCCGCTGCCGCGCGCCATGTTCGTGCAGGGGCGGTCGCCGCGGTTCCTGGTGTACTGCGAGATCGAGCACTTCGCGAGCCAGTCGCTGAGCGAGGCCGACGCGCTGCGCCTGAGCCAGCAGTCGGGCTCGGGCGTGGACCCGGGGGACCGTGTGCGGGTGGAGGTGAGCCAGGAGCTCGTGCTGTACTCGGGCGAGGGCGCGATGGTGTGGAATCAGCCCGAGCAGAGCGTGAGCGAGACGAGCCGGAACGTGCGCCGGGACTTCTTCCTGACCAACGACGTGACGTTGCCGGCGACGCTGTCGATCGGGAAGTACTCGCTGAAGGTGATCATGCGGGACAAGATCAGCGGCGTGCAGGACGAGGTGGCGATCCCGCTGGAGATCGTGGCCGACACGGGCTTCGCGAACGTGGGCCCGTGATCAGGCGGCGCCAATCGCGATCTTGAGCCCCACGCCCAGGAGCGTCGTCGCGACCAGGGCGATGAATCCCATGGGCATGAGCACCCACGCGCCGCGGCGCAGGCGCGCGTGGTCCACGACGAAGCGTCGCCACCACCAGATGAGCGCGATCGCGTAGAGGCCCATGAGCGGCGTGAGGATGGAGCCGGGACCGATGGGCCCGCGCCCCGAGGGGTCCGCGAGAAGCGCCGTGGCGACGAACCCCGCGAACCACGCCCACGTCCACGCCAGGCACCAGGGCAGGGCAAGGACGGCGGCGCGAGCGCACGCCCGGAGCGTGCGCCCGGGCGGCACCGCCGAACCGCCCAGGCTCAGGCGCATCCAGACGAGCGCGGCCATGGCGATCGCCGGCACGACCCCCAGCAGCGGGAAGACGAACAGGGGATTGGCGAAGACGCCGACGGCGTCGCGCTCGCCCACCAGGATCGCGGCGTCGTGTCCGTAGGGCCAGAGGATCGCGAGCGGATCGAGAGAGACCCAGCGCGTGCCGGTGTTCAGGCGGGAGATCGCGGCGCACAGCGCGAGCATCGCGCCGCCCGAGAGATGGATCGCGGCGACCCAGAGCGCGAGCAACGCGCGGGGGACCTCGGGCAACGCGGGTGCCTCGGCGGGCACGGACCGATCGGCGCGCCACAGCGACGCGGGCGCGAGCGAGCGCACGCTGATCGTGCGCCACGGGGTCGGGATCGTCGGTGGGTCGTGCATGAGGATCGGCGTCGCTGCGGACTTATCGGCGTGATCCCGGGATGGCTCCATCGCGGTCCGGCTACAGCGAGGGGGCTTCATCGGCGTCGTGCCCCTTGGTGCCCGGGGGGACCGCCAGGAACGGGGCCACGAGCAGCCCCGCGATGTAGATGAAGCCGACCCACCACATGGCGCCCGCGGCCCCGCCCGCGTGGGCGGCGATCCAGCCGGCGACGATGGTGCCCGCGGCGGAAATGAGTCGTCCGACGTTGTACGTGACGCCCGCGCCGAGCGTGCGCACGAGCGTGGGGAACAGGGGTGGGATGTACAAGGGGAACATGCCAAAGACGCCCTGCGCAAAGAACATGATCGCGCCGCTCACCCACCAGATGCTGCTCTGGGTGGGCGCGTGCCACAGCCCCACGAGCGTGCAGGTGAGTGCGCCGGCGAAGAAGATCGCGAAGGCGCGGCGGTAGCCCAGCGCCTGCGCCGTGTGCGTGCCGACGAAGTACGCGATGATGCTCACGACGAAGTAGAAGATGGAAAGGTCCGAGGCGAGCGCCTGCTTCCGCGCGATGTCCCAGTCGCGGACGCCCGCCATCTGCTGCGCGGCCTGGGGCGCGAAGTAGAGGAACGCCCAGATCGTGGTGAGCGCCGTGGACGTGAGGGCGGTGGTCACGAGCGTGGTGCGCACCAGGCGGCGTGAGAAGAGTGCCGAGACCGGCGGCGGGCGGACGGAACGCGCCTGTTCGGCCCAGGCCTCGGGCTCGGGCACGGCCTTGCGAATCCAGAGAGTAAGCACCGCAGGCACCACCCCCACGACGAACACCCACCGCGGGTCCAGGTCCTTCATCGCCTTGGCGGTGAGCGCTGCGGCGATGCACCCGACGGTGTATCCGGATTGCAGCGCGGCGCTCGCCCAGGCGCGGTGGCGGGTGTGGAGCGTTTCGGAAACGAGCGCCGAGCCCGCGGCCCACTCGCCCCCGATGCCCAGCGCCGCGATGAACCGGAAGATGAGCAGGTGCCACCACGTCTGGGCGAAGAAGGACAGCCCCGTGAAGAGCGCGTAGGTCAGGACCGTGAGAGTCAGGGTTCGGACGCGCCCGAGGCGGTCGCCCATGCGCCCGAACGCCGCGCCCCCCACCGCCCACCCGATCAGGAATGCCGCCTGAACCCAGGCGCCGTGCTGGGTGACCTCGGCTGTCGTCGGTGCCCTTCCCCACTCGTGCTGGAGCAACTGGTTGATGAGGCGGGGCGCGACGGCGATGTACAGGTAGCCGTCCAGCCCGTCGAACGCCCACCCGAGCCAGGCGGCGATCAGCGGTCGCCAATGGATGGGCTCGTTGTGAGGGGGGGGCGGTTTGGACGTCACCCCGCCCACTCTAACGGAAACGCAACAGGTTTCGCCAGCCTGTCGATCGGGGTGGGCACGGCGGGTTGAGCCCGGTAACTTTTGAATTCGGAATTGAAAATCAGTCCGTGCTCGAATCCATCCGGCTTCGGGCACAGTATCGGTGTGCACGTCTGAACCGCCCGGCTCCGGGCGGTGGTTGCGCTTCTGTCTCACGATCGCCCATAGGCGGAGAATCCCTCGATGCACCAGTTGCAGTTCACTCGGTCGTTCCGGCGTCCCACGCTATTGACGCACGCGGCGGGCCTGGCGCTCGGTGTGGCGTGCCTCGCGCCCGGAGCCTTGGCCCAGCTGGCGCCGGCGGGCTCGGAGGATGCGCACGCGATGTGCGGGCACGCCAAGACGATGGAGCGCCGGTTCCTGATGCAGCAGGCGGGCGAGTCGTACGGCGCCGAGGACCCCGTGGGCGCGTGCCTGATGTGCGAGACGGCGGGCGAGACGGACGTGCTCAACTGCAACCTCGACATCGAGCTCGTGCCCGGCACGTCCTCGATCACGGGATCCAACACGTTCACCATCAAGGTGCTCTCGGGGGGCATCTCTCAGTTCACGTTCCGCCTGGCGAGCGACTTCTCGGTGTCCTCGGCGGTGATCAACGGCACGACGACGCTGGGCGTCTCCCAGCCCTCGTCCACGACGCGCATCGCCAACCTCGATCGGGTGTACACCACGGGCGAGGTGTTCACGCTCACGATCTCGTACACGGGCGTGGCCACGACGGGGTCGTCCAGCGGGTTCGGCTCCATCACGTTCTCGACGCAGAACGGGCAGCCGCTGATCACGAGCCTCTCCGAGCCGTACTACGCGTACACGTGGTGGCCGTGCAAGGACGGGGACCTGGCCGTTTCGGGCGACAACTCGGACAAGTTCACGGCGCAGGTGGCGATCACGGTGCCCAACACGCTCAAGGCGGTGAGCAACGGGCTGCTGCAGGGCGTGGACGCGGTTCCGCTGAACAAGAGCAAGTACCGCTGGGCGAGCAACTACCCGATCAGCACGTACCTGGTGTGCGTCGCGGCGACGAACTACACCCAGTGGAGCGTGAACTACACGCCGCTCGCGGGCGGCACGATGCCCGTGCAGTTCAGCATCTACCCGGCGAACGACACGGCGGGGAACCGCGCCGTCTGGCAGCTCACGCCCTCGATGATGACGGCGTACCGCGGCGTGTACGGGGAGTACCCGTTCGTCAACGAGAAGTACGGCATCTACCAGTTCCCGTTCTCGGGAGGGATGGAGCACCAGACGTACACGGGGCAGGGCAGCGGCGGCGCGTTCAGCGAGAGCGTGACCTCGCACGAGCTTGGGCACCAATGGTGGGGCGACAACGTCACATGCAAGACCTGGAACGACATCTGGCTCAACGAGGGGTTCGCGACGTACACCGAGTGCATCTGGCAGGAGCGAAAGACGGGCACGCCCACGCTCAGCGCCCTGCAGTCGGCGATCAACGCGCGCAAGCCCTCGGCGGTGACGGGCACCGTGTATCGCACGGACGTGACGAGCGTCGCCTCGATCTTCTCGAGCACGTACTCGTACAACAAGGGCGCCTGGGTGCTGCACATGCTGCGCCACGTCATGAGCAACCCGACGCTGACCTACCCCAACAACGACGCGCTCTTCTTCACGGGTCTGCAGAACTACCGGGCCCAGTTCCAGGGCGGCTCGGCGACGACGCTGGACTTCCAGAACTCCATGAGCGCCACGGCGGGGCAGGACCTCTCGTGGTTCTTCAATGAGTGGGTGTTCAACGGCGGCGCGCCCGCGTACGCCGCGGGATGGCAGACTTTCTCCAGCGGCGGGCAGAACTACCTCCGCCTGTCGCTGCGCCAGACGCAGGCCTCGCCGATCTTCCGCATGCCCGTGGACGTGCGCATCACCACGGGCGGCGGGACGCTCACCTCCGTCGTGACGAGCGATGCGTCCACGGACTGGTTCGTGATCCCGATCCCCGCGGCGGCGACCGCTGTCTCGATCGACCCCGACGGGTGGATCCTGACGACGGCGGCGACGCTGAGCGAGTCGTACCGCGCCGGGCCCGCGAAGGTCATCCAGGCGACGCCGACGCCCGGCGCCACGCTCGCGACGCCGCCGGCGAGCCTGAGCGTGGTGTTCAGCGAGAACGTGAACATCCCGGCGGGTGCGATCACGCTGGTCGGCCCCTCGGGCAGCGTGCCGGTGACGACAACCTACAACGCCACGACGTTCACGGCGACGGTGACGCCCAACAGCCCGCTCCCGGGCGGGGCGACGTACACGCTCACGGCGCCGGCGACGATCACGTCCGTCACGGGCGGGGCGGCGCTGGACGGCGAGCTGGGCCCGGTGAACGCGCCGTTCCCAACGGGCAACGGGAATGCGGGCGGGAACGCGTCGTGGACGTTCACCGTGCAGCCGCAGGCAGTGCCGTGCTACGCCAACTGCGACGGGAGCACGGACGTGCCCGTGCTGTCGGCGAACGACTTCGCGTGCTTCCTGACGAAGTTCCGCGCGGGCGATCCGACGGCCAACTGCGACGGGAGCACGGACGTGCCGGCGCTGACCGCGGCGGACTTCTCGTGCTTCCTGGCGAAGTTCCGCGCGGGATGCCCGTAAAGTCGGGTGGTTCGGCGGCTTGGTCGTCGCCCGTCTTGCTCGGCACGCACGCCGGCTCCGCCTCGCGCCCCGCTCGCACGGGCCCGCACTCTCGATCTTGGGGCTAGTCCCCGGCTTGGAATCACGCATGAAGCCCGGATTTCTTCTCTCAGTGTTCGCGTCGGCGGCGCTCTCGATGACGGCGCTGGCGCTCCCTCCAAACAAGGTCCTTTTCGACGCGACCAAGGCCGAGATGGCGAGCAACGCGGACTGGGTCGTGGACGCGGACACTCGGAACGTGGGCTCGGGCTCGGGCGGCGCGATGGTCGTGGGCGCGGGAAGCGAGTCGAACCCCGCCCGGTTCCCCACGCCGGCGCAATCGGGGATCACCGCGGGCACGCCCGAGACGTTCTGGAGCGGGTGCCTGTCCGCTTGGGGCGTGGAGCTCGCCAAGCGCGGCTACCAGATCGAGACGCTTCCCGTGGGCGGGCGTATCACGTTCAACGACGGCACCAACGCGCAGGACCTCTCGAACTACTCCGTGTACATCGTCGATGAGCCGAACATCAAGTTCACCGCCGCGGAGAAGACCGCGATCCTGAACTGGGTCGCGGCGGGCGGCGGTCTGTTCATGATCGCGGACCACACGGGCTCGGACCGCAACGGCGACGGCTTCGATTCGCCCGCGATCTGGAACGACCTGATGCAGACCAACGGCATCGCGGTCAATCCGTTCGGCATCACGTTCAACCTGGACAACATCTCTCCCAACTCCACCTTTGTGGACACGAACCCCGCCGACCCACTCATCAACGGGCCCGCCGGTGCCGTGACGCAGTCGCTCTTCCACAACGGGTGCTCGATCACGATCAGCACGGCGGCGAACCCCAACGCGCGGATCGCGATGTGGACCTCCGCGAGCCAGACCAGCGGCAACGGCATGATCGCCTACAGCACCTACGGGCTTGGGCGCGTGGTCGCGATCGGCGACAGCTCGATCGTGGACGATGGCACGGGCGATCCCAACGACACGAACCTCTTCAACGACTGGTCGGGCGAGGCGGGCGGGAGCAACGGACGCATGGCGATCAACGGAACGATCTGGCTCGGATCGTCCAGCACGTGCACGGGCCCGGGCATCGGCACGCCGCCCTCGGGGCTGAGCGTGCCCAACGGGCAGCCGGCCGTGTTCTCCGTGGTCGCGACGGGGACCTCGCCCACGTACCAATGGCGACTGAACGGCACGCCGCTGACCAACGACGGGCGCATCACCGGGGCGACGACGCCCATGCTCGTCATCGGGTTCACGTTCATGGGCGACGCGGGGGCGTACGACGTGGTGATCACCAACGGGTGCGGCAGCGTGACGACGACGCCCGTGACGCTGGGCGTCACCTGCTACGCCAACTGCGACCAGAGCACCGGGGACCCCCTGCTGACGGCGAGCGACTTCGCCTGCTTCCTCGCGGCGTTCCGCAACGGGAACGCGTACGCGAACTGCGACGGGAGCACGGGCTCGCCCGCGCTCACCGCGACGGACTTCGCGTGCTTCCTGCAGTCGTTCCGCGCGGGCTGCCCGTAGCGGGGCGCACCCAAGCCGCACGCTCCATGCGGCAATACGCTTGCCCCCATGAACGTCGGACCGGTGACACTGCGCGGACGATTCGTGACGCTCGAGCCGCTGGGCCTAGAGCATGCGCCGGGGCTCGTGGACCTGCTCCGTGCCGACCCCGCCACGCTGACGTACTTCTCGCCCATGTTCTCGCCCGAGTCGCACGATCCGCCCGCCATCGCGCGGTACATCGAGCGGCGCCGGACGATTCCCGGCACCCTCCCCTTCGCGGTGATCGACCACGCGTCGGGCGTGTGCGTGGGCTCGACGAGTTACCTTGAGATCCGCCCGCAGGACCGGGGCCTGGAGATCGGCGCGACGTTCTACCACGCCGCGCACCGTGGCACGCGGACCAACCCCGAGTGCAAGCTGCTGCTGCTCGCGCACGCCTTCGAGACATTGGGTTGCGAGCGGGTGCAGCTCAAGTGCGATGCGCGCAACGTGCGCTCCCGGGCCGCGATCCTCAAGCTCGGGGCGCAGTTCGAGGGGATCCTGCGCCACGTGACGGCGCTGGGCGGCGGCGCGTACCGCGACACGGCGTACTTCTCGATTTTGCGTGGCGAGTGGCCCGGGGTGCGTCGCGGGCTCGAGGCGCGACTGGACGCGGCGCGCTAGCGCCTCGCGCATCACGCCGCGGGCGTTGCCTCGACGAGCCAGAGCGGCCCGCCCGCGGGCACGACCCGACGGACCACGAATCCCGCGGCGTCCAGGAGACGCTCGAACTGAGGCCGCGTGCGCTCCGGCGCGCCGTGGGCGATGAGCATCGACAGATCGCTGCGGGCTAGGGCACGATGTTCGAGCGTGGCGTCGAGTCGCTCGGGCATCAGGCGATCGATGATCAGCAGGCGCGCGCCAGGACCCATCGCGTCCTTGCAGACGCGCAGGAGGCGCAGGGCGTGCTCATCGTCCCAATCGTGGAGGACCGTCTTGAGGAGGTACGCGTCGCCGCCACGCGGGATCGAGCGGAAGAAATCGCCCGCGACCAGCTCGCATCGATCGAGGAGCCCGGCGAGGTGCGCGCGAGCGCCGGCGATCGCGTGCTCCCGATCGAGGAGCACTCCGCGGACGTGCCCATGAGCGTTGAGAATCGTGCGCAGCAGCTCGCCATAGCCGCCGCCCACATCCACCACAAGGCGCGCGCTCGAGAGATCGCACGCGCGGAGGATTCCCGGCGCGGCGAGGCGGGTCAGCTCGACGAGCGCACGGTGGAAGGTCTGGGCCGCGTGCGGATCGTCGTCCAGGTGGTCGAAGCCGCTCGTGCCCAGTTCTTCGGCCCGCGCGCTGCGCCCCGTTTTCACGCTCAGCGGCAGCAGGCGCCACGTGGACCACATGGGCCCGCCCCACCACAGCACCCAGGAGCGGATGGAGCCGGGATGGTCCTCCGCGAGCGCGGCGCCAAGGTCGCTCACCGCGAACACGCCCGCATCCGGCTCGTGGCAGACGCCGATCGAGCACAGGGCGTGGAGCATCCGACGCAGGGCGCCCTCGTTCGCGCCCGTGTCGCGCGCGAGTTCCGCGACAGATCGCGACCCCGCCCGCATCAGGTCCGCGAGACGTAGCTCGGCGGCCGTTCGAAGGGCCTGGGCCATCCAGCTCGCGTGGAGCATGTCGAGCAGGGCCGAGGCCCCGGCTTTCTCGTCATTCTGGGGTATCTGCGGTGCGCCCATGCGTGGCTCCGGAGGGGTGTCAAACTCTGGACGAGAGTACGACCGGGCCCCAACGGGTCGAGGTACACTCGGAGCATTCGGACCACGTTCGCGGAGGCCAGGCGTGCCGACCTTTCCGTTGGATCGCGCTCGGGATGTTGCGGAGGCGATGGGCCGCGCGCCCATCGAGGTGAGCGTGGCGTCGCCCGCGGAGCGATTCGCGCGGAGCACGATCGGCGCCCGCTTCGAGGAGCAGGTCCGTCGCTCGCCCGGGGCGCTCGCCGTGCGCGAGGGGGGCACGAGCTGGACGTACGCCGAGCTGGACGCCCGAGCCAACGCCATCGCGCACCAGGTGCGCCGGGGCATTCCCCGCGAGGCGTCGCTGGTCGCGCTGCTCCTGCACCAGAGCGCCGCGTCGGTCGCGGGCACGCTGGGCGTGATCAAGAGCGGGCACGCGTTCGTCGCGCTCGATCCCGCGCTGCCCGCGGCGTGGGTGCGCGAGCACGTGGCGCGCCTGGGGGTGGCCGCGATCGTGACCTCGCCGCAGCACGAGAGCGCCGCGGCGTCGCTCGCCCCGGCGGGCGTTGGGGTGCTGACGCTCCCCACGGGGGACCGATCGGGAATCGCGTCGCCGCCGGACATCGAGATCATCCCCGACGCGCCGGTGTGCGTCGTGTCAACCTCCGGCTCCACGGGCGAGCCCAAGGGCGTGATCAAGACCCACGCGGGGCTGCTGCACTCGGCGTGGCACTACATCGAGCGGGCGCGGATCACGAGCGAGGACCGCCTCGCGCTCATCACGAACGTCGGGTTCATGCTGTCGCTCCCGCCGCTGTTCAGCGCTGTGCTCACGGGGGCGTCGCTCTTCCCCATCGCGATCGGCGAGCGCGGCATCGACGGGCTAGTGAAATGGCTCGGGGACGAGCGCATCACGATCTACGACTCGGTGCCCACGATCTTCCGACGGATGGCGCGGGCGCTGACCGCGCGGGAGCGGCTCGACGCCATCCGCCTGGTGCGCCTGGGCGGGGAGACGGTGCGCCCCATGGACATCCGCCTGGCGCGGACGATCTTTCCCCGGCCCGCGAGCGTGCAGGTCTTCTTCGGGTCCTCGGAGGCGAGCATGGTCTCGCAGAATCTGTTTGAACCGAACGACCCGCTGCCCGAGGGGCTCGTCCCGCTCGGGCGACCCATGGAAGGCCTCGAGATCACGCTCGTGGGCGATGATGGATCGCCGGTGCCGCGGGGCGCGCCGGGGCGGATGGTGGTGCGCGGGCGGCCGGTGTCGCCAGGCTACTGGCGCGACGAGGCGGGCACGCGGCAGAGCTTCGCCACGGACCCGGACGACCCGAGCGTGCGCACGTACCGCATGTCGGACATCTGCCGCCTTCGCGAGGACGGCATGATCGAGCACCTGGGGCGCCTCGAAGAACTCGCGAAGGTGCGCGGGACGCGCGTCAGCCCCGCGCTCGTCGAATCGGCCCTGGCGGACTTCAAGCCCGTCCGTGACGCGGCGGTCGTGGCGCGCCCCGATGCGAGCGGCGATGAGCGGCTCGTCGCCTATGTCGTGCCGCACGTTTCGGGCGCGATCGGCACGAGCGTGCTGCGCCAGCACCTGGCGTCGCGCCTGCCCAACGCGATGATCCCGGACCAGATCGTCGTGCTCGAGTCGCTCCCGCTCACGCGGAACGGAAAGGTCGATCGCGGGGCGCTGCCCGAGCCGCGCCGCCCCGTCCGTCCGGCGTATCGGGCGCCGCGCGACGGGCTCGAGTCCGACGTTGCGAACCACATCGAGGCGCTGCTGGGCGTGGATCGCGTGGGGCTCGACGATCGCCTGCGCGACCTGGGCGCGACATCGCTCGACTCCGTGGAACTGCTTGTGCGCCTGGAGCGGGTGATGGCGCGGCGCCTGCCCGACGACGCGTTCACCTCGGCCGATCGCGTGGAGGACCTGGCTCGGGCGATCGCGGACGTGAACATCGCGCCCCGCGTGCTCGTGCCTTTGCAGGAGCGTGGGAGCAAGACGCCGTTCTTCTGCGTGCATCCGGTGCACGGGATGGCCGGGCCCTATGGACCGCTCGCGCGCGCGATCGACGCGGAGCGACCCTTCATCGCGATCCAGTCTCCGGCGCTCGCGTCGCACGAGTGGCCGGGGGGAAGCGTCGCGGCGCTGGCGCGCCAGTACGTGCGCGAGATTCGCGCGGCGTTCCCGCGCGGGCCGTACCTCCTGGGCGGGCTGTGCGTGGGCGGGCTGATCGCCTGGGAGATGGCGCGCCTGCTGGCGCGCGAGGGCGAGGCGCCGGCGATGCTCGTGCTCATCGAGACGTGGCGGAGCGTCGAGCCGGCGCACGAGACGCCCGGACAGCGACGCGCTCGTCGGGCTCGCGTGACGGCCCGCGGCGTGCTGTGGAGGCTGCGCCGCGCGCGCGCACGGACCATCGACGCCGAGTTCTGGCCCGCGTGGCGGCAATTCGTGCACGACACCACAGCATGGGCGGCGCGCGCGTACCGACCCGGGCCCTACGCCGGCCCGGTCGCGATCCTGCCCGCGCGGGACGAGGAGATCGATCAGCGCGGCGACCAGCGCCTGGCGATGCGGGACCTCGCGACGGGCGCGGTGCGCGTGGAGTTCATGCCCGGCGTGCACTCGAACGTGTGCCACGGCGCGAACGTGGGGACCATCGCCAGGGCGATCGCGGGATTGCTGGATGAGGCCGACACGGCGCGGTCGTGAAGGCCACGGGCACAGACACCGTCAATGCCTGAGGGTTTGGCCGCGAGCGCTGCACGTGATGAAAAGCTGGGGATCTAGGATTTGAACCTAGACTAACTGATCCAGAGTCAGTCGTGCTACCGTTACACCAATCCCCAAACATGCCCCGGCTTTGGCCGGGTTCCGACACGGCATTCTAGGGGTGTCCCGCGCGGCGGCAAGCGGCGCGGACGGGCTCCCCGCCGGTTGTTTCGGCGACTTTCGCGGGCGAGATGAGCCCCACTGGGCCCTGTCACGCCGTGCCATAGAGCCTGTCCCCCGCGTCGCCCAGCCCCGGCACGATGTACCCCTTCTCGTTCAAGCCGCGATCGATCGCGGCGGTGTAGATCGTCAGCTTCGGATCGAGCGTGGTGAGGCGAGTGATGCCCTCGGGCGAGGCGACGAGGCACATCATGCGCAGGTCCGCCGCCCCCGAATCGCGGAGCGTCTCGATCGCCGCGACGGCCGAGCCACCCGTGGCGAGCATGGGATCGACCAGCAGCACCGGACCCGCGTTCAGGTCCTTGGGCAGGCGCTTGAGGTACGCAATGGGCTCGAGCGAGTGCTCGTCGCGATAGATGCCCAGGTGCCCCACGCGCGCCTCGGGCATCATCTCCAGCACTCCCTCGGCCATGCCCAGCCCGGCCCGCAGGACGGGCACGACAGTGATCTTGCCCGCCAGTCGTCGCCCTCGCGTGCGTTCGATGGGCGTGTCCACGTCGACCTCGACGGAGGGCACGTGGCGCGTCGCCTCGAAGACCATCAGCCCGGCAATCTGGTAGAGCAGGGCGCGGAAGGGGCGATGGCTCGTGGTCTTGTCGCGCAGGTACGTGAGCTTGTGCTGGATGAGCGGGTGATCGAAGACAACGACGTTGGCGTAGGGCGAGGGAGCGGGCATGGCGGTAGAGTATCAGACCGGGAGATGACCATGCCGCCGAACCGTGACCAGCTCGATCGCCTCGCCCTGGACGCCGCGATCGCGCAGGCCGAGAAGTCCGCGCGGGAGGGGGGCATCCCCATCGGCGGGTGCCTCATGGACGAGCACGGCACGATCGTCGCGCTGGGGCACAACCTCCGCGTGCAGACGGGCGACCCCACGGCCCACGGCGAGACGGTGACGATGCGCCACGCGGGGCTGCGACGCGACTTCTCGAAGCTGACGATGGCGACGACGCTCTCGCCGTGCCCCATGTGCACGGGCACCGCGATCCTTTTCCGCATCAAGCGCGTGGTGATCGGCGAGAACGAGACGTTCCAAGGGCAGGAGGAATGGCTGCGCCAGGCGGGCATCGAGGTCGTCGTGCTCAACGATGCCCGCTGCAAGGAGCTGATGCGTCAGTTCATCGCCAAGCACCCGGACATCTGGAACGGGGACATCGGCGATCCCCCTGCGGCACGGGCGCGTCATTCCTGACGGGTTTCCGACGCACGCAGCGCCCGAGCGATCGGTACCCCCGCACGGCTCATAGAATGGTGCGGTGGGCGACGAGCTTCCGCATCCCCTGGGCCTGACCAGCGCGACGTTCGCGCGGTCGTACCCGCGCCTGCGGGGCGGCAGCGAGGCGGCGTACAAGGCACTCTTCCGCGATGGATGCCTCCGATTCGAGGGGGCCGCGCTCGAGGGCGAGGCGCGCGCGGCGGCTCGATCGAATCGCGCCCCTGGGCTGGAGGTCGCCATCCCGCCCGTCGTGCGCGAGCTGCGCTCGCAGAGCGATGAGGGCGAGGTGCTCAAGTTCGCGCTCCGCGTCGCGGGCAAGGACGCCGCTCGCCCGCTCGAGACGGAGTCCGTGCTCATCCCGATGATCGGGCGCACGCGCGAACTGGCCCACTCGCTGTGCGTCTCGTCCCAGGTCGGGTGCGCCATGGGGTGCACGTTCTGCGAGACCGCCCAGATGGGGCTGGTGCGATCGCTCGAGGCGTGGGAGATCGTCGCCCAGTGGTGGAGCGCGGCGCACGTCTTCCGCTGCCGCCCGCGCAACCTCGTGTTCATGGGCATGGGCGAGCCGATGGACAACCTCCACGCGGTGCTGGGCGCGATCGAGGTGCTCACGGACCACCGCGGCGCGGCGATGTCGATGTCGAAGATCGTCATCTCGACCGTCGGTCGGATCGATGGAATCGCTCGCCTCGCCGATCGCGTGCGCCAGCCCGGATGGCACCGGCTGAACCTCGCCGTGTCCGTCAATGCGCCCAACGACGAGATCCGCACGCGCATCATGCCCATCAATCGCGCCATGCCCATGCGCGAGCTCCGCGCGGCGCTCCTCGCCTGGCCCGCCTTTGGCGGGGCGAAGATCTGCGTCGAGTATGTGCTCATCCCGGGCGTGAACGATGGCGAAGCGCACGCGAAAGAGCTGGCCGCGTGGGCCCGCGGGCTGCCCGCGTGCGTGAACGTCATCCCGTACAACCCCCGGCGCGATTCGCCCTGGGAGGCCCCAAGCGAGGAGAGCGTCGCGCGATTCCTGGGCTGGCTGCTCGCGAACGACACTTACTGCAAGCGCCGCAGGACCAAGGGGCGCGACATGATGGGCGCGTGCGGGCAGCTTGGAAATCCCGAGATCCGCAAGCGCCGATTCGTCTCGCTCGGGACTTCGCCCTCCGCGTGACGCCCCACACGCGACGTCACCCCGTGACGCTCGCCCGTTCCGTACCATCCAATCCACATGCGCGAGCCCAGCGACGACCGACGCGAGCCCGGGCTGCCCCCCCACCCCGATCGCGCCCTGCCCCGCCGACCACTCTGGCGCCGACGTTGGGGCGTGATGGTGTTCGCGCTGCTGCTGGTCGGCTCGTGGTCGTTTCAGTCTCTGGGGCGCTCCAAAGCCCCCGATTCTCCCGTGATCGGCACGAAGTCCGAGGGCAACGACACGCCCGTTCGCACGTTGGATGTGCCCGCGATGAACGACGCCGGCCCGATCGCCGGG
Organism: uncultured Phycisphaeraceae bacterium; assembly: GCA_964399625.1. GTDB lineage: Bacteria > Planctomycetota > Phycisphaerae > Phycisphaerales > UBA1924 > CAYNSB01. Next base: position 38,399 of record CAYNSB010000029.1, read on the forward strand.
CGCACCATGCGCCTGGCGTATCGCGAATGGGCGCCCGGCGCGGGGAAGATCGATCCCGACCGCCCCGCGGTGCTGCTCGTGCATGGCTCGCCCGGCGATGGGCACGCTTTCGAGACGACCGCGCGCCCCCTCGCCGCGATGGGCTACCGCGTGATCGCGCCGGACTTGCCCGGGTTCGGTCGCTCCGAGCGCGATCCACCGAGCATGTCCGTGCGGGCGCACGCGCACGCCTGTGTGGCGCTCCTGGACGCGCTGCACATCGATCGTGCGCACGTCGTGGGCTGGTCCCTGGGTGGTGGCGTCGTGGTGAACATGAGCGACCTCGCGCCCGAGCGCCTCGCGTCGCTCACGCTGCTGGCGGCGGTGAGCGAGCAGTCGGCGGAGTCCTCAGGCAGCTACACGTTCGAGCATGCGAAGTACGCGGCGGGTTGGGCGGGCGCGACACTGGCGCGCTACGGGCTGCCGCACTTCGGACTCCTCGCGGGGTTCGACGAGATCCGCGCGTCCATGCGCAACTTCTGGGACACGGACCTTCGCCCGATGCACGCCATGATGGAACGCCTCCGCGTGCCCACACTGATCCTGCACGGGAAGGACGATCCGCTCGTGCCGTTGTGGGCGGCCCGGCGATCGCACGAGTTGATCGGGCCCAGCACGCTCATCGTCACGCCCTACAGCCACTTCATGCCGTTCATGCAGGGCGAGGAAACGGGCCGGACGCTCGGCGCTTTCTTCTCGCGCCACGACGCGCCCGGGAGCGCGGGCGAGCGGCGTGAGGACATCCGCGCCGTGCAGGAACCCCCGATGCTGGGCGATTGGGGCGGGCGCATGTGGGAGTGGATCCGTGCGCTGCCCTGGTGGGTGGTGCTGGTCGCTGTGGTGCTCGTGGTGCGTGCGCGCCCCCGCGCGGGGGCTTCGCTCGTGTTCCTGATGGCGGCGCTGGGCGTGATCGACATCGGGTACGCGCCGATCGGCACGCTGACGGCGTGGATGTCGATCGCTGTGTGTTCGTACATCGGCGGGCGTGCGGATCGGGAGCGCGGCGCGGCGTCTACCGGGAGCGGCGTGCACGCGCGATCCGCTCGATTGTGGTCGATCGCACTCGACGAACGCCCGGTGCGACATGCGCTGGGCTCGGCGTTCGTGGCCAGCGGAATCGATGCGCTGTGGCGTGCGACGGGGTTTGTCGGCGGCTTTCGCCCGCTGGTGTGGGCCTTGGGGTGCCTGTCGATGCTCGTGATGACGGTCGGGCTGCTGGCCGCGACCACCCTCGGTGTGCTCTGGGTCGTTGATCCGCTGGGGCATCGGTTCGAGTTCGTGGGGCTCGTGCTCGGGTCGATCGCACTCGCGTGGGCCACATGGACGCTCGCGTCGATGTGCACGCGCACGGGGCGACGCCTGCTGCGGATGGGGCTCGCACGTGTCACGCACAAGGAATACTGGCCCACGTGGGTGCTGTACGTGCTGCTGGCGCCGGTGTTCGTTCGGAATGGGCTTCGCCACGGGCCGTCCGCGTTCACCGCGTGCAACCCAACCATTCTCGGGGGCGGGGGCATGATCGGCGAGAGCAAGATGGACCTGTTGCGTGCGCTCTCCGCCGCGAGCGATCGTGTGCTGCCGGCGGAACTGATCCCCCACGCCGGCTCGTCCGACGATCGTGCCGCGCGGGCGGTCCGGGCGATCCAAGCACGCCCCGACCTGGGCGGCTTTCCGATCATCCTCAAGCCCGATCGCGGGCTGCGCGGGCACGCGGTGCGACTGGCGCGCCAGGAGCAGGACGTGCGCGAGTACTTCGCGACGATGCACGACGACGCCCTCGTACAGCGGTATCACCCGGGGCCGTGCGAGTGCGGCGTCCTTTGGGTGAAGAACGTGTCCGCCGTCGGCGGGCAGGGCAACGGCGCACCTGCGGGGTTCATCGCGACCATCACGCTCAAGGACTTCCCCGTGATCGAAGGGAACGGGCGTCGCACGCTCGAGGACCTCATCTGGCGGCACCCGCGATTCCATCGGCAGGCGCGCGTGTTTCTCCAGAGGTTCGCCGACGAGCGCGATCGTGTGCTCGCGTTGGGCGAGCGCGTGCGCCTTGCTCAGTCCGGCAACCACTGCCAGGGCACGCTCTTTCGCGACGGGGCACACCTCATCACGCCCGAGCTGACGCGCGCGATCGATCGCGTGGCGCAGGCATTCCAAATGGTGCCGGGCTCGCGCCATGACGAGTGCGAGCTCGACATGGCCCGGTTCGACATCCGCTACGAGAGCGACGATGCGCTGATGAGCGGCGAGGGTTGGGCCATCGTCGAGGTCAACGGAACCTCCGGCGAGTCCACCAACATCTACGACCCGGATCGCTCGATCGTCTGGATGTGGCGGACGCTCGCCCAGCAGTGGCGCTGGCTGTACGAGCTGGGCGGGCGACGACGGGCCCAGGGCGTGCCCACGCTCGGGCTCTGGACGCTCATCGTCCGCGCCCGCCGACACTTCCGCGGGGCGAGCGGCCCGAGCCTGGCGGACTGAATCGACAGCTCATGCACGAACCCGTTCGGGATAAGACGGCGGGTGCTCGGGACTTCGTGAGAATCGCGCGCCGAACGAATCGCGTGCTCGACTCCGCATTCCGCCGCGCGGACAATGGGCCGATGATCGAACCGCGACCCAAGGACGGGAAGCCCCGCCGAGAGACCAAGGGGGCCGAGAGCTTCGCTCGCCTGTACGAGCGCCCGCTGCCGTACTCCCTCGAGGCCGAGGCGGCGCTGCTGGGCGCGATGCTGCTCGATCCGCGCGTGGTGCCCGAGGTGCACGGGGTCGTGCGCGCCGCGGAGGACTTCTTCGAGGCCCGCCACGGCACGCTGTTCACCACGCTCGTCGAGGTGTACGACCGCGTGCCCGACGCGGACAGCGTGGACATCGTGCAGGTGCTGCGCGATCGGGGCGTGCTGGAGCAGGTGGGCGGGCCCGAGTACGTCATGGGGCTGGCCGAGGGCACGCCCAGCGCCGCGGGCGCCTCGCGCTACGCGAAGATCGTGGGCGACAAGGCACGCCTGCGCCGGCTGATCGAGGCGGCGGACCAGATCATCCACGACGCGCTCAACGCGGGGCAGTTCGGCGTGGACGCAACACGCGAGATCATCGACACGGCCGAGAGCCTCGTGTTCGAGATCGCGCAGGACGAGCAGAAGGCCGATCCGCAGGAGCTCGCGGCGATCCTGCAGGCGGAGCTGGCGCGGATCGAGGCCGCCGACGGCAAGGGAATCTCGGGCGTGCCCACGGGCTTCCACGATCTGGACAAGCTCCTCTCCGGGCTGCAGAAGGGTGAGATGCTGATCCTCGCGGCGCGCCCGTCGATGGGCAAGACGGCGCTGGCGCTGAACCTTGCCGAGCAGGTCGCGCGGGGCGGGCGCGGGCCCAACGAGGCGCCCAAGGGCGCGCCCGTGCCCGTGGGCGTGTTCAGCCTGGAAATGAGCAAGGGCTCGCTCGTGCAGCGCTTGCTCTCGGCGTTCTCGCAGGTGGACTCGCAGAGCATCCGCACGGGGCACCTCTCGCCCTCGGAGCGCGCGACGCTCCGCACGTGCGCCGAGGGGCTCTCCGAGACGCCCCTGTTCATCGACGACACGCCGGGCCTCTCCGTGCTGCAGCTGCGCTCGCGGGCGCGCCGGATGGTCGCCCAGCACAACATCGGGTGCATCATCGTGGACTACCTGCAGCTGCTCTCGGCGCCGGGCTCGGCCCGCGAGAGCCGCCAGGTCGAGGTGTCGGCGATCTCGCGCGGGATCAAGGCCCTGGCGCGCGAGCTCGAGGTGCCCATCGTGTGCCTGAGCCAGCTCAATCGCGCCAGCGAGCAGCGCGAGGGCAATCGCCCGCGCATGAGCGACCTGCGCGAGTCGGGCTCGATCGAGCAGGACGCGGACGTCGTGCTGCTGCTGCACCGCGAGGATTACTACCACCGGGGCGAGCCCGCGTGGGACCCCAACCACGTGGACTTCAACGAGGAGAACCGCGAGAAGCTCAACCTCGCGGAGCTCATCGTCGCCAAGCAGCGAAACGGGCCTACCGGCACCGTGCAGCTCACCTGGGACTCGCGCACGACCCGGTTCCGAAACCACTCCAGCTGGGGCGGGAGCGAGGGCGGCGGGTACGCCGGTTCGTTCGCCGCGGGCGGCATCGATGCGGGCTCGCCCGGGGGCAACCCGTTCGATCTCGACCTCAAGCCCGGTGCCCCACCCGCCCGTCCGGCGAATCCCGGCCCTTCGCGCGGGTTCCCCGCCGGCCCGCGCACCGGGCCCATCGACGGGCATCGCGATGGCGGCGGGCCCGAGCACGACGAGGACGACACGGGCGCGCCGTTCTAGTCGTTACAGCAGCGGGCCCATCAGGCGCGCCGTGTTCTCCGCGAAGCGTCGCCAGAGCGGCCTCGCCCCCCACTGCTCGGCGTGGATCTCGTCGCTCTCGTCCATGTACTGCACCTGCAGCATCCGCAGCATGCTCGCCTGGTCCGTGTCGTAGATGAACAGGCTCACCTCGTAGTTCAGGCGGAACGAGCGCTCGTCGAGGTTGTGCGATCCGATCATCGCCACGTCCGAATCGATGGTGATCGTCTTGGAGTGCAGCAGCCCGTGGCGGTGCAGGAGGATGCGCACGCCCGCCCGCAGCAACTCCTCGAAGTGCGCACGCGAGGCCGCGCCCACGACGAGCTGGTCGAGCTTCTTGGGCATGATGAGCGCCACCGCGACGCCGCGCATCGCAGCCGCGATCAGCGCCTGCTTGGTCGCCTCGTCGGGGACGAAGTAGGGCGTGGAGATGATGAGCTCGTCGCGCGCGGCAAAGAGCGCGGTGATGATCGCGTCGCGCATCGTCGCGGGCCCGGAGTCGGGGCCCGTGGGCACCACTTGGATCGCGCACCCTTCCTCGATCGCGGGAACGATCTTGAGCAGCCCCTCGATCATGGCGCGGTCCTCGTCCTCGTTCTCCACGAGCCAGTCGCGTAGGAAGACGGCGTCGAGCGCCTGGGCCGCGGGCCCGCGCACGCGGGCCATCGAGTCGATCCACGGGCCGGCGCGACGCACCGGCTTGTACCCGAACGTCGAGTCGGTGATGTTCGCTGACCCGCTCCAGGCGATCGCCCCGTCGATCACCGCGATCTTGCGGTGGTTCCGCAGGTCCAGGCGCGCAAAGAGGGCCCGGAACGGGTTGACGGGCAGCGCCACGGCGACCTTCGCGCCCGCGGCGCGCAGGCGATCATCGAGCCCAACCCGAAGGAACTTCTTGCTCCCCGTCGCGTCCACGATCACGCGACAAACCACGCCCCGGCGCGCGGCCCGCTCCACGGCCCGCGCCACGTCCTCGCCCGCGCTCCGCTCCATCCAGATGTAGAACAGCAGGTGCACCCGCTCCGTCGCCGCGTCGATGTCGCGGATGAGACCCTCGATGAAGCGCTCCGAGCCCGCGACGAACTCGACGGCGTTCCCGCGGAGGGTCGGGATGTCCCCCACTTGCGTGAGCACGTCGGCCATGTGCTTGTAGGGCGCGACCTCGTGCGTCCACTCCTGCGACAGAGCCTTCAGAAAGACCTGGGCACGCTGCGTGAACTCCCGCGTGAGCAGGAGGTACCGCGCCCGGCGTCGCGTGCCCAGGCGGTTCTCGCCGATGAGCGCGTAGACCAGCAGGGGCGCGATCGGCACGGGCAGCAGGAGCACGAGCAGCCACGCGAGCGAGTTGGGCACGGCCCGCTTGCTCATGACGACGCGCGTCGCGACCAGCACGCGCAGCCCCGCCTCGATGAAGAACGACGTCGAGAACGGCGCAAAGAGCCCGAGCATGCGCGGGAACGGTAGCCGGGGTGCGAGCGCTACTTGGGCGAGCACGCGCGGCGCATCGCGCGGATGGTCGCGCCCGAGACGTGGTGCTCGATGCCCTCGGCGTCGATCTCCGCCTGCTTCCGGGGCACGCCGAGCCAGCCCAGGAACGCGAGCACGACCTCGTGCCGCTGACGGATCGCGTCGGCCATGCGCTTGCCCCGCGGCGTGAGCGAGACGGGGTGGTACGGACGCACGAGCACGAGCCCCTGACGCGCCAGACGCGCGACGGTGCGCGAGACGGTGACGTGGCTCACGCCCATCACCGCCGCCAGCTCCCCCACGCGGGCGTGCCCGCGCTCGCTGGTCAGTTGCAGGATCGCCTCCACGTAGTCCTGGGCGGTCTCGTCGCGGTGGGCCGCACGGGTACGCCGGAAACGATCGGAGATGGGCTGGGCGCGAGGCACGGGCCGATCGTATCGACGCGGACGCGTTCCATCACCGCTCCGCGAAAAGCCCGCGCACAGCCTCGGGCGTCGTGCCGTCGATCTCCAGCACCTTCGCTGCGCGGGACGCGCCGGAAACCACCCGCACCTGGCTGTGGCGCAGGCCCAGCGCCGCGGCGATGAGCGCGCAGATCGCCGCGTTGGCCCTGCCGTCCTCGGGCGGAGCGCTGATCCGCACCTTCAGGCGATCGCCCAGCGCGCCGACGATCTCGTCCCGGCGCGCACCGGGCACCGCCTTGATCGCCAGACGAACGGGCTGCGACGGGGCGCCCATGCGTCAGCCCCGCGGAGGCGACAGGGGCGCGGGCCCGAGCGTCTGGATCGTCATGCGCCCCAGCGAGCGCGTGCGCAGATAGGCGTTCACTCGATCGAGCGTCACGGCGTCGATCTCGCCCGCGAGCTCGTCGAGCGATCGCGGGCGCCCGAGGCGGTGCATGTCCCCCGCGAGCGACGCCGCGCGAGAGGACGTGGACTCGCCCGAAAAGACCAGGCGCGACTTCATGCCCACGATCGCGCGATCGAACTCCTCGCGTTGGATCGCGCCCGCGCCCGTGTTGATCCTCGCGAGCTCCTGCACGAGCACGTCGAGCGATTCCTGGGCCCGCTCGGGCGTGGTGCCCACGTAGCCCAGCACGCTCCCGAAGTGCTTGCCCCCGCCGTACCCCGCCGACACGGAGTAGCACAGGCCCCGCTTCTCGCGGACCTCGGAGAACAAACGCCCGGACATGCCGCCCGAGAGCACGTTCACGACCACCTTCTCGACGACGGAGTCCGCGTGGGGCTCGGGCGGGGCGTCGCACATCACGATGATCTGCACCTGGTTCGTCTCGTCCGCCTCGTGCGCGTACCCGCGCGCCGGCTCGCCCGAGGGCGTCGCGTCCGCCGCGCCCCCGCTCCAGCCCGAGAGCAGCTCGTTGAGGCGGCGCTCCACGGCATCGGGATCCACCGCGCCCGCGATGCCCAGGATCGAGCCCTGAGGACGTGCGCGCGCCCCCCAGAACCGTGTGATGTCGTCGCGCGTCGCGGCACGCAAGCCCTCTTCCTCGCCGCGGGTTGAGCGGTTGAAGGGTGTGGGGTAATGGCGCTCGCGGGCGCGGGTGACGGCGCGCTCCTGCGGGTCGTCCTGCAGGGCCTCGAGCGCCTGCAGCGCCAGATCGCGCGCGGGCTCGATCGAGCCCTCGTCGAACCGCGGGCGACGCACCATGTCCACGATCGGAGGCAGGGCCTCGAGCAGGCGCGAGCCGAGCATCGTCGCGCCGATCCGCAGGTGCTGACCCGCGGAGTCCGTCGAGCGCCTCACGCCCAGGCGATCGAGCGCGTCGGCGTGGGCCCGGCTGTCGAGGTCCCCCGCGCCGCGCATGAGCAGCTCCGCGACCATGCCCGAGAGCCCCAATCGATCGGCGGGCTCGGCCGCGGTGCCCGCGGGCACGAGCCACGAGAGGGCCGCGGAGCTCACGCCGGACATCCTCTCGATGATGAGCGGCATGCCGCAGGCGAGATGTCGGGTCGTGATCTGGTTCATGGAAGGAACAGTCTAGACGCCGGGAGCATCCCGTCGGGTCCGAGAAGTGCCCCGGAGGGCGTTCTCGAGAGCGCAGGTGTCACGCGCGATCCCGCGGGCCGAGCGATCGCGGCCGAGCGGGCAAGGCCCCGTCCGAGATATCCGATGGTGGGCGATGGGGCCCGTTGCGCACGGGCTCCAACGCAGGAGCGAGCCATGCTTCGATGGGCCGTGGACTTGGCGACAGTGACCTCGGCGGCGGTGCTGATCGGCGGGCTGTACTACGTCTCGTCGGAGCGTGCCAAAGAGCGCCACGAGCAGGAGCTGGTCGCCAACGAGGTGACGCGGTTCCAGAACGAGCTGAGCGTGCGGGCCGCGTCGGGATTGGCCAGCGAGATCAACCCGCGCGGTTGGCCCACGACGATCGAGCCCGAGTGGTTCAACGGCGCGCCGCCCCTGAACACGATCGTGTCGGGCGATCGCCCGTGGGTCGAGGTCGCGCCGCCCGAACACGCGAAGCTGACCAACCCGCCGCTGCGCATCGCCGGAGACGCGTCCCAGGCGAGCTTCTGGTACAACCCGTACAGGGGCATCGTGCGGGCGCGCGTTCCCGTGCAGATCAACGAGGCGCGCGCGATCGACCTCTACAACACGATCAACGGCACGGGCATCTCGTCGCTCTTCGAGCCCGCGCCGGACCCCGAGCCCTACCAGCTCTGCGGGCCCGTGGTGCCCGAGGGCTGGGTCTGGCCCGACGATCCCGTCGCCAACCCCGACGACCCGACGATGCCGCGCACCGCGATCACGTCGCAGACGGGGCAGGACCAGCCCGCGCCGCAGGAGCCGTGAGCGCCGGGGCTCAGACGTCGCCAAGCCCAAGCACGTCGTCCATCGTCCACATCCCCGGCTTGGCCCGGGCGAGCCACGCCGCGGCATGGAGCGCCCCGCGCACGAACAGATCGCGAGACGTGGCGCGATGCGAGAGCTCGATCACCTCGCCGGGCCCCGCGAACTGCACGCGGTGCTCGCCGATGATGTCGCCCGCGCGGATCGCGAGCACCTGATCCTCCCTGATCGCCCCGCCCGCGCCCCGGATCGCCCAAGCCAGGCGCAGCGCCGTGCCCGAGGGCGCATCCTTTTTCTGCGTGTGGTGCGATTCCACGATTGAGGCGTCGTACCCACTTCCCAGCACGCGCGTGGCGACCGCGAGCAGGCGGGCCAGGAGCGTCACGCCCAGCGACGTGTTGGGCGCGATGAGCACGGCTCGTCGCTGCGATTGATCGCGCAGCGCCTGTCGCGTCGCGTCCGACAGCGCGGTGGTGCCCACGAGCAGCGCCGCGGAGGCGCCAGAGGCAACTTCGATCGCGCGCCGCGTGCCCTCATCGGACGAGAAGTCAACGACAACGTCCGCGCATCCCGGCACGATCGACGCAAGATCGCGCACGATCGCGTCGTGTACGCCGCCGCCAGCGCTCGCCCCGCCTTCGCTCGCGTGGTCGCGCTCGGGCGTGGCGTTCGAGCGCGAGAGTGCGCCCACGAGCGCGAAGCGCGCATCGCCGCGCGCGAGCGCGCACACGCGCGATCCCATGCGTCCGTGCGCGCCGTTGACGATGAGGCGCGTGACGCGCAACGGCGCGGATGGTGCAGAACTCGGAGCGTGAGTTGACATGGGCGCGTGCTTCGTGTCTGATGGTGGCGCCTTGTGCGGCACGTTGGTTCGCTGAAGCGCGTGGCGCGAACGAACCGATAGTACCGCACATGGAAACGTCTCGGATCGCGTTGTGGCACGCGAGCGATGACGAAGGACTCGTACCTCAGGAGATTGAATATGGCCAAGAAGGCAAAGAAGAAGGGCAAGAAGAAGGCGAAGAAGAAGTCCTCTCGCAAGTGAACGAAGCGCCGCTACGCGGCATCGATTCTCTCAACCCTTGATACAGCGTGCGAGCCCGCGGGTCGACCCGGGCTTGCGAATCGAACAACATCAGCCACCGATCACGCGGGACCGGGAGACCGGTCCCGCGGTCGTTTTCCACATTCGGGCCCGCCCCACCCGTTGACCCAGGGCACACGCCACGGTTCAATCGAGCATGTCCACGCCCGCGCACGCACGCCTCCACCTGCGGGCCCATCGCGCGGCGACCATCTTCATCAACCAGCAGCCCACCGCGATCCGAACCGTGATCGACGGGCCATCGGGGCTCCTCGTCGCCCCCGTGCCCCACGCCGCCCTCCACGCCGAGGAACTCGTCCTGGCGGTCCCCGAAGAAAGCCCTGACGTGGGCGAGGTGGTCTCACTCCTGGCGCGTGCCCATCGGATACGCCCCGATTCCCTCGGCGCCCGCGACCGATGGCTCGCGGCCCACGGGCAGCCGCAATGGAGCACGTGGACGGGATTCTGGATCGATTCGGCGCGTATCGGCGGGGAAGTGATCGACGGCGACGAGCTGGACCTGCGGAACCCACTGCACACCGACGAACCGGCCCTGCTCCGCCTCCTCAATAACGATGAGACGGCGCTGGCGCGGCTTGTCCGGCGCGGCACGGGGATCACGCCGACCTCGCCCGTGGCGGTGGGCGTCGATCCGGACGGAGTGGACGTGCGCAGCGCGTCAACCGCGCTGCCGCTGCGCGTGCCGATGCCCGAGTCGCCCTCGTCGCCCGAGGCGGCCGAGCGCGTGCTCCGGGCGATGCTCGCGGAGGCGTCGCGATGAGTGTCCGTCCTACGCAACTCCGCGAGGCGCACGCGCACGTCGCCGCGCACGGGCGCGAGATGTCGTGCCCCTGGCTCGGCGATTGCCAGGGGCCGGGCGAGGCCCTGGACCGTTTGCGTGCGCGCGCGGCACGGATGGACGCCGCGAACGAACCGGGATGGCTCGTGGGCACGGGTCTGCGGATCGAGGGATGGAAGGAGCGTCGCTGGCCCACGATCGACGAGCTCGATCGTGCGTGCCCCAATCGCCCGTGCATGGTCCACGCGTTCGATCATCATTCGGGTGTCGTGAACCGCTCGGCGATGTGCGCGGCGGGGCTGGACTCGCGCGCGAGCAAGGTCGCTCACCTCGTCCAGCGCGATCCGCGCGGGGAGCCCACGGGCCTGCTGCTCGAGGGAGCGTTCGACGTGGCCCGCGCGGCGATCCCCGAACCGACGCCCGAGCAATGGCGGGCGTTCGTGCGGGCATCGCTGGACGACCTGGCACGCCACGGATTCGCGGAGGTCCACGACCTCCTCAGCCCGCCTTGGCTCGGGCCGATGCTCCGCGACATGGAGAGTGCCGGCGATCTATCAACAGAGGTCTGGCTCTACCCCGCGTTGAAGGATCTGGACCAGGTCGCACGCGGACGCGGGGCGTGGGAATCGGAGCGGGTGCGCTTGGGCGGTGGGAAGGTCTTTGCCGACGGCACGCTCAACGCGCGCACCGCGTGGATGCTCGAGCCGTACGCCGACCCCATCCCGGGCTCGCCTTGCGGGCACGCGATGATGAGCGTCGACCAACTCCGCGGGGCGATCGCCCACACTCGTGCGCACGGGGTGGGACTGGCGGTGCACGCGATCGGCGATGGCGCGGTGAGGGCCACGCTCGACGCGTGGGCAGAGGAGGGCACGACGTCGGGCGGCAGGGCGAGAGCCGCGAACGAACTCCCGGCGTTGCGCATCGAGCACTGCGAACTGATCGACGCGAAGGACGTGCCCCGGTTCGCGGCGATGGGCGTGGTGTGCTCAGTGCAGCCGTGCCACCTGTTGTACGACGTCGAGGCGCTGGAGCGCGGGCTCGCGCATCGGCTCGATCGGGTGCTGCCGCTGCGAGAGTTGATCGAGAGTGGGTGCCGCCCGGGCGGGCTGCTGTGGTTCGGATCCGATACCCCGATCGTGCGCCCGAATCCGGAGGATTCCGTGCGCGCCGCGGTGGAGCGCCGGCGCGGGGCGGGGTCGCCCGGCGGTGGCGAGTCGCGGGCGATCGGGGCGGGTCAGGCGATCACGGAGGCGGAGTGCTGGCGGGCGTTCGGGCTCACCACTTCTTGATGCCGAGAATCACCGCGACGATGACCACGATCGATCCGATGATGCTCGCCCACCAATGCCACTTGAAGCTCGCCGAGACGTAGCGGTCGCTGAAGGATCGTTCTGCCTGCGCTCGCGTCTTGCTCTTCGATCTGGCGCTTTTGGCCAGTGCCTCTCCGTACGCCTTCTGCGCATCGCCCGGCATCCGCCCCGTGACCTTCTCGTACAGACGTGGGTCGATCGTCATGGATGGCTCCCCAAGAGGTGACGGCCTCCTGCCCGATGTTCGTACGACGGCTCCCTTCCGTCGACCGCGGTGTTCGGATAAAGTTACCACCTCGGGGCGTGGGGCACAAGCCCCATCCGCGGGGTGGGGGGCGGAGGGCCGCAGGAGCGATCAGCATGCGCGCGGACATTCGGTACAACAACATCATCGACTCGGACCAGGCCCGCAAGGCCCAGGCGTCGGCCGACGCCGCGCCGGGCATGCACCACGACCAGATCAACGCCGACACGTTCTACATCACGCAGCAGTACTGGAAGTACACCCGCGAGAACCACGACGTGTGGCGCGAGATGTTCGACCGGCGCTGGACCGTGCTCGAGCAGCAGGTCAGCCGGCAGTTCATCGAGGGCATGCGCATCCTGCAGCTCTCGCGCGATCGCATCCCACTGCTGGACGACTGGACCGCGGACCGCGACCTGGAGCTGGCGGGCGGCGCGATCGTCAAGAAGGGCACGAGGCTCGAGGGGATCAACACGTTCCTGCAGCGGGCGAGCGACTGGGCGAGCTACGGCGTGCCGGGGTACCTGCCCGCCAAGGCGTTCTTCGCGTGCCTGGCGCAGCGGGAGTTTCCGACGACGGTGCTGATCCGCCCGCGCGAGGTGATGGACTATCTCCCCGAGCCGGACATTTTTCATGACGTGTTCGGGCACGTGCCGCTGCACACGCTGAAGGTTTTCGCGGACTTCCTGCAGACGTACGGGCGTGCGGCGCTGTTGTGCGAGGACGCGGAGCACATCAAGCGTCTGGGCCGCCTGTTCTGGTTCACGGTGGAGTTCGGGCTGATCCGCGAGGACGGGAAGATCAAGGTGTACGGGAGCGGGCTGGTGAGCAGCCACGCCGAGAGCGCGTACTCGCTGACGGGGGAGTGGGAGAAGTCGGGGCGGGGCGTGCCGGACTGCACGCCGCGGGAGGTGCCCGAGTACCGCCCGTTTGACCTGAACCGGGTGTGCGAGACGGACTTTGAGATCGACCACTTCCAGCCGATCTACTACGTGCTGGAGAGCTTCGAGCAGCTCCGCGACGCGATGAACGAGTACGCGGAGGAGGTGATCGGGGAGGCGGGGATGGCGAAGGCAAGGGTGTAGCGTGGGCGAGTATCCGTGCCGAAACTGCGGATATCCGGTCGAAAAGGGCGCGGTGTCGTGCTCGGAGTGCGGCGTGGTGCCGACGGGGCGCGAGTCGGAGTCAGACCGGGGGATGGCGCGGCTGGCGACGGCGGGGCTCCTGTGGACGATCCCGGCGCTCACGGGCGGCTGGGTTGTCACGATCGTCGTGCAGCCGCTGATGGCACTCCCCGAGCCGTGGCACAACTTCGGGAACGAGCTCGGGCCGCTCACCGCGGCGTGCGCGATCTGGCTGCTGCTGGTGATGCTGCTGGGAGGGTGGTCGTGGCTGTTTCTGGGCGCCGTGTCGCCGGACCACGTGGCCCGTCGCAAGACGCGGTTCGCCCGGTGGGCCGCCTGCGCCACCGTCGCGGCGGCCGGAATCGGGCTGATCGCGGCCACGAGTGTTCGAAGGCCGGTCGGAAGCGGGACGCTCGCCTTGACCATGGATCTACTCCGCTGGACCTTGCCGTATGCCATGGCGATCGGGCTGAGCGGGCTGATCGTGCTGGGCCTGACGGTGCTCGGCGGTCTGCTCACCCGTGACGGCGCGCCGATCCGCGGGCGTCGCCTCGTGCTCGCCGGGCGGATCCTGGGCGTGGCGGCGGGGTGCGGGCTCCTGGGCCCGCGCATCCTGCGCGACGTGTACACCCCCGACCTCGGCCTTGCCTTGCACCAGTTGGTTCGGGGTGCCTCGGTGTTCCCCGATCCGCCAGCGTGGAGTGTGGAAACCCGGAATGTCCTCGAGGTTCTGGCCTGGTCGTCGCTGCTCGTCTCGGCGTGCGTGGCCTGGGCGTCGCTGGCGGGGCTCTTCACCCGGATCGCGCGGGCGCGGCAAAGTTGAGCGGGCGTGTCGATCGGGGCTTGCTCGGCGCGGGATCTGTGATATCTTTTGGGGGTGGTGATCGCCACGCCGCGGTGGTGAGGCCCGTCGAGGACGGTGGGCGCGGCGTCGGGCACGGAGGAGTCTCGATCACCCCGGCGGTGCGCTCCGGGCGCTTGGCCCTGGGAACAAAGCACCGCTCTCCGCCCTGACGCCCCGCGGCTCCTTGGACGAGCACAGGCATCGAGGACATTGGGGCACGATGGCGACGGTGGCTTCACGCAGCGCGTTTCTTCACGGGCAGTGGACGGCGGGCGATTCGGCGCAGCTCTACGGCATCGCCGACT
>CAYNSB010000030.1:0-48567 GCA_964399625.1 uncultured Phycisphaeraceae bacterium
ATGACGTGCGACCCGATCGGCGGGCTGGTGCAGATCCCGTGCATCGAGCGGAACACGATGGGGGCGATCAAGGCGATCACCGCGGCGAACATCGCGATGGAGTCCGACCCCGCCAAGGCGAAGGTCTCGCTGGACGGCGTCGTTGCGACGATGTGGGCGACGGCCAAGGACATGGGCAGCAAGTACAAGGAGACCGCCGAGGGTGGGCTGGCGGTGCACATCCCCGTGAATCTGCCCGAGTGCTAGTCGGCGCCGCTCGCTACTTCTTCAACGACGCCATGTCGATCACGAAGCGGTACTTCACGTCGCTCTTGAGCATGCGCTCGTAGGCCTCGTTGATCTTCTGGATCGGGATCAGCTCGATATCGCACACGATGTTGTGCGTGCCGCAGAAATCGAGCATCTCCTGCGTCTCGGGCAGCCCGCCGATGAGCGACCCGGCCAGGTGCCGGCGGGGCATGAAGAGATTGAACGCGCTCACCGGCTGCGGGCTGGGCGGGGCGCCCACGAGCACCATCGTGCCGTCGAGTTTGAGCATGGTAAGCAGCGCGTTGAGATCGTGGTCGGCCGACACGGTGTTCAGAATGAAATCGAATGTCCCGGCGTGCTTGGCCATCTGGTCCGCATCCTTGGAGATGATGACCTCGTCGGCCCCGAGCCGCCTGCCGTCCTCGATCTTGCCCTTGGAAGTCGTGAACAGAACCGTGTGCGCGCCGAACGCATGCGCGAACTTCACGCCCATGTGCCCCAGCCCGCCAAGCCCCACGATGCCCACCTTCTGCCCCTTGCGCACGTTCCACTTGCGCAACGGCGAGTAGGTCGTGATGCCCGCGCAAAGCAGCGGAGCGGCGGCGGCGGGGTTGAGATTCGTCGGGACCTTGAGCGTGTACTTCTCATCGACGACGACGTTCTCGGAGTAGCCGCCGTAAGTCATGCCGCTCGAGTGCTTGTCCGGTCCGTTGTAGGTGAAGACGGGCCCGCCGGTGCAGAACTGCTCCAGCCCCTGCTTGCAGCTGTTGCAGGAGCGACAGGAGTCCACCAGGCAGCCCACGGCGGCGAGATCGCCGACCTTGAACTTCTTCACGTCCTTGCCGACCTTGGTCACGCGCCCGAGGATCTCGTGCCCCGGCACCACGGGATACTGCGTGAACTGCCACTCGTTGCGTGCGATGTGCAGGTCCGAGTGGCACACGCCGCAGTACAGGATGTCGATGGCGACATCCGTCGCGGTCGGCTCGCGGCGATTGATGGTGTGCGGAGCGAGCGGGGAGGTGGCGGACTGTGCGGCGAAGGCTTTGGTGGGCATGAACTCACGGTAGGCCCGCACATCGCGCGCGGTCGTATCAACCCCGGATGTCAGCGCGACTCACTTCGCGTCGGCGTTCCACATGTCGTGGGTCGCTTTCCACGAGCCGTCCTTCTGTTTGCGCCAGTTGCAGAGATACTTGCCCTTCTCGACGCCGGGCTTGCCATCGGGGCCCTTCACCGTGAGCTCGTACGAGCCCGCGGTGAAACCGAGCTCCCCGCTCTTGGAAACCTCCGCGTGCAGCGTTTTCCAGGAGATGGAGACAAAGCCCTCCATCGTGAAGAACCCGCCCCAAAGCTTCTCGGCGGCGGCCCGCCCGCTCGCCAGCGGCATGTTGGGCGGGTACGCGATCCCATCCTCGGCGTAGTAGGCCGCGACCTTCTTCGCGTCCTTGCTCTGCGCGGCCTTGGACCAGGCCTCATCCACGGCGACGAGTGACGCGGCGCTGGGGTCCACATCGCCCGCGACGCTTCGCGTCCGGTTCAGAACCAGAAGGAACGCGCCCGCGAGAGCGAGCGAGAGGAAAAGGGCGTGGAAGCGGCGGGTCGACGGGGCGAACGACATGGGCAAATCCTCCATGAGCCGGGCATCGCGGGCACGCGACGGCGAGAGTGAACCGCATGATACCAAACTCACACGCGAGCGTGCTGGTCACGCTGGGCGATCTACGCGATGCACGCGCTCGCCATGCACGACGCGAGAGCCTCGGTCAGGCGGGAAACCTGTTCGGGTGTGTGCTCGCTCGTGATCGAGCAGCGGAAATAGAACGGCGCTGGACCGCCGGGGTACGACATCACCGGAGCGAGGATCCCCGAGGTGAACATTTCGTCGTGCATGCGGCGCATCGTCGGCTCGGCGTCGCAGACGAACGCCGCGATTGGAGCGGGGGTGTCGATCAATGAAAGTCCGATGCCCCGGAGCCCCTCGCGCAGGCGTCGAGCGTTGCGCTGCACGCGCCCCACCCGCTCGGGCTCACGAACGAGGATCGAGAGCGCCTCGCTCGCCGCGGAGATGACCGCCGGCGACGTGGGCGTGGTGCACATGTACGCGCTCCCGCGCACGCGGACGGCCCTGCACACCTCGCTCGACCCCGCGACCACACCCCCGTGGCAACCAAGCCCCTTGGCCAGCGTGGTCGTGAGGATGATCCTCGCCTCGGGGTCGATCCCGAAGTGGGAGAGTGACCCTTGCCCTCTCGGCCCCAGCGTGGCAAATCCGTGGCAATCGTCGACGATCAGCAGTCCTCGACGCGGAAGGGCTCGGAGCAGTTCCGGGATGGGAGCCAGCGCGCCGTCGGTCGTGAACACGCCGTCGGTGAGGATGGCGACGCCCCGGCCCATGGCCGCCGCGGACGCCGCAAGCACCGCGGCATGAGCGGCGTCGGCGTGCTCGTACTCGATTCGCTCGAGCCCGGCGTGGTCGATCGCCTTGTGCACGCTGCGGTGCGCGCGCCGATCGACGATGCACGCGGGATTGGGGCCAAGCAGTTGCGGGAGCGCCTCGGCGATGGCGAGATTCGCGGTGTATCCGTCTGGCACGACGACCGAATCGGAGACGCCCAGAAACGAGGTCAGGTCTTGCTCGAGGCGATCATGAGCAACGGTGTTTCCCGTCGTTTCGCGTGAGGCGCTTGTGGACACGCCGAACTGCTGGAGCCCGCGCAGCAACGCCGCGTGCACCGCGGGGTGGTGCGACAGGCCCAGGTAGTTGCAACCGCCGAACGTGAGGATGTCTCTCCCGGCGATCGTGACGGAGGTGGGGGAGGACGCGGAAACGGCAAATTTGGTCATGGCGGGCGTCGTGCCCCTTGGGCGGCTAGGTGCCGGAGGGCGCGGGATCCATCTCGCGCTCTGGTGCAATATATCGGCAGTCGGGGCGGCGTGCCGCGAGCGAGCGTTTCTCCGGCCTGGAGTCGGTGCGACGGACCGGCGCCCGGAGGCTCACGAGCCGGACTTTGCGGGCTAAACTTGCTCCCATTTTGGAATCACACTGAGAGGCCGTTCGCCATGGAAACCACGCTGATCATTCTCAAGCCCGACGCCGTCCAGCGCGGGCTCATGGGCCGCATCCTCACTCGCTTCGAGGACAAGGGTCTGCAGGTTGTCGGGTGCAAGCTGATGCAGATCACGCAGGAGCTCGCCGCGACGCACTACGAGGCCCACAAGACCAAGCCCTTCTACCCGGGGCTCGTCAAGTTCATGACCTCGAGCCCCGTGCTCGTGCTCGCGATCCGCGGCAACGGCGCGATCACGATCGCGCGCAACATGATGGGCGCGACGTTCGGCTCCAAGGCCAACCCGGGCACCATCCGTGGCGATTTCGGCGTCTCCAACTCCTTCAACCTCATCCACGGCTCCGACAGCCCCGAGGCGGCCGAGCGTGAACTGAAGCTGTTTTTCAAGGCGGGCGAGGTGCTCAACTGGCCCCGCCATGGCGATCAGTGGATCTACGACCTGTCCGGCGGCAAGGCGGAGTAAGCCAAGGCGATCCCTCGCCGTGGATCTCAATCGAACAAGCGGGCCGGCCGCGGATGCGGTCGGCCCGACCTCTCTCTGACTTCCGTTACGCACCCGCTCAGCGGGCGTGCGTCTCGTCGGAATGGCCGTTCGCGTGCCCGTTGACGCGTGCGTGCGCCGTCCCGTTGACGGGCACCTCGATCTCGATCGTGCGGACCGTGGGCTCCCCGGCGTCACGCCCTGCGATACCCGCGACCGAGGGTGTCTGCCCATTCACGATCTGGTCCGCCACCTCGCGCCGGTGCACGTCGATCGTGCGTGGAAAGTCGAACGCAACGCGCACGCGATCGCCCTTGATCGACGCAATGCGCACCACCCCGATGGGGTTTTTGGGATCGCCGATGACGACTTCCTCGCCCTCGCGTCGCGTGATGACCAACATCGCGAGCCTCCCGTCCTAAAAGGCTGCTCAACACCACCAACCCACCACCAATGGTCAGGATACCAACCACTCGACAAGAGCGATACGCGAATCGTGCGCCGTTCAGATCGCACGCGCGCTACCGGACGATCACCACGCGCATTCGGTGCGCAATCGACCGTAGGTTTGTAGTTTGATCGGTATCAGTCCACGGCCTGAACCGAACGGACTTCCGGAACGTGGGCCCGAAGATTGCGCTCGATACCCACCTGCAGGGTCACGGCGCTCGACGGGCAACCGACGCAAGCCCCGTGCAGGCGGATGCGCACGACCCCTTCCGGAGTCACCTCGACGAGCTCGACATCGCCCCCATCGGACTGCACGGCAGGCCGAATCAGGTTGATCACACGAGCGACACGCTCGGGCAGCGGCTGGGTTGAGGCGGTGCGACTCACGGTTCGATTCTATGTGGCGAGGACGCCTGAGAGCGAAGTGATGACCGAGAGCGTGGACCCCCGGTCAGTTCGACGCGTCTCCTAGACTCATCCTGTCATGAGCGTGCGTTGGATCAGACTCGGAGTGTGCGGAGTTGCGGCGGCGTGGCTCGTCGGCTGCGGCTCCGGAAAGTCGGCGCTCGACATGGACCCGCTGAGCGTCGCGCGTGAGGGCAAGTACCCGGTGGGGCAGCGCGTCGAGGCCGTGCAGCGGGCCTGGAGCGATGCACGCTCGGGAAAGACCAGTGCGCCGGCCGTGCGTTCGGATCTGAAGGATCTGGCGTGGAGCGTGGACCTTCCGGACGAGGTGCGTCTGGCGGCGCTCAACGCCATCTACGACGATCAGGATGCGGGCACGCTCGAGGACTCGCACGCCATGACCAGGCTGATGCTCCCGCGGGAGCGTTCGGCCGGCATCACGGCACGGCTGTGCGAAGAGGCCGTGAAGCGTTCGTGGAAGGATTGCACACCGTCGCTCGTGCGGAGCCTGTCGCGCTGGCGCGAGGGCACGCCCGACGCCCAGCGCATCGAATACCAGGCGATCGCGTCGCTGAACCCGGGCGAGAAGCCCGAGTCGCTGGTCTACGGCGTGTTCTTGAACCCTCCCGACAAGAGCGTGCTGGGATTCGTCCCGCCCGAGCGGGCGCAGGCGGATGCGTGGGACCTGCTTCGACGCCTGGACGCGGATGGCACGGTGCGCAGCGGGCTCGTGTTCGATCTGGAGCAGACCAAGGGAAGCGGTGTGGACGTGCTGCGCCGAGCGTTCCGCGATCTGCGGGTCCTTCCGCTCACGGGCGATGAGTTCCTCTGGATTGTGTCGCTCGCAGACGATCGCGACAAGGGCAAGGCCGCGTGGTGGGCGAGCGTGTCGCGGATCGTTTCGACCTTGGACGAGCCCCGGCGGGCGCACCTGCAAGTGCGCCACCTGGAGGCGATCCGTGCGACAAGCTTGCTGAACCCCGAGCGCCTGTCTTTGGATCGGAGCGCGCTGCTGGACGAGGCACGCTCACGTCTGGCGTCGCGTCCGGTGCACACGCGCACTCCGCGGGAGCGTGAGATCCATCGCCCGCCGCCCGAGCGGCTCGCCGCATGGGAGGATCGCTTGAGCTGGGGCGACCTGGTCGCCCTGCTGCTCGTGGACGATGCGCTGCGCGACCCGAGCGTTGTGGCCTCGCTGGCCGCGCAGCGGGATCTGGACCGTCAGGACGAGCGTGCGGAGTACGGCGGGCTTCTGCGGGCCGACGGCCCCCAGGGGCGGGCATTCTCGGCGGTGCTGTACCCGCCCAGGCAGGGCGAGCGCCGCAGCGACAAGGAGTTCGTCGCGTCGCCGGACATGATGCAGCAGGGCGATCTCGCGCTGGCGCACTATCACTTCCACGCGCAGGTGGTTCAGAGCGCGGACTTCGCCGGACCCAGCACCAAGGACCTCGCCTACGCCGCAAGGTTCGGACGCACGTGCGTGGTGTTCACGAGCCTCTCGCTGGAGCGACTGGACGCGGACTACTACCAGCCCGATGGCGTGGTGATCGACCTGGGTGACATTCGCGTGGCGGCGAAGTAGCCGCGGACTCCTGCGGCGGCGGCTCACGGACGAGCATGGCACAAATCATCATCATCGCGGCGTTCCTCATCGTCTTCATGCGAGAGACGATCGATGAGCCCTTGCTCGCGACGCTCGTGCGCGGGCCCGGCGTTGCGATCGCGGTCACGATCCTCGGCATGGCGATGCTCTGGGTCTCGGGCGAGCTGTTCGTCCTTCGGCGAGCCCGGCGGCTGGATCGGAATGGATCGTGGCGCGAGGTCGAGCGGGCGGAGGCGGTCACGACGCTTGTCCGGGTGCTGGGCGTTCTGTGGCACGGAGTGGCGGTGCTGGGCCTGGGTTGGCTCGACGCGGTCCGCGACGTACTTGGCGGCGGGCGCCTCGACGCGTGGTCGCCGCCCCCATCGGAGCCGGGCCCTTCGCGGTGGATCGTGCTCGACACGCTGATCGCGGTGGCGCCCCTGCTGCTGCTGCTCATCGGCGGATGGTGGTCGTTCTATCGCATCGATCGACGCCTGCGCGAAGCGGTGCTGATCCGGGAGCTCGAGGCCGGGAGCCCGGTGAGCCCTCCGCCCACGCGCACGCGGTACGTGCTCTCGGCGGTGCGTCACCAGATCGGACTGGTGCTCATCCCCATCGTGCTCATCGCGGCATGGAACGGCGCGCTCGATCGCGTGCTGCCCTCGGGCCCGCGAGGCGAGCCGTGGTGGGGGAGCATCGTCCGCTTCGCGGGGATCGGCGGCGTGCTCGCGCTCATGCCCCTGGTGATGCGCCGTGTCTGGGACACGGTGGCGCTGGGCCCGGGCGAGCTGCGCGAGCGTCTGCTCGCGATGTGCCGGGAGCAGCGCGTGGGCGTGCGAGAGCTGCTCGTGTGGCGCACGGATGGGGCGATGATCAATGGAGCGGTGATGGGCTTCCTCGCCCCAGCGCGGTACATCCTCCTCACCGATGCGCTGTTGGAGCGGTTGCCGGTGCGTCTGGTCGAGGCGGTGACAGCCCATGAGCTTGGACACGTGCGCCGGCGGCACATGCTTTGGCTAGGCATCAACGGGATTGGCGCGGTCATGCTCGCCGCGGGCCTGGTGGAACTGGGCGTGCGTCGTGTGGTGCACGCGACGCAGTGGCCCTCCTGGGTAACCCTTGTCGCGGGTGGCGTGTCGATCGGCCTCGGGCTTCTCGTGTTCGGATTCGCGAGCCGACGGTTCGAGTGGCAGGCCGACGCCTTTGCGGTGCAACACCTCAGTCGGTCGGTGGATCAGGCGGACGCGGGCCCGCGCCGTGCCACCGCTGAGGCCGCGGCCGCGATGAGCGGCGCCCTGGAGGCGGTCGCACGCCTCAACCACATTCCCCTGCACCGATTCACGTGGAGGCATGGGTCGATCGCGGACCGTCGCAGGCGATTGGCGGCGCTCGTGGGTCATCCGCTCGACAGGCTCAAGCCCGATCGGGATGCGGGCCTCATCAAACTCGCCTCGCTGTGTATGCTGGTGGGAGCGATCGCGCTGGCGTGGGGCGCACCCGAGCCGCAACGGGAACCGCCCAACAGGAGTGACTTGATGCGCTTCGTGAAGATGGAGGGCATCGGGAACGACTACGTGTACCTGGACGCGGTCCGGGAGCCGGCGCTTGCCCAGCGCGCGGACCTGCCGCGCCTGGCCCGGGCCATCAGCGATCGGCACTTTGGCGTGGGCTCCGATGGGCTGATTCTCGTGTGCCAGCCTTCCAGCGCGGCCGCGGCACGAGGGGCGGACGTGCGGATGCGGATGCTCAACGCCGATGGCTCCGAATCGGAGATGTGCGGCAACGGCGTTCGCTGCGTCGCCAAGTTCGCGCACGATCGCCTGGGGGTGCGTGCGAACCCGATGCGCGTGGAGACGGGGCGCGGCGTGCTGAGCATCGCGTATCGAACCCGCGACGACCACGTGGATCAGGCGACCGTCGACATGGGCGAGCCGATCCTCGAAGCCGCGGGCATCCCTGTGTCGATTCCCGGGATCGGTGCGGGCGAGCGAGCCATCGGTGTCGATTGGGAGCGAGGATTCGGTGCTCGCGCCGCATGGCTCAGCGATCTTGGGACCGACGGACGTTTCTCGTGCGTCTCGATGGGCAATCCCCATGCGATCATCTTCGGCGAGCACCTCGAACGCGTCGACCTCGAGCGCGTCGGCCCGTCGATCGAGCGTGCGGCGATCTTCCCAAATCGCGTGAACGCGCACCTCGTCCGCGTCGTCTCTCGCACCCACGCCCAGATGCGCACGTGGGAACGGGGAGCGGGGATCACGCTGGCGTGCGGCACCGGCGCCTGCGCGGTGCTCGTCGCGGGCGTGCTGAGCGGTCGCATGGACTGGGACGCAACGATCTCGCTTCCCGGCGGCCCGTTGGAGATTCGTTGGGACCAGACGAGCAACCACGTCTTCATGACCGGCCCGGCACGGGACGTCTTCGAGGGCGAGTGGACCGAGGGGGGCCTTGCGTGAGCCTGACCAGCGACGAGCAGCGGCTGTGCGACGCCATTCGCTCACGCGAGAAGGCGCTCCTGGAGGACCTGCGTCTTCACGTGGGCCTGCCCACGGGCGCGAACAACACGTCCGCGCTCGACGAGACTCGCGAGCGCCTCGCCCATCGCTTGAGCGTGCTCGGGGCCACCATCGTGATGGTGCATGGCGATCCAAAGCCCGAGTGGCTCCACGGCGTCGATGCGGCGACCCGCCCTCCTCCCGTGGCGGTGTGCCGACGCCCGGCGCGAAACGCACGCCGCGGCCAGCCGGCGGTCCTCATTTCGGGGCACCTGGACACGGTGCACGATCCGCACGGGACATTCCGCCATCTCACGCTCGCCGGCGATGGCAAGACCGCGACCGGTCCCGGCTGCGTGGACATGAAGGGCGGACTGGTGATCGCCGTGGCGGCCCTTGAAGCGCTCGCGGAGTGCGGGATCGACGCCGACTGGAGCGTCATACTCAACAGCGACGAGGAGACGGGCAGCTACCACTCGGAACGCGCGCTCCGCGCCGAGGCGCGGCGGACTCTCGCTGCGGGCGCCGAGCGGGGCGGGCCCGGGCTGGGGCTTGTGCTCGAGCCCGCGCTGCCCGACGGCTCGCTCGTCACCGAGCGGCTGGGAAGTGGGCAGTTCATGATCGAGGCGACGGGTCGGGCCGCGCACGTGGGCAGGGACTTTGACAAGGGCGTCTCGGCGGTGACCGCTCTGGCGCACGCGATCGTCGGCGTCTCATCGCTGTCGGATGTTGCCCGGGGCAAGATCGCCAACATCGGTCCGCTCGAGGGGGGCATCGCGACCAACGTGGTGCCGGACCGCGCGCGGGCGTGGGGCAACGTGCGGTATCCGCACAAGCAGATCATGAACGAACTCGAGAGCGGGCTGCGCGCGCTCGAGGCCCACGCCTCTCCAAGCGGTGGCGCGATCGCGCCCAGCGTCCGGGTGCACACGAGCTTCAATCGCCCTGCCAAGCCACTCACTCCGGAGGTAGAGCGTCTGGCGCTCTCGGCGCGGGCCGCGGCGGAGAGTTTGGGGCAGCGGCTTCCCTTCGGCAAGACGGGCGGCGTGTGCGACGGGAACATCCTGCAGGACGAAGGCCTGCCCACGATCGACACGCTGGGCGTTCGTGGCGGCGGGCTGCACACCCCCCAGGAGTGGATCGAGCTGGCGAGCCTTGTGGAGCGCTGCCAGCTTCTCGCGCTCCTCATCGCCCGGCTATCGCGCGGCTCGACCCTTCCCTGACGGCGAGACTTGGGCGATTCCTGCGTGGGGCGGCCGAATAACAACTCACGGACGGTGAGTCCATGGTCGCGCGCGTAAAGTAGCTTCGACACGCACGCCGAAAGGGGTGTCATGACCACCACCGCTCCCACGCCCGTCGCTCCCAAGACCTCGACCCAACCCGCGACATCGACGGGGTTGGCGGGAACCCTCGCCCATCAACTGCACCACAGCCCCGCCGTGGAGCAAGCGATCCGCACGATCGTGAACGAGGCCAAGGCCAAGTCCGCGCTGCTCACCGGCCCGCGCCCGCCGACGGGTGACCTGCGGACGACCTACGAGCAGTTCATGGCTCGCGCGGGTGAGGTTCGCGGCAAGCCCCTGCTCTATCCGTACCTCGGTTCGGGGCTGGGCAACGGCGCGCTCGTCGAGCTCGCCGATGGCAGCGTGAAGTGGGACATGATCTGCGGCATCGGCGTGCACTTCTTCGGACACTCCGATCCCGACTCGATCGAGGCGTCGCTCCGCGGCGCCCTGGACGACACCCTCAAGAGCGGCAACCTGCAGTCGAGCTTCGAGCCCTACCACCTCGCGGAGACCATCCTCGCGGAGGCGAAGAAGAAGTCGCGTCTCCGCCACGCGTACATCGCCACCGGCGGCGCGATGGCCAACGAGAACGCGCTCAAGGTCTGCTTCCAGAAGAAGTACCTCGACCACTTGCGCTCGCTCGCGAGCGACGTCACCGCCAAGCCCGAGGCGCTGCTCGCCAAGGCGACGCCCTCGATGCGGGTCCTGGCGTTCAAGGACTGCTTCATGGGTCGCTCGATCAACATGGCGCAGCTGGGCGACAACCACGCGGGACGCGAGGGGCTGCCCAACGGGCTCTTCGTGGACTACATGCCCTTCTGGGATGCCGTCGCGGCGGAGCGGCTGGGCGGAAAGCGCCAGTTCATCGACATGGCCGTGGCACGACTGCAGGAGTACATCCACCGCTATCCCGGCGGGCACGCGTGCTTCATCTTCGAGCTGTGCCAGGGCGAGGGCGGGTTCAACGTCGGCGATCGCGATTACTTCAAGGCGCTCATGGACGTCTGCCGGGCGAACGGCATCCCGATCTGGGACGACGAGATCCAGACGTTCGGGCGTTCGCCCAGCTCCATGTTCATGTACGAGCATTTCGACCTGGGCGAGTACGTCGATGTCTTCTGCGTCGGCAAGCTGACGCAGGCCTGCCTCACGATATGGACCGAGGAGTTCAACCCCAAGAGCGGCATCCTCTCGGGCACCTTCACGGGCGAGGGCCCGTCCTTCCGCGTCGGGCAGCGGATCGTCGAGCGGATGCGTGACGGCAACCTGTACGGGCCGGGCGGGCTCGTGCAGCGCCACCACGATCTCTTCCGCAAGCACGCCAAGGCGCTCATCGACAAGCATCCCGAGTGGTTCCCTGCGTGCCCGGAGCTGGGCGGCGCGGGCGAGCACCTCATCGGCGGGCTCGGCGGCATGATGCGCCTGACGCCCTTCGCCGGCAAGAAGGACAAGGTCATGAAGGCCTGCAAGACGTGCTTCGACGAGGGGATCGTGCTGTTCTACGCCGGGCACGGGCCGTACCACCTGCGGATGCTGCCGCCCGTGCCCGTGATGAAGGAGCAGGACTGGCCGCGCGTGTTCGAGTGCCTGGAGCGCGGGCTTGCCAAGGCCGCGGTCTGACCCACGGAGCCCGCGACCACGACGCCGCACACGGACGATTCTCGAGAGGGTGAGCCCGCATGTTCCTGATCCGTCAGACCAAGCCCGATGACGTGCACACGCTTGTGCGCCTGGCGCGGATGGTGTACTTCATCAATCTGCCGCCCAGCGAGTCGATCATCCGTGACAAGGTCGCCGTCAGCGCCTCCTCGTTCGTCAAGGCGGCCGGGGGCAAGCCCTCGACCACGCCCTCGCGCCGGGGAAAGAAGGGCGTGACCGGCCTCGCCGAGCACACCGGCGATCTCTTCATGTTCAGCATCGAGGACCTCGACGGCGGTGGAGTCGTGGGCACCTCGCAGATCCGCGCGCACATGGGCGGGGCGGGCAATCCCAACTGGCGCATGAAACTCACCGAACGCAAGTTCTTCGCCCCCGAGCTCGGGCAGGGCACGACCCACACCGTCGCGCAGCTCGACGGCGATGAGAGCGGCCCGACGGAGATCGGCGGGCTCATCATCCAGCCCAGCCACCGCGGGCACAAGCTGCGCCCGGGCCGCTTCCTCTCCTTCGTGCGATTCCATTTCATCGCGCTGCATCGCGCCCTCTTCGCCGACACCATCCTCGCGGAGATGATGGGCCCGGTAACGAGCGACGGCGACAACATCTTCTGGGACGCCTTCGGACGCAAGTTCATCCCCGTCAAGTACGCCGAGGCGGACCGCTTCTGCCAGCACAACCGCAAGTTCATCTCCGAGCTCCTCCCCAAGGAGGAGGTGTACATCACGCTGTTCCCGCTGGAGATCCAGAACGTCGTGGGCACGGTGAGCAAGGAGACGGTGCCCGCGCGGCGCCTGCTCGAGTCGCTCGGCTTCAAGTACCGCGGGTACATCGATCCCTTCGACGCCGGCCCGCACCTGGACGCACCCACGGGCGACATCGAGCTGGTCCGCGCCACGCGCCGCCTCTCGATCGGCAAGCCCATCGCCGAGGACAAGTGCGAGGGGCACGGCATCGTGAGCATTCTCACGGACAAGGGCGAGTTCCGCGCGGTCGAGGGCGCGTGCTCCGTGACGGGCGGAACGATCCGCCTTCCCGAGCGGGCGATGGCCGCGCTCCAGGCCGAGCCCGGCGCACAGGCAGGCTTCACCCCGCTGGACCCCGCCGCCGCGGAAGCCGCCGGCGAATCGTCGTCGAAGAAGAGGGCGCCAAGGCGGGCGCCGAGCGATCGCAAGAAGGTGCGTGCGTGAGCAACGGCACGCTCCAGTCGCGAAACCCCGCCCATCCCGATCGTGTGGTGTGGGCGGGCGCCTCCGAGTTGTCGCTTCTCCACGCCGCGATCGACGGCGCCCGGGGTGCGCTGCCCGCGTGGGCCGGCGCGCCCCGCGAGCGACGCCTGGCGGTGCTCACCACATACAAGCAACTCTGCGAGCAGCGCGTCGATGCCGTCGCCTCCCTCATCTGCGACGAGACGGGCAAGGCTCTCTGGGACGCGAAGCAGGAAGCATCGATCCTTGCGGCCAAGGTGGATATCACGCTCGACGCAACGCCGGGATCCGGCCCGCTCTCGCGCGTCAGTGGGTTCGAGACGACGCTCGCCCCGACGCGAAGTGGACGATGCTGGTTCCGCCCGCACGGGGTGATGGGCGTCATCGGCCCGTTCAATTTCCCGGCGCACCTTCCCAACGGGCACATCGTCCCCGCGCTCGCGATGGGCAACACGATTGTCCTCAAGCCCAGCGACAAGGCGCCGGGCGTGGGCGAGATGCTCGTGTCCCTGTTCCGCGAGGCCCTCGCGGCGCACGCCTTTCCGCCCGAGGTCGTCTCCATCGCCCAGGGCGGCGCGGACATCGCCTCCGCGCTCGTTGCCCATGACGACATCGACGGCATCCTCTTCACCGGCTCCTGGCCCGTGGGGCGACGCATCCTCGAAGCAAGCCTCGATCGCCCGGGACGCATGATCGCCCTGGAGATGGGCGGCAACAACGCGGCCGTGATCTTGCCCGATGCGGACCTGAAACAGGCCGCGATCGAGTGCGCCCGCAGCGCGTTCATCACGACGGGCCAGCGCTGCACGTGCACACGCCGCGTGATCGTGCATCGCGCGATCGCAGACCGCTTCATCGGCGCACTGTGCAAGATGGCCCAGGGCGTGGTCGTGGGAGATCCGCGTTCGAGCACGCCCGTGCTCATGGGCCCGCTGATCAACTCCGCTGCGCGCGACGCGGTGCTCGCGGCTCAGGAGCGGATGGCCAAGGCGGGAGGCGAGGTCCTCGTTCGCGCCTCGGCGATCACCCCGCCCGGGGCGAACCCCGCAGGCGCGTACATCTCGCCCGGCATCGTCCGCGTGGATCGCTTCGTGGCGAACGACGATGGGTCCGCCGGTGCCGACGTCGAGGTCTTCGGCCCGCTCCTCCGCGTCGCGGTCGTGGACTCATTGGACGCCGCCATCGAGCAGGCCAACGCCACGCGCTTCGGACTCGCGGCCAGCATCTTCACGAAGGACGCCGCAGCGATCGACCGCTTCCTCGCCCACGCCCGCGCCGGGTGCGTGAACGTGAACACGGGCACCGCCGGGGCTAGTAGCAAACTGCCCTTCGGCGGGCTCGGGCTCTCCGGCAACCACCGCCCGGCCGGGGCCTTCAGCCTCGATTACTGCGCCTACCCCGTCGCGGGCATGATCGAGAACGGCGCTGCGGCCACCCTTCCGCCTGGGATGAAGTTCGAGGATGGCTGGGTGCGGTAGACTGGGCGTATGAGTGTGAGTGGCCCTACTCAGCGCGCGCATATTCGCCTTGTCGCTGCCATCATTGTATTAGCGATCTTGGGCTTCGCTTTGCCCGAGGCCGCTGCGAGGCTCTTTCGCATTCTTCTATTGGCGGCTCAAGGCTATCGCCCGGACTCTATCGTGGATGAACCCGTTCTCCACGCCGTGAAGGTGGCACTTGCGAAGGCTCTGGTTTCGGAGTGGTGGCACGCCTTGTGGCTTGCGGCGATTTGGCTTCCGCTCGGCGTGTTTGGTGTGCGTCTTGTGATGGGAAAGCTGCCGCGTTGGTATCGCCGCATTGGAGGCGCATGACATGCAACGGCACGCCTGGTTTCGACTGCTCTTGATCGCGCTTGGCGTGTTGTTTCTCTCCCGTCCTTTGTGAGCATGGCTTTGCATGCGGTAAACGCCTTCACGGAAATCGCTTCTCAAGCAACCTCCGGCGCGTATTCCACGCGGTTCATTGCAATCGAATGGATCGCGAGTCTGTTGCCCGGTCTTCTTCAGTCTGGGTTCGGTCTCTTCCTCTTGCAACGCTCAGGAAGGCTTGCGCGGCACTTCATTGCGCGAACCGAGCACCACTGTTTCACATGCGACTACGACCTCCGCGAAGTCACCACCGATAAATGCCCCGAATGTGGCTCACCGATCGAACGAGCGAGTCACACGGAGATGCCGCAGTGACCGCGCGTGCCTTCGCCACGATCTGCGTGCGTTTGCTCGGGCTGCTGTCGTTGCTCCTGGGCATCGCGCTGATGCTGGGGCAGATATTCCCGCTGCTGTCGTACATGCAATGGATCGACTGGAACCTCGCGGCGTTTCTGCCGAGCTTCGACAGGGCGATGTCCTACGGCCTGAGCGCGACGCACATCGGCGGGTCGATCGTGTGCGCCGGCTTTGGCTGGTACCTTCTCTTCCGCGGCCGTCGAGTTCTCGCGTGGATCACGCGTGGGCTGGGCGATGAATGCGCCTCGTGCGGATACGACCTGGCGGGCGTGAAGGGCGGTAAGTGTCCCGAATGCGGCTCGCCCGTCCGCCCTCAGCAGCCGCAAACCCCGCCCGGCTAAACTCGGCCGCATGCCCCCACGCACCCAGCTCCCCAATCCGCGTGTCTCGCCCCGCTTCGCCGGGCTCGTCACCTTCGCTCGATATCCGCGGCTTGAGGACGCCGCAAAGACGAGCAAGCCGGTCGATTGGGCCGTCTACGGCGTGCCCTATGACACCGGCGTTACGTATCGCCCCGGCGCTCGGTTTGGCCCGCGCTCAGTCCGCGTCGAGTCTCAGTACGTCAAGCGGTACTCCATCGAGCACGATGTGGATGTGACAGAGGTGCTCTCCCTCGCGGACGCGGGCGATGCGCCCGTCGCCCCCTACCACCCCAAAGAGAACGCGCAGCGCGTCGCGGCGTGGGCGAGCGCTCTCGACGGCGGCGGCAAGCCCAACGCAACCAAGCTCCTTGCTCTGGGCGGCGACCATTCGATCGCCTACGCCAACATTCGCGCGACCTGGGAGCGTCACGGCAAGCCTCGCGGCGGGCTCGCGCTGCTGCACTTCGATGCCCACCTCGACACCGTGGACGCCGTGTGGGATGAGAAGTGGGGGCACGCCTCGCCCTTCATCCGTGCGATCGAGGATGGGCTCATCGACCCGCGCCGCATGCTCTCCATCGGCATCCGTGGCCCGCTCAACACGCGCGACGATCTTGCCTTCGCGAAGAAGCACGGCGTGACGATTCTCACGTACGACCAGTGGAGCGCGAGCCATCGCGAGGGCAACGCCGAGATCCGGTCGTTTGTTGAGCGACTGGATGGCGCGCCCGCGTACCTGACCTTCGACATCGACTGCGTCGATCCGGCGTTTGCGCCGGGCACGGGAACGCCCTGCGTGGGCGGATTTACCTCGGCGGAGGCGCTTTCCGCGGTGCGTGCGTGCGTGGGCGCAAGCCTCGCCGGCGCGGACGTCGTCGAGGTGCTGCCCGATCGCGACGTTGGCGGCAACACATCGCTGCTCGCGGCCCATATCGCGTTCGAGATTCTCGCGCTGGATGCGCGGGCGCGTGCGGCCCGGCCGGCGCGATCCAAATTGCGCCGAGCCTAGCTGTTCGGGCGTGCGGGGCGTTGCGCGGTCCGTCCGCGCAGCGCGAGCATGAGTTCCACCTTGCCCACATGCTGCCCCACCCGTCGGGCAATCTCGCTGGGCGCCAAGCCCTGATCGGCGAGCAAGAAGATTCGGGCGGCCAGCGTCTCAGCCGGTTCGGGCCGCGGGCCGGCGATCTGCACCACGCGGGACTCACGGGGCACGGGGGCCGGCACAGGCCGGACTCCAAGGTCCGGACTCGGTCGCGCGGTCGCCGCCGCACTCGGCTCCGTACTTTCCGTCGCGATGGCGGCGTCCGCGCGTGCGATCAACGCCTCCAGCCTGCTCGCTTGTTCGTCCATCCTCGCGGCAAGCAAGCGAACCACCTCGCTCGCATCGTCCATCAACGACTTGAGTTCGGCCGCGCGGCGTTCCAGCTCGTCGCGCTCCTGCGCGAGTTGGCCATCATTCTGGGCCGAGGCGCGTGCGATGCCCATCGCAACTTCATTTTCCGCGCATGAAGCCGCTCGCCCGGCGCGGATCACAACCACGATCGCCGCCGCCCCCGCGCCCATCAACAACACGGCGAGCACTTGCCACAGTGTCAGCGTGGACGTCCACAGCGAGCCCGCTTGTGCGAGGGCCGACGGCAGCGGGGCTGGAGGCAAGTCGAGGATCATCTATTCTGCCGAATATACCCCGTATCATTCGCTCGTGCCTACGGCGAGCGCATCCCGAACGGCTATTCGCTCCGATCCGGCCACCAGGTCGATCGCGCTGTCGTGGCGCCGACTCACGGGCGGGACGACGCGAGGTCGGGATGCGGCGAGGCGCACGCTCGTCGCCTGCTCGGGTGGAGCGGACTCGTCCGGACTCGCCATCGCGTTGTGGGCCGCCGCGGGTGACCCGGAACGCTCCATCGTGCTCGCCCACATCGGGCACGATTTGCGTCCTCGCGAGGATGTCGAGCAGGATCGGCAAGGCGTGCTGGACTTGGGCCAGCGTTTGGGAGTCGGGGTGGTTTGTGCGGATGTCCAAGCCAGAGGCCGGGCCCAAACAAACCTCGAGGCGTCCGCCCGGCGGGAGCGTTACGTCGCCCTCGCCCGCCTGGCACGCGCGAGCTCGTGCAACTTCATCGCGACGGCCCACCACGCGGACGATCAACTCGAGAGCGTGCTCATGGCCCTGATCCGCGGCGCCGGACCACGGGGAATGCGCGGCGTGGCGGCGTCCCGCCCTCTCCACGCGCACGTGACGCTCATTCGCCCGGCGCTTGGGGTCGCACGCGAGGACCTGCAGCGTCTGTGCCAGGCGCTGGGATGGACTTGGCGCGAGGACGCGACGAATCAGGATCGCTCCCGTGTGCGGGCGCTGCTGCGTGCCGACGTCGTGCCCGTGCTCAAATCGATTCGACCCGGGGTCGCACGGCGGAGCGCCACCAGCGCCCGCCTTGTCGGGGAGGCCTACGAGCTGGCGCGTGCACAGGCCCGGGACATGCTGAGCAGCGCGACGCCCCTGGGAAACGACGAGCTGTGCCTGCCGCGCCAGACGCTCCGCTCCGCTCGCCCGATCGTGGTCGGCGAGCTGGTGCGCCTGCTCGCCGCGAGATGTGGTCGCGAGCGCGGCGGGGCAAGGGCCGTGGACGACGTCGCACGCTCGATCGCTTCGGTGGACACCCAACCACGCGAGTTCGCCGTCGGGCGTCTCATGGTGCGCGTTGGGGCGCGACGGGTGGAGTTCGTTTCGCGCGATCACGCGGCAAGGGGCACGTTGGCCGCGACAAGGGAGGCATCGCCGTGAGTTCGGAGAGCAAGCGTCTGGTCCTGGTGGGGCACTGCGTGCCCGATTCGTTCATGCTCACGTCGGCGCTGGGGCGGGTGTCGCCTGGGCTCGAGATCGAACGAGCCAATGACCTTCAGAGCGCGATCCGAGCGTCTCAAACCTCCGACCTTCTGCTCGTGAATCGCGTGCTCGATGGCGAGTTTGCCTCCAGCGACGGGATCGCGCTCATCCGCTCGCTCGCGGGCGCGAAGGCCCGCCTCATGCTCGTGAGCAACCTGGAAGATGCGCAGGCGCAAGCACGCGAGGCGGGCGCGATGCCGGGGTTCGGTAAGGCCGCCGCGTACCAGGAGAGCACGCGAGAGGTCGTTCGTGCGGCTCTCCACATCGCCCCGTAGCCCGGGCGCGCAGTGGCTTCGGCTACACTCGCGGCATGGACATCTGCGCGACGATCCCACTCAGCGAGTTCCGTGCCCGACGTGAGAAACTGCTCAAATCGTTGGATGGCGCGGTCGGCGTCGTCTTCGCGGGCGAGGGCAGCGGCGTGCTGCACGGCACGTGGGAACCCGACGCCAACTTCTACTACCTCACCGGGATTCGCGGCGAACCCGGGGCAGCCGTCGTGCTCGATCCTGCAAGCGAGGACCCCAAGCGTGCGTGCGTGCTGCTTCTCCGCCCGCGAAACCCCGAGATCGAGCGATGGGACGGGCTGCGCGACGAGTTGAGTGAGGGGCTCAAGTCCGCGACGGGCTTCGACACGATCCTTCGAACCACCGCGCTGCCCCGTCTTCTCACCACGATCGCGCGAAAGCGTGCCCGCGTGGCGTGCCTGCACCCGTTCGCGGTCTACGACGCTCCGGTGTCGCCCGACCTGGCGGTGTTCCGCAAGGTCGCGGAGCGCGTCGTGGGAGTGAGGACCGAGGATCGCACAAATCTCCTTGCCTCCATGCGTGCGATCAAGAGCGAGCCCGAGCTCGCGATCCTGCGCCGCGCGTGCTCCGCGAGCGAGCAGGGCTACCGCGCCGCCGCCCGAACGATCCGCCCGGGTCTGGGCGAGCGGGAACTGCAGAAAGCGCTCGAAGACGCGTTCCTTCACGCGGGCGGTACGGGCACGGGGTACAACTCCATCGTCGGCTCGGGCCTCAACTCCACGGTTCTCCACTACAACAGCAATCGCGGCACGCTTGCCGCGGGGGACGTGGTGCTCATCGACGCGGGCGCTCGCGTCGACGGATACACCGCCGACGTGACGCGGACGTTCCCGGTCTCGGGCGCGTTCACGACGGAGCAGCGCCGCGTGTACGACGTCGTGCTCGAGGCGCTCGAGGCGGGCACGCGCGCCGTACGGCCCGGTGTGCACCTGCACGAGGTGGACGCCGCAGCACGAGAGGTCATCGCCCGCGCGGGGTACGCGGACGCGTTCATCCATGGAATCGGGCATCAACTGGGCATCGAGGTGCATGACGCGACGCCCGACGGGCCGCTGCACGCGGGGATGGTGATCACGATCGAGCCTGGCGTCTATCTGCCCGAGCTGAAGCTGGGGGTGCGCATCGAGGACGACATTCTCGTCACCAGCACGGGGCGCGAGAATCTCACCGCCTCGATCCCGCGCGACGCGGGCGCGATCGAGGCCCTCATGCGTGCGAAGGGTTGAACATCAAGGACGCGGGCGCAGCTCCGCCGAAGCGGCCCGAGCCCGCTCCACGAGCCGATCGACGTCCTCCGGTATCGCGGACTCGAAGAACGCGAGCACGCGCCGATCGGGACCGACCAGCAGCAGCTTCGTGGGGTGGACCACGTTGCTCATGCTCGTGCCATCGGGCAACGGGATCTTGACGCGAAAGTCGTCCTGGAGCTCGAACTTGAGGGCGCTCTTGACGATCGCCTCAACGCCGGCTCTCTCGCCGCGCAGGAACGTCCATCGGGAGAGGTCGCAGTCGTGCTCCTTCGCGTACTGCTTCAGGCGGGCCACGCTGTCGCGCTCAGGGTCGACGGACACGCTCAGGAACCGCACCGGCGTGCCCGCGAGCTTTGCCGCGGCCTCGCTCATCGCGCTGGTCATGATGGGGCAGGCGTAAGGGCAGTGCGTGAACATGAAATCCACGACGGTGAGTCGCCCGTCAAGGATCGCCTCGGACTGCGCAACGCCGTCCTGATCAACCATCGAGAACGCGGGGATGCTCAGCCCGATCGCGATGTCGTCGGGCGCTCCGGCTCGCCCCGCCGCGGGCGCGGGCAACACCATCGAGGGGCGGCGCGAAAGCGTAACAAGCCCAAACACCGACAGCGCAAGTCCCACAATCGCGACCACCATCACGGGCAGGATGAATCTCGGCATGGTCCTCGTCCGCGATCGCTAGAAAAGGCTTGTCACCAGCGTGAACCCGACCAGGCTCACAAGGAGCAGCGGCAGGTGCATGATCGAAGCAAAGAACATCCGCCGAGCATCCGCTCGCTCGCGCGTGCGAACCACCCTCAGCGCCAGCACGAAGTACGCGAC
Organism: uncultured Phycisphaeraceae bacterium; assembly: GCA_964399625.1. Taxonomy (GTDB): domain Bacteria; phylum Planctomycetota; class Phycisphaerae; order Phycisphaerales; family UBA1924; genus CAYNSB01. Next base: position 20,744 of record CAYNSB010000030.1, read on the forward strand.
GCCGGTGATCACCGCGATGATGCTGAACGCGGCCGCCGCCCCCGGGCGCATCCAGTACGCCGGAGCAAGGGACACCGGCAGGAGCACCGCGCTCCACGCGAGCATCCACCGTGCCGTGCGCCGTCCATCGCCATCGACCACGGGAAGCAGGCGATGCCCGCCCCGCGCGTAGTCTTCCTTATACATCCATGCGATCGCCAGCGTGTGGGGCACCTGCCACACAAACAGGATCGCGAACAGCGTCAGCCCCAGCGGGTGTGCCAGCGAGACGAGTCCCGCTCGATCGCCCGCGATCGACGCGACGCTCGTCCAGCCGATCATGGGCGGGAGCGCCCCGGGCAGCGCGCCCACGAGCGTGGACCAGGGTGTCACCGGCTTGAGCGGCGTGTAGATGAGCAGGTAGGTCACAATCGTCGTGAGAGACACCAGCCCCGGCACGGGCCCGCACAAAAGGCACAGCAGCGTCACCCCGAGCGCGCCCAGCAGCAGCCCGCTCAACAGAACCGTGCGCGGGCGAAGGGCGCCGCGGGGTAGCGGACGCGACTCGGTCCGCTTCATGCGTGCATCGCGCTCCCGCTCCCACCATTGGTTGAGCGTGTTCGCGCCCGCCGATGAGATCGCGGTGCCCGCAAGACATCCGGCAAGGCAGATCCACGCGTCGTGCCACTGGGTTCGGAGCTGAGCCATCGCCATGCCGAACCCGACCGCCGATGTGATCGTGACCAAGCGCGTGATGCCGGGCTTGGTCGCTTCCAGGAGTGCGGCCGCACCACTCGGACGAGCCTTCTCGGGCACAATTACTTCAACAGGGCGGCGCAGCAATGCCGGGGCCGTGTTGCCGGGATGCGCGGGCTCGATCGAGATCGGCGGGGGCACCAACGAGATCCTCCGTCGAGCGCCTACACGCTCGCAATCCCATCCTAGGTCCGCGGCCGACCGTTTTTCACGGCCGACTGGCTGGCGCGCGAACCCACAGGTCCATCCAAACCGGGGCGTGCGACCCGGCCGGCAGTTCGTCCAGCCTTTCCCAGATGCCCACGGATCGGATGCCAAGGTCCGCAGAAGGCAGAACGTAGTCCTCGCGTCGCCCGTCGCGCGTCGTCGCCAGGCGTGCCTCAGCCTCGCGCGGCGAGCCCACCCCGCCGCGTGATTCACGAGACGACGGTGCCTTCGTGTCCGGCGATGGCTGGGCGCGACCACCCGCGGCGTCCCGCGACGGAACGATGCGCGTGTTAACTCGCCCCACGGCGAACAGGGCCTTGGTGATCGGATCACGAAACGTCCGCTCATCGCCGGGCGCCGCGGACAGGTTGCCCGCGATCACGAACGACGAGCCAGGGTCGAGCCCGCCGCCAACGCCCGCGTCGTCCACGACGTAGCTTTGCCCATCGATGTAATCCGCGAGCAACCGGATCTCATCGCGGTGCCGGCGGGCCCTCCGTTGCTCCTCATCCGCGCCGCCGAGCTCGATCGGAGTGGTGCTCATGACGTGAAGCACCGCGCCGTTTGGGAGTCTGATCGGCACATCAACGAGCACGCCCGAACACAGCCGAACCGCCTTCTCCTGCTCGGGGGTGAACCACGCGTGCGAGTTCGGTTCTCGCCCCGGTATGGAGGGCGCGGGCATGTAATCCCACGGCATCAGACGCACCGTTCGCACGCGAGCACGCTCCATCGTCAAGCGCCGATCGATGAGCACCGCAAGCCCTCGCTGCCCCGGGTACCACCCCGGCCCCCAGCAGTCGCCCGAGTACCGCGCCCGCGCGGTGGATTCCTCCGCCGTCGGTGATGCGGGGTCCGCGGGCTCCACCCAACTGGTCTCGATCGATCCACTCCGATCCAGGTCCATGCCGCTGGGCTGGCCCGAATTGGTCGCGGGCATGTAGGCCTCGAACAGCAGAGCGCCGACGTCCTGCCCCTGCGGGGTGGCGAGGTACTGGTCCGCGAAGCGCTGCGCGTTGAGCCCTGCTGCCTCGCCCTCCGGGCTGCCCGGTGCGCCGGGCTCATCTCGATCGAGCCCGCTCAGCACCAGGATATTGGGACGAAGGCCCTGAATGATCCTCGCGAGCACGCGTAGCCGCGGCACGGAACCGGGATCGCGGAGCAACTCGGCCGTGCGCACGCCCGGCAGGTGGAACGTCGCCACGCGCAGCGTGACCGCGCTCGCCTCCTCGTCTCCTTCGGGTGGACCCGCACTCGCAACCCAGGCGCTGCAGAGAAGACACGCCAGCGCGATACGCAAGCGCGCGGCAAGGCCCTCGCGCCTTTCAACTTCTTTCGTGCTGTGCGGCGTCCATGCCATCGAGCAACCCTAGCGAGCCCGAAGGGCTAAATCAGCACGCTGGCAATCGCCGCGGTCATCCAACACGCCAAGGCCCCGGCGACCATCGCTCGAAGCGCGAGCCCCGCAATGTCCGAACGTCGATCGGGAGCGAGCGCCGACAACCCGCCGATCTGGATGCCGATCGACGCGAAGTTGCAGAACCCGCAGAGGGCGTACGTCGCGATCTGTGCGGCGCGCGGGCTGAGTGTGTGCTCCTTCATGTGCGCCGCCAGATCGAGGTACGCGACGAACTCCGTGGCGATCAGCTGCGTGCCCAGCAGCCCTGAGTAGTTCCTTGCGTCCTCCGGGCCCACGCCGCAGAGATATCCGATCGGCGTCAGCACGACTCCAAAGATCTTCTGCAAGGACCACTGCTCGCCGAAGAGCGCCGCGAGCGGATAGTTCACCATCGCAAGCAGCGCGACGAACGCGACGAGCATCGCCGCGACATTGAGCGCGAGACGCAGCCCGTCGCTCGCGCCCGCCGCCGCCGCGTCGAACAGGTTCCGCGTCGTCCGCTCGTCCGTCATCAGCGCGTGCACCGTCTCGGAGCGCGGCTGCTCCGTTTCGGGCATCATGAGCTTGGCGAAGACGATCCCTGCCGGCGCGGACATGACGCTCGCCGTCAGCAGGTGCTTGGCGAACAGCGCTCGACCATCGGTCGCGCTCCCGAACATGGCGCCGTACGCGTCCCCAAGAATCCCGATGTACGCCGCCATCACCGAGCCCGCGATCGTCGCGAACCCGCCGGCCATGATCGTCGTGAGCTGCGAACGCGTCATTCCCGCGATGTACGGCTTGACGATCAGCGGCGCCTCGGTCTGCCCAAGGAAGATGTTCGCCGCCGCGGAGAGCGCCTCGGCCCCCGTAATTCCCAGAGCTTTCCGCAGCACCCACGCCACAGCCGCCACCACGCGCTGCATGACCCCAAGGTGGTAGAGCACCGTCATCAGCGATGAAAAGAACACGATCACCGGCAGCACGCGCACCGCGAACACGAAACCCCACGGCCCCTTCACGTCGGCGAGATTCCCGAAGATGAACACCGTGCCCGCGTCCGCGAAGCTGATGACCTTGGTGATGACCTGCGCGATCCAGTTGACAAGCTGGACCACCGGATCAAACCGCAGCACCGCCACCGCGATGACAAACTGCAGCGCGATGCCCGCGATGACGATCCGCCAGCGGATCGCCGAGCGGTTCTTCGAGAGCACGAAGCCGATCAGCACGAGCACGATGACCCCGCCCAGGCCCTGAAAGTGTTGCATCGAGAGAGAATACCGGACGGGCACGATCGCAGCGCCGCACGTCTTCCCTGTTGAACGCCCCCGGGGCGTACGCTCCCCGCCGTGGGCACACCCTGCACCATCCCCATGCACCAGGCCCGCGAAGCGATCGAGCGGATGGCGCGCGAATCGCGCGTGAGTAGCTCCCCGGGCGCGTTCGTCATTGGCATCACCGGACGCGTGGGCGCGGGCAAGAGCACGCTCGCGAGGTCACTCTCGCCGTGCATTCTCGCGACGGACGATTACCTGCCCGACTACGAGTTGATCCCCGAGGCCGAGCGCGACGACCCACGGCACGCGGACTTTGCCCTGCTTGGGGACAACCTGTCGGTTCTGCGAAAGGGCGGGGTTGCTCGCGTCCCGACGTGGTCGTTCCAGTCGCACAGCCGCGTGGGACATCGAGAGATCCGCTCGCACGAGCTGATCGTCGTGGAGGGGATCCATGCCTTTCACGAGCACCCGCGCGTGTCGCTGGATCTGGCAGTGTTCGTGGAAGCCCCGCCGGCGATCCGCTGGGACCGCTGGGAGTACCTCGAGGCAACAGGACAACGTGGGTGGGGGGTTGAGAAGGCCCGCGCGTTCTTCCACGCCGTTGCGGAGCCGACGTTTGCTCGATACGAGCCGATCTACCGCGCTCGTGCGCACTTGATCGTCGTGAACGACACGGGCGTGCCAAGCTAGGTGCTGTTACTCCTTCTCCAGCATCCTCAACTCATCGCGCAGGATCGCCGCCAACTCATAGTTCTCCTGCTCGATCGCACGCGCCAATCGCCCTCTCAGCTCGGTTTTCAGGCTGACAGGAAGCTTGGGCACGAGCGAGTCCCGCATCCCCTTAAGCATCTGCACCTCGCCGGATTGCTCGAACGCCTCGGCCTCGCCGTGCTCGGCGAAGTGCCGGCGAAGGGCTTCGAGTCCCTCGTCGATCGCGTGCAACGCGGCCTTGGGCTCGTTGTCCTTGATCGCCTGGCTCGCCATGGCGCGGGCCCGCATCATCATGATGTAGGGGCGGAACTGCTCGAGTGCGTCGCGGTCCTGCTCCGTCTGGGCATGCTGAGCGCACAGGTCGAGCACGCGCAGGTTGCGGGTCGTGTCGCGGATCACGCCCTCGAAGTCCTCCAGCGCCAGCAATGCCATGTACCTGTGGTAGTACATGACAGCCTCCGAGCGAAGGGCCTCGCAGTCATCGGGGCTGAGCGAGAATCGCTCGGGCGACTCGCCGCCCGTCTCGCTGGGCTCGCTCGCGGGTTCGCTCGCGTCGTCATCGCCCGCAGGCGCCCGACCCTTGCCCCCCGAACCCTGGGATTGGTCCAGACGGTCCTCGTAGTACTCCAGGAGGCTGTCGAACCCGTGCGGGCGCTGCCCGTCTGGACGCCCTTCGCAGTGCATCTGCAAGAGCCCCAGATCCAAACGAACCTGGATGCGAGGCTCGCCATCGTCTGCAGTTATCAGACGTACGTTGAGCTTCTCAGGGTCGTAGGGGAACTCCAAAAGCAGCTTGGAAATGTCCACAGAAATGGATTCCGATCGGTTCGCGCTTCACAACTCTGTACGCACGCATTATAGTCTTTGATGCCAAAGGACCGTGTCGGCGGACCAATGCTTTGTCGGACGCGCAGGTAACTGCGTAAGGGCTCCGGTAAGCGTTGCGTCTGACGGCATAGGGCTCCCCATCGGAGCAGATGGCGGGCCCGATCGCGCATGGAATGCGGGATCGTCTTGCGGCGTCAAGGACCGGTTGACCTCTGACGATGCAACCCCCGGCTCGGATGGCACGAACCGGGTTACGACGGATCGGGAACCGTCGTGGGGACTTTCGTCCAGCGGGCGCCCCTTCGGAAAGGGCGTTCGTTCAGGAGGGTGGATAGATGAGCGGTATTTCATCGCGCGCGGGCAACGCCCGCCCCTCGGGCCGGGGCACCGAGGTTCAATCAGAAATTCAGTTGTACCTTCGGGCGATCAACCAGACGCCCCTGCTCACCGCTGAGGAAGAGCGGGAGTTGGGCTGGGCGATCATCAACGACAACTGCCCGGTGTCGCGCGAGCGGATGATCCGCGCGAACCTGCGGCTGGTGGTCGCGATCGCGAAGAACTACGCCAATCGCGGGTTGCCGCTGAGCGACCTGATCGAGGAGGGCAACATCGGGCTCATGCGGGCCGTCGAGGGCTTCGACCCCGCGCAGGGCGCCCGCTTCAGCACGTACGCCAGTTGGTGGATCAAGCAGGGCATCAAGCGCGCGCTCGTCAACGCGACGCAGCCCGTGCACGTGCCGGCCTACATGGTCGAGCTGATCGCCAAGTGGAAGGACGCCTCGCGTAAGCTCGAGGCGCAGCTCGGGCACCAGCCGTCGCTCCAGCAGCTCGCGGACTTCATGCAGCTTCCTGTGCGCAAGCTGCGGATCATCAAGCGGGCGGTCAAGGCGTTCCAGACGCCGATGTCGTCCGCGACCGATCGCGACGGCGAGCTCGTGGGCATGTCCGAGCTGATCGCGGACACGCGTCACGGCACGCCCGACCAGCGGACCTTCCAGTCCGAGGAGGTCACGGTCCTCAAGCGTCTCCTCGATTCGATCGACGAGCGCGAGGCCCAGATCCTTCGCCTTCGCTTCGGTATGGACGGGCAGGAGCCGCTCACGCTCAAGGAGATCGCGGACACGGTCGGCATCTCGCGCGAGCGCGTTCGCCAGATCGTGGACGAGTCCCTGACCAAGCTCAACGAGCAGATCAGCGATGAGCGCCCCACCCGGTTCTTCGCCGAGAACAAGACTCGGCGCGGCGAGGTGCTCCCGGCCGACAAGGCCCGCGAGCGCGCGATCCAGCGTGCCCGGCGTATGAGGGCGATCGGCTGATCGATCCGGCGAACTCGCGGAACATCGTTCGGTTTCTTCCACGCCCCGGGGCCTTCCCCGGGGCGTTTGCGTTGGGCACGCGCCGGGGCGATACCATTGCCCCCAATTCCACGCCCAAGGGAGCGGCTGATGAAGCGTCTGAGCTCGATCGCGTTGATTGTTCTCCTCGCCCTGGGCGCCGCCGCACGCGCCGACGAGTACACCGACCAGGCGAATCGCGTGTATGCGACGATCAAGCCCGATCGGCGGAGCGATCTGGTGCTGCTCCCGCTGCTGGCGAAGATGCAGCCCCCGCCGCCCGTCGTGGGCTCGATCGATCGAGCGATGCTGCTGCCCGCGAGCAGCCCGGACTTCAAGGCGGCGTCGGACTGGGCGAACGCCGAGCCCCAGCGAGCGGTGCTCGAAGGGCTCCACAAGATCAGCGCCGGCGAGGCGATCCTGGAGGGATTCGCGTTCGGTCAGCCGTATGGCGATCAGGCAATGGCCGCGACGTCGGGCGGGATCGAGCTCATCAAGGCGGGGTTGTACACGGACCTGGGCGATCCGCCGCTTCTCGCCGCGGCACGGTTCCGCTACATGCCCGCGCTGGACCAGATGTCGATGCTGGTGCACGTGGAGGCGACCCGGCTGGCGGCTGCGGGCAAGGCGGGCGAAGCGCTGCGCTTGCTGGGGGACATGCTGTTCTTTGGAAGGCAGATGTGCGATCGCACATTTGTGGTGGAATCGCGCTGGGGCTTCCACTCGATGAGCCTGACGCTGCAGCGCATGCGCGACATCGCGTACGTCGATTGGCGTTCGGGCACTCCCGCGCTCAAGCCGGAGGACCTTGCGGCGCTGGTGACGCGCATCCGAGCCGATGGTTACCTGCGGCTGGACCTGATCCCCTTCCCCAAGGGCGATCGCCTGGGGGCCGATCAGGCCGTCGCGCTCACCTTCGCCAAGGGCGCCGGCCCGAACGCGTCCGTGTTCGCGACGACCATGGCGCGCCTGGGCAGCACGCAGCAGCCGCTGCGCCTGTTCGCCGAGGCGGCGCGGTGGGATGGTGTCGCGTCCGGGCACGCCAAGCAGGCGGACACGATCGCACGGATCGAGCGGATCCATGGGGATTGGGCCTCGCGCTGGCCGATCGACCCCTTCGACTCGCGGAACTCGGTGAAGACCGACTACGAGAAGACGCCCAAGGACGAGTACGCGGCGGTGTTCGCCACGCTGCCCGACGCTTCGGCCCTTTTCAATGATCGCCAGATCGTCGAGGCTCAACTGGTTGGTACGCGGTGCTCGCTGGGCGTGATCGCCTTCTGGGCGCGCACGAACAATCTGCCGCCGGACCTTCAGGCCATTCGCCCGACGTACGTGAAGTTCCTTGACGCGGACCCGTTCAATCCGGACCGCGATCGCGGCAAGGTTCCGATCCTGGAGTACTTCGTGCCGATCCGCGACGCGGGGCGCGCGGCCGGGGGTGGCACGGGCCCGCACGAACTGAACGTCGTGTACCCCGGCGTCGCAAACTTCAAGGTGTCCTTGGGGCGCGAGCACTTCGTGCTGTACTCCGTGGGACCCGACGGAAAGAAGGACTTTGCGAGAGATGTGTTCAGCGATCCGGAGAAGAGCGCGGTGGGGGATCTGCTGCTGTGGCCGCCCACGCTCTCGCTCGTGCGCCAGCGCATGATCGAAACGGGACAGTTGAAGTAGCATCGAATACGCAAGGACGGAGCGACGGCCGGGGCTCTGTGAACGAGTCCCCACGGATCGACGCGAATCGAAGGTCGGCACACCTATGGCAGACCAGGCTCACAAACTTGTCATCATCGGCTCCGGCCCGGCGGGGTGGACCGCGGCGATCTACGCCGCGCGCGCGAACCTGAAACCCGTCGTCTACATCGGAGTGCCCAAGGCCGATCCGGGCCCGATCCTGCCAGGCGGGCAGTTGATGCTCACAACGGAGGTCGAGAACTACCCGGGTTTCGAGCACGGCGTGCAGGGCCCGGAGATGATGGGTGTGTTCCAGAAGCAGGCCGAGCGCTTCGGCACGAGGGTCATCGGAGAGGACATCACGCGCTGCGAGTTCTCAAAGGATCCCGTGCGCACGCCACACGTGCTGCACACGTCCGGCGGGCAAAAGGTCCTCGCGCATTCGGTGATCATCGCGACGGGCGCAACAGCCAACTGGATCGGGCTCGACAGCGAGCTGCGACTGGCCAAGAAGGGTGCGGGCGTGTCGGCGTGCGCGGTGTGCGATGGGGCCTTGCCCGCGTTCCGCAACCAGCGTCTGTGCGTGGTGGGCGGCGGGGACACGGCGATGGAGGAGGCGACGTACCTCACCAAGTTCGCGAGCGAGGTCGTGATCATCCACCGGCGCGACAAGCTCCGGGCGAGCAAGATCATGCAGGAACGGTTCCTCTCTCGCCACAACGCGAAGGTGATCTGGAACAGCGAGGTCGTGGAGTGCCTGAGCAACCACGATGAGCACGGGCACGAGAAGCTGCACGCGGTGAGGCTGAAGGACACGGTGACGGGGCGAGAGTCCACGCTCGAGTGCCGCGGGCTGTTCATCGCGATCGGGCACACGCCCGCGACCAAGTTCCTCAAGGGCTCCGGGCTTGAGTTCGATGAGAGCGGGTACGTCGCCCTCAAGCAGCGGAACTCGTACACGAATCTGCCCGGCGTCTTCGCGGCGGGCGATGTGGCGGACAGCAACTACCGCCAGGCGGTCACGGCCGCGGGCATGGGGTGCATGGCGGCGCTCGATGCCGAGCGATGGCTGGCGGCGCAGGGCGTGGATTGAATCGTCAAGTGCGATGTCGGCGTCAGCAGCATGTCAAACGGCTACCTCCACGGCTATGACACCGACGAGCAGCGGCGCTTGATCGCGCAGGCCGAGTACTGGCGTGACAAGGTCATCGTGCCCGGGCTTGGGTACCGCGCAGGCGAAACGCTCCTGGACATTGGGTGTGGCGTGGGGGCCGTACTGGGCGTGATCGCCAGCGCGTATCCAGGGCTGAAACTCGCGGGAATCGACCTTTCGCCCAAGCAGATTGAAACGGCGCGGCGACATCTGGCCTCTCTCGGGAACGCGGACGTGGACCTGCGCGTGGGCGATGCGAGCCGGCTCCCTTGGGCTGATGCGAGCGTTGATCATGTCTTCACGATGTGGTTCCTCGAGCATCTGGGCGATCCGATGCCCGTGCTGCGCGAGGCGCGTCGTGTGCTCAAGCCGGGCGGCACGATCACCTGCATCGAGACGGATTACTCCTCGTTCAAGGTCTGGCCCCAGAACAAGGACTGGGACCTGATCGAGCGTGCACAGTTCGAGCACTTTCGTAGGCACGGGCAGGCCAGCGCTGGGCCTAGCCTGGATGACTGGCTCGCTCGGGCAGGTTTCGATCGCATCGAGAACACGAGACATGTGTTCCAGTTTACAACTGCTCGCGCGCGCGAAGCGCTGAAGGCACACGCGGAGTACCTCGCGGGGTTCCTCGCGCCGGCCGTGCAGGGGCTAACGATCCTGGGGCCCGACTACGACGCGAATGCGATGATGCGTGGCGTGTCCCACCTCCTGAACGTACATTTCCATCCGCAGGGCATGGCGATGAATCTTGTGTACCGTTGCCGGGCGGTAAGGGCGTGATCGCAACCCCCCGCGGCCCGGGAACCTGAGATCCGGCAGGCGCCCGCATTGTCGCGCGTCTTTTGAGCGACCTCGTGTATCCTCACCCGTGAGTATGAGCGAGGACATCGTCCATCTTCCCACCCGCGAGGGGTACGACCAGTGGTCGCAGGTGTACGACGGCGACGGAAACCCGCTCATCGCGCTCGAGGAACGCATGGTGCTTCCGTTGCTCACGGGCGTGCGCGGCAAGCGTGTCCTTGACGTTGGATGCGGCACGGGCCGACACGCGATCCGGTTGGCGGCCCAGGGCGCGCAGGTGACGGCGATCGATTTCTCCTCGGGCATGATGGGAATCGCCAGGGGCAAGCCCGGCGCCGAACGCGTCGCGTGGATCGAGCATGACCTCACCCGTCCGCTGCCACTGGCAGACGCTTCGTTCGATGTGGTCCTGTGCGCGCTGGTGCTGGACCACATCCACGACGTGCCCGCGTTCTTCCGTGGACTGGGACGCCTGTGCGCACGGAGGGCGGGCTCGTTCGTGCTCGTCACCGTCATGCACCCGGCGATGATGCTCCGCGGCGTTCAGGCTCGATTCGTCGATCCCGCCACGGGCGCGCGCACCATGCCCGCTAGCGCCCCCAACCAGATCAGCGACTACGTGATGGGCGCGGTCAGGGCGGGCCTGAGGATCACACGCCTGAGCGAGCATGCGGTGGATGAGGACCTGATCGCGATGTGCCCGCGCGCGGAGAAACACGCCGGTTGGCCGCTGCTGCTGGTCATGCAGGCCGAACCCGCTGATCGCTAGAGTTTTCGCTTGCGCCGCGTCTTCAACCGATCTTCGTGCGTCCGCCCATGTAGGGCCTGAGCACCTCGGGGATCGTCACGCTGCCGTCCGCGTTCTGGTAATTCTCGAGGATCGGGATGAGCACGCGCGGGCTCGCAATCACGGTGTTGTTGAGGGAGTGGCAGAAGATCGTCTCGCCCTTGCCGCCCGTCGCAGTTCCGGCTCGATAGCGGAGATTCAGGCGTCGGCACTGGTAGTCGTACAGGCGGCTGGCGCTGTGCGTCTCGCCATAGGCGCCCTTGGGCCGTCCGTTCTTGTCGGCTTCGCCGCGACCGGGCATCCAGCTCTCGATGTCGACCATGTCCGCGTTCTTGGGGCCAAGATCTCCTGTGCAGCACTGGATGAGGCGATAGGGAAGACGCAGCCCCTGGAGCAACTCCTCGACGAACCCGATCATCCTCTTGTGCCAGGCGCGGCTCTCGCCCTCGTCGGCCTTGCAGATCACCACCTGCTCCACCTTGTCAAACTGATGGATGCGGTAGAGCCCAGCGGTGTCCTTGCCCGCGGCGCCCGCTTCACGCCTGAAGCAGGTGCTCACGGTGCAGATCTTGAGAGGCAGCTTGTTCTCGTCGAGGATTTCATCGGCGTACAGGCCCATGAGTCCCACCTCGCCCGTGCCCGTGAGGAACAGGTCGTAGCCCTTGGCCTTGCCCTCGGCGTCGTCGGCGTTCTGGCGCTGGCTCTCGGGGATGTGGTACGCCTGCTCGCGCCCGGCCGGGAAGAACCCGGTGCCGACCATCGCCTCCTCACGCACCAGCACGGGCACGCTGACGGGCGTGAAGCCCTGACGCTCCGTCATGAAATCCATCGCGTATCGGAGCACCGCCTGGTGCAGGCGCATGCCGTCGCCCGTGAGCACGTACGAGCGCGAGCCGGCGAGCTTGACGCCGCGCTCGAAGTCCACGAGCCCAAGGTCGCGCACGAGCTCCTGGTGCGTCTTGGGCGCGAACCCTCGCTGGTCCGCGAAGGGCTTGCTCGTGTCGAGGCCCTCGGGGCTCCAACGCTTGACCTCCTTGTTGTCCTCGCTGGACTTGCCCACCGGCACGTCCGAGTCGGGCGGCAGGGGCACCGCAAGGAGCAGCTCGCGCAGTTGGGGCTCCATCTGGGCAAGCTCGGCCTCCAGGCGTGCCCCTTCGACCTTGAAGCCCGCCGGCTTCGCCTTCAGGTCGTCGACCTCGCGTTGGAGGCGGGCTTGCTCGTCGCCCGAGGCCTTTTTCAGCATCCCTTGGAGCTTGCCGAGCTGAGGGCCGATCTCCTTCTCGATCTTGCCCTGCTCGGCGCGCAGACGTTCGCGCTCCGTTAACAATTGGCGTTTCTTCGCGTCGAGCGCGAGGATGTGGTCGATGTCGATGGCGAAGCCCTTGAGGCGGCAGCCGTCCTTGAACTTCTGTGGGTTCTCGCGCAACGCCTTGAGGTCGATCATGGGACGCGAGTCTAGGTAAACCCGACCCCCTCGGCGTTGCCGGACGAAGGGTGCGGAAAGGGCGCCCACCATCGTCCACAAACATGCAACCGGGGGTGGGCGCAGGGGCGAATCTCCGGTACGCTAGAGCCAAACCCCCCGCAACCACGAGGACCCCTGTCATGCCCCGACGCATCGCCCGTCCATTCGCTCTTTGCTCGACGCTCGCTCTCACTTTGTCGGCGATCGCGGGCGAGCCGCTGCCTCTCAAGGAGTGCGGCACGGAACTTCTTCCCGAGCAGGTGCCGCTGGCGCGTGTCGCTCACGCGATGCGCATGGCCCAGATCAACCCGACCGATGCGCCCACGCCGATCATCCGCTTTGGCATCGCGTTCCACGTCGTGCGTGCGACCAACGGCACGGGCGGCGTTCCGCAGAGCCAGATCGACCTGGCGATGACGCAGCTCAATGCGGCGTACGTGCCGATCGGCGTGCAGTTCTGCCAGGTCGGGCCCACCACGTTCATCGACGACAGCACGCTCCAGACCATCGATACCAACGCTTCGCTGACGACGCTTCGCAGCATCAATGTCCAGCCCGGACTCATCAATGTCTACGTCTCCGGAAGCACGCAGTTCTGCGGCGTGTCGGCGTTCACGTTCAGCTCGCAGCAGGGCATCTTCATGAACAGCGCGTGCTTCGGGATCGCGTCCAACCCATCCACGTTTCCGCACGAGGTCGGGCATTACTTCGACCTGTATCACACCCACGAGACGGCATTCGGCACGGAGTGCACCGATGGTTCGAACTGTTCCGTCGCGGGGGACCTCATGTGCGACACCGCCGCGGACCCGAACGTGAACGGGCAGGTGAACTCGAGCTGTCAATGGACCTCGTCCGCCGCGCCCGCGTGCGGCATTCCGGCGTACAGCCCGCCGCTGATCAACTTCATGTCGTACTCGGCCAAGCTCTGCCGCACACAGTTCACCGCGCAACAGATCGCCGCGGCTCGCGCGACCGCGGAGACGGGTCGGCCCGAATTGTTCACCAACGTCTGCCCCGGCTCGTGCTATGCCAATTGCGACGGTTCCACGGCAGCGCCCTCGCTCACCGCGGCGGATTTCAGCTGCTTCCTGGGCAAGTTCCGCGCGAACGACACCTACGCCAACTGTGATGGCTCGACGGCCGCGCCGACCCTCACGGCGGCCGACTTTACATGCTTCCTGAACAAGTTCCGCGCGGGCTGCCCATAACGCAACAGTTCCAACCTGGGATTTCGCACCCGATCCCTGCTCCCGTGGTACACCATACACTTGGTGGCCCAGGACTCGGAGGGTGCGTCGTTGGCCCAGTTACTCCTCAGACCCAGCAACTGGCAGGGGCGGACGATCAAGGTCGAGGGCGAGCCCGTGTCCATCGGGCGACACCCGGACAACACCGTCGCGCTGCAGGATGAGAAGCTCAGCAGGTACCACTGCGTGTTCGAGCCCGACGGGTCGGGAGGATTCCGCGTGCGCGACCTGGGGAGCCGCAACGGCACCCGGATCAACGAGTCCAAGGTTGTCGAATCTCCCGTGAGCCACGGGGACACGGTGAAGCTCGGCGATCAGGAGTACGTCGCGGAAGTGGTGGACGCAACGCCGGAAGCTCCGGCGAGGCGCGGTCGCGGCGCGAACGCGCAGCCCTCCGCGCCCAGGGCGGGCGAGGCCAACTGGATGGGCGAGCTCGAGCGGGTTCTCAACTCGCTGCCCCCCAAGGACACGCGGGAGGAGCCTGTCTCGCTTGTCGAGGCGAGCGGGTCGGCGTCGGACGTTCTGGACCAATCGTCCGAGGGGCCGCGCACGGTGCTCGCGCTCCTGCAGACCGCCTCCAAGGCGCGATCGACGGACATCCACCTCGAGCCCAAGGGCGAGACCGCGAACATCCGCCTGCGCGTTGACGGGCAGATGGTCTCCGTCGTGGAGGTGCCCCGGCGCGTCAGCGATCTGATGAACGGGCTCATCAAGGCGGTGTGCCAGATGCAGCAGGCCGCCCGCGACGCGATCCAGGAAGGGCACTTCTCCGTGAAGTTTCCGGATCGGCGCGTGGAGTGCCGGGTGAGTTTCACGCCCAGCGTGCACGGGCAGAAGCTCGTGGTGCGTCTGCTCGATCCCAAGAGCGTGCCCAAGTCCCTCGATGAGCTGGGCTTCACGGGGTACATGTACGACCGGCTTCGGCGCACGTGCGATCAGGACCACGGGCTGTTCATGGTGTGCGGGCCCACGGGCTCGGGCAAGACGACGACGCTGTACAACGCGCTGCGCCAGATCGACCGCTACTCACGGAACGTGGTCACGATCGAGGACCCCGTGGAGTACCAGCTCGACAACGTCACGCAGATCCCCGTGGACTCGGGCAAGGACAACACGTTTGGATCGCTGCTTCGCTCGGTGCTCCGCCAGGATCCGGACGTGATCCTCGTGGGCGAGATCCGCGACGAGGAGACCGCCCGCACCGCGATGCAGGCCGCCATGACCGGGCACCTGGTCTTCTCCACGGTGCACGCGAAGGACACGATCTCGGCCGTGTTCCGCCTGCTGGACCTGAAGGTCGAGCCCTACCTCGTCGCCAACTCGCTCGATCTCGTGCTGGCCCAGCGCCTCGTGCGTGTGCTGTGCGAGTCGTGCAAGCGCCCGATTCCCGTGCCGCCGGGCGTCTCGACGCGCCTTGGCAAGCACCTGGGCGGCAAGACGCAAATGATGGCCGCGACGGGGTGCGGGCGATGCCTGCGCACGGGATATCGCGGGCGACGCGCAATCTTCGAATGGCTCGATTTCACCGACGAGCTGCGCGACGTCGTGCTGAAGGACCCCACGATTCAAGCAATGAAGAAGGTCATCGAGCAGGGGCACTTCACAACGCTGGCGCAGTCCGGGTGGCGCCTGGTCGCCGACGGCGTGACGACGCTCGACGAGGTGGATCACGTCGCCGGGCAGGGTTGAGAGTCAATCGCGAAACTTGGCGTGGCAGGAGACGCACGAGGCGTTGAGCCGTTTCAGTTGCGCTGAGAGCGCCGCCCGGTCGGGTCCGCCCGTGGCGAGCAGCCCATTCTCGATTCCCTGGGCCACGCCCGAGGCTTCGGTCAGTGCCGCCTCGAAACTCTGCCCTGCCCTCAGCGCCCGATCGCCGCGAGAGAGCACGCGCAGCACATCGGCGATCCGCCCGGCCTCGGCCGCTGGGACCAGGTCGGGGTGATCCGCCGGCACTGCCCAGCCGGCACGCTCGATCGCCTTGAGGTGATCGACCATTTCGTCGAGCTCGACCATGCTCTTGACGAACCCGCGGGGCCTCGTCACCTCCGGAAAGTCCGCCGGAACCGTGTCGATCGCCGCCCCATCCAGCACCGTTGCACTGAGGGTGCAGGCGTAGAGCCCCGAATAGTTGGGCGCCGTGCCGGAGACCTTCATCCGCTCCACACCCTGCTCCGGCGTCATCCACCCGAGGCTCGAAGCGATGGTCGCTGCGGCCCCCGCGGCACGGTGCTTTCCGTGGTGGCAATGCAGGTACACCGGGCCGTCGCGCATCGCGTCGCGCGTGGCACGCACGAGCTCCAGCTTGCGAGAATCGTCGAAGCCGTTGTAGCCGATGGGAAGGTGGACGTAGCGCAAGCCATGATCGCGGGCCCGGGCAAGGTCGGGTTCAGCTCCGTCCACGCTGATCACGGTGCGGACGCCCATCGCCAGCAGCGTGTCGAAGCCGACGTCCCCTTCGGGCACACCGCCGGCGTAGAAGCCGTCGTGGTACGCGACGACATTATGGATGCCGGGAAAGTGTGCCGGGCTCGCCGCGCCCACGCGGGGCGGTTCAATCTTGTCCGGCTTGCTGATGTTCGACCGAGTAGGAGTTCGACCCACGTGCGATGTGGGCGAGCACGATGTAGTGCCCGCCGCAAGAAGCACAGCCAGCACAGCACTCAACACCCGCGCGACGTGTGTCACGGCATCACCCCTTTGCAGGGAGTGTACCGTCAGCACGTGGCATCGGTTGCACGGCTCAAGGGCAACCGGCGCGGAACTTCGAGAGGAAGCACGTGAAGTCCGCGGCCGTCAGCGAGGGCGACCCGGTGCTTCCGTCGCAGTTGGCGTAGGCATCCGACGCTCGGAACTTCGTCAGGAAGCACGTGAAGTCCGCGGCCGTGAGCAGGGGCGTGCCCGTGCTTCCATCGCAGTTCGCGTAGCAGGGCGGCGTGATGGCT
Organism: uncultured Phycisphaeraceae bacterium; assembly: GCA_964399625.1. GTDB lineage: Bacteria > Planctomycetota > Phycisphaerae > Phycisphaerales > UBA1924 > CAYNSB01. The sequence continues at coordinate 37,292 of CAYNSB010000030.1, forward strand.
CCCTCGATCGTCGCGACGAAGTTCGCGACGCCGCTGGTCGGGTCCTGGCTGAACGCGAACAAGCTCCATGCAGAGCCGTTGAAGAAAGAGGCGTTGTTCGTGTAGTAGCCGACGGCCTGCCCCGTCGATTTCGAGCATTGGAAGCCGAACTCGCCATCGGAGTTGTAGTTGGCGAGCGCGATGCTGAAGCCGATGTTGTTGAACCCGCCCTTGGTCTTCACGTTGGGCAACGGAACGACGAGATCGAAGTACTGCAGCCCGCCGAGCGCGGTCGCATCGGGGAGCGTCACGTTCGGGATCGTCGTCGTGTAGAGCGGTGTTCCGGGTCCGAAGACCAGCCCGGACGGGTCGCCATCGTTGAACGTGAAGATGATGTCGGTCGAACCCTGGAACGTGGAGTTCTGGATCGCGAGCCCGAGCTTGATGGACGTGAGCGTGTACGTGTCCGGGATGCTCGCCGAGAGCCAGCCACCGTCGCCGTACTTCACCGTCGTCGCGTTTGCCGAGTTGAACGGCACGAAGTAGCCGTTGTTCGAGTTCGACTGGAAGACAACCTGGGCGCTCGCGCTCCAGGCTGGCAGACCGGCCACCGCACCGATGGCGATCGCGCATCGCATGATTCTGGTCATGGCAGCTTCTCCTGATGACGCGGCCGACGCGGGCCAGGCACATGGCCCGCGAGCGAGACGCGCCCGCTCAACGCCGGCGACGGCGCGCCGCGGCTCCCATGCCCAGCCCGAGCAGGGCGAGCGAGCCCGGCGCGGGAACGTTGTTCGTCACCGTTGCGACGAAGTTCGCGACGCCCGTGTTGGGGTCGCCGCCAAACGAGAAGAGGCTCCACGAGGAACCGTTGTAGAACGCCGCGTTGCTCGTGTAGAAGCCCAGGCTCTGCCCGAACGCGGAGGAGCACTGGAAGCCGAAGCTGCCCGCGTAGTTGTAGTTCGCGAGCCCGACGCTCCATCCGATGTTGTCGAACCCGCCGGAGGTCAGCACGTTGGGCAGGGGGATCGTGACGCTGAAGAACGAGCCGTTGTTCGCGCCGGTCGCCGGCAGGGTCACGCCCGTGACCGTCGTGCTGTAGAGGGTGGTGCCGGGGCCGAACACCAGGCCCGAAGGATCACCATCGTTGAACGTGAAGTTGATGTCCGTCGTGCCCGAGGTCGTCGAGTTGTACACGGCGAGTCCGAGCGTGATGGAGGTCAGCGTCATCCCGGGGGAGGAGCCGCCCGAGAGCCAGCCGCTGTCGCCATATTTTACCGTGGACGCGTTGCCGCTGTTGAACGGCGTGAAGAAGCCGTTGTTGAAAGTGTTCTGGAAGACGACATCCGCGCTCGCGGACGAAGCACCCAGAGCGGCAACGACGAGCGCGACGGGCGCGCGGAACGAACGAACGCACATCAGCATGAAAGGCTCTCCTCACTATGCATCGCCAGCGCTGGCCGGCGACGGGTCTTGTCTCTCGGGCAACATGATAGCGAAAGCCGGCCGTGCGCCAAGAGGGCTCAGTCCATGCGATAGCACGGTCATCATGTGCGCCGTGCATCTTGGTACGGAGGCGATGAGAGCGAACGGAGAAGCGCAGCGGATCGCGCCCGACGTCCGCCGCTGGTTACACGTTGAAGTACTTCGCCTCGGGATGGTGCACGATGATCGCGCTCGTGCTCTGCTCGGGGTCGATCTGCCAGTTCTCGGTCAACGTGCAGCCGATTCGCTCGGGCTCCAATAGCGCGAAGAGTTTCTGCTGATCGCTCATCTCCGGGCACGCCGGATACCCGAAGCTGTACCGACTGCCGCGGTAGTGCTGGGTGAACAGCTCCTTGATCCGCGGCGAGTCGTCGTTCGCGATTCCCAATTCCTGTCGCATCCGCTTGTGCCAGAACTCCGCCAGCGCCTCGGCCGTTTCCACGCCGAGCCCGTGCAGGTACAGGTACTCCGTGTAGTCGTTCCGCTCGAAGAGCTTCCGAGCGGCGTCGCTCGCCGTGGGGCCCATCGTCACGCAATGCAAGCCCAGCACATCAACGCGCCCGCTCTCGATGGGCCGGAAGAAGTCGGAGATGCACAACCGCTTGCCGCCCGGCTGACGCGGGAACCGGAAGCGCTGGAGCTCCTTCCGGTTGCCGACCGCCGTGTCTCGAACCCCATCGCCCGGCTCCCACACGACCAGGTCATCCCCGTCGCTGTTGCACGGGAAATACCCGTACACCACCGCCGGGCGAAGGATCCCCTCGTCCTTGCACTGCTTCTTGAGGCGCTCGAAGATCGGCGTGATCTTGTCCTCAAGCAGCGCGTCGTAGTCCGTGTCGGACAGCGCGCCCTTCTTCACCTGCCATTGGCCGCGGAACAGCGCGACGGGATTGATGAATGGATAGATGTCGTCAAGGTCCAGCCCGCTGACGATGCGCGACCCGAAGAACGGCGGAGTGGGCACCGGCACTTCGATGGCCACGCTCGATCGCACCTTGACGCCTTGCCGCTTCGAGGGTTCGGCGCCGTCTCGGTTGACGTCGCTGAGTTTCTCGATCCGCGACTTGAGAATTGTCTGCTCCGCGGCGCTGCGCTTGCCCAGGCGCTCCGCGATCTCCCCGTCGAGCACGCCGAGCCGGCCCGTCGTGAGGTGGTCCATCACGCGCAGCCCGTCGAACGCGTCCTTGCCATAGAGGCACGGGCCCTTGTACACGCTGCGCAGGTGGCTCTCGCAGTAATGACGCGTCAAGGCCGCACCGCCCAGAAGCACGGGCACGTTGATGCCCTGCGCGTTCAGTTCCTGCAGATTCTCCTCCATCACGTTCACGCTCTTGACGAGCAACCCGGAGAGCCCGATGGCGTCGGCCTTCTTCTCCTTCCAGGCGCGCACGATGTCCGCGATCGGCTGCTTGATGCCGATGTTGTGCACCGTGTAGCCGTTGTTGCTCAGGATGATGTCCACGAGATTCTTGCCGATGTCGTGAACGTCCCCTTTCACGGTGGCCAGCACGATCGAGCCCTTGCTCGTGCCTTGCACCTTCTCCATCAGCGGCTCGAGGCGGGACACCGCCGCCTTCATCACCTCCGCGCTCTGGAGCACGAAGGGCAGCTGCATCTGCCCGGAGCCGAACAGCTCGCCGACGGTCTTCATGCCGTCGAGCAGGTGGTCGTTGATGATGTCCAGAGGCTTGTACTTGGTCAGTGCCTCTTCGATCGTCTGCGCGAGCCCCTCCTTCTCGCCGTCGATGATGTGCGCCCGCAGGCGCTCCTCGACGGAGAGGGTCACGGCCTGACGCTTGGCGGGAGCGGCCCCCTCCGCGTCCTTGAACAGGGCGATGAAAGCCTGGAGCGGGTCGTGTCCGACGCTGCGCCGGTCGTAGATCACGTCCAGCGCCGCGTTCCACTGCTCGTCGGGGATCTTGGTCCGAGGGAGGATTTTCGAGAAGTGCACGATCGCGCTCGTCAGCCCCGCCTCCTGCAGTTCGTGCAGGAACGCCGAGTTGAGCACGATGCGCGCTGCGGGCTTGAGCCCGAAGGAGCAGTTCGACAGGCCCACCGTCGTCTGGCAGTGGGGCATCGCCTTCATGATCCGCTTGACGCCCTCGATCGTCTCCAGGCCCGAGCGGCGATCGCTCTCCATGCCCGTGGAGATCGGCAGCACGAGCGGATCGAAGAGAATGTCAGCGGGATCGAGCCCGTGCACCTCCACGGCTCGCGTGTACGCGCGCTGCGCGATCGCGAGCTTGCGCTCCGCTGTACGGGCCATCGACGCTTCCTTGTCCTCGTCGATGGACCCAATCACGAGCCCGGCTCCATAGGTCTTGGCGAGGCGGCAGATCTGGTCGAACTTGTGCTCCCCATCCTCGAAGTTCGCCGAGTTGATGATGCACTTGCCGCCCGCGTGCTTCAGGCCCGCTTCGATCGTCGCGATCTGCGTCGAGTCGAGCATCAGCGGCACGTTCACCTGGCGCACCACCCGCCGAACGACCTCCGCCATGTCCTGCGCGTTGTTGCGTCCCGCGTAGTCCACGTTCACGTCGAGCACGTGCGCACCATCGTGGCGCACCTGCTCGCGAGCCAGTGAGACGATCCCGTCCCAGTCCTCGGCCTCGAGCAGCTTCTTGAACGCGCGCGAGCCCGAGGCGTTCATCCGCTCGCCGATGATCAGGATCGAGTTGTCCTGCCGGTAATCCTGCGCCGAGTAGAGCGACGTGACGCCGGGCGTGATGCTCGAGTCATCGCTGGCGCCGGCCCCGCGCGAGAGCGTGGCGCCCGACTTCTTCGGCCGCGCCGAACGCTCGGAAAGCCCGTGGTTCTGAAGCTCCTTCGCGAGCAGCCCGATGTGCTGGTGCGTCGTGCCGCAGCATCCGCCCACGATGCCCACGCCGTGCTCGTCGACGAATCGCAGCATCGCCTCCACGAACGGCTCGGGCTTGAGCGGGAACTCCGCCCGCCCGTTCATCAGCACGGGAAGCCCCGCGTTGGGCATGCACGACACCGCGCGAGGAAGGTCCTTGCGGGGCGCGGACGAGCGCCAGTGCTTGCCCAGCCACGCGATGTGCTCGCCCATCTCCGTGGGGCCTGTCGCGCAGTTGAGTCCGAGCGAGATAATCGGGTACCGGGCCAGCGCCGTCGCCGCCGCGGCGATCTCCGTGCCCAGCAGCATCGTTCCGGTCGTCTCGATGGTCACCGACGCCATGATCGGCACGTCCAACGGCGTCTTGCCCGTTTCTTCCAGCGCGCTCAGCGCCGCGTTGATCACGCACTTGACCTGCAGGAGGTCCTGGCACGTCTCGATGACGAGCACATCGACTCCCCCCGCGAGCAGCGCCCGCGCCTGCGCGAGGTAGCTGGCGAACATCGCGTCCCAGTCGATGTTGCCAAGCGTCACGAGCTTCGTGCCCGGCCCCATGGACCCCGCGACGAACCGGGGACGATCGGGCGTGCTGTGCCTGTCGCACGCGGCGCGGGCCAACTCCGCGGCCGCCTTGTTCAGCTCGAACGCGCGATCCTGCAGCTCGAACTCCGCGAGCACGTGCGGCATGCCGCCGAAGGTGTCTGTCTCCACCACGTCGGCACCGACGCGGAGGAAACTCTCGTGGATGGACTGGATCAGGTCCGGGCGCGAATGGACAAGGATCTCCGGGCAGTTCTCCTTGCCCAGGTAGTCCTTCTGAACATCCAGATTCGCGGCGTGCGTCGCGGTACCCATCGCCCCGTCAAACACGAGGACGCGACGCGAGAGCTCTTGCAAGAATCGGCTCGACATGCGATCACCCCATCGGCCCGCGGCCTGCGGACCCGGAGCCGCGAGCAGAACGCGACGTCGGGTGCCGACTTCCACGGCGGAATGCCCGTACTATTCATCCATTAAGCCGGATGAATGGATGAAGTGTACGGACGCTTCGGACGGAATCAAGCTTGGGGAGCGACTCGACTTCTCGGACCAATCTCAGCAATGCTGCGATCCGAAGGCCGCTCAGGCCCGCTACTCACCAAGCGCTCGGAGCACGACCGTCGCGTAGGCCCCGCGGGGCAGTTCGAATCGCACGCTGCGCTTGCCCCGGAGGCCTCGCTCATCGAACTCATCGGCCTGAGCGACGGACATATCGAATTGCGACGCGCGAACGAACAGGGGGCGGGGAGCCTCGCCGAACTCCGGACGCCGAAGCCCGGGGATCTGCAACTGATCGAGCCGCAGGCCCTCGTCCCGCAGCACGCGCTCGGCATGCGCACCCCAGGGGGGGACCAGCCGCGTGGCCGGCCCCAACGTGGGGATCTCGATCGAGCGTGAGCGCTCATCGACCGCCCCGGGACGCACGAACGCCATCACTCCGAAGTCGTCGTCGGCATCGATCGTCTGCACGTCCGCTTTCTGCGCGATCTCCCGGGCCAGTGAGGCGGCGATGCGATTCCACAGGTGCGACTGGTACGCCTCGACGCACATCTGCTGGAGGAAGTGGGGGAGCGAAGCGAAGGCGCGATCGAATCCGAGCCCCTGCGCGAGCGACTCGATCGCCGCGCGCTCTGGGCAACCCGGCAACTCTCTGGCGAGGCGTTTCCATTGCCCCCATCGCGACGCGAGCTCTCGCGTGAAGATGCGCTTGGCCCCCGTGTCCTTGCGTGCCGGCGTTCCGATCGCCAGTCGGAGCGCCTGCTCGAAATCTCCGCGCACGAGCGACGCGGCAACGAACCCCGCACCGTGGCGGGCCGATCCGAATCGCTGGTCACCGAAGTAGTTGACGATCTGCAGGGAAAGGCCGGTGGAATCCTCGACGCACAGCGCATCGGCGCGATCGCCCATGCGTCGGGCGCGCTCGCGTGTGAGATCTCGCACCACGATCTCGAAGCGGTTGCACGCGATGGCGGAGGCGTCCAGCGCTGCGCTGGACCAGCCGATGCGCTCAGCCACGAGGCCCCGAGCCTCGACGCGTTCGGGCATGGATCGAGCGTCGTCCTCGCTCTCCGCCCGGACGCCCAGGTGCTGCCGCGTGACCGCGTGCTTGTCCTTGAGGCCCGCGTACTCGACCATCGCCCATCTCACGCCCAGCGCGCCGGCAAGGCGCGACGCCGCCTCGGGCGTGGTGAGCGAGGTCTTGGTGACGCGATACACAGCGTGGGGGTGCGCCCGCGACCAGTCGGGAGCGAGCGTCTGCAGCGTGGTGCCGGTCAGCACCTCTTCGACTCGGAAGTCCTCGGGCTGGCGACGGATCGTCATGGTCGGTCGGTGCTCCGGTCCGCGTGGGCCAGCGAAAGCAAGCGACCCGTCCATGTGGGGACGGGTCGCAGAATCGAATCGATTGAGAAGGTCATCGCCGAAGCGATCAGGCCTTCGCCTCGCCCTCGGCGGGCTTGGACTCCGCCTTCTTGGTCTTGTTCTGGAAGTAGCTGCCGGCGTACTTCTTCTGGAACTTCTCGACGCGGCCCGCAGAGTCGATGAACGTCTGCTTGCCCGTGAAGAACGGATGCGAGCCCGACCACACTTCGACGTGCAGCTCGGGCACGGTGGCGCCGACCGTCATGACGACCTGCCCATTGTGGAAGACTTTGCAGGAGGGGTAGTACGTGGGGTGTGTTTCAGCCTTGGGCATGTCAGTCTCCAGAAACGGGCCACGATGGTAGGAGAGGCTTTCTGGACCGTCCACGGGGCGGTGTTGGGCTCGGGACTCTTCCTAAGCCCTGCCCCGCCGGTCCACCGGCGCTCCGGGAGCCGCACGAAAAATTGTTTCGGTCCGTAACCTAGACAGACCTGTCTACATCACATATGCTGAACTCGCCTGCGGGAACGTGCCCGTGGCGATTTCAGAGACTTCAAAGGAGCGCGCATGTCAAGCCTTTCCATCGTTGATCCAGCCACCTCCACCGGCAAGACGCAGGACCTGTTCACCGCGGTCAAGGCCAAGCTGGGCCTCGTGCCGAACATGACCAAGGTCATGGCCAACTCTCCGGCGGTCCTCGAGGGGTACCTGTCCTTGAGCGGTGCGTTGAATCACTCGTCCCTGTCGGCCAAGCTCCGCGAGCAGATCGCCCTGCTCGTCGCGGAGGTCAATAAGTGCTCGTACTGCCTCTCGGCGCACACCGCGATCGGCAAGATGGTCGGGCTGACGCCCTCAGAGCTGAGCTCGAGCCGCAACGCGGAGGGAGCGAGCAAGGACGCGGCGGCTCTCCGGTTTGCCCGCGTGCTCATCCACCGGCAGGGCGAGGTTTCGGATCAGGACCTTGGCGCGGTGCGCTCGGCCGGATACAACGATGCGCAGATCGCGGAGATCATCGCGGTGGTGGCCCTGAACGTGTTCACGAACTACTTCAACAAGGCGGCCCGAGTTCCCATCGACTTTCCGGTGGTGAATCCCGGCGTTCCCGCCTGATGGAGGCGGACGGTGTTGAAATGGCTCTGAAGAGGAACCCACGACAACCCAAGCGCACGAAGCGGCCGGCGCCGGCGCGCGAGCGATTGCTCGACGCGGCGCTGGCCCTTTTCTATGAGCAGGGCATCCACGGGGTCGGAATCGACGCGATCATCGCGCGCGCTGGCGTAGCGAAGATGAGCCTGTACAACCACTTCGCCTCAAAGGACGAACTGGTGATCGCGTTCCTCCACCGCATGTTCGACGAGTGGTTTCCCTGGTTCAGCTCCGGCGCGGAGGAGCGCATCGCGAATGGAACCTCGCCCATCGACGCGCTGTTTGAGCAGCTCCGCGCATGGATGCAGCGCGATGATTTCCGCGGGTGCCCGTTCGTGAACTCCGCGTGCCAGGTGTACGGCGCGGGCAATCCCGTGCGGGTCGTGTGCGATGCGCAGATCGAAAGACTTCGTGCGTGGATCGAAACGATCGCACGGCGGCAGCATATCGCGGACCCACCCTCGGCCTCGCGGCAGCTGCTGCTGCTGGTGGAAGGCGCGATCGTGCGCGCGACCATGAGCGGCAACGCGTCCCACGCGGACGATGCGGCGGCGATGGCACGCACGCTCTTCCGATCCTGAGACGGCAAAAAGAAAGCGGAGGACCGGGGTCGCCGATCCTCCGCGCGGATTCTCACCGATCGCCCTCGCGGGCTCAGGGGCTATCAGGCCTTGGCCTTGCGGTCGCGCCGACGCGAGATCAGCACCATCGCCAGAGCCGGGATGCTCGTCGCGGCGATGCCCAATCCCAGACCCGCCATCGGGCTGCGGCCCTTGGCCATCTCCTGCTCCACGTTCTGCAGACGCAGCTCGAGGGACGCGATCTTGGTGTCGCGGTCCTTGAGCTCGGCGTTGAGGCCCTGGATCGCGGCGAACGCCACGCCCTGAGCGTTGACCGTGTTGATGGTCTTGTCGTCCGTGCCCAGCCCGAACGCAGCGTGGAAGTCCTGAGCCATCGGGCCCATGTAGCGCATCGCGGCCTCGGAGTTCTTGTAGTTCCAGGTCGAGATCGGCATCTCGACGACCTTCTTCAGCACGTCCTTCGCGTCGATCGCGATGAAGTTCTCCTTCATGTTGCGATCGGAGGGCGTGAAGAGCGTGCCGTCGGCGTTGAAGCCCGACGCGGTGTTGTTGCGGTTCCAGATGATGAAGCAGTCGGCGTTGGTCGTCGCCGAAGCCGCACGGTTCTCGATCACGACGCGGCCCAGGAAGTACGCCGAGTTTCCGTCGGCGTTGCTCGTCGAGCCATAGATACCGCCCGCGGCGACCTGCCCGCTGGAGCTGCTGCCAAAGGTCTGGACGGTGGAGGTGCCCATCACGCCGCGAGCCGCCGCATCACCGCGGACGCCCGCTGCCGCGCTGTCCGTGCTCGAGGCGACGCCGTAGACGCCGTAGCTCGCGCCCGTTGTGCCGGTGTTGTTGCCACGCACGCCCGACGATGCCGCGGTGGTGCTCGCCGTGGTACCCAGGACGCCGTAGTTCACACCGGAAGTCGCCAAGGCCTGACCGAACACGCCGCGACCGGTCGAGGCGGCCGAGCCCACCACGCCCATCACACCGTAGCCGGATGCGCCGCCCGCTTCGCCGCGAACCCCGACGTTCGTATCGGTGATGCCCGCGGAGGTGGCGATGCCATACACACCCAGGCCCGAGCTCGCGCTCGAGACGCCCAGCACGCCCGCGGGAAGATCGCTGTTCGCGGTCGACTGAGCGCCCGAGCCGCCGGTGCTCGCCGTGTCGCCGATCACGCCGTACGTGATGCCGGATGTCCCGGTCGCTCGGCCGCGAACGCCCGCCGAGTTGGATGTGCGAGCGGTCGCGGCTGTGTTGCTCGTATCACCACGCACGCCCACGCCGGGGGTCGCGCCCGTCGAGGTGTTCGTGCCGTAGACACCCGCGGTCGCGCTCGAGTTCGCCACGGTTCCCATGACGCCGATGCTTCCGCTGGCCCCGACGCCAAACACGCCGGCCGCCGTGGCCGTGGAGCTCGTCGCCGAGCCGTACACGCCGTAGATGGTGCCCGAAGCGCCGGTGCTGAAGCCCGCGACACCCGCGGAGTTCGTGGACGTTTGGCTGTGCGCACCCACAACACCCCAGACCGCGTTGGACGGGCTGGAGGCGACGTTGGTGCCGAACACGCCGGCGCTCTGGAAGTTGGTCAGCGTGCCGCTGCCCAAGCTGGCCGAGGAGCCGAACACGCCGTAGCCGTTGCCGAGCGTGGCGGTGTTCAGGCCCGCGACCGCGGCGCCACCGGAACTGAGGGCGGTCGAGCTGCTGGCGGAGCTGGTGCCGCGAACGCCGTTGGCCGAGGTGCTCTGCGTAGAACCAAGCACGCCGGCGCCCGTCGCGGTTGTGGAGGTCAGCGTGGTGCCGAACACGCCCGCCGAGCCGGAAGCCGTGCTCGCCGAGAGCTGCCCCTGAACGCCATACACCGCCGACGTGGCGCCCGCGTCTGTCACCACACCGATGACACCCGTCGTGCCCAGTCCATTGCCGTCGGCCTGACCGAACAAGCCGAAGTTCTGCACGGTCGTGCTGCTCGCTCGGCCGCGAACACCCGACGCGCCCGCGACAGCGGCGGAAGTCTGGCCGCGAACACCGATCGGGGTGCCGGCCGTGGCCGAGTTGGACTGTCCAAGCACGCCGATCACGTTGGTGGCCGCGAGACCGGTGCTGACGTTGTCGCCCTGCACGCCCGGACCCGAAGCGCTGGAGTTCTGACCCCAGACGCCGACGGTTGCTCCGGTCGTGCCGATCGCCGCTCCGTACATGCCCGAGGCCGCCGAGGTCGTGCTCGAGGTCGAACCCCACACGCCCGTGGCGGCGCCGGAGTTTGCGACGCCGAGCACTGCGGTGCCAGCCGAGGCGGTGTTGGTGACGCCAATCGTGTTGGTCGTGGCGCCGGTGGCCGTCATCGTGTCGCTGGCGCTTGGCGTGCTCGTGCCCACGGCAACCTTGCCAGCCGTGTAGAACGTGTCGCTGCCCGACAGACCCCACGGGGAAGCGCCGGTCGCGCCCTGAGCGCCTTGCGCGCCGGTGGCACCCTGAGGACCTGTTGCCCCCGTAGCTCCCGTCGCGCCAGTTGCACCCTGAGGACCAGCGGGGCCCTGAGCGCCGTCATTGCCGTTCGCACCGGCCGGGCCCTGAGCGCCCGTGGCACCAGTCGCGCCTTGAGCGCCCGTGGCTCCGGTCGCGCCAGTCGCACCCGTGGCGCCGGTCGCGCCCTGAGGACCAGCCGGGCCCTGATCACCCTGCGGCCCCTGGTCACCCTGCGCTCCGGTCGCGCCCTGAGCACCCGTGGCGCCAGTTGCACCCGTCGCTCCCTGAGGACCAGCGGGGCCCTGAGCGCCGTCATTGCCGTTCGCACCGGCCGGACCCTGAGCACCCGTGGCGCCAGTCGCACCCTGCG
>CAYNSB010000031.1:0-47915 GCA_964399625.1 uncultured Phycisphaeraceae bacterium
CAGCGTCGCCTTGTCCACCATCGCCGCGTGCTTGCGGATGTCCGCCAGGCCCGTCGCCTCGCCCACGGGCTTGGCCTTGCGCTTGGAGATCTTGAACCCGTTGTACTGGGGCGGATTGTGCGAGGCGGTGGTCATGACGCCGCCGGCGCAGTCCACGTGGTTGATCGCGAAGTAGACGAAGGGCGTATCGACAAGCCCGACATCGATCACGTCGCCGCCTTGATCGAGGATGCCCTTGATGAGCTGCTCTGAGAGGCTCGGCGAGCTCTTGCGCATGTCGCGCCCGACGATGAGATTTCGCATCATCGGCGTCGTGTCGCCCGCTTGCTCGGCCTCGTGGCGCAGGAACTTGCTCGCCCCGTAGCCGATCTGCCACGCCATCGTCTCATTGAGCAGGTCGGGGTACGTGCCGCGGATGTCGTAGGCCTTAAAGACGCGTCCGAGCATGGCGATGCCTCCTGGTTCGAAAATGGAGGCAAGGTTAGGAGCGAGCGCGCCGAGAGTCGCTCGTGTTCGGACAATGATCGGTACCAGGATCAGGGATCGCTACGTCTTTCCGATCGTCAGCGACGCCCCCTTGCCCCCGGCCACCTGCCCCGCGGCGATCTTCTCCCATCCGCTGCCCAATTCCCCGATCGGGTCGGGCGGGATGATCTCGACCTTCTTCTCGCCGAGCTTGGCCCGCCCCGCGAGCACCTCGGTCTGGAACTGCTCGCACTCGCGGACCAGCGCGGGCAGGATTTCTTCCTCGGTGACATTCGCGACGCGCTGCCCCTGCACGTAGATGATCCCGCGACGGTCGCCGGCGAACACGGCCACGTCCGCGCCCTCGGCCTCGCCGGGTCCGTTCACCACGCACCCCATCACCGCCACCTTCATCGGCACGGTGATCCTGGGCGCGAGCTGCGATCGCACGTTCTGCACGAGCGTGAATAGGTCCACCTGGATGCGCCCGCACGTGGGGCACGCGATGAGGTCCACGCCCACACGCTGGCGCAGCCCGAGCGACCAGAGGAGCTCGAGACCGTCCTGCACCTCGTACACGGGGTCGCTCGCGTAGCTGATGCGGATCGTGTCGCCGATGCCGTTGCACAGCAGCGCCGAGAGCGCCGCGACCGAGCGGATGCACCCGGTCTCCTTGGGCCCGGCGTGGGTCACGCCCAGATGCAGCGGGTGGTCGAACCGATTCGCGATCTCCGTGTAGGCGTCGATCACCAGGGCCGCGTCCATGCTCTTGGCGCTGATCGTGATATCGAAGAAGTCGCGCTCGTAGAAGATCTCGAGGTACTCCTCGAGCTTGGCGACCATGATCGCCAGCAGGTACCCGTGCTTGCGCTCGGAGAAGACCGCGCCGAGCTCCTTCATGCGCTTCTGCTTGTCCCTGCGCTCGATGATCGAGCCCTCGTTGACGCCCACGCGGATCGGGATGCGCGCCCGTTTGCACGCGTCGATCACCGCGTTCACCTGCTCGCGGTCGCTGATGTTGCCCGGGTTCAGGCGGATCTTGTGCACGCCCGCCTCCACCGCCTCCAGGGCGCGCTGGAAGTGGAAGTGCACGTCCGCGACGATGGGCACGCTCGTCTGCTTCAAGATTTCCTTCAGTGCCTCGGTGTCCTTCTTCTCGGGCACGGCCACGCGCACGACGTCAGCCCCCGCCTTGTGGAGCCTGTTGATCTCCGCGACGCAGGCGTCGATGTCGTGGGTGTACCCCGCGGTCATGGTCTGGACCGAGATCGGGGCGTCGCCCCCAACTCGGACGACCCCCGTGCGCGCGTTGCCCAGAGCGATCTGACGGGTCTTTCGACGAGGAAGCATGCGACCCGATAGTACGCGGACGTGGCGGCATCTCGAAAGTGCGTGCGGGACGCCCGCTCGACCCATAATGACGCCCGGAAGCCCTCCCTCGACTGCGGCTGGCGAAATACCCCGTTTGGAGGAGGTGTCCTCACTATCGCAAAGTACGAGGCCCGTCGGGCGCCGAGGGTGCGAACCCTCGCGGGTCGATATGTGCCGCAACCGCGGAGGCGATCGTGTCCCAGCCCGATCCGAATGTGCGTGACACCGTGCGGATGCCCGAGCCGGCGATCCGTGCCTTCCTCGACTTCCTCGATCGCCAAGAGACCAGCGAAGCCCGCCTGAACGGCGATATCGCCAAGCGTTCCACGCGGCGCCATCGGTTCCCATCGCTCGTCCCTGTCACGCTCGAGATCCTCCGCCCGGGCGAGGGCACCGTTCGGTTCGCCGTCGTGCCGCGAAACCTCTCCAAGGGCGGCATGTCGATCGTCCACGGCGTCTTCCTGCATCCTCATTCGGAGTGCGTCATCCACCTGCGGACCGTCGATGGCGAGAAGACGGTCGTCGAAGGTGTGCTCACGCGGTGCCGGTACGTCGGCGCAAAGATGCACGAGACGGGCATCAAGTTCCACCGGGAGGTGGACCCGAACGCCTACCTGGTCCTGTGCGAGGACGAAGAGCCGCCAAAGTCCAAGGCTCCCTCCAGCGCGACGCCATCCGTCGGCGCCAACATCGCGCCCGCGATCGCCCTCGCCGAGGAGCTCGTGCAGCTCGTGCGGTCGCGCGCCTCCGCCGCCGTCGTCGAGCGCGTGCTGGACCAGATCCGCAGCGTGTACCCAGCGGCCTAGCGGCGACGCCTCAGTCGCGGACGCGGTCGTCCCGCCGGTGCGCGCTCGCCGTCACTCCATGCACCAGGCGGCGCGCCAGGTTCCGGGGCGGTGCCCCGCGGCGCGCCATCCCGTCCACCTCCGGGGTGCGCCAGATCAGCATCACCAGGCCCGCGCCGACCAGCATCACCGCCAGGCTGACCATGCCCACCTGCGTGCGATCGCCGTGGGTGTATCGCTCGGGCAGCGCATCGCCGATCACGCCGCACATCAGCGCTCCGACCGGCATTGCGCCAAAGCTCAGCACGTTGGCGATGGACATCACGCGCCCGCGCATCCGGTCCTCCACGAGCAGCTGCAGGGCCGCGAACGACGAGTTGAACGTCCACATCCAGAAGAGCCCGCACAGGAACATCGGCGCCGCCGCCCACGCCAGCGACGGAGCCCCCGCGGTCAGCCCCGTCATCGCGCCGCCCAGCAGCACCGAGAGCGGGATGAGATGGTGGCGCGGGTACCACGGCGGCACACGTTTGATCGACAGCGCCCCCGTCACCGCGCCCGCGCCCATGATCGCCAGCAGCAGCCCGAACGTGTCCGCCTTCTCGCGGTACACCTCCTGCACGATGATCGGCATCATCCGCAGCAGCGGCGTCGCGAACATCGAGAAGATCGCGATCGCGAGGATCAGCGCCCGCGGGCCGGGCTCGCGGAACGTGAACCGGAACGACTCGAGCAGCTGGGCCCACGGGCTCGCCCCGTCCCGTTGCGGCGCCGGAGCCTTGGGCGTCGTCATCACCGCCCCGATCACCACAAGGAAGCTCAGCGTGTTCATCAGGAAGAGCCCGCCCGCGCCCACCAACGCCATCGACCACCCCGCCAGCGCCGGGCCCACCACACGCGACATGTTGAACTGCAATCCGTTCAGCACGATCGCATCGGCGAGCTCGTGACGCGGCACCAGCCTCGGCGTCAGCACTCCCCACGCCGGCATGTTGAATGCCATCACGATCCCGTTGAGCAGCCCCAGCAGGATGAGCACGTAGGGATTGATCGCCCCGCGGTACGCCTCCACGCATAGCGCGCCCGCGATGAGCATCATCATCGCCTGCGTGGACACAAGCAGGTTCCGCCGGTCCACCCGATCCGCCACGACGCCGCCGAGCAAGCCCAGGAGCATGATCGGCCCGGTCTGGGCCGCGGCGAGGTAGCCCATCATGATCGTCGCGCCGGGGCGCCCCGCGTCCACCCACTCCGGCGCGAGCGTGGACTGGGCCATGGCCCATTGCACGCCGACCATCTCCATCCATCCGCCGCAGTTGGAGACGAACGACGCGCCCCACACGTTGCGGTAGTGGCGGTGGCGAAGGACGCTCCAGGATGAGCCCCTGCGGAGCGCCGGCTCCGGGACGCCACTCCCCGATTCGGACGCGCCCGCCGCATCGCTGGATGCACCGTCGCGTCCACGCGCTGCGCCGCTCGGTGACTGGACCTGCGCCTCGTTCGCATTCGGGCTCAGGGCCGAAGCGCCGGGTGGCGCGCCGGAATCCCCCGCGCGTGCATCGCGTGAGGCCTCCGAGCCCGAGACATTCGAGGACGAGAGCAAGGGAACTCCGTTTCCCGCGTGGGACTGGCGTGGGCGACGCCCAACGGCGCGGCCGATCCGATGCTAGGTGGGGCTCGCGGGCCGTTCGAGCCCTTCAGGGGCCGGAGCGGAAGCGACGGGCGCTCGCGGCTGATTGGCGAACCTCATCCGGCGCACGCCGAGGTAAACGAGCGTTTCGAAAAGGAGCATGCCGAGGAAGAATGAGGCCGGTACTGAGAGCAGAACCAACTGGATCAATCGATTCGGCATGCGGCCGAAGGAGTGAAATCCGATTGCGATCACAGTGATGGACATGTGAACGCCGCCAAACGCCAGCATCCAGCCCACGGAGGCATGCCCACAGATTGTCGCGGCAACTGCATCGCTGACTCGCCAGCCGTGACGGGCGCCGAAGAACCTGATGCCACGCATCTCGATCCACGAGAGCGCCCATCCGATTCCAACAACTCCGACCCACTGAACACAGAACAACACTGTCAAGTTAAAGACCGAAATGACTGTGTCGAAAGATGTTTTTCTGCCGGAGCCTGAGAGCTGGCCGTAACCGAAGACTGCAAAGAGGATAAGCGGTATGACGCCAAGTGTCGCCGCTTGTATCAGGGTGTGTCCCAACTGTTCCTTGCCGAAGTATCCCTCAACCCGGATCCGATCCCAGCACGTCACCGGGTGTCTCAAAACCCACAAATGGGTCTGCAGCGCACTCCGAAACGTCCCCTCCCTCTGCCACGCCGACCCCGTCCTCCGCTCCGGCAGCGACTCCGCGATGGGCTTTCCGCACTCCGGGCAGTTACCCGATTCCTCCAGCCCATCGATCACGTAGCCACACCGCTCGCACAGCAGCGTCGCCGGGTCTTTCGGGTCGAACGACCTCGTCACGCCATCCCTCCAAACGCCACGCAAACCATCCTTCGGCTATCCTTCGCCCGCTTCCGCCGGAACGTCCCACCACCGGCGAGCGGAGAAGCGCGTGATCCGCATCCGACGCATTGACCGGCAGGATCCCCTGTACCAGCAGGCCCTCGCCCTCCGCGAGGAGGAGATCCTCCGCCCGCTCCGCCTGGACCTGAGCGAGTTCTACAAGCTCTTCCCTGGCGTCGAGGAAAAGCTCGAGCACTTCGTCGCGGTGGTGGACGTGCTGGGCAAGCCCCGCGTCGTCGGATGCGCCTCGCTCCTGCCCAACGACCCCGTGCCGGGCATCGGACGGATGATGCAGATGGCCGTGCATCGCCAGCGCCAGCGCGAGGGCATCGGAACCATGCTCGTCGCCGCGCTCGAGAAGCGCGCCTTCCTTGAGCTCTCCCTCGTCGAGCTGTACACGAATGTCCCGGTGAAGTCGCTGGGCTTCTGCGAGAATCTCGGGTGGCAGGTCGATTCCGACGAGTTCCAGGAGGCCGGCGTCGCGCATCGACGCATGGTGGTCCGCGCACCGGACCAGAAGGACGTCGCCTCGGTCGATGAACCCGAGCCCGAGGGGGAGTGAACGCGCGGATTCTGCGCGACTCGATCCTGATCTTGGCGTGCCTGCCGCGCACCCCGCACATGTGAAGACAGGCAAGCCATCGTTCGATAACTCTCGTGCCGCGTGCACTCCGCGCGGATTCGGGAGTCACGCGATGGTCCGCATCAACCGGCGTCAGCACGAGCGCTTCGTCCTCCAGCCCATGTACACCCGCGTGGCGCTGCGCCTGCTCAGCGAGGACACTTTCACGCGCGAGGGGCACATCCACAACGCGAGCGAGGGTGGGCTGATGTTCGAGCTCGACGACCCAATCGCGCCGGGCACGCCCGTCGCCGTGCAGATCTACCTTCCCGGCCTGCACAACGACGTCGGCCCCGGGCGAGCGGTGTTCGCGCTGGGCACGATCGTGTGGGTCGCGGACGATGTGGATGAACCGGGCCCGGTGCGCATGGCCGTGTCGTTCTCGCACTACGCGCGCGAGGGCGATCGCGAGCGCCTCATCCGCCAGCTCGCCAGCGGGCGATTCGCGCGCGCGGCGTAGGAACGCAGGATTCCGCCAGTTTCGGAGCCGCTCGCCGCGCTCCGGACAACCTCGGAACCCCATGCCGATGCCCCAACGCGGTTTCCGATCGCTCTACATTTGAGCTTTGAGCTTTGCGCCTTTGAGTTCTACCCTCCCAGGTGTTCGTCGATCAAGCTGTCATCCAGGTCCGCGCCGGCAACGGCGGCAACGGGTGCGTCTCGTTCCGCCGCGAGAAGTACGTCCCCAAGGGCGGGCCCGATGGTGGCAACGGGGGTGACGGCGGGTCCGTAATCCTCGTCGCCGATCCGAACGTCAACACGCTGTTCGATTTCCAGAGCCAGCACCACTGGAACGCGGAGCACGGGCAGGGCGGCATGTCGAGCCAGCGATCGGGGCTGGCGGGCAAGGACTGCATCGTGCGCATGCCCGCGGGCACCCTCGTCTACGACGCGAACTCGGGCGAGCTCCTGCACGACCTTGCGCCCGGCGGACAGGTGGTCATCGCCAAGGGCGGGCAGGGCGGTTGGGGCAACGAGCATTACAAGCGCAGCACCAACCAGACGCCCCGGCGCGCCGAGTCGGGCGAGCCGGGCGAGGTCAAGACCCTGCGTCTCGAACTCAAACTCATCGCCGATGTCGGGCTCGTCGGCAAGCCCAACGCGGGCAAGAGCACGCTGCTCGCGGCCTTGACGCGCGCGACACCCAAGATCGCCGATTACCCGTTCACCACGCTCTCGCCGCAGCTGGGCATCGCCGAGCTCGACGCGACGCGCCGGCTTGTCATCGCGGACATCCCGGGACTCATCGAGGGCGCGGCCCAGGGCGCGGGGCTTGGGCACGACTTCCTCCGGCACATCGAGCGCACGCGCATCATCGTGCACCTGCTCGACGCCGCGCCCGCGGACGAGAGCGACCCCGCCGAGGCATACACGACGATCCGCGCCGAGCTCGAGCGCTACTCCCCCCAGCTCGCCGAGAAGCCCGAGCTCATCGTGCTCAACAAGATGGACCTGATCCCCGACGAGGACGATCAGCAAAAGCTCGTGAAGGACCTGCGCAAGCGCCTCAAGCTCGGCGCAAAGGAAGAGGTTCTGGCCATTTCCGGCGCGGCCAAGCTCGGCACTCGACCGCTTCTCGAACGCCTCTGGTCGATGCTCCACCCCAAGGGCAAGACGATCGAGGGGTGGAAGAAGCCCGAAGTCGCCGAGAGCTGAATCAGGACCGCACGCAGTGCGCGAGCCACTCGCGATTGCCCTTGGCGTTGCCCTTGCCCGCGCCGCCGGCGATCGGCGATTCGACCAATCCCAGCACGCGGACGCCCATCCCGCCCAACTGCTCGCCTGTGCGCTGGGCGATGCGTCGGGCCTCTTCCTCGGGCAGAACTCCCTTGCGCAAGAGCGATTTCTCATCGCCCATCACCTCGTAATGGGGCTTGATGAGCGTGACGATCGAGCCCCCCTCGCCCAGCCAGCGCAGGGCCGCGGGAATCGCGTGCCGCTGGGGCGTCCACGCCAGGTCGATCGCGACGAATCGAACACTCGGCGCGGCCCCGTCGACCTTGGGCGGCAGGGCGTGCAGCGCGTTCGTCCGTTCCATCACCACGACGCGCGGATCGTTCCGCAGCGTCCACGCCAGCACGCCGTACCCCGTGTCCACCGCGAACACGCGCGACGCGCCCCGATGGAGCAGGCAATCGGTGAACCCGCCCACGTTGGCGCCCAGGTCCGCGCAGGCTTGCCCGCTCACGTCGATGGCGAACGCGTCCAGCGCATGACGCAGCTTCAGCCCGCCTCGAGACACGTACGGGCATGGCTCGTCCCGATACACAACGCCCCGTTCACCACGCCTGCCCGGGCGTGACTCCGATCACGGAAACGCCCAGGTGGTCCGCAAGGTTGATCACCTCGGGCTTGTCCACCATGATCACATCGCCCGCCGCCAGCGCCAGGCACCGCCCTCCCGCCGCGTGCAGGTTCTTGATGGTGTTCACGCCGATCGTGGGCACGTCGGCGCGGCGATCGTGCCCGGCCCGCGCGCCCTTGACGAGCGTCCACCCATGGGCCTTGCACAGCCCGCCGGTCCGCTCGATCATCGCGTCCGTTCCCTCCACCGCCTCGACCGCGATCACGTCCCGCTCCCGAACGCTGATCGCCTGCCCGATGTCCAGGCGCAGGACCTCCTTGAGCATCGGCCACACGAACTCGATGTCCGCGCGCTGCGCCGCCGTCGGTTTCGTCCGGGTCATCACCCCGGCGTGGGCCAGGTGGTCCGAGATGGGCACCGTCGAGTCCAAGAGTTGCACCCCGCAGCGGTCGAGCTGCTCCGCAATCATCCCCAGCACGGCGTGCGAGCGGTTGTCCTTCCGATGCGTGATCCGGTACCACGCCAGAAACGTCGTCACATCGGGGATGTTTCGGACCAACCGCAGCGGATCGTGCATGATCCGCGCCTTGTCAACCTTGCCCACCATGATCGCGTACCGAACGCCCAGCCGCCGAAAGTTCCGCGCCCAGGATCCAATCCGCAGCAGCCCAACCTCGCGGAACGAGCTGCAGAGGGCGGGCAATTCCACATCGTATTGACGCGCCAATCCCAGCCCATGCACCGGATGTCCCGAGTCCCTTAACCCTCGTGCCACGATGATCGGCAACCTCCCGCCCCCCGCGATCAGCCCGATCGCGGTGGGGGGTGCAGGGGGGTCGGGCAGGATCGTCAACGGCAACGTCATCGTTCGCGAATCTCGCCTCTTGTCGCTTGCCCTCGCCCTCCGAACGAACCACTCACAAGAATACCAGAATCGCGCCCGCCTGTCCGATCCCGCTGCCCCACCCGCGCAACCCGCCGATCTCCGGACCGATCGCCCCAAAGCCGATGCCCCTGGCACGCCGATCAACCATGCATGCCGCGTGAGCCGGACCGATTCGATTCGACGGATCGAGCGAGCGATTCCTCGCTCGAGCGCCCATCGCGGCCATGGCTCGGCGTGCGATTCTCATGCTCGGGAGCGTACCTCCGCGTGTTCCGCTCTCCCGACGGTCGCTCGTATCACGCGCGATGCCCCCGATGCGCCCGCAGCGTTCGCTTTCAGGTCGGTGAGGGAGGAACCTCGCATCGATTCTTTGAGGTGCAGTGCGGCGGGTGACCCATCGAGCTCCATTCGTGGCGCATGGCGCACCGCCGCGCGCTAGACTGCGATCATGGCACGCGGTGAAGTGAGCTTCGAGGTTGCACGCGCGACGGGAGTTTGCGCGGCGACGGGCAAACCAATCAAGGTCGGTGACAAGTACGTGGCCGCGCTCGTCGAGCGCCCGGGCGAGGAGGGCCTTGAGCGCCAGGACTTCGACGCCAAGGAGTGGAAACTCGGCGCTCGCCCGAAGAAGCCACGCACGCTCTTCGCTTCGTGGGTCGCGACCATGCCCGCTCCAGATGCGAAGAAGCGCGTGCTAGTGGACGACGCCGCGCTGCTGGAGATCTTTGAGCAGCTCGAGGGCGTCGAGGAGCCCAAGCGCATCTCGTTCCGGTACGTGCTGGCCCTTCTGCTCATCCGCAAGCGGCTCTTGAAGTACGAAGAGACCCGTCGCGATCACATGGGCGGGCGACCGGTCATGGTCGTCAAGCGGGCCTCGTCCTCGCGAACGGCGGGCATCGGCGACTGCGAGGTCGTCGATCCGGGCATGGACGAGCAGGCGACGGCCGATGCCATCGAGCAACTCCAGGCGATCATGGCCGGAGATCCGCTCGCCCAGGGCGCGAGCGCGTGATTCGCGGAAGGGGAGGGGCCTGGCTCGTGGCGCGAATTGCGCGATCCATGCTCGCGGGCGCGGCGCTGCTGCTCGTCGCATCGTGCGCGCACACACAACCGACGACGCCCACCAAGCCGGACGCGCACTCCGCGCCGCTTCCCGATTACGCCGATCTTGCCGCCCGCTACAACGCCCGGCTCGAAGGGCTCGATCAGCTCTGGTCCCGTACCGTGATCACAGTCACGTACGTCGCGCAGGAAGGCGAGAAGCCGCGCACCGAGCAGATCGAGGGCCACTTCAACTTCCAGCGTCCGCGCGGGCTCGTGCTCACGTTCATGAAGGCCGGGCAGATGGGGGGCGTGCTCGCCTCGGGAACTCTTGACGACGGCTCCGAGGGTTTCTGGTGGATCGACCTGCAGAAGGAGCCACGGCTCGCGCTGGTTGGGCACGCCGATCGGATCGACCCGAAGCGACGGCGCGAACTGGGTCTGCCCGTCGATCCACGCGACCTTATTGAGATCCTCGGGCTGATGCCCCTGCCGAGCGACGAGCGCAAAGTCGAGTACCAACTCGCGGGAAAGGGGCCAGAGGTCTATGTCGATGTCGCGGGACGCTCGGGTCGCACGCGGCACTGCATCGATTCCGCCACGGCTCTGCCGGTGTGGATCGGAATCATGGACGGGGACAGCATTCGCGCCGGCACCAGGTTCTCCAAGCACGAGCCCGTCGCGTGGCGAGCGCTGCCCCGTGCCGGAACGGAGGCGTGGCGCGTTCCGACGGACGTCAAGCTCGACCTGAGCGCCAGCGGGCTCCTCGAAGCCCGCATGACGCTCTCCGAGCCCGAGTCGGGCAATCCAAAGCGACCACGCTCCGACGTCTTCCAATTCAAGACTTGGGTCGAGGCGTACAACGTGCGCGAGATCGAGAGCCTTGACCAGCCCCGCCCCGCTCCCTGAGGCCGCGCCCAACCACCGACTACACTCGCCGCGCATGCCGATGCGCCAATGGCGAACGCTGCTCGCGTGCTTGCTCACGCTCTCGGCCTCACGCGCCGCACCGCCACTCGCCGCGGGCGGGCCCGCCACGTATGACGAGCCATTCGCCCACGCCTGGTTTGTGGTCCCCGAGCCCTCCGGGCCCGACGGCACGCTGCTCCACTTGGGCCCACGCCTGGCGCCCGAGCCGCACGTCGCCACAGGCTCGGCCAAACTGGTCACGCTCCTGCCCACTACCCCCGAGGCTCTCGCGGCGTGGGAGCGATCCGTGTACCTCGTCTTTCCTCCCGCCCAACCGAGCCCCGCCGCCATGCCGCGACGCAGCGTGCTGCGCATCACCGCGGCCCCGAGCATCTGGGGCGCCACCTGGACGTTCGACACCAACACGACCCGCCTCCACGCCGAGCCCGCGATCCCCGGCTCGCTGCCGCTGCTCTCGATCGCCGCTTCTCCTTGGGGGCTCGCGGCGCTCCTCCAGACCGCACACGGCGCGACGCTGTGCGTGCGAACGCCCGCGGGGTGGTCCACGCTCGATCTGCCGCCGCGGGCCGAAGGCGCGCGCTGGATTCTCGCCGACGAATCCGGGCTCCTGCTCGCGTCGGCCCAACCGCATACTCCGCTCTGGCGCGCGGCACTCGAGCGAAATCCAAATGCCCCGGAACTTCTCAGCGCCACGTGGAGCGAGCAATTCGTCCAATGGCCCACGCCCGCCGCCGAGGCGACGCTGCTGCGTGCGAGCGACATCACCATCCTCGCCCAGCGGACCGAAGAGTCCCCCGCCCGCCTCAACCTGTGGCGAATCTCTGAAGCCGCACCGCGTCTCATTCAGAGCATCGATGTCGCAGATGCTCCCTTCGCCGTCGCGGGCATGGATGACGCCGCGCGCCTTGCGATCCTCTCCGTTCGTGCGGGTGATTCCGCGCGTGCCGCGGATCGCGCCCGCCCATCGACTCGCCTCGTCGAAGTCTCTGCACGCACCGGCACCATTCTCTCCGATGCTCCCCTCTCGCTCGCCAACGCGCTGACGGGGAACGAGCTCAGGCTCATCGCCGTGGGCGCGGTCGCGGCGATGTCGGTCATCGGCATCGCCATCCTCCGCCCGCGTTCGGAACACCCGCCGCTCTCGCTCCCGCGCGGCTGGTCGCTCGCCTCGCCCCTGCGACGCTCCATCGCCGGCGCCATCGACGCGTTCGCCGCCCTTGCCTTGGCCGGCGCTCTCACGGGAGTGCCGATTCCGCAGGCCCTTTCGGCCTCGGCATGGTTCACGGAGCCCGACGCCTGGCGAGCGCCGATCGCCGCCGCGGCCATAGGGCTCGTCGCTTCCACGCTCCTCGAGGGTGTGTTCTCGCGAACGCCGGGCAAGGCGCTCTGCGGATGCCGCGTCGTGCGAGTCGCGATGGTCAAGTCCCCCGACGGCATGCTCGAGCCCCGCCCGCTCATCCCGGGGCTTCGTGCAGCGTTCGTCCGCAACCTCTATCGATGGCTTCTGGCTCCCATCGCTGCGATGTCTCTCGGGTCTTCCGATGGCCGGCATCGGGGTGACATCCTCGCCCGAACGGTCGTCCTGGTGCGAGATGACGCCCCGCCAGAGTGATGCCCTTGCGCACGATCGACGCCCTCGTCAGGGCTCGATTCGGTGTGCGATTGATCAAGCCTGCGCGATCCCTTTCCCGATAGCAACTCCGCGTCCGGGGTCGGTCCGCGCGTGAGCGGGCCGACACGGGCCGGAGGATCCGGCCTCGGACGCCCCACGAGGGCCCGGAGTTGCCCGACGCGCCGTCCATTCCCGCCGATGTCAAAGCGCCTGACGCCCCAGCGGTGCCCAAGCTGGGGCTCCGCGCCACGTGGCCGCTGCCCGTGCTCGCGCTCGCGGGCACGCTGCTCACGGCCGGGCTCGTCACCGCCTACATCACGCGCCCGCGGCCGGACGTCGCCGCGATGCTCGCCAAGGCCCAGGCCGCCGCGCAGGCCGAGGACTACGACGCCGCGCTCAAGTACCTCAATGAGAAGGTGGCCCCATACGCCGACGCGGGCCTGATGAGCAAGACCCAGACCCGCGAGTTCCACCTGCTCCGCGGGCGCTCGGTCGCTCTCGCCGCGCAGCGGCTCCACGTCGACGACCCGGAGAACGCCAAGCAGGTCGTTGAGGAACTCCTCGCCGCCGAGGAAACCGGTGGCGAGCTTGAGTCGCGCGACATGATCCTCCTGGGCGACGCATTCGTGAGCGTTGGAAAGCCGCAGCGTGCCCGCGAGATCGTCGAGCGCCTCCCCGAGCAGGAGCGACTGGGACGCTCCCACATCGTTCGGCGCATCGTCCAGCAGAGCCTCGACGATGCGCACAGCGATCCGGGCCCAACGCTGCGCCTGATCGCCGAGTTTCTCACGTCCCGCGATCTCTCTCCGGAGGATCGTGCGTGGTCGCTCGGGCGCCAGGGCGAGCTTCTGCTCAAGCAGGGCCTTCCCGAGAGCGCCGTCAACAAGCTCCTGCAGACGATGCCCTCGATCGTCCACGATGTTCCCCCCGAGCAGGTCGCCGACCTCCGGCGCGTGCTGGGCAAGGCGTACTTCGAACTGGGCGACCATGCCGAGGCCGCCCGACAGCTCGAATCCGCCGCGCGCGAATTCTCCGACTCCGATCCTCGCTGGGGCGCGATCCAGTCGCTGCTCGGTCGGATCGACGAGCTCTCGGGCGATCCTTCGCGTGCCCGCAAGCGCTTCGAGGAGGCCATCACTCGCGCCGGCGAGGAGGACGCACGCCTCCCGCCCATGCTCGGGCTCGCCGAGGTCCTTTCGACACTGGGCGAGTTCGACGAATCGCTCAAGGTCTACGCCGACCTGATCAAATTTGTCAACGCGGGGCACCGCGCCGAGGGCGTCGACGCGGCGCTCGTGTCGCGAAGCCTCCTGGCCCGCTACAACGCGCGCATGGCCGCGGGCGACACCGCCGAGGCCAAGGAATTCGCCGATCTCGCCGTTCTCGCGGTGGGCAAGGGCCCGGTCCCTGGCGAGGCGCTCATCGCGCTGGCCAACGCGAACCGTCGCGCGGCCGACGAGATGCTCCAGCCCACGCGCCAGGGCCCCGATCGTCTCGTCGCGCTCGCTCGCCTTGACCCCGCCACGCGAGAGCAGGCCCGCATCGCCCTCGTCACCGCGGGCAAGGGGTACAAGCAGCACGCGGACTCGCTCGGAGCCCTCGACAACGACGCCTACGCCGATTCTCTCTGGATGGCCGCCGACAGCTACGACCTCGCGGGTGATCAGGACCAGGCGATCCCGCTTCTGAACGACTTCCTTCGGTTCTTTCCAGCGGATCGTCGGGCATCCGAGGCGAGTTTCCGCCTCGCGCAGGCGTACTTCTCTCGCGGCGACTATCCAACCGCGGCCGAGCACTTCAGAGAACTGCTCCGCCCGGTCACGGACGAGACCGGCCGCACAACCGCGTCCTCGGCCTTCGCCAATCGCGCCATCGTCCCGCTCGCCCAATGCCTGCTGCTCGACGGCGATCCTGCCAATGACGCCGAGGCCGAAGAACTCCTGACCGCCGTGGTCAACGGACGCGCCGGCTCTTCCGCGGGCAAGGACTTCCGGGATGCGCTCGTCGAGCTCGCGGGCATCCGTCAGCGCAGCAAGCAGTGGGCCGCTGCGATCCCCTACCTCGTTCAGGCCATCGAGACGGCGCCCGACATGCCCGGCAACGACGCCGTGCGCTACGCGCTCGCCGAGTCCTATCGCAAGGAGGCCGCGGAGATTCTCGCCACCGTCAAGGAAGCGATGCCCCAATCGCAGCGCGAGCGGTTCCTGCGCACCCGGGAGGAGCATCTCGCCCGCGCCGCCGAGGCCTACACGCAGGTCATCCAGGCCTTGGGCGCCAAGGACGACCGCACGCTCAGCCGGCTCGAACGCCTGCAGCTCCGCAACGCGTACTTCAACTACGCCGAGTGCGCCTTCGCCCAGCGTCAGTTCGAGGAGGCGATCCGGCGCTACACCGTCGCCCGCGAACGCTACAACACGGACCCCGCCTCGCTCGTCGCGCTCATCCAGATCGTGAACGCGTATGTCGAGATGGGCGATCGCGAGCGCGCCGGCACGGCGCAGATCCGAGCCAGGCAGTTCTACGACTCGCTGCCCGACACCGCCTGGTCCGATCCCGACCTGCCGATGAGCCGCCAGGAGTGGCAGCGCTGGCTCGACTCCACGGAGTACCTGGGCGTTTCCAAGCCCAAGACTCGCCCCACGAGTGCCACCTCCAGCGCCAGCGCGGGCGAGGAGAAGCAGCGATGACGCCCGTCCCCATCGCCCAACCCGGCGAGCGTGGCGTGGGCGCACGCCTCGAATCGCTCATCCGCTCTCAGCATGCGCTCTTTGTCGAGCTCGAATCGCTTGTCGCGCGACAGAACGATCTGATCGAGAGCGACACGGGGGCGCCGCTCCTGGCCCACCTCGATCAACGCCGCGCCATCGTGGACGAGCTTGTCCGCGTGAGCCAGGAGCTCGAGCCCTACCGGGCCCGCGCTGATTCGCTGCTCTCGCTCGTGCCCGATGGGCAGGCCCGTTCGCTCCGCGACCTGCTCGATGAGATCGCCGCCATCGCCCAGCGCGTGCGCCAAGCCGACGAGCACGGGCAGGAGCGTCTGCGTCAGCGACGGGCCGCCGTCGCTCAGCGGCTCGATCAGCTCGACCACGCGCGCAACGCCGGCGCCGCCTACGGAGCGGCACCGGCTTCCGCACCCCGCCTTCAGGATCGAGAGGCCTGACCCTGTCCACGATCATGCCACAAACTCTCGTTCCCTCCGTCCCGGTGACGCCCGCCGAGCTCGCCGAGCTCATGTCGGCGTTCACCGCCGTCACGGCGCGGCTCGAGCGCACCCACGAGGATCTCAAGCTCGAGGTCGCACGCCTCCAGGACGAGCTCTCCCACGCCAACGAGCAGCTGCAGCGGAGCAAGCGTCTCGCCGCGCTGGGCGAGATGGCCGCCGGCATCGCCCACGAGGTCCGTAATCCGCTCGGTTCCATCGCTCTCTACGCGCGCATGCTCGACAGCGATCTTGCCGATCGCCCCGCCGAGCGTTCCACCGCCGCCAAGATCGCCGCCGCGGTTCGCGGGCTCGACGCCGTCGTGGGCGATGTGCTCTCGTTCGCGCGCGAGCTCCGTGTCAGCCCGCACGACATCGACGCGTCCGACCTCATCGAGCGTGCCCTCGATGCCGCGGCGTCTACCTCTCTCCCGCGTGTGCGCATCGAGCGACTCGACCAGGCCCATCCGATCACCCTCCGCGGGGATCCGTCACTGTTGCACCAGGCGCTGCTGAATATCGTCCGCAACGCGCTTCAGGCGATGGGCGATTGCGAGCCTCCGGCTGGCGCCACCGAGCACACGCTGACCACCGACACGATCGCGGGCCACGACGGGCTTGGTGCCATCGTCGTCCGCGACACGGGCCCGGGCATCACGCCCGACGCTCTCGATCGCATGTTCAACCCCTTCTTCACCACCCGCGCAACCGGCACGGGGTTGGGTTTAGCGATCGTCCATCGCATCGTCGACGCCCACGCCGGACACATCCGCGCCTCAAACGTCCTCCATGCCCGTGGCGCTCAGTTCGAGCTCCATCTTCCGCTCGTCCTCGCGACCCAGGAATCCGCGCCCGCCGGCGTCCATGTTCGGGCGCGCCCGCAGACCGCAACCGCAACCAACGGGCGGCGCCGCGCCGCTCGCCAGCAGTCCCAGGAGATCCCGCGATGAGTACCGTGCTCGTGGTCGACGACAAGGAAATGATGCGCGACTCCGTCGCGGGAACGCTCACCCGCGCCGGGTTCGACGTCACGACCGCCGATGGCGGGGAGGCCGCTCTCGCCGCGCTCGCCGCCAAGCGACCGGACGTGCTCGTCACGGACCTGAAGATGCCCGGCATGACTGGGCTCGAGCTCATCGAGCGGGTCCGCGCCATCGACGACGAGCTGCCCATCGTCATGATGACCGCGTTCGCCACGGTCGAGACCGCGGTGCGGGCAGTCAAGATCGGGGCCTACGACTATCTTACCAAGCCCTTCGAGGGCGACGCCCTCATCATCACCGTCAAGCGGGCCATCCAGCACGCCACGCTCCTCCGCGAGAACGCGCTGCTCCGCTCCCACGAGCGCGAGCCCATCCTGCCCCCCTCGGGCCCGGGGCTCGCGCGAATCATCGGCGAGTCGCCCGCCATCCGGCGCGTCAAGGAGCAGGTCCTTGCCCTCGCCGAGTCGCAGGGCAACGTGCTGATCGTCGGCGAGAGCGGCACGGGCAAGGAGGTCGTCGCCCGCGCGATCCACGAGCTCTCGCCCCGAAAGGCCAGCCCCTACCTCGCCGTGAACTGCGCCGCGTTGTCCGAGTCGCTCCTTGAGAGCGAGCTGTTCGGGCACGAGAAGGGCGCGTTCACGGGCGCTGAGAAGCTCCGCAAGGGGCGCTTCGAGCTCGCCGATCGCGGCACCCTCCTCCTGGACGAGATCTCCGAGATCGGCGCTCCGATCCAAGCGAAGCTGCTCCGCGTCCTGCAGGAGCGGGCCTTCGAGCGTGTCGGGTCCAGCACCACGATCGGCGTGGACGTTCGCGTCATCGCCACGAGCAACCGCGACCTTCCCCAGGCCGTCGCGCGAGGACAGTTCCGCCAGGACCTCTTCTTCCGTCTCAACGTGCTTCCCGTCCACCTGCCGCCGCTCCGCGATCGCCTCGAGGATGTCCCGGCCCTGGCCGCCCACTTCATCGGCACCTTCTGCGCCCGGGAGGGGCGTGCCCCGGCACGTCTCGATCCCGGCGCGATCGCTCTCATGCAGGCCTATCCCTGGCCCGGAAACGTCCGCGAGCTCCAGAACATCTGCGAGCGTGCCGTCGTGCTGGGCGCGGCCAAGGGCACCGAGCGCGAGATTCCTCGGGCGCTCATCGAGCCGTGGCTCACCTCGTCCGTTCCCGCCATGCCGCTCCGCGGCGCCACGGCACTCGAGGTCAAGCCCCTCACGCTGGGCGCCCTGGGACTGGGCTCGCCCCAGAACGGGCACACGTCGGGCAACGCTTCCTCGGAGACCAGCACGTTCGCCCCGGCCCCGCACGACTCGCCGGTCCGTCCCCTTGAGGACATCGAACGCGACGTGATCATCGCCACGCTCCGGCGGTTCAACGGGCATCGCCAGAAGACCGCCAAGGCGCTCGGGATTGGCGTTCGCACCCTCGGGCTCAAGCTCAAGAAGTGGAAAGAGGAGAACCTTGTCGCCCAGAGCCTCTGACGCCGGGGTCCGGCAGGCATGCGCCTTGCGACGAGAACACCACGATGTTCGTCAATGACATCATCACCTCCGGCGCCATGCCTTCCCTTGAAGCGACGATCCGCTTCGCGGGCCAGCGTCAGCGCCTCATCATGAACAACATCGCGAACCTCTCCACGCCCGACTTCCGTCAGGTGGATGTCAGCCCGCGAGAGTTCCAGCGCGTCCTCGCCGAGGCCATCGAGGATCGCAACGAACGCACGGGAGGAATGACCGGCGACCTGCACTGGCAGGAGAGCGAGGAGATCCAGCGCGGCGAGGACGGAGGGATGCAACTCAACCCCAAGTCCAACGCCGGCGGCATCACGTTCCCCGACGGCAACAACCGCGATCTCGAGCGGCTCATGCAGCAACACGCCGAGAATCTCGGCGTCTTTCGCACCGCGACCGATCTGCTCCGCTCCCGTCTGAACTTCATGCGAGAGGCCCTCGCCGAACGCGTCTGATCGCCCTGACCTTCACTGGAACAAACGATGTACGGGCTCCTCGACATCCCTACCAGCGGCATGATCGCCCAGCGCACGCGCATGGAGGTCATTTCCGCCAACCTCGCCAACAAGGACGCGATTCTGGACGCCGAAGGGCGCGTGAATCCTTACCAGCGGCGCATCGCCGCCTTCGCGCCGGGCGACCCCAATGCCAGCTCGCCCGAGGCGCGCGAGATGGGCGTGCACATCCGAGAGATCGAGATCTCCCAGGCCCCGCCCAAGATGAAGTGGGACCCCACCAATCCATACGCCTACCAGACTGGCCCCAATTCCGGGTACGTCCCGGTGCCCGACATCGACCCTGTCACCGAGCAGATCAACGCGATGGAAGCCATGCGGGCGTACGAGGCCAATGCCGTTGCCGCCGAGGGCGCCAAAACCATGATGGCACAGGCGTTGCGTCTCATCGCGTAGACTCACAACCACCGGCGAGCGGAGCACGCCCAGTACGCAAGGCCTGACCTCGAGAACGAACGATGAGCGACCCACTGGGACTGATCTCCGGCGTCGGCGGCAGCGGCCCCATTCAGCCGCGCGCTGCCGTCACCAACGCCAACGCCCCCGAGGGCGCGAGCTTCAAGGACGTCCTCCTCAAGAACATCGAGGAAGCGAACAAGCTCCAGCAGGACGCGACCAAGGCCGTCGAGGACCTCCAGACCGGCAAGCGCACCGACATCGAGAACGTCCTCACCGCGACCGCCAAGGCGGACCTCGCGTTCAAGGCCCTCCAGGCCGTTCGCAACCAGGTCGTTCGCGCCTACGACGAAATCCAGCAGATGCGGGTGTGATCCGAACGCGCCCTGCCGCTCCGGCCCACGCGCGAGCGTTCGTGGCCCGAC
This sequence comes from uncultured Phycisphaeraceae bacterium, assembly GCA_964399625.1. GTDB lineage: Bacteria > Planctomycetota > Phycisphaerae > Phycisphaerales > UBA1924 > CAYNSB01. Next base: position 19,568 of record CAYNSB010000031.1, read on the forward strand.
GCGCGGTTCATGCGCACCGCAGCGCATAACCCGCCGATCGCGCCGCGCAGTTTCAAGACCACCACAAAGCACGGCCGAAAGACTCAGACCGCGAGGGATCATTCCCTCGAGTCGTCTGACGACACGCCCGCGGGACGCGGGCGAGCCAAGGGCAGGAGGCCTGACGCGTGGAACAGTTGCGGCGCATCCTGGGCACCATCGGCGCGTCGCTCTCCAAGCTCACCGCCACCCAGAAGCTCCTGGTCGCCTCGGTCGCCGTCATCCTGCTGATGACGCTGTTCCTTGTGAGCCAGTACGCGGGTCGGGCGCAGTACCGCGCCCTCATGCCCGGGCAGACGCCCGAAGCGCAGCAGAGCGCGGCCCGCCTCCTCGCCACGTCGCAGATCAAGTACACGATGTCCACCGCTGGCGAGGTGCAGGTCGCTCCCGATGAGCACGATCGCGCGATGGCCGTCGTCGCGCAATCCGGGCAGGGGCCGGCCAACATCGAGGGCATCTTCGACAACCTCTACAAGGCCCAGAACTGGATCAACTCCAAGGAGCAAAACCGCCAGATCTACGTGCTGGCACGCAACAACTGGCTCGCCGCCGTCATCGGCAAGTTCAACGGCGTCCGCTCCGCGCAGGTCCACGTCGACGCCCCCGAGCAGGTCGGCTTCGGCGCTCCCCAGCGCGCGCCCAAGGCCTCGATCACGATGTTCTCCGCCAACGGTCGCGGCATCGCCCAGGAAACCGTGGACGCCGCGGCCCGATTCGTCGCCGGAAGCGTCGCCGGGCTCGAGGTCGATCGCGTCGAGGTCATCGATGGCTCGCTGGGCCGCCCTCGCCAGGTCACCAACGAGCGCGAGCCCGCGATCACCAGCGCCCGCGAAGCCGCACGCGCGATCGAGAAGCAGTGGAAGGACAAGATCGCGGGCTTGCTGCCGGGGATCGATGGGCTCGCCGTCGAAGTCACCGCCGTGGTGGACGCGGCACGCACCAAGTCGGAAGTAAACACGAACCTTCCGCTGAACCAAGGTTCGCTCTCCATCCCCAAGACTGAGGAGACGACGAATTCGAGCGAGTCCGCGCCACCCACGGGCGTGGATTCGGGCGTCCGCGCCAACACGGGCGCGGACCTGAGCGGCAACGCGAGCAAGGCCCCCAAGAGCACGCAGAGCACGTCAAAGACTGAGAACACCAACGCCATCGGAACCAAGGTCGAGCACATCGACGATCCGGGCGGTCGGGTGCGCTCTCTTGCCGCCACCGTCGCGATTCCGCGTGCCTTCATCGCCTCTCTCATCTCCAAGGACAAGGCCGCAGCGACTCCCGCCAGCACCACCGCGCCCGCCGCACAGAAGGATCAGCAGCCTCCGCCGCCGACCGAGGCTGAGATCCAGGCCCGCTTCGCCGCCGAGAAATCCTCGATCGAGGCCCTCCTCAAGCCCCACCTCAAGCTGGACGTCGCCAAGGGCGAGGTCATCCAGGGCGAGGTGGTGGTCGCGCTGATGTCGGGCGAGGGAGGCGGCTACGCGAGCACCGGCGGCCTCGGAGGCGGTGGTGGAGGCGCAGGCTCCGGCCCGCCGTCCGGTGGCGGCGCCCTGGGCACCATCTGGGCCATGGGTGGCGGCGTGATCGACAAGGTCATCCTCGGCGCCCTCGCTCTCGTCGCCCTGGGCATGATGCTCATGATGGCCAAGAAAGCAGGACGCCAGATCGAGATTCCCACCGCCGAAGAGATGGTCGGCCTGCCCCCGCCCCTCGAGACCGACAGCGACCTCGTGGGCGAGGCCGACGAGAGCGAGACCGCCATGGCGGGCATCGAGGTGGGCGAGGACGAGATCAAGCTCACCAAGATGCGCGAGCAGGTCGCCGAACTCGTCAAGAGCCAGCCGGACGTCGCCGCCAAGGTCCTCAACCGCTGGGTCGCGGTCGAGCAGTGACCAAGGAGTCCACGCGTGCCCCGACGACCCAACGACAAACTTCCCGAGACCCCCGCCGAGCTCGAGGGCGTGACCAAGGCGGGCATCCTGCTGCTCACGCTCGGGCACGACGACGCCGCCGCGCTCCTCAAGCAGATGGCCCCCGAGGTCGTTGAGGCGGTCACGCGCGAGCTCGCCGGCCTGGGCCGCGTTCCGCAGGAACTCACCAACGCCGTCGTCGAGGAGTTCTACAACCTCACGCTCGCCAACCAGTACGCCAACGAGGGCAACCTCGACTACGCCAAGGAGATCCTGAAGAACTCGCTCGATCCGAAGGTCGCCGAGCGAGTCCTCCAGCAGATCCAGACCCAGGTCCAGAAGAAGCCCTTCTCCTTCCTCCAGCGCGCCGAGAGCGAGAACCTTCTCACGTTCATCCAGGACGAGCACCCCCAGACCATCGCGCTCATCCTCTGCCACCTGCCGCACCACAAGGCCGCGGAGATTCTCGTCGGGCTTCCTATGCAGAAGCAGATCGAGGTCATCAAGCGTGTCGCCAACATGGAGCAGACCAACCCGGACGTCATCAAGGAGGTCGAACGCGGCCTCGAGAGCCGCCTCGCGAGCATGCTCACGCAGAGCATGGAAAAGGCCGGCGGCGTGCCCACCGTCGCCGAGATCCTCAACCTCGCCGATCGCGCCACCGAGAAGACCATCATGGAGGGCCTCGAGAGCGAGGACCCCGATCTCGTCGAGCAGATCCGCCGGCTCATGTTCGTGTTCGAGGACATCAACATGGTCAACGACAAGGGCATCCAGGCCGTGCTCAAGGAGGTCGACAACTCCGAGCTTGCCGTCGCCCTCAAGACCGCCAGCGAGCAGCTCAAGACGAAGATCTTCACCAACATGTCCGAGCGCGCCGCCGCCCTCATCAAGGAGGACATGCAGTACATGGGCCCGGTCCGCGTCTCGGACGTCGAGGCCGCCCAGCAACGCATCGTGGACATCGTCCGCAGGCTCGAAGAGGCAGGCGACGTGGTCATCCAGGGTCGCGGCAACACCGACGAGATGGTCGTCTGATCACGCCCGGAGCCCCGACCCGCCATGGCCCTCATCCGCCAGTCCAACGCCCACGCCGCGATCTCCAGCGCCGTCCGTCTGGACCTGGGCGACCTCACGCGCCAGGGCGAGGCGATCGTCGCCGCCGCCCGAGCCCAGGCCGAACGCATCCTCGCCGACGCCCGCGCCCAGCGCGAGCGTCTCATCGCCGATGCGCACGAGATCGGCCTCCAGCGCGGGACGGAGCAGGGCATCGCCCAGGGGCAGGCCCAGGGCCTTGCCAAGGGGCGGGAGGAGGCCCTCGCGAGCACGCGCGAGCGGCTCGATGCGCTCGAAGCTCGATGGGCGGTCGCCCTCGACGCGTTCCACGCCGCGCGCGAGCGCATGCTCCTCGAGGCCAAGCAGGACGTGCTCCGCCTCGCGCTCGACATCGCACGCATCGTCTGCAAGCGCGAGCTCGCCGCCCATCCCGAGCGCGTTGTGGACCAGCTCGCCGCCGTGCTCGCGATCATCGCGCGCTCGACACGCCTGGTCATCAGCGTCCATCCGGACGACGCCCCTCTGGTCCGCGACGCCCTCCCCCAGCTCGCCCTCCGCCACGCGGGCGCCGAGCACATCGAGCTCAACGATGATCCCTCGCTCGAGCGCTGCTCCGTGATCGCCACCATGGCCTCGGGGGCCCGAATCGACGCCACCATCCGCACCCAGCTCGATCGCATCGTCGAGGCGCTCCTCCCGGCCCCCGCGGACCCCACGAGCACGGAGCGCGCTCCATGACCGTCCTTGGCGCGCAGATCGAGGCCCTTCGTTCGGTGCAGCCCCTGGGCATCCGCGGCATCGTTGCCGCCGTCAAGGGGCTCACCGTTCTCGTTGAGGATCTGCCTGTGCCCGTGGGATCGCTGGTCCGCATCACAGGCTCGGAAGCGACGTGCGCCGAGGGCGAGGTCATTGGATTCACCCGCGAGCAGGCGATCGTGATGACGCTCGCGCAGACCAACGGCATCCGGGCCGGCGATGCCGTGCTCGCGCGCGATTGCTCTCGATCCGCGCCCGTCGGGCGCTCCTTGCTCGGGCGCGTCGTCAACGGGCTGGGTCAGCCCATCGACTCCAAGGGACCGATCGCGGACACCGTCCTCCGCCAGCTCTCGCCCCCTCCCATCGGCGCGCTCTCCCGCGCCCGCATCCGAACGCCTCTTCGATCGGGCGTGCGCGCTATCGATCTCATGACCCCGATGGGACGCGGGCAGCGCATGGGCGTCTTTGCCGGCCCCGGGGTTGGCAAGAGCACCCTCATGGGCCAGATCGCACGCCGATCCGACGCGGACATCGCGGTCATTGCCCTCATCGGCGAGCGCGGTCGCGAGGTCGGCGATTTCATCGAGCACGCCCTCGGGCCCGAGGGGCTCGCACGCTCCGTGGTCATCGTCGCCACCGGGGATGAGTCGCCGCTGCTGCGCGTGCGCGCGGCGCAGCTCGCGTGCACCGTCGCCGAGTACTTCCGGGAACAGTCGCGCGATGTCGTCCTGATGATGGACTCGATCACGCGATTCGCCCACGCTCAGCGACAGATCGGCCTCTCCGTCGGCGAGCCGCCGGCCACCAAGGGATACACGCCCTCGGTCTTCGCGCAGATGGCGCTGCTCCTGGAGCGTGCGGGGATCCTCGAGCCTGTCGGCACGGGCGCGCCCAGCGCGAAGGGAGCCGCGGGAGGGAGCATCACCGGCCTCTACACCATCCTCGTCGAGGGCGACGACATGACCGAGCCCGTCGCCGACGCCGCGAGAGGCATCCTCGACGGACACCTGATCCTGTCCCGCAAGCTCGCCCAGCGTGCGCACTACCCCGCGATCGACGTGCTCGACTCGATCTCCCGCGTCGCCGATGACGTGAGCGACAAGGACCATCTGCTCGCCCGCCAGGCCGCCATGCGCCTGCTCGCAACGTACCGCGACATCGAGGACCTGGTGCAGATCGGCGCGTACGCCGCGGGCTCGAACCACGAGGCCGACGTCGCCATCAAACACCGCCCGCGCCTGGTCGAGTTGCTCCAGCAGGGGCGCGACGATACCGAGCCCTTTGAGCAGGCGCGCCAGCGCCTCATCGAGATCTCCATGCAGTCCGGGCAGGACCTGCTCCACCTCCGCGCGCCCCGCCCAACGCCCCAGCGAAAGGCGGGCTGATCCATGCCCCGATTCCGCTTCACCCTCCAGCCCGTGCTCGACCATCGCGAGATGATCGAGGACCAGCGCCAGCGACGCGTCGCCGAGATCGAGCGCGAGCGCGTGCGAATCGAGGAGTCGATCCGCGCCACGCACCGTGCCATCCTCGCCGAGCAGCACGCCGCACGCCTGCTCGCGGCCAGGGGCGATATCCCCGGCGCCCGTCGCCAGGGCAGCGCGATCACCGCCCTCCACCAGCGGGCCCAGCGTGCGGTCGTCGAACTGTCGGGCGTGCACGCGCGTCTCGACGCCGCACGCGCCGAGCTCCTCGCCGCCACCATCGCGCGCAAGTCGGTGGATCTGCTGCGCGAGCGCCGATACGAGGAGTGGAAACGCGACATCGACCGCCGGGAGCAGGCGGCCCTGGACGAGCTCGCGGTCATGCGAGCGGGATGGAAGGAGCTTGACGCATGAAAGCCATCTGGAACGCCATCTCCATCATCGCGATCGCCAACCTCATCGCCATCGTGGGGCTGGTCGGCTGGCTCAAGACGAGCGATCGCCTCGATGCCTCGCGCCTCCGCGAGGTGCGACAGCTCTTCTCCAAGACCGTCTCCCAGGTCAAGGCCGAGGAAGAGCAGGCCAAGGCCGCCGCCGAAGTGCAGAAGAAGCACGAGATCGAGGCCGCCAAAGCCGGCGCCGTTCCCGCGTCCGCCGCCGACAAGCTGGACATGCGCCTCGTGCTGAGCCAGGCCGATGCCGCCCGCCTTGAGGCCACCAAACGCGACGTCGACATCCTGCGCGACACGCTCGCCCGCGAGCGCACCCGGCTCGACGCCGACCGCCGGGATTTCGAGCAGACCAAGTCCGCCTGGGAGAAGGCCCGCCAGGACGCGCTCGCCAAGGAGCAGGACGAGCAGTTCAAGAAGACCCTGGGCACCCTTGAGGCGCTCAAGCCCGAGAAGGCCAAGTCCACCCTTCAGGAGCTCATCGCCAAGAACCAGAAGGACCAGGCCGTCGCCTATCTCAACGCGATGCAGGACCGAACCCGAACGAAGATCATCGACGAGTTCATCAAGGCCGACCCCAAGTTGGCCGCCGACTTGCTAGAGCGTGTGCGCACGCTTGGGCAGATTGCCCAGGCGCCGCGTGGCGCTCCCTGATGACCCCAACGACCACCCTCCCCATCGCGCAGAACACGGCTCCCCCCAGCGCCGATCCCGCGCCCGCTCGCGCCGATCGTGCGCCGACCGAATCCGCGGACCTCCTCTCATTCGTCGGCGTGTTCCAATCCGTCCTCTCGGGCCGCGCCGCGAGCCTTGCGCAGCAACTGCCCCAGCGCGCGCCCCGCCGCGCAGTAACCCTGGAGGACCGCGCTCAAGAGGCTTCGCCCAACGAGCCGCCCCGCGCGGCGTCCCCATCTCTGGCGAGCATCGCGCGTGCGGAACTGAGCGCGCCCCCCTCGAGCCAATCCGCCAAGCCCGCCGAACCGCGCGAGCAGGAACGCACGCCAGCCTCCTCGGACTCACGCACGCCGCAGCAGGATGTGGCGCCGCGTCAGCGCCCATCGGCCGCCGCGAGCGGCACTTCGGCGCGTGCCACCAGCGCCGCTCAGGCGGCGCAGGTCTCAAGCTCGACCACCAGACCCGCGGGTGCCCCGACCGCACCCGCCGCGTCTGCCGCCGGCAAGCCGCCACAGATCACGCCCGCGCATTCGCCATCGACCAGCCCACACTCCCAGCTCGGCGCGGCGCGAACCCCCGTGGCACGCACACTGCTTCTTCCCAGCGCAGTCGGCACCTCCGGCTCTCGGGCGGTCGCCATCGCCGAGCGCATCCTCGCTCCGAAGCAAGAGGTGTCCGCGCCATCCAAGCCCGCGCAGGCCCGCCTCACACCAGAGAGTGAGCACGCCTTTGCCGCCCAGTTGCAGCGCGGGCTTGCCGCGGCGCTCAACCAGAACGGCGGAACCGTGCACATCCGCCTGCAGCCCGAGGCGCTGGGCAACCTTCGCATACGCATGGACCTGCATGAAGGGCAGGTGTCGGCCACATTCCACGTCGACTCCGCCCGCGCCAGCGCCCTCGTGGATCAGCAGCTCGCGTCGCTCCGCGATGCGCTCGAGACGCGCGGGCTCCGCGTCGCCAGCCTTTCCGTGCGCTCCGAAGCGCACGAATCGACACGCCCGCGTGCCGAAGCCCGCAACCAGACCCCTCGCACGCCGGACACCTCCCGACCTTCCGCGGGCACGCCGCTTGCGATCTCCGTGGACGCAGACCGGCGCGGAGGCGCCGGCACCGGGAGCGGATTCTCCCGGAACGACACGCGGGCCGAGCACGGCACGATGCCATCGAAGCTCGCCCAAAGCCTTGGATCGCGGAGCGATCCTGCCACGCCGGGCGGAGCCCACCAACTCGGAACGCGCACGCTGCGCCTCGACGCGATCGCCTGATCCACTCTCAGGCACGCGACAGGCGCGGTGGCCGCGTCCAGCCGAAAGGTCCTCCCATGGCCGCCGTGGACTCTCTCTCAAGCACCGCCGCGTCCGGCTCGACCAGCAGCAAGGACGCCTTCTCCGCCCTCACGTCGGGCGACTTCCTCAAGATCATCCTTACCGAACTCTCCAAGCAGGACCCGCTCCAGCCCAACGACACCAAGTCCATGATCGAGCAGCTCTCGGGGCTGCGGCAGATCCAGTCGTCCAACGATCTCTCGTCGCAACTCAAGACGCTCGTCAACCAGAACGAGCTGTCCTCGGCCGCCACGCTCATCGGCAAGACCGTCTCGGGCACGGTCAACGGCTCCCGTGTCACCGGCGAGGTCGTCTCCGTCACACGCACGAGCGATGGTGCCGCCCTCAATCTCAAGAACGGCACGTCCCTCCCGTTGAGCCAGTTCGACAAGGTGACCAACACCGCCGCGGGGAGCGCCTCATGAGCGGGCTGAGCGCCGATCTTCTCCGACTCCTGGATGCGCCCGCGAACGCCGCGAGCGCGCGCCTCACCAACGCCATCGCCGGACGCGGCGGGGGGATTGGCTCCGCGCAAGGCCCCGACTTCGCGGCGCTCCTGCAGAAGGCCCGCGCGGGGCAGATCCGGACCGACCTTCCCGTCACGCTCGCCGCGGGCGTCAAGATCGATCTCTCCGATGCGCAGCTCGCGCGCATCGCCGGCGCCACCGACCTCGCCCAGTCCCAGGGCGCCGCGCGTGCGCTGGTCATGATCGACGGCCTCGCCGTCAAGGTCGACGTCGCGACCCGACAGATCACGGGGCTCGCCGACGCCAAGCCGGGCGCGGTGATCACCGGCATCGACGCGATCGTCCATGTGGACTCGGCCGGCAACACGACCGGCGCACCGGCGCGCCCAGCGACTCCGGGCCTCGACAACGCATCGCTGCGAGCGATCCTCGCCCGATCCGCCGACGCCGGCGCGCTCTGAACCAGCACTTGGTGGGCGCCGCACCCGGCGCGCATGGGAGGTGATCCGTGACCAGCATCTCGATGTACACCGCGCTCTCGGGCATGACCGCCCACGCCAAGCGTCTCGACGTCATCGGCAACAACATTGCCAACGCGAACACCACCGCCTTCAAGTCCGCGCGCATGCTCTTCTCCGACCAGTTCTCGTGGACCCTCCAGCCCGGCTCCGAGCCACGCAACGAACTGGGCGGCTCGAACCCGACACAGATCGGGCTGGGCGTGCAGATCGCGGGCACGCAGAAGAACTTCACGGGCGGCACCAACCAGCAGACGGGCGACGCCCGCGATCTCTCCATCGACGGCCGCGGCTTCTTCATCGTCGACAACGGCGGCGACCGACGCTACACCCGCGCCGGCAACTTCAGGCCCAACGAGAACGACACGCTCACCACACTGGACGGCGAGCCCGTCCTGGGTTGGGCCGCGGACTCCAAGTTCCAGGTGAACAAGGGCGCGCTCCAGGCGCTCACGATCCCCGTCGGAAAGCTCGGCTTCGCGGAGGCCACCGCCGACGTCCGCATGTCGGGCAACCTCCGCGCCGATGGCGATGTCGCCCTCAACGGCTCCTCGATCTCCCTCGCCGCGACTTCCGCCGCGGGGTTCTCGCTCATTCCCACCGCCACCAAGCCTGCGACTGCCCCCAACAAGCTCGAGGCCACGAGCCTGCTCACCGAGATCGCCGACCCGCTGGCCACCGCTTCGCCCATCTTCTCCGCGGGGCAACTCATCGAGATCAGCGGCGTCGATCGCGGCAAGACCACCGTCCCTACCACGCAGTTCACCATCAAGCCCACGTCCACTGTCCAGGACCTCATGGACTACTTCCGCGACGCGCTCGACATCAACCCGCTCATCTCGCCCAATCCCGACACTAAGGCGCCCGGCCTGGCGCTCGACCCCGTCAACGGCAAGCTCACCATCACCGGCAACACCGGCAGCATCAACGATCTCACCATCGACCCTACCGACATCAGGCTCCTCTCGCCCGCCCAGCAGTTCGTCCGCAACCCCTTCGTCACCGACAAGACCGCCACCGCCAGCGGCGAGTCCGTCCGCACCTCGTTCAGGGTCTTCGACTCGCTGGGCGCGCCCGTGGACCTGCAGGTCGGCATGGTCCTGGTCGATCGCGGCCTCTCGGGCACGTCCTGGCGATACGAGATCGACTCCAAGGACGCGCCCGGGCTGTCCACGAACGTCTCGTTCGGCACGGCGCTCTTCGACAACCTCGGGCAGATCCAGAGCGACCCGAAGATCAAGGTCAATCTCGATCGATCGAAGCAGGGCGCCGCCTCGCCGCAGAGCGTCACCGTCTCTCTGCAGAGCACCGACGGCACCGTCACCTCGCTCGCCTCGCAACAGTCCAAGCTCATCAACTATTTCAGAGACGGCGCGCCCTATGGCACCCTGTCCAGCTACGGCGTCGAGAACGACGGCACGATCACCGGCTCGTTCACCAACGGCATGACCCGCACGCTCGGGCAGATCCCCGTCGCCACCTTTTCCAACCCCGAGGGCCTCATCGACGACGGGGACAATTTCTACCGCCTGGGCGCCAATTCCGGAGCTCCCTCCGTCGTCGCCCCCGGCTCGGCGGGCAGCGGAAAGATCCAGGCCGGAGCCCTCGAACAATCCAACGTCGACCTGAGCCAGCAGTTCATCGAGCTGATCCTGACCTCGACCGGCTACTCGGCCTCCTCGCGCGTCATCAAGACCTCCGACGAGCTGATCCAGCAGCTGCTCGCCCTCGCACGCTAATGCGATGCTCCCACCGGACCGATAAGTCCCCCGGGACGGCACATGTCCCGGATGGAGATCGCATGTCCGAAGACCTCGCACTTCTGGTGCTCCGCGCCGCGATCATGCTCGCGGTCTCGGGCGCGATTGCCGCGCTCGCCATCGCGATTGCGCACGCCCTCGCGCTCCGCCGTCGCTTCCTTGCGGACGACGCGCCAAGTCCCGATCAGACCATCGAGCAGCTTGTCCGAACCGCGCAGACCGCACGATCCCAGGGTCTCATCCGCGCCGAGGCCACGCTCGATCAGACGGCGCATCCGGCCCTCCGCCATGGGCTTCGTCAGGCGATCGCAGGCCTCGCGCCGCACGCCCTACGCGATGCCGCCGCCGCGGCCATCGAACTGCACGCTCGTCCCTACGCCCGCCACGCGCTCGCGCTGGGGGCCGTCGTGATCACCGGAACCCTGCTCGTGCTCGCTTGGTCGGCGCTCATCGCAATGTCCGCAACGTCTTCGCTGACGCTGCCGGCCTCGCTGCTGAAGCTCGCGGCGATCGTCGCGATCTCCTCCCCGCCGATCCTCGCCTGGGTCGCGTTCCGCTCCGACCGGGAGCAGTCGCTCGCGGCGTCACGCGAACTCAACGCCTCGATGACCATCGAGGCGCTCACGCTCATCGCCGCGGGCGCGCAGGCGGAGGACGTTCGCCGATCGCTCCTGGCCCTCCTGCCGCCGAGCCAGCGCCGAATCTCGGACCTTCCTTCGGCCCGTGCCGCCTGAAGCCCGCCCTGCCCGCTCCACGCGTCACACCATGCCGATTGTGACGCTCCGGCACCCTGTCCACGCCCCGGGAATTGCGGCACCCTCTGGTCTTCAGGCCCACCGAATCGGATGTTCCCCCGTGAGGTTGCGTGCCCTCCAATGAGGCGTGCACGCCAGGCACCACGGGGAGAGCGATATGTCCGAGGCACCCAAGAAGAAGGATGACGCGAAGGCAGCGCCCGCACCAGCCGCGCCCGCCGAGGCCGCGCCCGCCAAGAAGAAGCCACCGATCAAGGTCATCGGCATCGTCGCGGCGATCATGGCCGCCGAGGCCGGCGCTCTGTTCGTCGTGGTCGGCAAGAGCGGCGCCAAGCCCGCCACCGCCGCCGCGGAAGTCCACGGCACCGAGGAGGCCGCCGCCAAGCAGACCGTGGAGATCGAGCTGGTCGACGAGAAGTTCCAGAACATGCAGACCGGCAAGGTCTGGCTCTGGGACATCCAGATCGTCCTGAAGGTCAAGCAGAAGCATCAGGAGCTGATCTCCGGCGAGCTCGAGCAGCGCACCGCGGAGATCAAGGAGGGCCTCTCCCAGATCCTCCGCAAGGCCCAGCACAACCACCTCGTCGAGCCGGAGCTCTCGTCCATCAACCGCCAGGTCCATGCCTTCCTCGATCGGGCCATCGGCCTGGACCCCGAGGGCAACTCGCGCATCGAGCGCGTGCTCATCCCCAAGTGCCGAGGACTCCAGCTCGAGCAGTGATACCCGGATTTCGTTCGGGACATTAACCCAAGCATTTCCTGCGCGTCCCGCCGCAAAATTGGCGGGACGCGTCGTTCTTGTCCGATCCACCCATCCGACGCAAGGGCATCCCTCGCGTTTCCGCGGCGGAGCCCGCCAACTCACTGCGTGCCAGGATGGCCGAAGAAAACACTCCCAATCCCGCGCCCGAGTCCGCACCGCCACCCGCGGGCAGCGCCGCCGCCATTGCTGGCGATGCGCTCAAAGCCGCTCAGGCCGCGATCGCGAGCCTCAAGCAGAACGTCGCGCCGGCCTCGCCCCCCGTCCAACCTGGGCCCGAAGCGAGCGCCACGCCGTCGACCGCGGGCACTCCCGCTCCGCTGCCCGCCTTCGATCGCACGACGCCCGTCGAAGCACCCAAGGGCATCGATCTCCTGTCCGACGTCAATCTGAACGTCAAGATCGAGCTCGGGCGCACGCGAATGGTCGTCGAGGATGTGCTCAAGCTCGCCGAGGGCGCCGTGGTCGAGCTCGACAAGCTCGCCGGAGACCCGGTCGACGTGTACGTCAACGAGCGACACATCGCCCGCGGCGAGGTGCTCGTCCTGAACGACAATTTCTGTGTCCGCGTCAACGAGATCATCGCCGACGTCGCCGACGGGCACACACCGGGCGCGAAGGCCAAGAAATAGCGGGGCCCATCGTGGGCCCAACGCGAGCGGAGCTCGCGTTCCACCGCCAGGAGGGCGTGCGTGTCACACCGGTCCGCCAAACTCGCTCTCGCCGTGCTCGCGTTGGGCGTGCCCGCGCTCGCGCAGCCGCGCTCCTCTCTGCAAGGGCCCAACGAGCTCTCCGCCCGCACGACCGCGCAACCGCCCCAGCAGGATCGTCAGCCCGATCCCCAGCCCGCTCCCGTCCAATCCGCGCTCCAGGTCCCCGCCCAGCCGCGCCAGGCTCCGCTCGTCCTGGAGAGTCGCCCCAGCCCCGCTCCGGGCTCTGCTCCGTCCACGCGTGCCTCCACAACCCAGACTCCTCCACGCGGTGAGTCTCTGCCCTTGGGCGCCGCGCCGGCACCACGCTCCGCGCCCGCAACCTCAGGAGCGACCGAGGCGCCCGGGCTCGCACGCACGGGATCGATCTCACAGACGCTCATCGCGCTGGGCGGCGTCATCGCCCTCGCCGCGGTCGCCGTCATGATCTACAAGTCCGTCGCACGCCGGCAGGGAGGCGTCGCCTCCAGCCTTGGCGCGGCGGGCCGGGCGCCCTCGGGGGTCCTTGAGGTACTGGGTCGGTACCCCATCGGCGGCGGCGTCAGCCTTGTCCTTCTCCGCCTCGATCGGCGAATCCTGCTGCTCTCTCAAACGCAGCGGCTCTTCGGGCGGGGTGCTGCTCCAGGCGGTTTCCGCACCCTCTGCGAGGTCACCGACCCCGAAGAGGTCGCCTCGCTCCTCCTCAAGACGCAGGACGAGTCCGGCGAATCGATCACCCGCAAGTTCAACGGCCTCCTTCAACGCTTCGAGAAGAACATGGACGATGCCGAGCCGGCCCCCAAAGACCGCGGCGAGGAGCTCGTCGAGTCCATGCGCGGGCGCATCCCCGTCGTCGACATCACGCGGCGCACCGATTCCCGCGATCGCGCCGAATGGAGCGGGCAGCTCTCCGCCGTTCGCCAGCGCCTGGCCCGCGCGTCCGCGCAGGGCCAACCCCAGGCTGCGACGCGCACCCCTGCCGCGCCCAAGGCACGAGGATGAATCGCACACTCGCCGCCATCCTCGCTGTCGCCATCGCCGCGATTCCCGCGTTCGCGCAGATCGCTCCTTCGACCACCGCGCCGCGTGCGCAGCCCACGCCCCCTCTCATCCTCGCTCCCGGCGCTCTGGATCAACGCTCCCAGGCGCCCACGGCCCTGAACCCCATCGAGATCATCGACACCGCCGCCGCGGCCCTCCCTTCCGCCGTCACCAACCCTTCGGCCGACTCGGGCGGGCGCAAGGGCGGGCTCTCGGCCGCCATCAACGTGATGATCCTGCTCACGGTCATCACGCTCGCGCCGGCGATCCTGCTGATGTGCACGTGCTTCGTGCGCATCATCATCGTTCTTTCGCTCGTCCGCCAGGCCCTGGGCACGCCGCAGCTTCCCCCGCCCCAGGTCACCACGGCCCTCGCCCTCTTCGCGACCATCGTGGTGATGGCGCCCACCGTGGAGCGCATCGACGCCGAGGCTCTCGCTCCGTACCGCGCCGGGCACATCGACAACTACCAGGAACTCTGGAACCGCGCCAAGCAGCCCATGCGCGATTTCATGTTCGCCCAGATCGAGGCCACGGGCAACTGGTCCAGCCTCTACATGATGCTCAATCAGCGCGGCGTGGACACGTCCCGCCCCGAGCTGCTCCGCCGCTCCGATGTCGACATGCTCGCGCTCGTTCCCGCCTTCATGCTCTCGGAACTGAAGACCGCCTTCCTGCTGGGCTTCCGCGTCTATTTGCCCTTCCTCGTCATCGACATGGTCATCTCCACCATGCTCATCTCCATGAGCATGATGATGCTCCCGCCCGTGCTCATTTCGCTGCCCTTCAAGCTCCTTCTCTTCGTTCTCGTCGACGGATGGCAGCTCGTCATGGGCAGCCTCATGTCCAGCTTTGCGCAGCCGGCCTCCGTCGAGGGCGCGGCGCGCGCCATGCTCCAGGGAATCCCCGGCTTTGCCTAGTCCGATCCGTCCGTCGCGCCCACCGCTTCAGCACGTTCCAGCCATGAAACTCACACCCTCCCGGACTTCACGCATGGTCTATGACGAATCATCCGTTCAGGTCGTGCGCGACATGCTCCTGATCACGCTGAAGATCGCCGCACCGATCCTCGCGGCAGGCATCGTCGTCGGTCTGGTCATCTCCATCTTCCAGGCCGTCACCCAGATCCAGGATCAGTCCATCACGTTTGTTCCCAAGATCATCGTGATGATCGCCGCCGCCGGCCTCCTCCTGCCCTGGATCGTCTCGCGCATGGTCGAGTACGCCGCCGAACTCTTCATGCTCCGCGGCGGGTGAGCGCACGTTCGCGGCGCCCACGCTTCGCCCGTGAGAGTGCGGGGCAGACCTTCGTGAGGATCCACTCCCGTGTACGGCATCGAGCCCCTCCTCCAGCACGTGATCCCGCTGGCGCTGGTCATGCTCCGATTCTCGGGGCTCTTCGCCTTCACGCCGCTCCTCGCCAACCGCGGGGTTCCGCGGCGCTTCCGCCTGCTCATCGGCGTCATGATCGCCATTGCGATCTATCCGTCGCTCCCTTCGGCTGCACAGACCGCGCCTGACGCGGACGTGTGGGCCCTTCTGCCGGTCGCGGTGGGGGAGTTCCTGCTGGGCCTGGTCATGGGCCTGATCGCAGGGCTTCCCATCCTTCTTCTTGATCTGGCGGGCTATTTCATGGGACATCAGATGGGCCTGTCCCTTTCCCGAGTCTTCAACCCGGACAGCAACTCCGACACCGACACGCTGGGCCAGTTGCTGATGCTGCTCGCGACCGCGGCCTTTCTCTCGCTGGGCGGGCTTGAGATCACCATTTCAACCCTCATCGGGACGTTTGGCAAGGTCCCCGTGGGCGGGCTCACGCCCGGATCGCTCCCGCTCGACCTTGTCATCGCCACGCTCGCATCTGGCGTGGACCTGGCGGTGCGCGTCGCTTCGCCCGTCACGGGCATCATCGTTCTGCTCATGGTCGCCCTGGGACTCATCTCCAAGACGCTCCCGCAGCTCAATGTCATGAGCATCGGGTTTACCATCAAGATCATCGCCGGCCTCGCCGCGCTCATGCTCGCCGTGGGCTCCATACACCAGGTCGCCGGCGATCGCATCGGGCAAACCTTGCGCGACATGTCCCAATGGGCCTCCTCGCTGGGCTCCGCGGCACCCTCGCACCGATGATCCCTCGTCGGCGCGGAGCGCCGTAGCACGCACCAAGGGCAGGAGGCCCGTCGATGCCCGAGGACATGGGGGAACGCACCGAGCTGCCCACAGGGCGGCGCCTTTCCGAGGCGCGGTCCCGCGGGCAGATCGCCAAGAGCGCCGACCTCTCCTCCGCCATCGATCTCGCGGGCGGCACCATCCTCATCGCCCTCATGGGCGCCGCCGCGGTCGCGATCCTCGCCCACCTCATGCGCCGCGTCCTCGAGAACCAGATCGAGGGCTCGCCGCTGCACATCGAAAACATCCGCCCGCTGGTCATCTACAGCGCCTTCGAGGCCGGGAAGATCATCCTCCCCGCGCTGCTGGTGATCATGGCCATCGGCGTCCTTTCCAACTTCATCCAGGTCGGTTCCCTCGTCACTTTCGAGCCGCTCAAGCCCAACCTTTCGCGCCTCAATCCGTTGGCCGGCATCGGGCGGCTCTTCGCCACGCGCAACACCGTCCGCACCGGCGCGGGCCTGGCCAAGCTTGCCCTCGTGGGCATCGTGAGCGGCGTCCTCATTGCCCGACGCTTCCCGCACCTGACCGCGCTGCCCAACCTTGAGCTCCTCGAGGGTGTCGCCTTCATCCTCAAGTTGGCCCTCGATCTTGCCATCTGGATCATCGCCATCCTCCTCATTCTCGGCATCGTCGACTACCTCTACCAGCGCTGGCAGCACACCCGCGACCTCCGCATGACCAAGCAGGAGATCAAAGACGAGCGCCGCTCCATGGACGGCGACCCCGAGATCAAGGGCAAGCGCATGAAGCTCGCCCGCGAGATCGCCTACCAGCGCATCCGCCAGGACGTCCCCAAGGCCGATGTCATCGTCACCAATCCAACGCACTTCTCGGTGGCGCTCCGGTACGACCAGGCGACGATGCGCGCCCCGCGCGTGGTCGCCAAGGGCGCCGACGAGCTTGCCTTCCGCATCCGGGAGATTGCCATCGCCAACGGGGTTCCCATCGTCGAACGCCCGCCGCTGGCCCGCGCCCTCTATTGGGGCGTCGACGTGGGCCGCGAGATCGAGCCTGAGTATTACGAGGCCGTCGCCGAGGTCCTCGCGTACGTCTACCGCCTCGAGCGCGACGCCACCGCCAACGAGCCCGAACTCGCCGCCGCGAACTAACCGGAGTCCCGAGTGCCCGTCGTCCAGCCCATGTCCCCCGTCCTTCCCACCTGGCTGCGCAGGCTCCACGCCTACCGCGGGCTCTTCGTCCCCGTGGGTTTCGTGTCGCTCCTCATCGTTCTGCTGGTGCCGATTCCCTCGGCCCTCATGGACGTCCTGATCTGCGCCAATATCTCGCTCTCGGTCATCATCCTCCTGACCACCATCTACATGGACCACCCGCTGGACTTCAGCGTCTTTCCGTCGCTGCTGCTGGGCGTCACGCTGCTCCGCCTCGTCCTGAACATCGCCTCCACGCGCCTCATCCTCTCGGCCAAGGCCAGCTCCCCCGAGGAAGCGATGTACTCCGCCGGCCACGTGATCGCCGCCTTCGGCGAGTTCGTCGCGGGCGACTCGCTCTTTGTCGGCGTGGTCATCTTCCTCATCCTGGTCATCGTCCAGTTCGTCGTGATCACCAAGGGCGCCACGCGCATCTCCGAGGTCGCCGCTCGCTTCACCTTGGACGCCATGCCCGGCAAGCAGATGGCGATCGACTCCGACCTCAACGCGGGCATCATCAACGAGCAGGAAGCACGCCGCCGGCGCGAGCAGATCCGACAGGAAGCTGACTTCTTCGGCGCCATGGACGGTGCCAGCAAGTTCGTCCGGGGCGACGCCGTCGCGGGCATCATCATTACGGCCATCAACATCGCCGGCGGCTTCGCGGTCGGCATGATCCAGAAGGGCTGGGACGCGGGCAAGGTCGCCACCATCTACAGCAAGATGACCATCGGCGATGGCCTCACCTCGCAGATCCCCTCCTTCGTCATCGCGATCGCCTCCGCGCTCATCGTCACCCGCTCCGGGTCCAAGCAGCAGCTCGGCGACGAACTCACCGACCAGATGATCTCGCAGCCCCGCGGGCTCCTCATCACCGCGGGCTTCCTGCTCATGCTCGTCTTCACGCCCCTGCCCACCGCCCCCCTCATCGCCACCGCAGCCATTCTCATCGCCGTCGCGTTCGGCATGATCCGCTCGACCCGCGCCAAGGCCCAGCAGGCCCAGTCCGCCACCGAAGAAGCCAACAAGCCCTCGAGCGACCCCGCGCCCATCGAGTCCGTCCTCAAGGTCGACACCCTCGAGCTCGAGGTCGGCTACGGACTCGTCTCGCTCGTCGACACCGCCCAGGGAGGCGACCTTCTCGATCGCATCTCGGCCATCCGCCGCCAGCTCGCCCAGGAGTACGGCTTCGTCATGCCGCCCGTCCGTATCCGCGACAACATGCAGCTCGATTCGAGCGAGTACCGCATCAAGGTGCGTGGCAACTCCGTCGCCTCAGGCACAACGCGCCCGGGGCGCCTGCTCGCCATGGATTCGGGCATCTCCTCCGGGCCCATCGAGGGCGAGGCGACCAAGGAGCCTGCCTTCGGCCTCGACGCCTGGTGGATCGACCCTGCCCTCCGCACTCGCGCCGAGACCATGAACTACACCGTCGTCGATCCCACGAGCGTCCTGGGCACGCACCTCTCCGAGGTCGTCAAGCGTCATGCCGCCGAGCTTCTTACCCGCGACGAGGTCGTCAACCTCGTCGAGGGCCTCAAGAAGCGCACGCCCAAGCTCGTCGAGGAGACCGTCCCCGCCATCATCAAGTCCGGTGACCTGCAGAAGATCCTGCAGAACCTCCTGCGCGAGCGCGTCCCTATCCGCGATCTCGAGACCATCCTCGAGACCCTCGCCGACTGGGCCCCAAAGACCAAGGACCTCGACGTTCTCACCGAGTACACACGCCACGCCCTGCGCCGGTCCATCTGCGTGCAGCACGCGGCGCCGGCCTCGCCCGACCAGCCCGCGGGCAAGCTCCGCCTTGTCTGCGTCACGCTCGACCCTGCGCTCGAGGACCAGATCGCAGCCTACATCGATCGGGCCGCAGGCGCCACCGTCGTCACGATGCCCGCGCGCCTCGCCGCGCGCATCACCGAGCAGATCGCGCAGGCACTCTCCAAGGTCACCGCCTCGGGCCACCAGCCCATCGTCATCGCCTCACCTCAGGTCCGTGCCGTGGTCCGCCAGCTCATCGAGCCGTCGCTCCCCGCCGCCAGCGTCCTGGGCTACAACGAGATCATCCCGACGGTTGACGTGGAGTCGATGGCCCTCGTTCCCGCGCTCCCGCAGAGCGCGATCGCCCCAACGCTCGCCGACGCCGGAGCCGCCGCGTGAGACGCGAAGTTGTCCACCATCCGCGATCTTCACACGCGCAGCAGTTGCATTGCGTCGCGGCGTCGCTATTCTCCCCCGGATTCGGGGCAGGCAAGGCAGGATGCCAAGCGACGCCCGCGCCAGGATGGCCGCAATGAACCTCAAGACGTACCGCGCCAGAACCATGGCCGATGCACTCGCGGAGGTCAAAAGAGACCTCGGACGCGATGCCGTCATCCTTCATACGCGCACCTTTCGAGTCGGTGGATGGCTCGGCGTCGGCGCCAAGAACATCGTCGAGATCACCGCCTCCGACTCCGCCCTCGCCGCGGGGCCCCGCCCCAAGCGTCCCGCGCCGTCCATCAGCATCCCCGATCGCCTCGCCCGCGCCTACCAAACACCAACCCAATCGCGGGAGCCCGCGCGAGAGCAATCGCCGCCCGCACGCCCGGCCCCGTCGGCGGTTGACCAGCACGATTCCACAATCGCACGGGCCGCGGCCATTGCCGCCCTCGTGCCGCCCACTCCCGCGCTCAACGCCGTGGGCCTCGATGAGCTTGCATCCATCAAGAAGCTCGTGACGCAGGTCCTCCAATGCTCGCGTCAGACCGCCCTCCAGCTCGCACGCGAACCCCACGCATCGCCCGCCGGTCACGCCCTTGCCGGGGCCATGCCCGATCCACTGCTCCAGCACTACCTGATGCTCCTTGAGAGCGAGGTCGCCGCGGAGATTGCCGACGAACTAGTCGCCAAGGTCCGCGATGAGCTTCCCGCCGCGGATCTCGCCCGGCCCGCCGTCGTGCGTTCCGCAGTTCTCCGCCACCTCGCGGGCATGATCCCAACCAACGAGAATGCCACCAGCAGCGCCACGCCCCGAGACGGGCGGCCGCTCACCATCGCCCTCGTCGGCCCCACCGGTGTGGGCAAGACCACAACGATCGCCAAGCTCGCCGCTACCCACAAGCTCCGCCAGGGCAAGCGGGTCGGGCTCCTGACCACGGACACCTACCGCATCGCCGCCGTCGAGCAGCTTCGCACCTACGCCGAGATCATCGCGCTGCCCCTCCGCGTCGTGCACTCCCCCGCGGACATGCCCGACGCCTGCGCCGCGCTCGCCGACTGCGACACGATTCTCATCGACACCGCGGGCCGTGCGCCCGCCGACGCCGCGCGCCTCGACGAGCTCCGCGCCTTCATCAACGCCGCACGCCCCCACGAAACACACCTCGTGCTATCTGGCGCCGCGAGCCAAGCCGTCATGCTGGATGCCGCGGCTCGGTTCGCCCCCATCCAGCCCAACCGCGTCATCCTCACCAAGCTCGACGAGGCCGTGAACCTGGGCGTCCTTGTCAACGTTCTCCGTCGGGTCTCCCTCAAGCTCTCCTACGTCACGAACGGACAGGAGGTCCCCGACCACATCGAGCCGGGCGTCGCGGCCCGACTCGCCCAGCGACTGCTCGATTCTGCCGCCCCGTCCCACGCACAAGGGGCGCACGCGTGAGCACAGGCACAAAGCCCGTCCCCGTCACCGTTTCGCAGGATCAGGCCGCGCGCCTCCGCGCGATGTCCGATGCGGCTCGCGTCGTCGTAAGCTCTTCGCTCATCGCGCCGCCCGCTCCGCGACCGCAGCGCGCCGAGCCCGAGCGCCCGCAGATCACCGTCGTGCCCACGCGCATCGCGCCGGCACGCCCCCCTTCGCCGCCGTCCCAGATCGCCAGGCCCGCCCCGGTTTCGTTTGCGCCCGCTGCGGCCACGCCCGAGCGCCCTATCGCGCCGCGTGCCCGTGTCATCGCCATCTCCTCGGGCAAAGGGGGCGTGGGCAAGACCAGCCTCGCCGTCAATCTCGCCATCGCCCTCGCACAACTCAACAAGCGCGTCTCGCTTCTCGATGCCGACATGGGCATGGCCAACGCCGACGTCATGTGCGGGCTCATGCCCATCCGAAGGCTCGAGTCCGTCGTCGCAAGCCCCTCCTCCGCGCCATCGCTCAACGAGATCTCCATCCCCGCTCCAGGTGGTTTCCGCCTCGTCCCCGGCACCGTGGGCATCGCTCGCATGGCCTCCATGAGCGCCGCCGAACGTGCGACTCTGATCGCGGCGCTCGACCAGCTCGAACGTGAGAACGACATCGTGCTCATCGACACCGGCGCCGGCCTTGGGCCCGACGTGCTCGCGATGATCCGTCACGCCGACCTCGCGCTCATCGTGGCGACACCGGAACCCACGTCGATCACCGACGCCTACGCGCTCATCAAGTGCGTCGTGCTCGATCGACCGGTCCACCCTCCGCGCCCACGCATCGAGCCCGGGTCGCCTCCCCCGCCCCCGACCATCCCCCTCGCGCTCGTCGTCAATCAGGCCGCAGATTCTGCCGAGGGCGTGGAGGTCCACCGCCGAATCTCCTCAGTCTGCGAGCGATTCTTGCGCCACACGCCCACGCTCGCGGGCATCATCCGGGCCGACGCGTCCGTCGGCGAGGCGGTGCGTCAGCGAAAGCCCCTGCTCCTCCGCACGCCGCGTGCTCGTGCCGCGGAGGACATCCGTCCCATCGCCGCCGCGCTGGCACGCCACACGCCACTCACGCCCGACAATCTCGCGCTGCGTGTTGGGGAAAGGTCCGGGAGATGGGCCCGCCTCGCCGCTCGCCTGGGACTTTGACGGTTGCGCCGATGGTGCGGCCCACGCTTTGCGACAATCCCCGCGCACTCGCGGTTTTTTTGTAGCGCAAACCGCATGAACGGGGTTGTCTGGTCGATCAAGTCTCACGGGCGATCACTGCGCGAACGCAACGCCCCACGGAGAGAGCAGCGGTGAACTCGGCACTTCCCGTCAAGACGATCGCGGGCATGTTCGCGCTGGCGGGCTTCGCCGTCGCGCTCATCGCCGGAATCGCTGCGGGAAACTCGGCCACGCGCGTGATGGTCATCGCCGTCGCGAGCCTCTTCCTCTGCCAGGTTGTTGGGGTTCTGGCAGGCGCGGTCCTCGATCGCGTCGTGCGCGAGCACCTCGACTCGCAGTCATCCACATCTCATGCACCACCGCGTGAGCACGCGCGCGCTCCCGCCGGTTGACACTTGCATTTCCCGGAGACTCTGTATACTCCGCACACGCTGCGACCCAGGACGGGTCCACGAGTTCGAATGCCGCGATCGTGCGGCGACAACTGAACGACAGATGGTCAAGGAGCGGCCATGACAGCGACGAAGCAGTCGAAGACGATGCGCATGATGCGCCGCGGCGCCAAGGGCGAGAGCCCCAAGCCGCTCAACAAGATGACCGACACCCAGGTCTGGCAGGAGTACGAGCGCTCACGCTCGAACGACTCTCGCCTCCAGGAAGTCCGAAACTTCCTGATGGAGAAGTACCTCCACCTCGTCCGCTTCAACGCCGAGCGGATCTCCACCCGTCTCCCCGACGAGGTCGACGTCGAGGACCTCATGTCCGCCGGGCTCTTCGGGCTCATGGACGCCATCGACGCCTTCGATCTCGACCGCAAGGTCAAGTTCGAGACGTACTGCGCCACCCGAATCCGCGGCGCGATCCTCGATGAGCTCCGCGCCATGGACTGGGTCCCGCGCCTCGTGCGCCATCGCACCGCCAAGGTCGAGAGCGTCAAGCAGAAGTTCGAGATGAAGCACGGGCGCCCGCCCACCCAGGCGGAGATCTCCGACATCCTCGGCCTCCCCGCCGAGGAGTTCGAGAAGGTCGATCGCGACGGCAAGGCCGTCCAGACCCACTCCATCACGCGCAAGGCGATCGGCTCCGACGGCTCCAAGGAGTTCCGCGAGCTCGACGTGGTCCGCGAGGAGGACGACACGAACCCCATGCGCGCCATGCAGCGCCGCGACCTCAAGGACCTCATCACCAAGGGCCTGTCCCGCGCCGAGCGCCTCATCGTCATCCTCTACTACTACGAGCAGATGACGATGAAGGAGATCGGCTCCACGCTCGATCTCTCCGAGAGCCGCGTCAGCCAGATGCACTCGTCCATCCTGGCCCGCCTCAAGTCCCACATGCAGAATCGCACGCCAGAACTCGAGCCCATGCCCGCCCACTAAGGGGGCCACAGATCGAACAGGCACGCTCCCAGGCCCCTCGCCCGCGCGAGGGGCCTTATCTTTCCGCACCGTGAGTGGGGACGCGAAGCACATCCCGGATCGACCGTCGCACGAGGCGTTCGTCGCGCTGGGTGGCAATATCGGCGACCGGCACGCGATCCTCGCCCGTGCGCTCGACGCGCTCCGGGCCCACCCCTCGATCACCCTCGTGGCCCACTCACGCACCCACGAGTACCCCGCGTGGGGACCGATCGCCCAGAGCCCCTACCTCAACGCCGCAGCCCACCTGCGCACGACGCTCGCCCCTCGCGATCTTCTGCACGCGCTTCTCGCCATGGAGCGAGCCCTCGGTCGCGATCGTTCCCGCGAGCAGCGGTGGGGTCCACGCACCCTCGATCTCGATCTGCTCCTCTACGACGACCTCACCATCCGCGAGCCCGATCTCACCGTGCCGCACCCCTGGCTCGCCAAGCGACGTTTCGTTCTCGAGCCGCTCGCCGAGCTCTGCCCCGACCGGCTCGTACCGGGACAATCGCGAGCCGTCCGCGATCTGCTCGCGGCCCTTCCCGCGGATTGAAACGCTGCATAACGGATCTGGATCGACGCGCTCGACCCGCTCGGCACGCCGTCCTCCGTTCTGTTCAGCGTGCGCATCGTCGGAGAAGCTTTCGATCCACACGGGCAACACGGCGGCGCGGGCGAGAGGTCCGCGGGTCGAGGGCTAGTTCCAACTGCATCCCTTGGGCCACTCGCCGGCATGCTGGTGAGCGGACAGCATCACCAGGCGCACCAACTCTCGCAGTTCGTCCTCCACGATCCCGGCACGCTCGCCCGCGTCACCCTCGGCGAGCAGGCGGTACTTCACCTCGCGTCGGATCGGAAGAGCGAAGGCGACGAGTTCCAACAGCACTGCGGTGGGAATCTCGTCGTCCCGCACGCGCTCGAGCACCCAGCCTCCATTCTTGAGCTCGGTCAGGCGTCCCTCATCGATCAACTCGCCCAGGCGTTCGCGCACGCCGTAGAGCTGGGTCTCCGCGTCGCCTTCAACGCCCACGGGCTCGAGCATCGCCTCGCGATACAGGCGCGGGCCGTGCTCCTCGGTCATCATGTCGTCGGGCGCAATCTCTCGAGTGATCCGGGCCCTGCACACGCCCTGCAGCAGCACGTTGTACCGCCCGTCCGGCAGGCGCTCGTGCTGCATGATCTGCCCCACGCACACGGCCGGGCGAAGCGGCGGGCGCGCGTGGTACTGCTGCTTCCAATCCGTGCCCTCAAAGACCGCCATGGCGATCTGCCCGGAGCCATCGAGCGCGTGCTCGATCATCTGCCGGTAGCGCGGCTCAAAGACATGCAGCGGCAGCACCTGCTGCGGCAGCAACACCACGCCGTCCAGTGGGAATATGGGAATCGGCTTGCCGAAGTTCACCTGAATGGCGTGCTCTTCAGCCACAGCGTCCTGATCGTAGCCCGCCGACGGCCCGTCTCTCCGCTGGCGTGCTCAGGCGTTGTCGAGCAGCTCCACGCTCTCGAAGGGCTTGCCCTCGAGCATCTCCAGCGAGGCGCCGCCGCCCGTGGACACGTGCGAGAGTTTGCTCGCAAGGTCGAACTTCTCGGCCGCCGCGGCCGAGTCGCCGCCGCCCACGATCGAGATCGCGCCCTTGCCCGTGGCCTCGGCGATCGCCTTGCCGACCTGCTGCGTGCCCACGCGGAAGGGCATCCACTCAAAGACGCCCATGGGCCCATTCCACACGATCGTCTTGGCCTTGCCGATCGCGAGCGCATACTTCGTCTGCGTCTTGGGCCCGATGTCCAGGCCCATGTACCCCTCGGGGATCTGCTCGTCGCTGGTGACCTTGATGTCGCCCGGCTTCTCGTCGAACTGGTTGGCGGTGATGTGATCCACCGGCAGATGCAGCTCGCACTTGAGCTTCGCCGCCTGCTCGAGGATCTTCTTGGCGTCGGCGACCTTGTCGCTCTCGATCTTGCTCGAGCCGGTCTTCTTGCCCAGGGCCGCGAGGAACGTGTACGCCATCGCGCCTCCCACCAGGATCGCGTCGGCCTTGGGCAGCAGGTTCGCGATCGCGGGAAGCTTGTCGGAGACCTTGGCCCCACCGAGGATGACGACGAAGGGCTTGGCGGGATTGCGCACCGCATCTGAAAGGTACTTGATCTCCTTCTCGACGAGGAAGCCCACGACGCGTGGCTTGCCGGCCATCGCCCTGGGCACCGCGACCATGCTCGCGTCGGGCCGGTGGCACGTTCCAAAGGCGTCGTTCACGTAGACATCGCCGTACGCCGCCAGCTTGCCCGCGAACGCGGCATCGCCCTTCTTCTCGCCCTTGGCGAACCGCAGGTTGTCCAGCAGAAGCACCTCGCCGTCCTTGAGCGCCGCGACGCCCGCGGCGGCGGCCGCATCGACGCAGTCGTTGCTCGGGAACGCGACGGGCTTCTTCAGCAGTTCCGACAGGCGCGCCGCGACCGGCTTCAGCGAGAACTCGGTCTCGAAGCCCGTGCCCTCGGGGCGGCCCATGTGGGACATCAGAATGGCGCGTCCACCACGATCGAGGACGCTGCGGATGGTCGGGAGCGCCTCGCGGATCCGTCGATCATCCTCGATGATCCCGCTCTCGATGGGGACGTTGAAGTCCACGCGAATCAGGACGCGCTTCCCATTGACGTCGACCGCGCTGATGTTCTTCTTGGGCATCGGCGAACCTCCCTCCACGCCATGGCGGCGTCGGGGAAACATAGGCGCAGCGACGCCCGCTTCGGCCCGATGTCAGGATTCGGTTCGCCTGTCGATTCCCGATTTCGTGCTCAGATCGCCGCCCCTAGGCGTGCGTCGATCGACGGGTACCACCGGCGTGCGGTCGCCGCGTCGAATCGCTCAGGCAACGTGAACGCCTCGCCCGGGTCCTGCTCGCGCTCCATCAAGAACTCCATCACGCTCTCGATCGTCCGAGAGGGAGCCTGGGAGCCGCCGCACCAGTACTGGTGGTCCACCCACGACAGCGTGACGATGTGGAGCGTCGTGCGCACGGCAGTTGCCCGACCCGTGGAACCGCCTTGGGCGGCCTGCTCGCGCGTGACGGCGACCTCGTAGCGCCACCCGTGGCCCGTCTCCGTCTCAGTTCTTACGTCGATCTGTGCCACCGGGCGATCACTCCTTCGGTAGGATTGGACCACAGAAGCCCGCACCATGCAACGCGCCGCCGTGCTCGACGGGAAAGAAAGCGCGAAGCGTCCTGTATCTCGGCCCGGAGGGGTCCACTCTTGACGTTCCTACTGGAAACGATCCGCCTGGGGCTCTCAAATCTGCGTCTGCACAAGCTGCGCAGCTTCCTGACGGCCCTGGGCATCATCCTGGGCGTCGCCGCGGTCATCACGATGGTGGCGGTGGGGGAGGGCGGCAAGCGTGCGGCCCTGCTCCAAATCGAGCAGCTCGGGGCCAAGAACATCATCCTCCGCTCCGTCAAGCCGGCGGAGACGACGCAGAGCCAGGGAGGTCAGCAGGGAAGCTGGGTCAGCAAGTACGGACTGACCCGGGCGACGCTGGACGTGATCCGAGAGAATTTCCCGGATGCCGAGGCGATCGTGCCGCTCAAGGAGGTCGGGAATCAGGTCCTCAAGGGCGATCGCCGCGTGCCCAGCCAGGCCTTCGGCACGACGCCCGACCTGCTCAGGGTCGCCAAGCTCCGCGTCGCACGGGGGCGCTACCTCAACGACGCGGACCTCCGCGAGAGCGCGGCGGTGTGCGTGATCGGGCCCGAGGTCGCCAAGCAACTCTTCCCGTACGACGATGCGCTGGGAGAGACCGTGCGCATCGACGACAAGGCGCTGGTGGTCGTGGGCATCCTCGCGCCCGTGGGGCTGGCGGGCGGCGCGGGCAGCGCGCTCGTCGGGCGCGACCTGAACAAGGATCTCCATCTGCCCATCACCACCGTGCGCGCGATGTTCGGCGACACCGTGTTCCGCCGCACGAGCGGAAACTTCCAGGCGAGCGAGGTGCAGGTGTCGGAGGTCTATTTCGCCTGCCCAACGACCGAGCGTGTCATGACCGACGCGGCACGCCTGAGCCGGATCATCGATGTCCGCCATCGCGATCCCAAGGATCCCAACGTCGCGCCCAAGGACGTGACGATGATCGTGCCCTACGAACTGCTCGAGCAGAAGCGCAAGCAAGCGCTGACGTACGGCGCAATCCTCGCGGCGATCGCGGGAATCTCGCTGCTCATCGGCGGCATCGGCATCATGAACATCATGCTCGCGTCGGTGACGGAGCGGACGCGCGAGATCGGCATCCGGCGCGCGCTGGGCGCGACCCGCAAGCACATCGTGTGGCAGTTCCTCGTCGAGACCGGCGTGCTCTCGGCGATGGGCGGGCTCATTGGAGTCGCCATGGGCATCGGACTGAGTTACGGGATCGGGTACGGCGTGCCGCTCCTGCCAAAGGTGCCGTACCTCGGCAAGTTCGTGCCACCCGACGTCAACCTCCCCACCCAGGTGACGCTCTGGTCGATCGTGCTCGCGTTCGCGGTAGCCGCGGCCACCGGACTGGTGTTCGGCATCTACCCCGCGCGCAAAGCGGCGGGGCAGGACCCGATTGTGGCCCTGCGGCACGATTGAGACGCCTGCGTAGGGCGCACGAAAAAGCCGCGACCTCTCAGTCGCGGCTCTGTGGGTTGCGAGTCAGGTTCGCTCAGTCCTTGTCGTCGTCCGCGTCGTCCCCATCATCCTCTTGGGCGATCTTGGCTTCCTGCGCCTTGATCTTCGCCTCTTCCTCGGCGGCGAGCTGGGCAGCCGTCTTGCCCTCCTTCGCGGCCTTCTCGGCGCGCTCCTTCTCGAGCTTCCGCTTGGCGGCCTCGACCTTCACGCGATCCGGCGCCAGGAGGATGCTCGCCTCCTTGCCAAACCAGCGCGGCGTCTGCTCGACCTTGCAGATGTCCTGCAACTGCTTGATCGCCTCGGCCAGGTGCTCAAGCCCAAGCTCGCGGTGCTGCATCTCGCGCCCGCGGAAGCGCTGGGCGATCTGGACCTTGTGCCCCTCCATCAGGAAGCGACGGGCCTGGTCGATTCGGATCTGCACGTCGTGCGGGTCGATCTTGACCGAGCGCCCCATGCGGATCTGCTTGAGCTCGGAGGACTTCGAGGCCGCGCGCTGCTTCCGAGCCTTCTGCGAGAGCTCGTACTTGTACTTCCCGTAGTCCATGATCTTG
>CAYNSB010000032.1:0-46963 GCA_964399625.1 uncultured Phycisphaeraceae bacterium
CCGTTTCGTTGACCGGCTTGCTGGCCCGGCACGCGATCATGTGGGGCTGCACGCCCGCCTCCATGAGCCGCTTGATGCCGAGTTGCGCCGCCTTGGATTTCTGCTCGCCCAGCGTCTTGGGCTCGATCACGTACGTCAGCGCCACGAAGCACGACGATCCCGCGCCCTCCTCGAACGCCAGTTCCCGCAGCGCCTCGATGTAGAACGCGTTCTCGTAGTCCCCCACCGTCCCGCCCACCTCGACGATCACGACGTCCGCGGCGCTCTTGCCATCGCCATGGGCCGCCAGCTCGCGCAGCTTCCGCTTCACCTCGCCCGTGACGTGCGGGATCCATTGCACGTCCCGCCCGAGGTACCGCCCCTCGCGCTCGCGATCGAGCACCTCGCGGAACACCTGCCCGGCTGTCGTGAAGTTGTGCTTGGTCAGGTCCTGGTCGAGCAGGCGCTCGTAGGTGCCCAGGTCCATGTCGCACTCGGTGCCGTCATCGAGCACGAACACCTCGCCGTGGCGGTAGGGATTCAGGGTGCCCGAATCGATGTTCAGGTACCCCTCCATCTTGATCGGCGCGACGACGAGGCCCTTGTCCTTGAGCATCTTCGCGACGCTGCTGGCGAAGATGCCCTTGCCCAGCCCGCTCATCACGGTGCCCAGCACGAAGATGTACTTGTGGAACCCCTTGCGGTACCCCTCGGGGATCGGGCTGTAGAACTCGCTGTAATGGCTCGAGTCGGCCGCGCCGGCGAGCAGGTCCGATCGCCCGTGGCGCCCGCGCACGTATTCCTCGTGCTCCTGCGCGTCGTGCGGCGTGCCCGCCTCGCGTCCGCCCTCGCCTGCGACGGCGCCCACGTCCATCCGCGACGGCGGGTGCGCGACACCACCCGGCTCCAGCGAGCCGGCGGCATCTTCCTGATCCACGATGTCATCCATCCAGCGAAGCCGATCCGTGGCGGGCGAGGAGGGCATGTCTCATCGTATCACACCTTGGTAAGACTCCACAAGTCGCGCGGCCCTGTGAGGACTGCTTTCCACACGATTTTGGATTTGCGAAGCCTCGCGCGACACGTCCGATCACGCCTCGGCACGGCGGAAGCGGTTCCGTAGACTTCGCCATGCAGATCGCGCTCCGCATCGTGCTCCTCCTCGCTCTGATCCTGGCGCCCGCCGCCCGAGCGCAGGACCCCCGGATCGACCCCGATACGGGCGCGGACCTCGCCCACTACCCGCCCCCACGCCACTTCGACCACCTCCACATGTCCCTGGCGATCGATATCCCCGACATGGGAGTTCCCAAGATCACGGCGGTCGAGCGTCTCACCGTCGCGGCCATCGGGCGAGCGAGGAAAGAGCTCGTCCTCGATGCGGGCCCGGATCTTTCCATTTCCGGCGTCCAGCTCGAGTCCGGTGCAAAGCCGTCGGCGGCCGGTTCCGCGACTCCCCTCGCCTTCACGCACGCGAACGACAAACTCACGATCGCGTTCCCCAAGCCGCTCCCGCCCGGCCAGCAGGCGACATTCGTCATCTCGTACTCGGGGGAGTTCCCTCATGCCAATGGCAAGGGGCTGACCTGGACCCAGGGCACCGCCGACGCCCAAAGCCCGACGAATCAGGCCGCGCAGATCCACTCCCAGGGCCAGCCCGACCAGAACCACACCTGGTTCCCATGCCATGACTTTCCCAACGAACGCCTCACGACGGAACTAGTCGTGACCGTGGACGATGCGTATGTCGTGGCCTCCAACGGGCGGTTGGATTCCAAAGTTCTGGGATCTCCGTCGCCTTCGGGCACTCCACGATCCACCTGGCACTGGGTGCAGGATCGGCCGCACGCGAACTACCTCGTGTCGCTGGTCGTGGGCAAGTTCGCCATCGTCGGGCTCTCGCCCACGGGCCCCACGCCACTCAACATGAACGCCCAGCCCGTGCGCTGCTACCTCTACACGCCCTTTGGCACGGAGCAGAACGCCGCGAAGGTCTTCGCCCGCACGCCCGACATGGTCTACTTCTTCTCCGAGTACTTCGGGCACCCCTACCCATGGGACAAGTACTCCCAGGCGCTGGTCCGACGGTTCGCGGCGGGCGGCATGGAGAACACGTCCGCCACGACGTTGGGCACGCGTCCGGCCACGGCCAAGCCCGGCACGCAGGACGACCTCATCTCGCATGAACTGGCCCACCAATGGACGGGCGACCTGCTCACCTGCAAGTCCTGGGAGCACATCTGGCTCAACGAGGGTTGGGCGAACTACGCCGAAGCACTCTGGGCCGAGCACGACGCGGGAGACAACCCCGCCGCACGCAAGAAGGCGTACCTGGGCGTCATCCGCCGGTTCCTGGGCATGCAGCGGGCGCTGAATCGCACCTACGCGCCGGCGTTCCCTCCCATGGCCTCCAACCTGTACAACGCGCCCGATGATGCGTTCATCCGCCCCAACGACCCATACTCCAAGGGCGGGCTCGTGCTGCACATGCTCCGCGTCCGCCTGGGCGATGAGCTGTTCCAGCGTGCCGTGCAGACGTACATCAATCGCTTCGCGTTCAAGGAAGTTGAGACCGACGACTTCCGACAAACGCTCGAGGAGGTTTCCGCCCAGTCCCTCGAGCAGTTCTTCGACCAGTGGGTCACCCGCCCCGGCTTGCCGCGCATCGAGGCCGACCTCGCGTGGGCCGATGCTCCGAGCCCCGGTCCGCGCGAGGGCGGCGGCACGCTCACCGTCACGATCGAGCAGACCCAGCGCATCGATGCGAAGAACCCCGCGTACGTCTTTGAACTGCCGATCGAGGTCGAAGATGCGGATGGCGACCGCCGAACGGTTCGCATGGCGATCGACGCTCGATCGCAGAGCGCCTCGTTCGATCTGGCGCACCGCCCAAGAAACGTCCGGCTCGATCCGGACCTGAATGTCGCGTGCGCCCGGAACGTGCGCACATCCCTCGAAGATTCGTTAGGGACAAAGAAGGGTAACGATCCGCAGCCCACTTCGGCCCCTCAGGAACAGGCGGAGCCGGATCACGCCGATCAAAAACCGCAGCCATAACGCGTCGGCCGGATCCGCCCCCCCATCTCCCCCACGAGCCCCACCCATGCCACGCCCGCTCATGCTCCTACGCCGCTCCGCCCTCGCTGCGGCCTGCCTCACTCAGGTCGCCCTCGTGCTTGGCGCGCACGCCCAGGACGCGCCCTCCCCCTCCCCGCTCGTCGAACCCGACACCGGGCGCGATCTGCTCAACTACCCGCGCTCGCCGCAGGTCCTGTACAAGCACATGAAGCTCGTCGTGGATGTCCCGGACATGTCCACGCCGCGCTTGTCGGCGATCCAGACTCTGTCGATCTCGGCGCTTGGCGCTCCCCTCGAGCAGCTCGTCCTCGACGCCAAGCTCCTCGAGATCCAGTCTGTCACGAGCCCGGGGCGGCACGTCACGTTCCGCGCCGACGCGGGCAAGCTGGTGATCCGCTTCGATCCGCCGCTCGCCAAGGGGCAGAGCGCCGACGTGATCACCGCGTACTCGGTGAGCGATGCGCCGCAGGGCCTGAACTGGACGCTTCCCGATCCCGCGTTCCCGGGGCGCCCGCCGCAGATCCACACGCAGGGACAGTCGGAGCTGAACTCCTACTGGTTCCCCATGCACGACTTCCCCAACGTGCGCCTCACGACCGAGATCATCGCGACGGTGCCCCAGGGCTTCCGCGTTCTTTCGAATGGACGCCAGGTCGATGAGCCTACGGACAGGGGCGGGCGCGTCACGTACCACTGGCTTCAAGACAAGCCCCACGCGCCGTATCTCGTGTCGTTGATCGTCGGCGCATTTGATGTCGTCGATGTGGCCACCAACGGCGCGGGGCGCGTTCCCATGCCCGTCTACGCGCCGCCCGGGCGCGCCGGCGACGCCGCGGCCACGTTTGCGCGCACGCCCGACATGGTCGCGCTCTTCTCGCGCCTCACGGGCCAGGCGTATCCGTGGGACCAGTACGCGCAGGCGATCGTCTGGAACTTCGACAGCTCGGGCATGGAGAACACATCCGCGACGACGCTGTGGGAGGCCGCGCTGCAGAGCCCCATCGCCCGACGCGACAAGGACGCGGACGACCTGATCTCGCACGAGCTCGCGCACCAATGGTTCGGCGACCTGGTTACCTGCAAGTCCTGGGAGCACATCTGGCTCAACGAGGGATTCGCGACCTACTTCGAGAGTGTCTGGGACGGCGCCCGTCGGGGGCCCGATTCCTACCTCGCGGGAATCCAGGCCAATCTCGATGCCGTGCTCGCCAACGACACCAACACGCCGCCCGGGCAGCCCGCGATGGCGTCCAAGGCGTACGACGATCCCGACGATGTGTTCGAGAAGGCCGCTGACCCATATGCAAAGGGGTCCGTCGTCCTGCACATGCTCCACGAGCGCCTGGGGGACGACGTCTTCTGGCGCGGCGTGCGGGTGTACCTCGAACGATTCAATTTCAGGCAGGTCGAGACGGGCGACTTCCGCCGCGTGATGGAGGAAGTCTCGGGCGAGAGCCTCGAGCAGTTCTTTGCGCAGTGGTGCACGCGCCCGGGCGTTCCGACTCTGGATGTGAAGGTCCAGTGGCAGGCGCACGACGCCCGCGCCGGCGGG
This sequence comes from uncultured Phycisphaeraceae bacterium, assembly GCA_964399625.1. Taxonomy (GTDB): domain Bacteria; phylum Planctomycetota; class Phycisphaerae; order Phycisphaerales; family UBA1924; genus CAYNSB01. Next base: position 4,610 of record CAYNSB010000032.1, read on the forward strand.
GATCTCGTCGTTACCATCCGCCAGACGCAGCACATCGACGGCGACACCCCCGCGTTCGCGCTCGATCTTCCCGTCTGGATCCGCACCGCCACCGGAACGGACGAGATGCTCGAGCCCGTCCGCGTCACGCAGCGATCCACCACCGCGATGTTCGCGCTCGATGCTCCGCCTTCCGCCGTCGCGATCGACCCGCGTCTCTCCGTCGCGGCCCGACTTCGCATCGATCAGCCCGCGTCGCGCTGGCTGTCGCTCCTGCGTGCCGCCCCGAGCGTGCCGGCTCGCATCCAGGCGGCCCGCGCCCTGGGCGCGGAGGCGAGCATCGACGCGCGGGACGCTCTGCTCGCCCTGGCGCGCGACGCCAAGGCCCACCCCGCCGAGCGATCGGCCTCGATCGTCGCGTTGCGCCAGCGTCGCGACGCACAAGCCCTGTGGACGCTCTGCAACGCGGCCGTGTCGCACCCGGATGTCCGCCTCGCTCTCGTGCAGGCGACGGGCGAGCTTGCCCGCGACGCGACCCTGCCCGCCCCCGATCGCGCCCGTCTGACCGACGCCATACTCGCTGCCGCCTCGGGCGAGCCGCTGCCGCGATCGCGCGCCGCGGCCCTGGAGGCTCTCGGATCGCTCGACCATCCCCGGGCCCTGTCGGTGCTCACGCAAGCGATGGAGACCGACTCCGACGCCGACACCATTCGCCAGGGCGCGATCAAGGCTCTCCAGAGTCTCGCGTCGCCCGAGTCCATCGCGCCGCTCACGCGGGCCGCGCTCCCGGGCAACCCCGCACGCACGCGCGTTGCGGCGATTCGGGCTCTGGGCGCACTTGGACGCCACGACGCTCGCGCCGTCGCCGTGCTGCGCCCGCTGCTGAGCGATCGGACCCGCAAGGTCTGGACGAGCGCGGCCGAGGAGCTTGCGGCCCTGGGAGATCCCCAGGGCGTCTCGGACCTGCGCGTTCTCGCCGACGCCAAGCGTGATCCGCACGATCGCGCCCTGATCCGGGCCCAGCTCGAATCGGGAACCGCCGATCACGCCGCCCGCCTCGCCAGCGAGCGCTCGCAGGCGCCCTCGGCCCACGCCGATCTCCGCTGGGCCGCGATCGCCAACGCCGCGGCCTGGGCCGACTCGCAATCGCTCCGCGCGGCGATGGACAAGGACCCCTCGGCCTACCTCGCTCGGCGCGGGCTGCTGGCGCGCGCCGCCGATGCGCGGATCGAGCTGGCGCTCGACCCGTCGCCCGCCGCGGGGCTCAACGGAGACGCGCTGCGCATCGTCACGACCAGGCCCTCGCGCGACGCCCAGCGCGTCCGCGGCGTGGCCCTCACGCTGGACGACGCTTCGGCGGCTCGCCTTCGCGCCTTTACGACGGGGCGGTCCGGACGCCTCGCGATCCTGGTCGATGGGCGGGTCCTTGCGGCGCCGCTCATCATCACGCCCGCCAGCACGACGCTGGTGATCCCGGGCGATTGGACCGACGAGCAGTCGAACACGCTCCGCGCGGCGCTCGAACGCCCGGGAGCGATCGAGCTGCGATGGGCCGCGGCGTCGGGCTCACCATCGAATACGAGCGATCATCTCGGGTCGCACGACAGGGGCGAATAATCGAGGCCCGGCGGCGCTCGCACGCCACACCCGAGGAACACACCCGGTCCCGCGAGGGGCGGGGATCCGGGCAAGCCTTGCCGGATATGCAAACTTTCCGTTCTGCACGCTGGTCTTTGCGCCAACCCGTGGCACCTTAGACAACGGCAGAACGGAGGGAAATCATGCGGCTCACCATGCGTGCGGCGTCCGCGATTATCGCGGTCGCGGGGGCGGTCCCGTGCTTCGGCGCGGGGTACACCTGGAACCGATTCGACAACTGGGCGGCTGACGGCTCGAATCCGGCCGTCGTGAACGGAACGCCCATCTGGAAGTACGAGGCGATCGTCGCCGCCCCGAACAGCGGGCTCGGCACGGCGAACCCCTGGTACACCCAGCCCACGACTTCCATGATCTGGGATAGCTCGTGGTTCGGCGGTGCCTCCGGCGCGTTTGCGCTGGGCAACGACGTGAACCCGCCCATCTTCCGCAACCGCCTTACGCACAACGTGCAAGTGGACGAGTTCAACAAGGTCCCGCTCGTTCGCTGGATGCGTCCGTCGAACGTGACCGACCCCACGGTGTCCATCCAGGGCTCGCTCACGCTCACGTGGACCGGGCTCAACGCCAAGGCGCAGGCGAACATCGTGGACCTCGTCGTGGGCCGCACGAGCGCCCTGGGCGTCTCGTCCGTGCTCTTCTCGCGGACCGCCTCGAAGCCCACCAACAACGACACGGCCGAGTCCATCACCTTCGCGGTGGATCTCAAGAGCGTGTCGCTCAACCCCGGCGAGTCGATCTTCATCACCCACCGCGCGCAGAGCTCCTACACGCCCAACGGCAGCTGGATCAACCTCGTCGACAACCTCAACATCACGGCCGTTCCCGCTCCGGGCTCGCTGGCGCTCGTCGCGCTCGCGGGGCTTGGCGCCGCCCGCCGTCGTCGCTAGTTCATCCGCGGACCTCGCGTCCGACCAACGCGGTTCTATCCACCCGAGCCCCGGCCGCACTCCGTGTTGGTCGGGGCTTTTTCTTGCGCCGACATCCGCACGCTGCGGCGTCTACGCTCGCCGCTGAATGCGTCCAAACGCCGTCTCCGCCTTGGGCGTCTCGCTGTGCTTCGCCGTGGGCGTTGGGATTGCCATGCTCGTGGGGCGGGGCGCGAACCGGTGGGTCGCGCTGGGCGTGCTTCCGCTCACCGCGTTGGCGCTCCTGGCGACCTCGGCCCTGGCACGCCAACGCGAGCGCTCGCCCACGCTCGCCGCGCTCAACACCGCGTCCAAGGCGGCGTGGAAGCGTGCCCGCCGGGCCATCGTGCTGGTTGTCGGCCTCACCATCCTCGCCCTGAGCATTCCGATCGGCCTGCTGCCCGGCCCAGGCGGGATTGCGGTCGCGCTGGGGGGGCTTGCCCTGCTCGCGACTGAGTTCGTCTGGGCCCGCAAGTTGATGAGGCGCGCAACGGACGCCGCCGGCTCCTTGCGAAGGGCTGCTCAGCACTCGGCCCAGCGACGCCCGCGCCCGTGGCTTGTTCCCGTCATCGGCGCGGCGCTCGCGGGATTCACGGCCTTGGCTTGCACGCAGCAGGACCTCGTGCCCGCACGCACCGTGCTGCTCTTTGCCATTGGTCCGACGCTCGCGTGGGGGTTCTGGTCGTACCTCACGCTTGCGGCGTGGCGCGCCAACGCCAGGCGTGACAGGGCACGCGATTCCCAGGACCCATCCGATTGTGCGTAGGCCTCACACCCGGCGGTGCTGACGGCGCCATTGCAGCACGACGATCCCGCTCAGCACACCGAGCCCGGACCACGCCGCCGCCGGCAGAGGCACCGCGGTGATCGTGTTCACGAACGAGTCGCTGAAGTCTCCGCCGTCCACCGGCCCGCCGATGATCGCCTTGACGTGCAGGCCCAGGCGAAGGTCGCTCGCATTGAGGGCGGCCACGACGTCCGCGAACGTCTTGCCCGAGGCGAGGTTGAACGTCATGTCGACCCAGTCCGACGCCGAGTCGATGCCCTTGACGGGCCCGCCATTGCCCGAGTCGGCGCTGAACGCCGACGTCGCCGTGAACGCGTTGGCCAGCGCGTTGCCGCCGGGCAGATTGCCCGGCGAAGCCCCGCCACCGACGAACGTCGTGCCGGCGCTGTTGCTCACCGGCGAGAGCAGCGTGCTCAGCGGAGAGCTGCCGTGGCTATCGAAGTAGATCTCCGTGATCGAGCAGTAGATGCCCGCCACGTTGTTCGTCATGCGGAACACGACCTGCCCAGGGTTGCCCGCGACATCGCTCACGCGAGCGTTGAACTGGCTCGCCGGATTCCACGGAGCGTTCGAGGGCTCGACGCGAGCGAACTTCAGATCGATCGAAGCCCCCTGCGACGTCGACACGCACACCAACCCCGCGGCCAGAACAGCCGCACGCACCCGCGCGCACGAATTCATGTTTCCTCCTCCGTCCTTTCCCGCTTCGAGGCGGGCCACCACCAGCCGACGAACTCAATCCCAATCCACACCCGAGTCCCGAATGGGCTCTCCGTGCGACTGACACTTTATCCACAGCGAGCCTCCGATTCAAGGGTGAAATCCCCAGTCACTCAACTCGCGCATTCACTCTCAAAGGCGCGATCGGCCGAGGAATTCACGGCGCAATTCAACCAATTCGTGCCACATTCGCGACACGATCACGCCATTCGCTGAGGGAGTGTCTATCCAAACATGATCCGTACTTTGGCTGCCATCATCGATTTTTTGATCGTCAGGCGGCGATCGAACGGGCGCGGTCCAAAAGCAGGCGGACCCCAGCCAAAGGGCCGGGGTCCGGTGGATCAATGCTTCACATCGGTGCGGTTTACGTGCGCCGGGCACGCATGCGGCGGAACGCCGCCACGCCGCCGAGCATCGCCGCGCCGGCCCACACTGCCGGGGGCAGGGGAACGGCCGCGACCGAAACGAACGAGTCGCTGGAGCCGGAGGTGAAGTTGTTCGCGCCGATCGCCTTTACGTGCAGGCCCAGGCGGAGGTCACCCGCGTTGATCGCGGAGAGCACGTCGGTGAACGTCTTGCCGCTGGCGAGCGAGAACTTGAGCTGCACCCAGTCGGAAGAAGTGTCGATCCCCTGCGTCGGGCCACCGCTGCCCGAGTCGGCGCTGAACGACGACTTCGTCACGAATCCGACGTTGTTCCCGCCGGGCAGGCTCCCGGGGCTCGCGCTGCCGCCAACAAAGCTCGCGCCGCTCTGCGCGATCGAAGAGAACAGCGAGGCCAGCGGCGAGGTGCCGCGGCTGTCGAAGTAGATCTCCGTGATCGAGCAGTAGATCGCCGCGGTGTTGGTGAACTTAAACGTCACCTGGTTCGGCTGACCAGAGACATCGCTGACCACGGCCTTGAACTGCGACGCAGGATTGAGCGACGAGTTGGCCGGAGCCACCCGCGTGAATCCCAGGTCGATGCTCGCTGCCGTCGCGAACGACGACAGAACAAGCCCGCTCGCTGCCGCGAGCACGCCACACGAACTTCGCATGTTGCAAACCCCTTCCTCGTTCGGCCGAGAGAATTCCCGTCCGCCCCGGACGTCATGGGCCGGGGACTTCATCGTACTCCACCGCGTGGAGAATCCCAGCGCCAACGCGCGAGCAGGCGTGCATTCGCTCGTTCGCGAGCGTGTCAGGCGTCAACCCAGATTCACAACTCGGGCGCGAAGCCTCGGCGGAGCGTGTTCTCGGAGCACGCACGGGGCTCGACAAACTGGAGCAAATAGTCCGCTCCGCCGGCCTTGCTCCCCACGCCCGACATGCCGAAGCCGCCGAAGGGCTGTCGCGCCACGAGGGCGCCCGTGATGCCGCGATTCAGATAGAGATTGCCGACGCGGAAGTCGCGCTTGGCTTGCTCGAGGTGCGAGGGCTTTCGGCTGAACACGCCGCCCGTGAGCTTGTAGGGCGAGGCGTTGGCCAGCGCGAGCGCCTCGTCGAAGCTCGCGGCGTGCATCACTCCCACCACCGGCCCGAAGATCTCATCACGCCAGATCGCGTGCTCCGGGCGCACGCGCGAGAAGATGTGCGGCCCGACGTAGTGCCGCCCCGTCTTCTGCTCGAGACCGTCGGGCACTCGCATGGCGAGTTCCAGCGTGCTCTCGCGGGTGCCCAGCTCCGCGTACCGCAGGATCTTCGACTTGGCCTCGGCGTCGATCACCGGGCCGATGTCCGTCCCCGGCAGCATCGGGTCGCCGATCGTCAGCGCTTTGGTCGCCTCGACGAACCGGCGCAGGAAGTTCGTGATCGCCGGCCCGCGCTCGCCCGCGGGATCGACGACGATCACTCGCGACGCGGCCGAACACTTCTGACCCTGGAACCCGAACGCGGATTGGCGCACGCCGAGCACGGCCTCATCGATGTCCGCGGACGTGTCGATGATGGCGGCGTTTTTGCCGCCCATCTCGCAGATGACCCGCTTCACGTGCGCGTGCTCGCCCCGCACGAACGCGTCGTACGCCGCGCGATCCACGCCCGGCGTGAACGGCGACATCGGGGCGGCCGCGTGCAGAATGTCGAGCCCGACATCGCGCGAGCCCGTGAAGGCGATCAGAGCCACGCGCGGGTCGCGGACGAGCGCCGCGCCCACGGTCTCGCCGGGGCCCGCGCAGTACTGCAGCGCGTCGGCGGGCGCGCCCTCGGCGCGCAACGCCTCGACCAGGACATCCGCCATCGCTCGCGCAATGCCCGGCGTCTGTTCCGCGGGCTTCACGATCACGGGATTTCCTGTGACCAGCGCCGCGGCCGTCATGCCGCAGCAGATCGCCAGCGGGAAGTTCCAGGGCGAGATCACCACGGCCACGCCCCGGGCCTGGTACCACTGCTCGTCGAGCTCGCCGATGAACTTGCCCATCCGGCGTCGCTCGAACATCGGGACGCTGAGGCGCGCGTAGTACTCGCAGAAGTCGATCGCCTCGCACGTGTCCGCGTCGGCCTCGCGCCACGTCTTGCCCGCCTCGCGGACCATGATCCCCGAGAGCTCATCGCGCCGTGCACGCATCGCCGCGGCCGCACGCACGAGAACCTTCGCGCGGCGCGCCGGGTCGAAGTCGCGCCATTGGCCCGCGATCGCGCTCGCACGCGCGACCATGGCCTTCGCGTCCTCGACACTCCCGTCGCGACCTGGGGCTGGCACCCTGGCCCCCGCGATCGCTCGCGCGAACCCCTCGCGCACCTCGCGCCGCGAGAAATCACGCATCGACTCGTTCATGAACGGGCGTCCATCGCCCACGCCCTCTCGCGCGGGCGACAGCGCGTGCCGCTCGGGCTGCGAGAGCGCGAGCTCGGGCGGCACCGCGTGCGAGGCATGGCCGTTCTCGTTCGAAGCCTTCGCGCCCCGCTGCCCGGATGCCTGCGCGGGGTCGGCGAGCAGCACCGCCGGGTCCGCTCCTTCCAGGAACCCCGCCTTGAGCCAGCTCTCGTTGCTCGTGTTCTCGAGCAAGCGGCGCACGAGGTACGCCATGCCGGGGATCATCTCGCCCACCGGCACGTACTCGCGCACGCGCAGGTCCATCTCCGCCGCGGCGTGCTTGAGCTGGTCGGCCATTCCGTGCAGCATCTGCAGCTCGATGGCGTTCCGCGCCAGCCCGCGCGACTCCAGCCCCGCCAGGGCCGCCGCGATGGATCGAGCGTTGTGCGACCCGAGCGCGAGCTTGATCCCGCCGGCTCCCGCGGCGACGCGCGTGGGCCCCAGCTTCGCCGTTGCCTCCGCGCTCGCCTTCACCCCGGCGTCCAGGAAGACCCCCGTCATCCGCTCGAAGCACGCGTCCGTCTCGTGCTTCTTGGCCCAGACGGGCGAGGGCCATCCCATCTGCTCGGCCTTGATCGTCTCGTAATCCCAGTACGCGCCCTTGACCAGGCGCACCGTGACGACCCGTCCCGTGCGCTTGGCCCACTCGCTCACGCGGTGCGCATCGTCCACGCCGCTGCGCAGGTACGCCTGCATCGCGAGCCCGGCATGGAAGTCCACCTTCTCGCAGCACCGCTGGAAGAGCTCGATCGTCAGGTCCTTGAGCGCGAACTGCTCCATGTCGAAGTTGACGAAGACGCCGCGATCCCGCGCCGTCTCGAGGATCGGCACCAAGCGTCTCATCAGGTCGTTGATCGATCCCTCCGTGTCGATCGGGTCGCAGCGGGCGGACAGGCTCGACACCTTGATCGAGACGTTGACGCGGGGGATGCCGCCGAGGTGGTCGCGTTCCAGACGCTCGTTCGTGCCCCATGCCCCGACGGCGGCGGGCAGATTCTGGATCAGGTCGAGATACTTCTTCTGGTACTCGTCGGCCTCCGCGTCGCTCACGCACGCCTCGCCCAGGAGGTCGACGCTGAACGCGATGCCGTCCTTCCACAACTCCTTCAGCCCTGCGAGCGCGCTCGCCGCGTCCTGCCCCGCGATGAACTTTCCCGCCATGCCCTCGATCTGCGACGCGATCGTCTTAGCGGCCAGACCCTTGGCGATGGACCCCGCCTTCAGCGCCGTCGCGATCACGGGCGGCACGCTCACGCCGGGCTGGGACAGGTAGTCCGTCAGGTGGTCGTAGATCTGCTCCGAGTCCTTGAGCATGGGGAAGCAGTCCACGAATCGGAACATCTGCACCTTGAAGGATGGGTCCTTCATGGACCATTCCATCAGCGCGTTGGAGTAGAACTCCCGCGACAGAAGGCCCGTCTTGTGCTTGCGGGCCCGATCGAGCAGCTCGCGCCCCAGCGTCTGGATCCGCCCCTCGTGCCCCGCCGCCACGACAGCAGTCGCGCCCGTGGGTGACGAAACAACCGACGCCTTGGACGGTGCCTTCCGGCTGAACAGCGCCATGCAACCCTCGCTCAACTGAGGCGCCCGATCGACGCCCGACTGCCCTTCAGGGATCAACTCTATCGATCTTGCGAGCCGCACGGGTCCACACGCCCCTAACCTTTCCCCCTTGCCCCCATCCATCGATCCATCCCGCTCGGTCGTGACCATCGGCAACTTCGATGGCGTCCACCTCGGACACCAGGCCCTCGTCCGCGCCGCACGCCTGATCGCCGATGCGGGCAGGCCCGCGTGCAAGGTCTTGGCCCTCTCCTTCGACCCCCACCCCCTCACGGTCCTAAGCCCCGCCGCCGCCCCGGCGCTGCTCACGGGGTTCGACCAGCGTGACCGTCTGCTCCGCGACGCGGGAGCGGACGACGTCGTTCGTCTGGAACCCACCCCCGACGTGCTCGCGCTCTCGCCCGAGGATTTCGTCGCGCGAATCGTCGCTCAGCACCACCCCATCGCGATCGTCGAGGGCGCCGACTTCCGGTTCGGCAAGTCCCGCGCCGGCAGCGTGCGCACGCTCGCCGATCTCGCCCCGCGCCACGGCTTTAGCGTCCGCGTGCTCGACACTGTCGAGGTCACGCTGCAGGACCACACCATCGCGCCCGTGTCCAGCACGCTCATCCGCTGGCTGCTGGGGCATGGACGCATCGCCGACGCCGCGCAGGCCCTGGGCCGCGACTATGAACTGCTAGGGACGGTGATTCGAGGTGACCGTCGCGGGCGCGAGCTGGGCTTCCCCACGGCCAACCTGAGCACGGGTCAGCTCCTTCCGGCCGACGGCGTGTACGCGGCCTGGGCCGATCTGCCCGATGGTCGCACGCTCCCCGCGGCGCTCTCGATCGGCACCAAGCCCACGTTCACGAGCAGCCCCGCGCGGACGGCCGAGGCATTCCTGTTCCGCGACGATGTGCCTCGCGACCCGCCCCACCCCCCGTGGTCGCCGCTGCCGGACCTGCCCGAGTACGACTGGCCCCTCCGCCTGCGCCTGGTCGCCTGGATTCGCGAGCAGGTCCGCTTCCCGTCGATCGAGGCGCTCAAGGATCAGATGGACCGCGACTGCGCCCGCATCCGCGCCACTCTCACCGCTCGTACGGAGGCTCCGTGAATGCCCCCACCCGCGCCGCCATCCGCCTGGGCCTCCAATACCACGATCGATGACCTCGCCGCGTGGCTGCTCCGCGCCTCGCGGGTCGTCATCCTCACCCATGTCAAGCCCGACGGCGACGCCGCGGGCTCCACGCTCGCGGTCGCGCGAGCGCTCAATCTCGCCAGGCCCAATCCGATCCACCCCACGGCCGAGCCCTGGTACGCGGGCCCCGCGCCCGACTGGTTCGCTTCCCTCGTGGCGCGGACCCCGCACCGCCTGATCACCGAGAAGGACCGCGCCGAGCACGACCCGCGCCCCGATCCCGACGCGGTGCTCATCCTTGATACCGGGGCCTGGACCCAGCTCCATGACGTGCGCGAGTGGCTCATCCCACGCAGCGCCATCGCCGCCGTCGTCGATCACCATCGCCACGGGGATCCCGATGTGGCCCATCGTCTGCTCATCGATCCCGGCTCGGCGGCCGTGGCCGAACTCGCCACGGACCTGTGCGTCCGCCTCCTCAAACTGAAGGACGCCTCCCAACTGCCCAAGGACATTGCCACGCCGCTGTACCTCGGGCTTGCCACCGACACGGGCTGGTTCCGCCACAGCAACGTCACGCCCGGCGTGCTCCGGCGGGCCGCGTCGCTGCTGGAGGCCGGCGTCGATCACGCCTCGCTCTACGAGCTGATCGAGCAGAGCGATCGCCCGGCGCGCCTCCGACTCATGGCCCGCGCCCTTGCCTCCATGGACATCATCAAGAACAACCGCGTCGCGATCCTCTCGCTCACGCAGCAGGACTTCCACGACACCCACGCCGCGCCCACCGACACGGGCGGCTTCTCCGAGCTCTCCCTGGGCATCGGCTCGGTGCAGGTCTCCATCCTGCTCACCGAGGCGTTCGTCGATCACCACTCCACCGCGCCCGGCTCGGCCCACATCACCAAGGTGTCCTTCCGCGCCAAGAACGGCCCCGACTCCATGGACGTCAACGCCGTGGCGCGAAGGCTCGGCGGCGGCGGGCACATCCGCGCCGCGGGCGCCAAGATCAACGCCCCGCTCGCCGAGGCTCGCCAGCGCGTCATCGAGGCCCTGGGATGACCACGCCGCGCCCCGACAACTCCGCACGCCGCCCGCCCCACGCCCAGGGCTCGCGCGCCCACTTTCGCAAGCCGCCGCTGCGCGTCATGACGACGACGCTGTGGGAGTATCCAAGCCAGCACTACGACGCGTACCTCGCGCCGGGGGCGAGCGCGCCCACGCGCTCCAAGCTCGCGATGCAGGGCAGCAAGGATTACGCCGGGGCCACGCCCTCCTGGGTCGTCTGGCAGCTCCTGCAGCGTTACACCCGCGAGAACGACATCGTCCTCGATCCGATGTGCGGCTCGGGGACCACCATCGATGTTTGCGCGGATCTCTCCCGTCGCGGCGTGGGCTTCGATCTGTCCCCCTCGCGCCCGGACATCGCGCACGCCGACGCGCGCGAGCTGCCGCTCCAGGACCAGAGCGTCGACTTCGCCTTCATCGATCCGCCGTACTCCACGCACATCGACTACTCCAACGATCCGCGCGACATCGGGCTGCTCTCGGCCTCGGGCGAGGACAAGGGCTCGGCGTACTACGAGTCCATGACGCTCGTCGTCGACGAGCTGCACCGCGTCCTGCGCGACCGCCGCTACATGGCCCTGTACGTCTCGGATTCGTGGAAGAAGCGAAAGGGCGGCGAGCCCGGATCGGGCGCGGGCACGTTCATGCCGATCGGCTTCGAGCTCTTCTCCATCATGCGCCGGCGCTTCAAGCCGGTGGACATCATCGCCGTCGTCCGCCACAACCAAAAGCTCCAGCAGGGCAACTGGCGCCGCGCCGCCGAGGAGGGCAACTTCTTCCTCCGCGGGTTCAACTACCTCTTCATCATGAAGAAGGAGTCGGCCCCCGCGCCCACGCGCCCACGCCACGACGCCCGCGACGAGCACCCGCCACGCCCGCGCAGGAGGGCCGATCGATGACCTATTACGGCGACGCGCAGCGTCTCCAGCAGCTCGAGCGCTACGTCCAGGTGATGGACCGCGAGCTCATGCGCTGCACGCGCGAGATCAAGGGCCTTCGCGCCGAGCAGGCCCTCACCCGAGCCGGACGCGCTCCACGCCTGCCCGTGGTTTTCCGCGCGCAGTTCGCCGAGGACGTTCTTCTCTGGGACCTCTTCGACGGCGCGCTCGACGGCACGTTCCTCGAGGTGGGCGCCAACGACGGCGTCGCGCTGAGCGTCTCCTACGCCTTCGAGGCCGTGGGCTGGACCGGCGTTCTCATCGAGGCGCTCCCGGAGCAGGCCGAGCGCTGCCGCGCCAATCGCCCCCACTCCCGCGTCGTGCACGGCGCGCTGTCCCATCCCGGAGCCCCGCGCGAGGTGACCTTCTCGACGGTCCCGGAGGACTCGCTGCTGTCCTATCTCAAGTCCGACGCCGCGCACCAGCAGTTCATCGCGCACAACAAGTTCACGCAGAAGTCGGTCACCGTCCCATGCATGACGATGGACGAAGCCCTGGGCGACCTTCCGGCCCGCCTGGACTTCGCGGTCATCGATGTCGAAGGCGCCGAGACGGACGTCCTGGCCGGCTTCAACCTCGAGCGCTATCGCCCCAGGGTCATGCTCATCGAGGACACGACGCCCCTCGAGCGCTCGCCCGTCAAGGCCGCGATGGCGTCGAGCCCCTACGTCTGGCTCGGGCTCCACGCGATCAACCACGTCTTTGTTCATCGGGACGAGCACGAGCTGCTCGCCCGGTTCGAGATGCTCCGCAAGCAGCGGCTGTGAGGACGCGTCACTCGCGCTCGGGCGCCGTCGCCTCGCGCCCCGTCGAGTCCTTGGCGGGGGCCAGCGCCTGCAGGATCTCCTTCTGCCAGGGGTGCTCGCCCATCCACTCGACCTTGCCCGAGGCGATGTCGTACACCGCGCCCACGACGCGCACCTTGCCCGACTCCACGAGCGAGCGCACGTCCTCGCTGGACTTCATGAGGTCGTAGATCGACTGCCACACATTCTCGCGCACGCCGATCCGTGCCAGCTCATCGCCGCTCGCGCTCGGGTTGTTCCTCTTGGCCCGCTCGATCGCCGGGGCAATCTCTCCCACCAGTTCCGCGACCTTGCCGTGCACCTCGGCGCCCGACGCCGCGGCCGCCACGGCTCCGCACTTGGTGTGCCCCATCACCACGAGCAGCGGGGTCTTGAGGTGCCCCAGCCCGTACTCGATCGTTCCCGTCTCGGCGCTCGCCGAGACGTTGCCCGCCACGCGCACCACGAAGATGTCGCCGACGCCCTGGTCGAACAGACGCTCCGCCGGCACGCGCGAGTCGGCGCACGTCAGGATCGTCGCGAAGGGATGCTGCCCCTGATCCGCCAGCATCGCGCGGCGAGCGCTATCGATGTTCGGATTCGTGACCCGTCCTTCGGCCCAGCGCTCGTTGCCCTTCCGCAGCGAGTCCAGCGCGGTGTCCGCGGTCGCGGGCGCATCGACGGGCTTGGGAGCCGCGGCCTTGCCCTCGCTCTTGGATTCGCCCTTGGCCTCGTTCCTGGAGTCGCTCCTCTCGTCGCGCTTGCTCTCGGCCTTGGGTTCGGTCTTCGCGTCGCCCTTGGGCGCCTTCGCGTCGCTCTTGCCCTCGGTCTTGGCTTCGTTCTTGGGCTCGCTCTTTGCGGGCGCCTTCGCCTCGCTCTTGGGCTCGGGCTTGCCGTGCGACGCCGGCGGCTCGCCCGCCAGCACACTCACGCCCAGCCCGCAGAGTCCGACCATCAGCGCGATCAAGGAAGAAGCCTTCGTCATGGGAGATGCTCCAAGTGCCGGCACAATGCCGGCCGCATCTCATCGGCCCCACGATCCACTCCATCAAGCCGTGGCGCACATTCCCCCAGTTCAGGGCCCCAGAGAACACGTTCCGGACCCTTCCTTCTTGCGAACATCGCGGCTCACTGTGCCGGCCCACGCACCCCTTCGATCCAGCCGCCTCCCAGCACCAACTCGCCCTCGCTGCCGCCGTAGACGACCAGCGCCTGGCCCGGCGCGACGGCGCTCTGCGGCTGATCGAACTCCACCTCGAATCGCCCCGTCCTTCCCGACGGCGTCGTCGCGGCCTCGGATGCCTCCACCACACACACGCGCCCGCGAACCGCATCGGTGTTGTACCGGTACTTCACCCACGCCGTGCGCCACTGGGCGAACTCCACCTCATTGCACAGCCAGTTCGCCTCGCCCACGCGGCACGCCTGCACCATCAGCTTCTCGCGCGGGCCGACGGTCACCGAGTTGCGCGCGACGTCCTTTCCCACCACGTACACCGGATAGCCCAGCGACAGCGAGAGCCCGCGGCGCTGACCGATCGTGAACCGATGCTGCCCGCCGTGCGCCCCCACGACGCGCCCGCTCTCATCGCGGATCTCCCCCGCCGCGGCGAGTTCGGGGCGTCGGCGCTCCACCAGCCCCGCATAGTCGTTGTCGGGCACGAAGCAGATCTCCTGCGAGTCCGGCTTGTTGTGCACGGGCAGCCCGAACTCGCGCGCCAGCTCACGCACGCGGGACTTCTCCATGGCGCCGATCGGCAGCAGCATCCGCGAGAGCGATGCTCGCGGCACGCCGAAGAGCACGTACGACTGGTCCTTGTCGCGATCGAGACCCCGCATCAGCCGCGGGGCGCCGTCCTTCTCTTCCACTCTCGCGTAGTGCCCCGACGCGACGAACTCCGCCCCGATCTGCCCGGCGTACTCGTGCAGCTTTCCGAACTTCAGCCAGTCGTTGCAGCGCACGCACGGGTTGGGCGTACGCCCGTTGGCGTACTCGTCCACGAAGTAGTCGATGATGCGCGAGAACTCCTTCTTGAAGTTGCACACGTAGAACGGAATGTCCAGCTGCGCCGCCACGGCGCGCGCGTCGGCCGCGTCATTGATCGAGCAGCATCCCTGGTGCCCGATCTTGATCTTTCCTGTCCGTGGCGCCTCGCACGCCTCATCGCCCGGCGTCAGTTCATCGAGCGATTCTCCGGGCGATCCCAGGCGCATGAAGCACCCGACGACGTCGTACCCCTCGCGCTTGAGCAGGGCGGCCGCGACGGACGAATCCACCCCGCCCGACATCGCGACCAGAACTCGGGGCTTGGGAGCCATTGGTAGATGCTAGGTGTTGCCACGCCAATTCCGAACAACGCATGCCATTTGAGAAGTGCCACACTGGCGATTAGCCGATCGCACCCACGGCGATCGCGAGTCGGCACTCCCCGCTCGACGCCATCGATCACAAAGGCCTCACACCCCGACGCTCCGCGCCGCCTCCACCGCGCCGCGGAACATCCGCATGCCCGGCGTCTCGAGCGTTCTCACCCGCTCGGGCAGTCGCGTCCAGTACGGATGCCGCGTCCAATCGAGGTACCGCTCCGGATGCGGCATCAATCCGAAGATCCGCCCGCTCGCATCGCAAAGCCCCGCGATCGCGTCCTGCGACCCGTTGTAGTTGTCCGTGTATCGCAGTGCGACGTGCCCGCCGCGCTGCAGCGAGTCCAGGACCGCGCTCGACGCCGCGACCAATCGACCCTCGCCGTGCGCCGCGGGCAGAACCATGACATCGGCCGCCGACACCTCGCCTCGACTCGCGCCCTGGATCTCCGCCGCCAGTTCATTGAGCCCGCGCGTCCACACGCACTCGCGCTCGACGCGCACGCCCACCCACCGGTCCACGAACCGTCCGCCGATGTTGTCCGACAGCGCCACGCTCTGGGCCGGCGGCGCACCCTTGGGCCACGCCTCGCCCGCACTCGGGCCCGGCAGCAGCCCCACCTGCACCATCGTCTGGAAGCCGTTGCACGCGCCGATCATCACCACGCCGCGATCGATCGCGCGCTCGAGCGCCCCCCACAAGCGCTCGCGCACGCGCATCGCGAAGATGCGCCCGGACGCGATGTCGTCCCCATAACTGAACCCGCCCGGGAAGCCGATCAGGTCGAACGCGTCGAGGGTCGCGGGCCGCTCGCACAGGCGATCGAGATGGACGAGCTCCACGCGCGCGCCGGCCCGCGAGAAGCCCCGCACCATCTCCGCGTCGCAGTTCGTTCCCGCCGCCCGAATGACGATCGCCTTCACCATGCGTGATTCTAGTGCGTGCGACTCGTCCCTTCATCGCGCCGTCCGCGCTTCGCATCACCGCGTCTGGGTTCCACGCTCCAACCACGCGGTCAGCTCCGTCGCCGCCATGGCGCCCTCGATCCGCGCCACCTGCTCCTCTCCCCTGAGCAGCACCAGCGTCGGAAACGCTCGTATGCCATATCGCTGTGCCACCGCGATCACGCCCGGATCCCCGGAGTTCGCACGCGTGCAATCCACGTACACAGGGTGCGTCCGCTCGCGCGCGAGCCGCTCCACGCCCGCGTCCGACAGTGCCCCACGCTTGAACGTCTGGCACGGCCCGCACCAGTCCGCCGTGAAGAACGCGAGCACGGGCTTGCCATCGCCCGCGCTCGCGGCCAACGCCGACTCCAGTGTCGCGTCCTTGCTAAAGAGAGTCGGAATCGGCGCCGTGCGCTGCGACCTTGCGAGAAACACCGCGAACAGCGCCACGCACACCGCGAAGAGCCCCATCCCCCACGCCTTCCGCCCCGGGGCGTTGGCACGCTCGAACGACGCCTGCATGCTCAGTCCTCCCTGCCCACGAGCGGGCCGACCAGGTCATCCATCGTCACCAGCCCCACCGCCCGCTCGCCCTCCTCGACGATCGCCACCGGCGCCGCCGCGCCTTTGAGCCGAGCGATCGCCTCGGGCAGCGGCGTGCGCGGCGTCACGCGCGCGGGCGCCACGACCATGCTCCGCACGCTCTGCCCGGCACGCAGGATCGCGTCCGCGTGCCACACCACGCCGACGACCGAAGCGCTCCGCCCGCCGCGCCCCGACAGCACGGGCACGTACGCCTCGCCCGAGCGTTCGATCGCCTCGCGGAGCTGCCCGAGCGTCGCATCCTCGCCCACGGTGTGCACGTCGCTCCACGGCACCATCTCTTCGCCCACCATCCCGCGCTGGAACCGCAGCGCCCGATCCACCAGCCCCGCCTGCGCCTCGGACACCGCGCCGCTCCCCGCCGAATCGCGCACGAGGCTGGCGACTCGCTCGATCGCGCTCCGCTCCAGCCCGACCTCCCGCTCGCCGCCCACCAGTCGCGCCGCTGCCGCCGTCAGCGCGCGAACAAGCGGCAGCACCAGCAGCGCCGTGAGCACCCACCGCGTGAGCGGGAGCACCCACGCGAATCGGTAGGTCGCCCGGTCCGCCTCGATCCGGAACAGTTCCTTGGGCACGCTCTCCACGAGCACGAAGAAGACCGGCGTGAACACCGCCACGTTCGCCAGGATGATGAACCAGTCCGAGTATCCCGCGTTCGCCAGCAGGCGCGAGGCGGCGGTCGCGGCCATGTCCCCGCACACCAGGTTCGCGATCAGGTTCGCGCCCAGCATGCGCTCGGGATGCTCGAGCTCGCGCGAGATGATCCGGGCCGACTCCCTCCGAGGGCCGTGCGCCGCGCGCAGGCGCAATCGCACCCGGTTCAGGCAGTACACACCCGTCTCAACGCCGCTGTACATTGCCGTGCCGGCAAGACCGCCGACCAGCAGTGCCCACCACCCGATCTCGCTCCAGCCCATGCTCATCGGGCCACCCCCGCCCCCGGCGTTCGGAGCGTGAGCTCCACGCGCGCCACGGCGCGCCCGCTCACCTCGCGCACGATCGCGTCCAACTCCCCCAGCACCACCACATCGCCCGCGCGCGGCAGGCGCCCGAGCCTCTGCATCATGAGCCCCGCGATCGTGCTCGCGCTCCCGTCGCCGTGCGATCCCACGGATCCGCCCAGAAACTCGCCCAGCACGCTCAGCGGCAGGCGCCCGCTGACGCTCCAGCTGCGGTCGCTGGCGCGCACCACCGCGCGCTCTCCGCTCGCGCCGGGCACCAGCAGCGCCGCGCGCCGGACGGGCGCCGACAAACGCCGCACCACGTCGGACATCGCGAGGATCCCCACGAACGCGCCGAACTCGTCCACCGCCAGCGCCCCCGTCTCGCCCTTCTCACGCAGGATCTCGAACGCGCGATCGAGCCTTGCACGCTCGGGCACGATCACCGCCGCCCGAGTCGCCGCACGCAGGGCTGCCTCCGCCTTTCGGGCATCGTTCCCTGCGACCATCGCCAAACGAAGGTACGTGCGAACATCGAGCCAACCCTGCGGCGGGTTGTCCATGGAGCCCGCGAACACTGGGAGCCGCTCCCGACGGGCCCGCGCCACTACCTCCATCGCCGCGGCCGATCCGCCCGTCGAATCGATCCACTGGACGGAAACACGGGGCGTCATGACGTCGCGCACCCGCTCCTGCCCAAGGTCCACGACGTCGCCCAGGAGTTGCTCCTCATCGTCGCGGATCTCGCCGGACTCACCCGCGAGCGCCAGCGCTGCCGCGAGTTCCTCGGGATCGAGCGACCCTCGCGCGCCGCTGGAGGGCCGAACCAGGCGCACCATCGGCAGGATCACCCATCGCTCGAGGAAACCAACCACCGGCGACGCCACCGCCACGCACGCCAGCAGCGGACGCGCCAGGATCCTCGCCGCCCGGACCCGCTGCCGGCGCGCCAGCAGTTTGGGCAGGAGGTCCGCGATGAGGATCAGCACCAGCAGCGCCGCGATGTTCACGCCGATCGACAACGCGTGGCTCTCGATGCGGCGCTCCAGCACCGCCGACACCACGAAGTACGTCACGTTCGCCACGTTCGTCAGCAGCAGCACCGCCAGCAGCAGCCGGCGTGGGCGCGCGAGCAGCCCCGCCACCACCCGCTCCGTGCCCGGCGCCGTCCGGCGCAGGCGAAGGCGATCCGAGTGTGTGAGGCTGAACAGCGCCGTCTCCGACGCCGAGCAGAACGCCGACACCACCGCCAGCACGGGCAGCAACACGACCAGCATCAGGTCCGTGAGCGTCATTCGAGCGCGGCTCCTCGCCCCCTACATCGGCCCCGCCGATCCCACCTGCTCCAGAAGCCGCTCAATGTAACGCCACGCGTTCAATTGCACCCGTATCTCCCGGAGCACGCCGCTCCGCTCCGCGCCCGAGGCGCTCGCCGCTCGCTCAAACAGCGCTCGGACCTCGCCGATCGCCTCGGCCCGCCGCTCCCGCCCCCAGCCCCTCCATCGCGCCACCCCCGCCGCGCGCTCCTGCGACTGGGCGGGCACGGCGCCGACCTCGGCGTCCATCCGCTCCCGCACGTCCATCATCTCCATAAGAAATCCGGGCGGCAGGGTCTTGTCCGCGTCGGCGCTCGCACCGCCCAGCGACGCCAGCAGCACGTTGGCGCGGCGCTCGTCGTCCAGCAGCGCCCGCTTGGCCTCGTTCAACTCCGCCATCCGCCTCGCCGACTCGTCATCCCCACCAACCACGTCCGGGTGCGCGCCGGCCACCCGCGACAGGTACGCCCGCTCGACCTCATCGGCCCCCACGCCGAAACGCCGCGGCATCCCCAGGATCTCGAACGCATCGCCCATGCTCAACCGTATCGTGCCCCCCCGGGGAAGGTGGGCCGGGGGAGGAGTCGGCAAGGGCCTTCCATCCGTCCCTCCGTGCGTTCTACCCTTCCCGCGTGACCAAGCACATCGGCATCGCCGCCGTCTCGCCCGAGGGCGCCGCGCTCTTCTATCGCGAGATCTTCCGACAAGCCAAACGCTTCGCGTCCGATCCGCACGACCACCCGCTCGTTTCTCTCCACAACGAGCCCCTCGCCAAGTACATCGATGCCGTGCGCTCCGGCGACTGGCACGGCGTCGCCGAGCTGCTCCAGAAGTCCGCTCGTCATCTTGCGTCGTGCGGCGCGTCGTTCTGTCTCTCTCCTGACAACGCCGTTCAGCACGCGATCCACCTCGCCGAGGCGGGCTCGCCCATTCCGTGGCTCACCATGCCCGAGCTCGTCGCGCACGCCGTGGTCGCCGACTCGCGAAAGACTGTGGGCATCCTCGGCACGCGCTGGGTCACGATGGCCTCGACGTACCAGACGCACCTGGGCCTAAAGGGCGCGAAGGTCGTCGTCCCCATTCCGCTCGACGCCGAAGAGCTCGACAGCATCATCCTCAACGAACTGATCTACGGCTCGGTGCAGGAATCTTCCCGGGCCAAGGTTCTTTCGATCGTCGCGCACCTTGCCGATCGCGGCGCTGAGGCCGTGATCCTCGCGTCCAGCGAGATCCCGCTTGTCGTCACGTCCGCGAACTGCTCGCTCCCTCTGTACGACGCCGCGGAGATTCTCGCCCGCGGAGCCGTGAACCGCGCCCTGGCACGGGCGTGAGCGTGTTCGCAGGGCACGCAGCGGCATCGGCCCATTCACCCGCGCCCCCGGCCCGAACCTCTCCATCCGCTCGCACAGTTCCTAGGCTTTGGGGTGACCACTCTCTCCACTGTCCCGACGCCCCAAGGCCGTTTCGGCGCGTATGGCGGCAAGTACGTCCCCGAAACCCTCATGCCCGCCCTCGCCCAGCTCGAGGACGAATACTCCCGCGCCAAGTCCGATCCGCAGTTTTGGGCCGAGCTCGACCATCTGCTCCGCCGATTCGTGGGACGCCCGACGGCTTTGTTCGAGGCGCGAAACCTCACGTCTCACGCCCGCGCGCACTCGCCCTCGGGACAGGCGGCGAACATCTGGCTCAAGCGCGAGGACCTCTGCCACACCGGCGCGCACAAGATCAACAACACACTCGGGCAGGGCCTGCTCACCCGGCGCATGGGCAAGAAACGCATCATCGCCGAGACCGGCGCGGGGCAGCACGGCGTCGCCAGCGCCACCGCCGCCGCGCAGCTCGGGCTCACGTGCGATGTCTACATGGGCTCGGAGGACGTCCGGCGCCAGCGCCTCAACGTCATCCGCATGCGGATCATGGGAGCGCGCGTGGTGGAGGTCGACTCGGGCTCGCGCACGCTCAAGGACGCCACCAACGAGGCCATGCGCGACTGGCAGGGCTCCGTGGCGCACACGCACTACATCATCGGGTCGGTCGTGGGCCCGCACCCCTTCCCCATGATCGTGCGCGACTTCCAGTCCGTCATCGGACGCGAGCTCAAGGCCCAGGCGACGCAGAGCCTCGGACGCCTCCCGGACGCGATCGTGGCCTGCGTTGGCGGAGGCTCAAACGCCGCGGGCGCGTTCTATCCCTTCGTGGATGACGCCCAGGTCCAGCTCATCGGCGTCGAGGCCGGCGGGCACTCCCCCGCGCCAGGGCAGCACGCGGCGAGCATCTCGCAGGGCTCGCCGGGCATCCTCCACGGCTCTCTGAGCTACGTCCTGCAGGACCCCTTCGGGCAGACCGCCAGCGTGCACTCATGCTCCGCGGGGCTGGATTACCCCGGCGTCGGGCCGGAGCACGCCTACTGGAAGGACACCGGGCGCGTCCAGTACACCTCGATCACGGACACCCAGGCCCTGGACGCCTTCCAATTGCTCGCACGCGCCGAGGGCATCATCCCCGCCCTGGAGACCGCCCACGCCATCGCCGAGGGCGTCCGGCGCGCGGCCGCCATGCACTCCGATCAGCACCTGGTGATCAATCTTTCGGGGCGCGGCGACAAGGACGTCGACGAGGCTGCACGCCTGCTCGCCCTCCGCTCACAGGCGAAGTAGGCGCCCCAGCGCCCCGCGCACCGCGTGCCAATAGATCGCGTAACTCAGCCGGCGAAGCGACGCGTCGTCCGGATCGACCGCACGCGCCCGCGCGAGCCACTTCCGCGCCCGGCGCCACTTCCGCTCGCGCAGGCTCGCGATCGCCAGATTGTGCATCGCCGCGACCAGGCGTTCATCGAGCGCCAGCGCCCGCAGCGCCGCCTCGCGCCCGCGCTCCAGGTCCCCGCGCTCGAGCAGCGACACGCTCAGGAGGTGGTGCGCCCGCGCGTGCTCGGGCGCGAGCTCGACCCAGCGGCGAAACACCGCCGACGCTTCCTCCGCACGCCCGGTATCAAGAAGCAGTTCGCCCAGTTCCTCAAGAGCCCCCGCCTCGAACCGCTCGGGCTCGACCTCGAATCGCGCAAGCTCGCGCGCCAGGAGATCCTCCGCGCGACGCGGGTCACGCGTGCCGCGGTCCATGAGCAGCGAGGCGAGCCTGCGTCGCACGCCGGGAAAGTCCGGGTCCAGGCGGTGCACCACGTCGAACTGACGGATCGCCTCGGCCGAATCCCCTTGCCGCTCGGCGAGGCGCGCCAACTCGAAATGCGCGTCGACCTCCTCGGGGTCGAGCTCGAGGACGCGCCGGAACTTCTCCGACGCCTCCTGCTCCCGATTCATCTCCACGAGCAGCGTCCCAAGGTCCAGGAGCGTGCCGATGTCCCCGGGGTTCCGGCGAAGTTCGCGGAGGTACAACTGGCGGGCGCGCTCGTGCCGCCCAGTCGCCGCGTACGCCTCCGCCAGGCGAGCGCTCACGCCCTCCATCTCGGGCGATACCTCCGTCGCCTCCTTCAGACACCAGATCGCCTTCTCGTGCAGCCCGCGCGCCAGCAGGGAATCCGCCATCGCCACCAGCGCGTCCGCGTTCCGGGCGTCACGCTGCTGCGACAGATAGAACATCGTCTCGGCCTGCTCGTGCAGACCCATCCGCGCGTACGCCTCGATGCGGTGCACGTAGCACATCACGAGCCCCGCGTCGGCACGCTCGGCGCGCTCGAACCACGCCACCGAGCCCGGCGCATCGCCCGCGTCCAGCAGGCACCGCCCGGCCATCAGCGCCGGCTGACCATCCTCGGGAACGAGCTCCGCCGCCCGCGCAAACGATTCGGACGCCTCACGCGAACGCCCCGCCGCCTCGAGCGTCAGACCAAGATTGAAATGCCACTCGGGCTCCTGCGGACGAACCGCCAGCGCCCGCCGAAGCTCGGCCTCGGCGTCCTCCCATCGACCCGCTTCGTAGAAGTCGTGGGCCCGTTCCACGTGCAGCTCGGCGTCGGTCCAGTCGTCCATGCACGCCTCTCCCGTTCAATCCCACCAGCCGGGGCAGAACCCCCTCCGTGTCGCCGATGCCAACTGTAATCCTGCAGCACCCCCGTCGCCACGCCCGATCACTCTACGATCAACCCATCGACGGACCCGATCCGATCATGACGCCACACGCACGACCAGAGCCGAACCGTTCGACCACGCACATTCTCGGCCGTACCCACGCCTTGTCTTTCATTCTGCTGCTCGCCCCCCTGCCGGCGGTCGATTGCTGCGCTCCTCTCGCGGTCGCCAACGCCCAGCCCGCCGCCGTCGCGGACGCCGCCATCCCGCGGGCCGAGCGTCTTGCCGCGGCCAAGTCCATCCTCCGATCCAGCGACCGGGAGCAGCTCGCGAATCTCGCGACGCTCATCCGCGCCGGCGCCAAGCCACAGCCCTCGGACCCCGAGCTCGCCTCGATCCTGCTCGAGGCCGTGGCGACCACCGCCTCGCCCCCGCCTGACCTGCTCCCCTCGCTCCTCGATTACGCTGCCGAGTGCACGCCCGAGCGACTGCCGCAAGCCCTGCTTGCGATCGCGGCGCTGGGAACTCTCGACGCCGCGAGAGCCCTCGTCGAGCGGCTCGGCCCCGCCCACCCGCCGCAGACCCAGGAGGCCGCGGGCCTTGCCCTCTCGCGCCTCGCCGGGCACGCCGATTGGGGCGCCGATGCCGCCAAGTGGGGCGCGTGGCTCGCCTCCATGTCCAAGCTCGATCCCGCGTCCTACCAACGCGAGATCGCCCAGTCGCTGCTCGACCAGCGCGCCGTCCAGCAGCTGGAGCTCGCCCGCCTGCGCAATCTTGCTGGCGACGGATACCGCCGACTCTACCTCGCGTCGGCCGCCCCGCTCCGCGCCGCGCTTCTGGCCGAGCTTCTCGCCGCCCCCGAGCCCGCGCTCCGCGACACGGCGCTCGACATCGTCACCCGCGAACTCTCCGACGGCGCCCGCCCGGATGCCTCCGTCTCGCCCGCGATCGCGCGGCTGATCGAAGCCCCGGAGAGCGCCGTTCGCGCCCGAGCCGCGGCCCTTCTGGCGCTCATGCCATCTCCCCTGGACACGCCCCGACTGGAGGCCGCCCTCCAGCGCGAGCGCGAGCCGCGCGTCGCCGCCGAGCTCCTTCGCGCCCTCGAACGATCGCCCTCGCCGACCGTGCGTGATGCGGCGGTCGCTTGGATGACCCGCGCGCCGGGCCCCGCCGGTGCGGCCATCGCCGCGTGCGCGGACGCCGGACTCCTGGACACGCCCGAGCACAAGGCCGCCGCGCTCGAGGCCCTCGCCAAGCAGCCCTGTGCCACGCTATCCGCGCCGGCCCTGCGTCTCTTGGCCGAGCTCGGCAACGACCAGGACCGCGCCCGCATCGCTGCGCTCCTGGACACCCCGCCTGGCTCCGCCCGCGTCGCCGCCGCAAGCGCCCTGGCGCACCGCCCCGAGTTCCTCTCGCGCATCCTCGGCGTGGCACGCGACGACCCGTCCCTCTTCCTCCCGTCCATCGATGCCGCGCTGACCGCCCCCATCACCATCACCACCTATCGCGCCCTTGAGGCGTTGCCGGCGCGCTCACCGGGGGATCGCGCCGCGGGCTTGGAGCGTGCCGCCGCCGCCCTCGCCGTGCCCGATTTGCTCAACATCGCCAGCGATCGGGATCGTTCGCCCGAGTCGCGCCAGAGCCTCCTCGCCCCGCTGACCCAGCACGGCCCCCAGCGCGGGCCCGCGCGCCCGCTCGCGGAGGCACAGTCCATCGCCTCGGCGCTGCTCTTGCTTGCCGAAACCAGGCTCGCCCTTCGGGCGCCGGACCTGGCGCTCGTCGCTCTGGACGCGGTGCCGGTGCTCGCCACCTCCGCCGAGAGCGATCGAGCCACACGCCTGCGCCTGCTCGCGCTGCTCCGATCGAACCAACTCCCCGCCGCCGTCGCGCTCGAAGCCACGCCCTCGGAGTGGCTCCGGGCGCTCGAGGCGTGCGCCGCCGACCAGAACGCCGCCGCGATCGCACGCCTCGTGCGCTCCCGCTTCGCCCGCGCGCTCACGAGCGAGGAACTCAAGCGCCTGGATGAGATCGCGACGGCACTGGGCCCGGCCGCCCTGGAGCCCGACCCCGCCGAGGCCGCGGCGCCGCCCGACTCTCCGTCAACCGACCCAATGCCGACCAATGACCCGCCGCGATAGCGCGGCGTCCTCGAATGCGTTGTTGCTGGAAGGCTCGAACGCGCCGGGCTCGTGCCGCGCTCAATCCACCCGAAGCGCGCGCCGCACGCGGTGAATCACCGTGCGCACCGGGCCCATGCGCGTCGGGCCGGCCCTCAGGCCAAGGTCCAGCTCGCGCCGGGAGCCCGGCAGCATCGCCGAAGCCTCGCCCGCCGAGGAGTATCCGCCCAGCGGATCCAGCCCCGCGTCGAACCACTCGTCCCACCGAGGGTCCAGACGAGCCACCAGGCGCGTCGCGCTGATGCGCGGCTCGTCCGCGTCCAGCCCCGTGATCAGTCGGTACGCGATCGCCGCGATCGATCGAACCTCGTCGCGCATCGCCTCGGGGGCCGCGCGATCGAGCATGCCAAGCATCCGACGCCGGAAGCCGTAGAACTCCACGGACAGGCTGCCGCGCGGATCGACCAGCACCTCGTCGGCGCGGATCTCGCCGTGCACATGCCCGCACTCGTGCGCGAACTCGGAAACCTCCAGCAACTGCGCGATGGCACGCTCGGCCTCGCTCGCGGGCATCCGCCCGCCCTTCGCCGACAGAAGCGACGCCAGCGTCACCACGCCCTCGAGATTCCCCGTGAACGGCGTCACGACCCACGCCCCGGGCGCGCTCGCCCCGCCCAGCGCGAACTGCTCGATCGGGAGCAGATGCGGATGCTTCAGGCCTCCGATCGACTCCAGCGCCGCCATGAACCGCCGGCTCTCGGCACGCTCGTCCTTGAGCAGGAACCGGTACGCCAGGTGCGTCGACAATGTCTGTTCGTTCAGCGCCATCCACCGCTCGGCGACCACGCCGCCATCAAGAGGCCGCACCAGCCGGTACGGGCCCACGCGCAATCGCTCGATGCTGGTGTCCATGACGCACGCTTCCAACGCCGCCCGTCCAACGCCGCAACTCCGCGTGCGTTCTCAGGCCCCACGCTCCGACTCAGCAGACCGCTCGAATCGGATGGACGCGAGTATAGACGCACATGAAGAATCGGCAAACACGGCGCATCCGCAACACCAGCCTTCTGTTCGGTATCGACCCATATACTCCGCACACCGGCGCGACGTCCGACCACACGAACTCCACCTCGCGCCACGGAGCCACACCATGACCACGATCTCCAAGGCCCCGGCCGCTCACACCAAGACCGCCACGGACCCGCTCCAACTCATCGATGTCGATCACGTCCGCTTCTACGTGGGCAACGCCAAGCAGGCCGCCTTCTTCTACGCCAACTGCTTCGGCTTCACGATCGACCAGATGTCCGACCTCACCACCGCCTCGCGCGACGCCGCGCACTACCTCCTCACCCAGGGCAACATCCGACTCCTCATGACGTCCGGCCTCACCGCCGAGCATCCCTCCTCACTCGAGGTCGCGCTCTACGGCGACGGCGTCAAGGACGTCGCGTTCACCGTCTTCGACGCCGAGAAGGCCTACGAGCGCGCCATCGCCAACGGCGCCCTCTCCGCCGCCGAGCCACGCACCATCTCCGATGCCCACGGCTCGGTCACCACCGCGACCATCCGCACCTACGGGCGCGTCGTCCACACCTTCGTCTCGCGCACCGGGCAGTACGAGCTCACGCGGCTCAAGCAGGGCGGCGCCTTCGCCCCCAAGTTCAAGAAGATCACCGGGCTCTCCGTCAACGACTACAACAAGGCCAACCCCTGCGGGCTCAAGTACGTGGACCACCTCGTCGGCAACGTCGAGCTGGGCAAGATGAACTACTGGGTCAAGTGGTACGAGAACGTCCTCGAGTTCAAACTCTTCAAGCACTTCGACGACAAGGACATCTCCACCGAGTACTCCGCGCTCATGTCCAAGGTCATGGCCTCGGGCTCGGGCCTCCTCAAGATGCCCATCAACGAGCCCGCCGAGGGCAAGAAAAAGTCCCAGATCGAGGAGTACCTCGACTGGCACCACCACACGCCCGGCGTGCAGCACCTCGCCCTCCGCACCGACGACGAGCTCCACTCCATCGCGGCGCTCCGCTCGCGCGGCGTGGACTTCCTCACCATCCCGCAGACCTACTACGAGCGCGTCTGGGACCGCGTGAACACCATGCTCACCAAGAGCGGGCACCAGCCCGTCAAGGAAGATCACCAGAAGATCCGCGACCTGGGCATCCTCGTGGACGCGGACGACGAGGGCTACCTCCTGCAGCTCTTCACCAAGCCGCTGCAGGACCGCCCGACGCTCTTCTTCGAGATCATCTGCCGACGCGGCTCCCAGTCCTTCGGCAAGGGCAACTTCAAGGCCCTGTTCGAGTCGCTGGAGATCGAGCAGGAGAAGCGCGGGAACCTTTGAGCACGCTGCTCGACTACATCCTGATCACGCTCGCCGGCGCGGCAGCGATCATCGCGATGGCATGGCTCCGCTCGGGACGCCGGCGATAAGTTCTACTTGGCATTCTGATGTTGCCGCAAGTAGTCGTCAAAGACCGGATTGTCCTTGGTGTCGATGAGCCACTTTCCCATTTGCAAGTCAGCCTCAATTCTGATGTCCACGCTCTCCGAAACATCTGCTGGGTACTTCAAGATGTAGTAGGCATCCGAGCCGGGTCTGTACAAGATGTACACGATCGGAGCATTCGGGTCGCTGCGTGTGATCCAATCGAAGTGGCTGACCTTTCCTTCCGCGACCAGCGACTCGTACTCTGAGCCCCAGGAAACGACTTGTGCGTTGCGATACTCGGGCGGAAGACGATTGCTTACGCACCCTGCGTGAACCCACGACACAACAATCGCGGCCACGATGCAAAGCGATCGAAGTGGTGTGTAAATCGATGATCGCATCTCGACGGAGTCCGGCGCCAAAACACGCTCGCTTCGATCGTCACAGTACGGGCTGGAGGGCAGAGCAATCGTACCCGAACTCCCGCTGTCGCAGACTCGACGACAACATCGCATCTGGTCCAACTGATCCGTGCCACCGATCGCTGCTTTAAGCGGTCGGTGCTTCTTGGTGGCGCCGGCCTCCAGACCGATACATAAACAAGCCCGAAGCGCAAGCGAGGGGTGCCTTTGCTTGAAGAAGGGGTTGCAGGGGGCGGCCAGCCCCCTGCGCTGCGTGCGTCCAACCGCCCCGCACTCCCAGCCGAGCGACTTGAATTCCGCACCATGCGGCGCGGCGAGATGAACACTGACCGGCTCACCCTGGGCTGGAATCAAAGCCTGATGAGCAAGCTGTCCGCGCAGACTCGCAAACGCCGCAAGCGCGCCGCGAGCAAGAAGCGCCGCGCCATCCTCAAACGCCGCGACGACTGATGGCCCCCAGGAGCTCAACCCGGAAGCGTCACCGTTTCCGCATCAAGACCCATCGCACCGCGGACCACACGCCCGCGTATCGAAACGTTGGATCGCAATACCGCTCGATCACGTAGAACGCGAAGTAGTACGCGCGAGCGAAGGACCACGCCCCCAGCATGTACAACGCGAGAGTCCACGCCCGGCCTTGAAGGGGCTCGGGCCGGGCCACGAGCAGCGCTCCCACCAGCGCGACGATGACGAGGAACAGCCCGGCCTTGAGGATCATGGCCCCAGGACGAACAAGATCGCCCAGCACTCGGCCCATGCGCAAGACAGATGCGCGATCCGCGGTGGTCGGGTTCCGCTCAAGATCGAGCTTCACGCCTCCCCACCCGCCTCCTTCCCCTTCACCGTCAGCCGCACCGGGTGCCCGAACCATCCCTTCTGTCCATCCTTGAACTTCTCCTCCACCACCCTCGCGGCGTCGGCGATGGTCGCGTCCGCCGGCACCCATCCGCCCTCGATATCCGGGAAGTCGATCTTGCAGTTGTCGCACTTCTTGCCCGAGGCGAACTTGATCGGGCACCAGAAGCTCTCCACGTTCCGCAGCATCTCCGTGCCCAGCGACCACACGCCGGTCATCCAGTCGCAGTACAGGCACCAGATCAGGTCGTGCCCGACGAGCCCGGAGAACTTCTGTCGCGACACGTTCACCCAGTCGCCGGTGCGATAGCGCGGGAAGCGCACCAGCACGACGAGCATGGGGTACACGACGATCTGCGCCAGGCGCACGAACCAGAACAGCGGCACGACCAGCCCCGTCGCCCATACCGCCGCGTGGTTCCGCCAGCGCCCGTGGATGCGGTTCAGCGTCTTGACGATGCGCGGCCCGCGCCAGCTCTCCATGTGGGCGGCCTCGTGCGCCCAGCCCCACAGCACCACCGCGACGACCTGCGCCCCCACCGCCGCGCCGAATCCGCCCCAGGCTGCCCACACCGGCCCAAACACAAGCGGCGCGATCGTGAAGTACGTGATGGGCAGGTCCAGCCACGGGGCCACGCACAGGCTCGACGACACCCGCCGCCCGAGCGGGCCCAGCTTGGGAATCGCGTGCAGCACGACCGCGCCGGCGAGCAACGCGCCGAGCGTGACGACAAAGACGAACAGGGAGGGGTGCATGCGTCCAGCATAACCACCGCTGGGGTCATGGCGGGGCCCGATTTGGCCGAAGCCCATCGGGCCGGTCCACGCTCCAGAAAATCGCCATGTCCCTCACCCCTTTGGGCATTTTCTCCGCGCTCTTCATCGGCCTCGTGGGCATGACGCTGTTCATCTACGGCAAGAAGCAGGCCCGCCCCGTGCCACTGCTCACGGGCGTCGCGCTGTGCGTGTTCCCGTACTTCGTGTCGTCGCTGCTGCTGATGTGGCTCATCACCGCCGGGTGCCTGGGCGGGCTCTACATGCTCTCGCGCAACGCCTGAGTCATTCGATCGAGCGTTCGCGCCGGAGCAGCAGCAGGAACACCGGCCCGCCGATGATCGCCGTCAGCACGCCGATGGGCAGGCGCCCCGAGGGCAGTTGCAACGAGCGCACCAGCACGTCCGCACCGACCACGAGCGCGACGCCCAGCAGCCCGGCCGCCGGGAGCATCGCCCGATGCCCCGCCCCCACCAGCAAGCGCGCCACGTGTGGGCACACGAGCCCGACGAAGCCGATGGGCCCGGCGATCACCACCGCCCCGGCCGAGAGAATGCCGGTCGCGACGAAGATCAGCACACGGACGCGCGGCACATGGACGCCCAGCGAGCGGGCCTCATCGTCCGAGAGCGAGAGCAGATCGAGCGTGCGCGCGAAGGCAATGCAGACGACAAGCGCCAGCAGCGCAAGCCCACCCGTCACGCCCACCGCGACCGGGTCCGCGTCGTCGCCCAGCGAGCCGGACATCCATCGCGCGATCACCTCGCCGCGATCGGGCATGAGGTCGCGGATGAGCATCGTCGCGGCGCCGGCGATCACGCTGACCATCACGCCCACGAGCACGAGCGCGATGGGCTCGAGCAGGCCTCGGCGCTGCGAGAGCGCGTACACCGCCGCCAGCGCCCCGAGCGAGCCGAGCACCGTCGCGCCGATCGACACGCCCCCCAGCAGCGTGTGGTACCCCGGCGTGCCCAGGAGCCGCCCGGTGCCCAGCCACGCGGCGTAGGTCCAGATCATGACGCACAGCCCTGCTCCCGCGTTGACGCCGATGATGTCGGGCGAGGCGAGCGGGTTGCGCAGCAGGGTCTGCAGGAGCGCCCCGGCGAGGGCGAGGGAGAGCCCGACGACAACCCCCGCCAGCAGCCGATCCAGGCGGAGCATCCAATAGTCGTGCGTGGGCGGCCAGTCCCATCCACCCGAGCCCGCCCGCAGGCGCAGCGCGGCGATCACGCCGACGAGCACGAGCAGGAGCGCGAGCGTGGTCCAGGCGCGGAGGTTCATGGACGCAGAGCCTATCATCGCGTCCTTGAGCAATCCCCTGGCGCGCCCCGACGGACGCGTCGTGTTCCCCGGAGACGATCGTGGCGACGAAGACCTTTCAATGCCGGCTGATCACCCCCACCGCCAAGCTTCTTGACGAGGCGGTGACGTACGCCTCCGTGCCCGCGTGGGACGGGCTCTTTGGCGTGCTGGCCAACCGGGCGCCGATCGTCGCCAAGCTGGGGCTTGGGGAGTTGCGTCTGGAGTTCCCCGACAAGAGCGGCTCGGCCGGCGGCGAGCGTTCGTACCTGGTGCAGGACGGGTTCGCCCAGATGGTGGACAACCGCCTGACGATCCTCGCTGGGCGGGCGATCCCCGTCGAGTCGTTGAACCTGGGCGAGGCGCAGGCAGAGTTGAGCGCTGCCACCGGCAAGAAGGCGAGCGGGGAGACGCCCGCGGCTCGCCAGACCTCGCTTGAGCAGAACCAGCGGGCGGCGGCCCTGGCCCGCGAGAAGGTGCGTCTGGCGCGTTCGGCGGGCAAGGGCATCTGACCCGCGTGCGGGAGGCAGACGCATGACCCGCGCGCCCGACCCCGCCCTGCAGCGCGCCCTGGCGCAGATCCAGAGCGGTCGGTGCGATGAGGCCATCGCGGACCTGCGCCGCATGCTGCAGCGCGACGCGGACAACGCGAACGTGAACCAGCTGCTGGGGCAGGCGTACCTGCTCAGCGGGCGCATCGACCAGGCGGTGTACCACCTCGAGCGCGCGCTCATGAAGCACCCGCGTGCAACGGGCGTGCTCAACAACCTCGCCAACGCGCTCGTGCAGCTCAAGCGGTACGACGAGGCGATCGCCGCGTGGAACCGCGCCGTGGAGGCCGACCCGACCTACGCGCCCGCGTACCTCGGGCTGTGCATGGGCTACGCGTACGCGCGCCGGTACGACGAGTCGGTGGTCGCGGGACGGCGCGCGATCCAGCTCGTGCCCCGATCGCCCGAGGCCCATCAGAACACGGCCCTCTCGCTGCTGGAGAGCGGACGCCCCGAGGAAGCGATGCGCCTCCTCGTGGACGGGCACAGCGCGTGCCCGCAGAGCACGACGCTCCACTCGATGATGCTCATCGGGCTCAACTACGTCACCGCGGACCGGCGCGCGGTTTTCGAGTCCCATCGACGCTTCGGGATGCTCTACAAGGCGGACCCGAGCGTGCGCCCCGCGGCGACCCCCGCGGAACCCGAGCGTCCGCTGCGCCTGGGCATCCTGTCGAGCGATTTCCACACGCACTCGGTGGCGTTCTTCCTCGAGCCGCTGCTGCGCCATCGCGATCGCGAGCGATGGAGCGTGCACATGTTCGCGTCGGACATCCACGCCGAGGACCAGACGCGCCAGCGCCTTCGCGACATGGGCGATTCCTACATCGACGTCGTTCGTCTGGCGCCGATGCAACTCGACGCGCGGATCCGCGCCGAGCGGATCGACGTGCTGCTGGAGCTGGGCGGGCACAGCGCGGGCAATCGCCTGCCGGGGCTTCTGGGCAAGCCGGCCCCGCTGATCGTCACGGCGATCGGGTACCCGCACACGACGGGCGTGCCCGCGGTGGACTACCGCGTGGTGGATTCGCTGACCGATCCTCCGGGCGCCGAGGCGTTCGCGACGGAGCGCCTGCTGCGCCTCGACCCGTGCTTCCTGTGCTATCGCCCGCCAACGGACGCCCCGGACGTGGCCGCGCCGCCGAGCAGCACGTCGAGAGATGCGCCGATCACGTTTGCATCATTCAATGCGTTGTACAAACTCTCGAACGAGGCGATCGCGCTCTGGAGCCGCGTGCTCAGCGCGGTGCCGTCGTCAGTGTTCGTGCTGCGCGGAGCGCCCCTGGACGATCCGGCGGTGATGTCCCGGATCCGCTCGCGGTTCGAGGCGTGCGGCGTGTCGGGGTCGCGCGTGCGGGGCGTTGGGTCGGTGCCCACGACGCGGGAGCACCTGGCACGGTACGGGCAGATCGATGTGGCGCTGGACGTGATCCCCTACCACGGCACGACCACCACGTGCGAGGCCTTGTGGATGGGCGTGCCGGTGGTGTCGCTCGTGGGCGAGTCGCACGCGTCGCGGGTGGGCCTGTCGCTGCTGACCAACGTGGGCCACCCCGAGTGGGCGGTGCGCACGCCCGACGAGTTCGTGCGCGTGGCGAGCGAGCTCGCGAGCGATCGGACCCGCCTGGCGACGATCCGCAGTGGGCTTCGCGAGCAGGTGCGTCGCTCGCCCCTGTGCGACGAGGCCGCGTACGCCGGGCGGTTCTACGCGGCCCTGCGCGAGTGCTGGCGAACGTGGTGCGCATCGCGCTCCTGAGCGCGGAGGGAGCGGCGATGGGCGGTTTCTCACCCGTGGTGCAGCGAGCCCTGGAGATGGCGCGGGGCGGGCGGCTGGACGCGGGGATCGACGCGCTGCGCCGTCACGTGCGCACGTCGCCCAAAGACGCCGGGGCGCACCAGATGCTGTCGCTGCTCCTGCAGGAAGCGGGGCGGTACGACGAGGCGATCTATTCGATGCAGCGCGTGTGCGAGTTGGCCCCCGGGCACCCGGCCGGCGTGATCTCGCTGACGCAGGCGTACCTGTCCGCGGGGCGATTCCGCGAGGCGGTGGACGCCGCGCGCCGGGCGACGCAAGTCGCCCCGCGCGTAGCCGCGTCGTGGGGACTGCTGAGCCTGGCGCTGACGCGTGCGGCGGACCTGCGCGGGGCGGTCGAGGCGGGGCGGCGTGCCGTGGAACTCGATCCGCGCGCGTTCGAGGGATACTCGAACCTCGGGCTCGCGGAGATGATGCTGGGTCGAACGGACGAGGCCGTGGCGAGCTTCGAACGGGCGCATCTGGCAGCGCCAGACAACGTCGGAGCGCACGACGCGCTGCTCATGGCGCTCAACGCCTCGGACCGCCCGGCGGCGGATGTGTTCGCGGCGCATCGGAGGTACGGCGAGTTGCACCGAGCGAGCGGCACGCCCGCGCGGACCCTCGCGGACCCGGAGCGACCTCTCCGCGTGGGGCTGCTCTCGGGGGACTTCCGCGTCCACTCGGTCGCGTACTTCCTGCTCGCGCTCCTGGAGCATCGCGAACGGACCGGGATGGAGTTCATTGCTCTGCACTCGTTCCCGAAAGTCGATGCGATGGGAGAGCGCCTGCGCGGGCTCTTCGATCGATGGGTGGATATCTCGCGACAGACGGACCCGGAGATCGACGCGACGATCCGGCGTGAGAAGATCGACGTGCTGATCGAACTGGGCGGGCACAGCGTGGGGAATCGGCTCGCGGCGCTGGTGAACAAGCCCGCGCCGGTGGTCATCTCCGCGATCGGGTACCCGCACACCACCGGGCTGGCGGCCGTGGACTATCGCCTGGTGGACTCACTCACCGATCCGCCCGGTGTGGGCGGCGCGCCGGGGGCCGACGCGTTCGCCACGGAGCGACTGCTCCGCCTCGATCCCTGCTTCCTGTGCTACACCGCGCCGGGCGATGCGCCGAGCGTCACGCCGTCGCCTTGCCTGGAGTCGAGCGACGCGCGGTTCACGTTCGGCTCGTTCAACACGAGCCAGAAGCTGAGCCAGCGGACGCTGCGCCTGTGGGCACGCGTGCTGCAGGAGGTGCCTGGCTCCCGACTTTTGCTCAAAAGCCTGAACTACGAGGACCCCCAGGCGCGCGAGGAGGCCGCGGCACGCTTTGCCAGCGCGGGCGGCGACGCGTCGCGTGTGGAGTGTTTGCCGCCGGGCAAGGGAACGCGGGAGCACCTCGAGTGCTATGCGCGCCTTGACGTTTCGCTGGACCCGATGCCCTACGCCGGAACCACCACCACATGCGAGTCGCTGTGGATGGGCGTGCCGGTGGTGACGATGGCGGGCACAACGCACGCGTCGCGAGTGGGCGTGTCTCTGCTGAGCGCCGCGGGATTCGACGGAAGCGAGGGATGGATTGCGCGGAACGAGGACGAGTACGTCTCGATCGCCGCACGCCTCGCGAGGGATCGCGCGGCGCTCGCACGCACGCGCGCAGAACTGAGAGGGCGCGTGCACGCCTCTGCGCTGTGCGACGGCAAGGCGTACGCCCGACGATTCGGCGGGGCGATCCGTCGGTGCTGGCGAGAGTGGTGCGCGACGCAGAGTTAGGACGTTGCCGAAGCCAGCCCTTTGTGTCATGCCGCCGCGCGCTATCGGACGCGACCCCTGAGAACGGATCTGGCGCAGGCACGGATCTCAGGCGAACACCCCCATCTTGGTGGCCGAAAGAGGATCAAAGAAACCGCTTTCACGCGCGGGCCGATATCTCAGACCAATGGCGCTCCTGGACGTGCTCCACCAGCCCGCATGGGTGCTCGCGTTCGCTCCGGTCCTGGTGCTGGGCGTTGCGGTGCTCGTTGTGGCAATGCGCCGGGCCCAGGTGCAACGCGACGCGCAGAGCCGTGCCGAGCTGGACCTGGCGCGCGAGCGTGGCAGCCACGAGGCCCGCCTGCTCCATCCCGAGATCGATCTGTCGCACTGCATCGGTTGCGGGGCGTGCGTGCACGCATGCCCGGAGGAGGGCGTGCTCGGGCTGCTGCACGGGCAGGCGGTCGTGCTGCACGGCTCGCGGTGCGTGGGACACGGGCAGTGCGCCGCCGCATGCCCGACGGGCGCGATCGCGCTCACGCTGGGCGACCTTCGCTCGCGGCGCGATCTGCCCGCACTGAACGAGGACTTTGAGGCGGTGCGCGTTCCCGGTCTCTTCCTCGCGGGTGAGATCACCGGCTTCGCGCTGATCCGGACGGCAGTGACGCAGGGTGTCGCGGTCGCCAACGCGGCCGCACGGCACGTGGCACGCCGACCCGTGGACGCCCGAGTCGCGGTCGCCGTCGGCGGGCACGAGGAGGCGGAGGACGACGACCCCGTGCTCGATGCGCTCGTCGTGGGCGCCGGGCCGGCCGGGCTCGCGTGCTCGCTTCGCTTGAAGGAACTCGGGCTCCGATCGCTGACGATCGACCAGGAATCGCGCCTGGGGGGCACGGTCGCCGCGTATCCGCGCCGCAAGCTGGTGATGACCCAGCCCGTGGACCTGCCGCTGCACGGACGCTTGCGAGAGTCCACATACTCCAAGGAAGACCTGGTCGGGCTGTGGGAGAGCGTCGTCCGCGAACAGCGGCTCTCGCTGCGCACGGGCGTGAAGCTCGACGGCGTCGTGCGCGAGCCCGACGGAACGTTCCTGGCCCGGACGAGCGCGGGGCCGATCCGTGCGCGGACGGTGTGCCTGGCGCTGGGGCGGCGGGGATCGCCTCGCCGTCTGGGCGTGCCCGGCGAGGAACTCGCCAAGGTCGCGTACAGCCTGATCGACGCCGAGTCCTACCGCGATCGGAAGGTGCTGGTGGTGGGCGGCGGCGACTCCGCGATCGAGGCGGCGCTCGGGCTGGCCGAGCAGCCGGGCAACGAGGTGACGCTGTCGTACCGAAGGGGCGCGTTCTCGCGGCTCAAGTCCCGCAACGAGGCACGCATCGCGCGGGCGATGCACGAGGGGCGGGTGCGTGTGCTGTTCGAGAGCCACGCGCGCGAGATCACGGCGCGCCGGGTCGTCCTCCAGCTCAAGGACGGCTCCACGCACGAACTGCCCAACGACGACGTGTTCATCTTCGCCGGGGGCGAGGCGCCGTTCGCGCTGCTGGAACGTGCGGGAGTGTCGTTCGACCCCAAGGACCGCCCGGCACCCCCCGAGGCCGTCGAGCGTGGCACGGGTCTGCTGCGGGCGCTGGTGCTGGCGTTCCTGGGCGCGGGCGTGCTCAGCGCGTGGGCCCTGTGGTTCCGCTCGTACTACGGCGTGGAGACGATCGCGCGGGCGGCTTCGCCGTTGCATCGCGCGCTGCGTCCGGGCGGGCCTGTGGGCCTGTCCTTCGGCGTCGGCGCGTGCGCTCTGTTCGTGTTCAACCTGGCGTATCTCGTGCGGCGCGCGCCGCGTCTGGGGTCGTGGATGCCGGGCACGCTGCGGGCATGGATGGGCTCGCACGTGTTCACGGGCATCCTCGCGCTGCTCTTCGTGCTGCTCCACGCGGGATTCTCGATGCGCCCCACGCTCGGCGGGCACTCGCTGCTGGCGCTCCTGATCGTGGTCGCGACGGGCTCGATCGGGCGGTACCTCTACGCGTTCGTTCCGCGTGCGGCCAACGGCACGGAGGCGAACATCGATGACCTTCGTGCGCAGCTCGCGTCGGTGAGCGCGGACTGGGATCGCGAGGGTCGGGGCTTTGGCGCGCTCGTGCGTGAGCACATCGAGCACCTGGCCCAGGAAGGACGCTGGCGCCCGGGGCTGCTCGCCCGCATCGGCGTGCTCGTGCGCGGGCAGTTCCGCCTCCGCCGGGGCATGGCTCGCCTGCGCGAGGTCGGGGCGAGGGAGGGCATCCCCGATCGCGAAGTGCGCCGGATGCTGGCGCTGGCGCGGCGCGCGTACCGCCTGACCCTGCTCGTCACGCACTACGAGGAGATCCGCGCCGTGCTCAGCTCGTGGCGCTACTTCCACCGGTGGCTCGGGCTCCTGCTCGTGCTGCTGGGCATCGCGCACATTCTCACCGCGGTGCGCTACGCGTCGCTGAGCCTGGACTGGTCCGCCCCGCTCGAGGAGGTGCGCCGATGAAAGCCCTCCGCTGGGCCCTGGGCGCGGTCTCGCTCTTGGGCGTCGCGTCGGTCGTGGTCTGGGAGTGGGGACACGCGCGCTCGCCCGGCCCGCTCCATCCCACCCACCTTGCGATCGCGTCCCTCCAGGGCCAGGGATCGTCGAGCGAGCGCACGGGGTGCGCCGCGTGCCACGGCGCAAGCCCCGCGGACATGCCCGGCGCGTGCGCCGCGTGCCACCAGGATGTCGACCGCCAGATCGCGACGGGCAAGGGCCTGCACGGCTCGCTCGGGCGTGAGTCGGCCCGTGAGTGCGCCTCCTGCCACCGGGAGCACTCGGGGTCGAGCGTCGAGCTCGTGTCCCAACGGAGCTTCGAGGCGGCGAACGTCCCCGATCCTTCCAAGTACGCCCATCAGCACGCCGAGGCCTTTGCGCTCGAGGGCGCGCACGCGAGGCTGGCCTGCGAGCGGTGCCACGCCAACGCGTACGCCGCCCAGTTGCAGAAGGGGCAGAAGCGCTTCCTCGGCCTCTCCCAGGCGTGCGCGACGTGCCACGAGGACTCTCACAAAGGCTCGTTCGGCGGCGACTGCGCCTCCTGCCACGGGCAGGCCCATGACTTCAAAGAGGCACCGGGTTTCACCCACACGACCGCTTTCGCCCTCGAGGGTGTGCACGCGCGCGTCGCGTGCGAGCGGTGCCATGCCGCCAGCGGCGCCACGAGCGTGCTGGCGTCGCTCTCAAGCCACCCGCAGGCCCGCGCTTGCGCCGCGTGCCACGAGGACGCGCACCAGGGCACGCTGGGCACCGACTGCGCCTCCTGCCACGGCACGGGCGAGCCCTTCGATCGCGCCGCCAACTTCAGGCACACGCCGGCCTTTCCGCTCACGGGCAGCCACGCCGCGGTCGCGTGCAAGAGCTGCCACGAGAAATCGGGCGAGCGATCGGTCGCCTCGTTGCAACGGACGCCGCTGCCGGCACGGGCGTGCGCCGATTGCCACACGTCGCCCCACGCGCCAGCGACGCTGGCCGCGTTCGCGCGCGAGCTGGGCGCCGCCTCGGGCCGGATCTCGTGCATCGGGTGCCACGAGCCGGCTCACAAGACCTTTCGTTCTCCCGACGCGCTGATGACGGCCGACCTGCACCGAGCGACAGGGTTCGCGCTGTCCTCGCCCCACGAGAGGGCCGCGTGCGCGGACTGCCACGCGCGCCCCGCGATGGCCTCGGCCGACGAAGCGGACACGCGGCAAGTCGTCTTTGCACGGGCCTTCCCCGGGCGCTCGGCCGACTCGTGCGCTTCGTGCCACCAGGATGCGCACCACGGGCAGTTCGACGCGGGAATCACGGAGGGCCGCTGCGCCGAGTGCCACGCGGGGGCCCACTTCAAGCCCAGCACTTTCGACGCCAAGCACCACGCGGTGAGCGCCTTCCCGCTGACCGGCGCGCACATGGCCGTGGGTTGCGATCGCTGCCACGCAAGGACGCCCGAGGGCATGCGGTTCGTTCCCACGCCCAGCGAGTGCGTCTCGTGCCACACGGACGTGCACCAGGGGGCGTTCGATCGCGCCGGCAAGCCCGCGCTCGTGGACGGGCGCGCGGGGTGCGCCCGCTGCCACTCGACCTCATCGTTCGACACGATCTCGTGGGGCGGCGCCGACCACGCGCTGTGGACGGGCTACCCCCTCAAGGGCGCGCACGCCGTCGCCAGGTGCACGGACTGCCACGCGCGGCGTGATCGTCCGGACGCCTCGGGCCGCACGCTCGCCACGGCTCCCACGCGGTGCGACGCGTGCCACGCGGACCCGCACGCGGGGCAGTTTGCGCGGGCCGGGGCCACCGACTGCGCCCGCTGCCACAGCGAGACCCAATCGTTCTCGCGGACGACGTTCGACCATCAGCGAGATTCCCGCTTCGCGCTCGATGCGCAGCACGCGAGCCTGGAGTGCGCGGCGTGCCATCGGGCCGTGAACGTGGCGCCGGGGCAGAGCGTGGTTCGGTTCCGCCCGCTGGGCACGTCGTGCCAGGATTGCCACGATCCCAAGGCGCTCTCCGGGGGCCAGAGGAGCAAGCCATGAGGCGCTCTCGAGTCCTTGCCGCCGCGGCGGCGTTGGCGTGTGCCGCGGGCGCCGCGCTCGCGGGCGAACCGCTGCGTGTGCGCATCACGTCCGTGTCCGGGCAGAGCGTGTACCTGGATCAGGGCCGGCGCGCCGGGCTGACGCCGGGGCTGCACATCCGTCTGTTCCCAGCGAGCGGGGCGCCGATCGACGCGGTGATCGCGGACGTGTCGTCGTCGAGCGCCCGCGTGGAGCTCCCCGAGGGATCGCCGATTCCGCAGGTGGGAAGCGAGGGCGAGGTGGACGTTCCCGAGGCGACCGCGCCTCCGAAGGAGGAGGGCAAGCCCGATCCCAAGGGCGCAGAGCCCAGGCCCGTCCCCGCGCACGCGCCGTGGACACGCCAGGAAGGGCCGCGATCCGCGGACACGCCGCTGCTGGCGCCCGCGTACGCCAAGCCCGCGAGCGAACGCCCTTCGCAGTTCCATGGGCGTGTCTACTCGCAGCTGCAATACACATGGGACCGCGGCAACGGGCG
This sequence comes from uncultured Phycisphaeraceae bacterium, assembly GCA_964399625.1. Taxonomy (GTDB): domain Bacteria; phylum Planctomycetota; class Phycisphaerae; order Phycisphaerales; family UBA1924; genus CAYNSB01. The sequence continues at coordinate 44,187 of CAYNSB010000032.1, forward strand.
CGACAACGGCTACCTGCTCGCACGCCTGGGCGGGTCGCTGCAACTGACGAATCCGTTCGGCAAGGGTGGCGGGCTGTTCTTCGACGGCGAGGTCGATCAGCGCGACGCGAGCGTCGTGGATTCCTCGGGCGAGTCCAAGACCGACCTGATCCTGCACCGAGCCTCGTACGTGCAGGGCGGCGAGCAGTACTCGTCGTATCGCGCCGAGGTCGGGCGCTTCACCTCGTACTACATGCCCGAGGTCGGGCGCGTCGATGGCGTCGAGGGTGCGCTGCTTCTGGAGAGCGGGCTGGCGATCGGCGCGGGCGGCGGTGTGTACCCGCAGCCGTTCCCGGAGGAGCACTGGGGCAAGGACGCGGGCTTCCACGCCTTCGTGCAGTACGACAACCCGAAGGACCGCACGTTCACGGGGACGCTCGGCGTTCTCAAGACCTGGCACGAGGGCGCCCCGGACCGCGACGCGGTCATCGGGCGCGCAACGTGGAACCCGACCAAGGAATGGTGGGTCTACGGCTCGTTCACCGCGGACATCTACGGGTCGGGCGATCCCGCCAAGTCCGCGGGCATCCAGCTCACGCAGGGCTGGCTCCAGGCGCGGTACTCGCCGGACAAGACCTGGGGCGCCTCGGTGTCGTACTCGCGGTACACCTGGCCCAGCCTCAAGCGAGACGAGTTCCTGTTCGCGCCCGTGGAACTGATCCGGGACGGACGCGTGGATCGTCTCGAGGGGTCCGCGTGGCGCGAGGTGGCCAAGGACGTCCGCCTCACGGGGCGCGCTCGGTACTACAGCGACCATCGCGGAGACGGCGTGGGCGGAGACGCGGGCGTCGACGTGAACCGTGTCTTCGATCTCTCCGCGTCGCTACGCACCGAGGTCTTCTACAACCAGGGCACGACGATCGACGGCCAGGGATTCCGCGTCGAGCTGCGCCCGACCTCCGGCGATGTGCAGGGCTTCGTGGGGTACGAGTTGTACCAGTACACGACCAAGGGGCTCATCTCGGGCGATGAGCACCAGGTGCGGCACACGATCCGGGGCGGGATCAACTGGCAGGTCAACCAGTGGTCGTACAGCGCGACGCTCGACCACGCGTTCGGCGACAACGAGGACGCGTACTCCCTCGGGGCCTACATCGAGTACCGATTCTGAGGTCACCCATGAGCGACACACGCACATCCAAGGGGCACGGATCGGCGGGGCTGCACACGCTCCTGGGCGTGGCGCTCGTGGGCGCGCTCCTGGCGTGCACGAGCATCTTCTCCGGCCCGCGCCAGGGCTGGAATCCCACGTACGGCCCGGTGGTAGCCCACGACTCGTTCCCCGCCGACTGCTCCATGTGCCACGAGGGCAAGACGTGGACCTCGATCAAGGCCGACTTCGCATTTGACCATGAGAAGATGACCGGCGTGGCGCTCCAGGGAGCGCACACGAAGGTCGCCTGCCTCCTGTGCCACAACGACCGGGGACCGGCAGGAACGTTCGCCGCGCGCGGGTGCGCGGGATGCCACGAGGACCCGCATCGCGGGCAGCTGGGTCACGCGTGCGTGGACTGCCACAACGAGAGCACATGGACGCCGACCGAGGCGATCGCCCGCCACAATCGGACTCGATTCCCGCTCATCGGCGCGCACGCGGGCACCGGCTGCTTCCGTTGCCACCCGGGAGCGCAGGTGGGCAACTACTCCGGCGCGGATTCCGATTGCCTGACATGCCACGCCGCGGACCTGGCCCGCGCCAAGACGCCCGACCACGCCGCCCAGGGCTGGGTCAACGACTGCCAGCGCTGCCACACGCCCACGGACTGGCACCTCGCGCGCTTCGCGCACCCCTCGGCGTTCCCACTCACGGGCGGGCACGCGGGGCACTCGTGCAGCGCCTGCCACACGGGCGGAGTGTACACGGGGCTCTCCACGGCGTGCGACTCCTGCCACATGCCGCAGTACAACGCGACGACGAATCCCAACCACGCGGCCTCGGGCTTCTCGACGACGTGCAACCAGTGCCACAACACCAACTCCTGGCAGGGCGCAACGTTCAACCACTCGGCGGGATTCCCACTCACGGGCGGGCACGCCGGACTCTCGTGCACCCAGTGCCACACGGGTGGCGTGTACACCGGGCTGTCAACGGACTGCGCCTCGTGCCATCTGTCTCAGTTCAACGCGACGACCAACCCCAACCACTCCTCGGCGGGATTCCCCACGACGTGCGCCGCCTGCCACACCACGACGAGTTGGCAGGGCGCGACGTTCAACCACACGCAGTTCCCGATCACCAGCGGGCCGCACGCGGTGTCGTGCGTTCAGTGCCACACCACGCCCAGCAATTACGCCGTGTTCTCCTGCACGGGATGCCACACGCAGACGACGACCAACAACCACCACTCGGGCGTGTCGGGGTACCAGTGGGTGAGTTCGGCGTGCTACCAGTGCCATCCCCAGGGCCGGAACTAGCACACGCGCTGATTCTCTCAAATCGCGCGGCTGCCGTCGCGCCAGTCCGCGATGCGCGAGCCGATGCCAACTTCAGAGAGCTCGAACCGCCCTTGCCGACATGCGGCAGCGCTCCCCAGCGATGGGCCTATCTCGCTATCTCGAGTCGCCCATTTGTTCATCGCTGAGTCCCCGGCACTCTCCCAGATCCCGCGGCATGGGATTGGACCGAGATCGCATCAGAGCGCGAACCGCTGATCCCGAAGGTTGACCGTGTTTGCCGGCCACCCAGGCGATGAAAGTGCCCCCCGAAGGACTCGAACCTTCGACCCGCTGATTAAGAG
>CAYNSB010000033.1:0-46009 GCA_964399625.1 uncultured Phycisphaeraceae bacterium
CCAACGACGCCCCAGCCCTCGCCCAGGCGGACGTGGCGGTGGCGATGAACACCGGCACCCAGGCGGCCAAGGAGGCCGGCAACATGGTGGACCTGGACTCGAATCCCACCAAGCTCATCGAGGTCGTGCAGATCGGAAAGCAACTGCTCATGACCCGCGGAGCGCTCACGACGTTCTCAATCGCGAACGACGTGGCCAAGTACTTCGCGATCATCCCCGTCGCGTTCGCCTCGACGTATCCGCAGCTCGACGCCCTCAACATCATGCGCCTGAACCCGACGACCGCGATTCTTTCCGCGGTCATCTTCAACGCGCTGATCATCGTTGCCCTGATCCCGCTCGCGCTCCGCGGCGTCACGTACAAGGCCGTGGAAGCGTCCGTCCTGCTCCGCAACAACCTGCTTATCTACGGGCTCGGCGGAATCGTCTCGCCCTTCATCGGGATCAAGGGCATCGACGCCCTGCTCGGCCTACTTCCCTAAGGAGTCCGCCCCGTGCTCTCGCAACTCCGTCCCGCGATCGTCCTCTTCATCCTGCTCACGCTGATCACCGGCGTGCTCTACCCCCTCACGGTAACCGGCATCGCCCAGGCCGTGTTTCCTGAAAGAGCCAACGGCTCCCTGATCGCACGCGAGGGAAAGATCGTGGGCTCGTCTCTGATCGGACAGGAGTTCAGCCTCCCCAAGTATTTCTGGGGCCGCCCCTCCGCGACCACTCCGGTTCCTTACACCTCGTTCAACGCGGACAAGTCTTCAGGGTCGTCGGGATCAAACCTGGGCCCGACCAACCCCGCGCTCATCGAGAGCGCACGAGCGCGAATCGCCGCGCTTGCCAGCGCCGATGCGGCCGCGGGGTACCCACGACGGGCGGATCAGCCGATTCCCATCGACCTCGTCACATCGTCCGCCAGCGGGCTCGATCCGCATATCTCACTCGCCGCGGCCGAGTACCAACTCCCTCGTGTAGCCAAGGCGCGGAGGTTGGCGGAGGACCACGTGCGGGCGATCGTCCTTGAACATACCAAGCCCCGACAGCTTGGCGTGCTTGGTGAACCCGTCGTCCACGTGCTGGAGCTCAATCTGGCCTTGGACGCCGCGAACCGGTGACCCAGTCGCGTTCGATACGATCATCCCGCCATGCCCGACCGCCGCCCCGATCCCACCGAACTTCTCACCCGCGCCCAGCGGGAAGAGGCCCGGCGTGGACGCGGTCGGCTGAAGGTCTTCTTTGGCGCCGCGCCGGGCGTCGGCAAGACGTACGCGATGCTCGCCGCGGTCCAGAGGCTCGCCCGCGACGGAGTGGACCTTGTCGTCGGGCTCGTCGAGACTCACGGGCGCACCGAAACCGAGCAGATGCTCCTTGGCCTGGACATCCTGCCCCGCCGCCCCGTTCCATACCGCGGCGCCAGCTTGAGCGAGTTCGATCTCGACGCCGCGCTCGCACGCAAGCCCGAGATCATCGTTCTCGATGAGCTCGCGCACACGAACGCGCCCGGCTCACGATTCGAGAAGCGCTGGCAGGACGTTGAGGAACTCCTCAAGGCAGGGATTGGCGTCTACACCACGCTCAATGTTCAGCACATCGAGAGCCTGAACGATGTCGTGGCCCAGATCACCGGCGTGCACGTCCGCGAGACGGTCCCCGACTCGGTGGTAGACGAGGCCGACGAACTGGAACTCGTGGACCTTCCGCCCGAGGTGCTGCTGGAGCGACTCAAGGCCGGGCGTGTCTACGTCCCCGAGAGCATCCTCGCCGCGTCACAAGCGTTCTTCCGCCAAGGCAACCTCATCGCGCTGCGCGAGCTTGCGCTGCGCCGCACCGCCGAGTGGGTCGACCGCCAGATGCGCGAATACAAGCGCGGCAAGGGAATCCGCGCGGTATGGCCGGCGGCCGAGAGGATCCTCGTCGCGGTCAGCCCGAGCCCCGCCTCGGGCAAGATCGTGCGCGCGGCCAAGCGAATGGCAGCGGGCCTCCACGCCGACCTGCTGGCGGTCTATGTCGAAACGCCACGAACCTCCGCCCTGCCGCAAACGGACCGCGACCGCGTCATCCAGACCCTTCGACTTGCCGAGAGCCTGGGCGCCGAGACATCGACGCTGAGCGGCACCAACGCCGCGGCGGAGCTTGTCGCGTTCGCCCGCGAGAGAAACGTGAGCAAGATCGTCGTCGGCAAGACCGGGCAATCTCGCCTGCGCGAGGCCGTGCTTGGCTCGTTCGTCAACAACCTCACTCGTCTCAGCGGCGACATCGACATCTATGTCATTCGCGGCGATTCGGACAGCCCACCATCTGGACCGGACGGCCCTCGGGTCCCGCTCGCCGGCCTTGGCCGATGGCCCGCGCCCAGCTCGGGGCCCTGGGCCTACATGGGCGCGGTGGGGGTCGTCATCGCCTGCACTCTCTTGGGTCAGTTGGCCTTCAAAAGCCTGGACCTGGCGAACATCGCCATGCTCTATCTAGCCGGCGTGGTCATCTGTGCCGTGTGGCTCGGGCGCGGGCCCTCGGTTCTCGCGGCGATCATGGGCGTCGGTGCCTTCGACTTCTTCTTCGTCCCACCGCGCAACACGTTCGCCGTGTCCGATGTCCAATACCTGCTCACCTTCTCGGTGATGCTCGGGGTCGGTCTTCTCATCGCCAATCTGACAACCCGACTGCGGAGCCAGGCCGACGCCGCTCGCGATCGTGAGCGCCGCACTTCCTTGCTCTACGCGATGTCGCGCGAGCTCGCGGCCGCTCGCGACACCCGCGAGGTCGCCACGGCGGCCGTTCGTCACGTGCACGACTCGTTCGGCTGCGACGCCGCCATACTCGTTCCCGCCACCGCCGACCCGTCAGCCGCAGTGGAGGTCGTCGCCAGCGCCGGCTCTCCTGATTGGCTCAACGACCGCGAGCGCGGCGTCGCCCGATGGGCCTTCGACCACGGCAAGCCGGCCGGAATCAGCACTCCGGCACTCCCGGCCTCGGCAGGCCGATACCAGCCCCTCTCCACCTCACGAGGAAAGATCGGCGTGCTGGCGGTGCGGCCCGCGATCCCGGACTCGCTCGCGTCAACCGCACAGCAATTGCTCCTCGATACGTTTGTGAACCAGGTGAGCCTGGCCCTGGAACGCGTCTCGCTCATCGAGGGCCAGCAGACTGCACGCATCGAGGCAGAGGCCGAGCGTCTTCGGAGCGCGCTGCTCAGCTCCGTCTCGCACGACCTGCGGACGCCGCTGGCGACGATCGCGGGCGCAGCGACCGCACTGCAAGCCGGCTCGACCCTCGAAGAGCACACACGGGCGGACCTCACCGACAGCATCGTGCTCGAGGCCGAGCGCCTCAACGATCTGATCGCCAACCTCATGTTCGCCACGCGTCTGGAGGCCGGCGCCATCGAACTCAATCGCGAGTGGGCGAACATGGAGGAGTTGATTGGGGTAGGTCTGTCTCGCCACCGCGAGGCCCTTCGCCGACGACCCTTTCAAGTGCGCATCCCCCCGGACCTGCCGCTCGTCCGCGTGGACAACGCCATGCTGCCCCAGGTCGTCCACAATCTCGTGGACAACGTGCTGCGCTACACGCCCCCGGACACACCCATCGATCTCGCGGCCTGGACGACCGACTCGAACATCATTACCCGCGTCGCGGACCAGGGACCGGGTCTCACCGACGATGAGCGGTCCAAGGTCTTTCAGAGGTTCTATCGCGGCCGATCGGTCCACTCGACCGCCGGTCGAAGCGGAATCGGCCTGGGCCTGACGATCTGCGAGGGCATCATCAGAGCGCACGGCGGACGAATGTGGGCCGAGCACAATTCGCCCCGCGGTGTGGCGTTCATGTTCTCGATACCGATCGATCGCCCTCAACCTGTGGTGCCGACCGAGGCGACGGAGACCGCGTCGTGAGCCTTCCTTCCAACGGCCCCCTGGTGCTCGTGATCGAGGACGAAGCCCCCATCCGACGTTTCCTCCGTGCCACGCTGGAAAGCCAGGGTTACCGCGTGAAAGACGCCGACTCGGCAAGCGCCGGGCTTCTGCAGGCTCGGACGCAGCGTCCCGATCTGATCCTCTTGGACCTGGGCCTCCCGGATGGAGATGGGATCGCCGTCGCGCGGACTCTTCGCTCCGAGTCGCGGGTGCCCATCGTGGTACTCTCCGCGCGTGGGCAGGAGCACGACAAGGTTGCCGCGCTCGATGCGGGAGCCGACGACTATCTCACCAAACCCTTTGGCGTGAACGAACTCAGCGCCCGCATCCGCGTCGCGCTTCGCCACGCCGCGCGTTCGCCCGCATCGGCCGAGCCTGTGTACGAGGCCACCGCCGACGGCCGGACGCTGCACGTGAACACCGAAGCCCGCATCGTCAGGGTCGTCGATTCCAGTGGCGCCCGCGACATTCGGCTCACACCCACCGAGTTCAAGCTGCTCGCGTTCCTCGTTCGGCACGCCGGCAAAGTGCTCACGCACCAGCAGATCCTGACGGAAGTCTGGGGACCCACGCACGCGCGAGACGTGCAGTACCTCCGTGTCTACGCGGGCCAGTTGCGAGAGAAGCTCGAGGCCATCTCGGCCCAGCCGCAGTTCGTTCTCACCGACCCCGGCATCGGCTATCGACTTCTGGCGCCCATTGAACGGCCTCGTTCATAATCCGCTCAAGTGTGACATAAACCCAGAGCGCGGCTGACCACACGGTGCGCCCGAGATGCGCTGCGACCAAACTGTCGCGTAGGACCGCGATGCGTGCTCTTGCACGGGCCAAACGCGGTGGCGTAAAGAATGGACGCTTGCTCTCAAGATCCAATCGGGGTGGGCGGATTCGAACCGCCGACCTTTTGACCCCCAGTCAAACGCGCACCCCCGAGTTTCTCGGGGATTCCAGCACGTTTTCCCGTGATGTCAGCGACAACGTCAGTGACGGTGCGCAGAAGGGGAACCCCGAAGCATTCCGACGCGACTCCAAGGGCACTCAGGATAAAGCGAAGTCGGACAACGATCTGTCAGCAGTGGTCGCGGCATGGCCGGACCTGCCCCCGGCAATCCGGGCGGGCATCGTCGCGATGGTCAACGCGGCCCGCCCGGGAGGGAATCAACGATGAGTCGCACACCGTCACCAAACGGACGAGACGCGCGGGGACGCTTCGGGCGCGGCAACACGGGCGGCCCTGGCAACCCCTACGCGGCGAGCGTGGCGCGCCTGCGGACGGCCCTGATTGAAGCGGTGACGCCTGAGGACGTGGCGGCGATCGCCCGGGCGCTCGTCGCCCAAGCCAAGGCGGGGGATGTGGCGGCGGTGCGGGAGTTGATGAATCGACTGATGGGCCCGCCGGTGGAGTTGGACCTGATCGAGCGGCTGGAACGGCTGGAGCGCGCCCAAGAGGCGAGGGGGGCGGCGTGAGCGTGCGTCAACGGATCGCGAAGCTGGAACGGGACGGCGGCGACGGCGCTTGCGTCTGCGTCCCCGAGTCGCGGCGGGTTCGCGTTCAGTGGCCCGAAGATGCTCCCGAGCACAGTCCCGCGAGGGCGGAACTGATTTGTCCTCAGTGCGGGGGCGAACTGCTGTTCATCGAGGTCACGGTGGAGGAGACGGGCGATTTGAGTCAGGCTCCGGCAGCGCGCCACGAAGCACTCGGTGCCCGTGCGCCCCCGCCGACGCGGCGAACTCGATTGAAGGATTCGAAAGGGTTTGGAACAAACTCGCGACCCCCAATGCGTGCGGACGGGCAGGGACCGGAGCACTCGGGACCAGCGACGAGCGCTGCATGGAGCGTCGGCTGCAGTGCCAGCCCTACAGGTTTGGACTTGGTCTTGGAATCCCGCCGGTCCTGATCTTGAACGGAGATCGTGAGGTTGTCGATCGCTGCGGGAGATGTACGCAAAGTATTATCGGGCTATTCATCGCGACAGATGCAAACAGGTGTTTCTGGAACGCGAACTAGCGTGCCACTGATCGGGATCGACTCAGCTTGATCTCATTCGTCGCAGGCGTATGATCGATAAATAGATCGATATATCCAACATTAACGAGGATTTGGAGTCGGGCATGAACGCGACGGCAAGTGCGAGGACTGCTTGGAGTCGCCAGAGCAGCATCGGCGTTGGCACTCCGCGGGAAAACGAGCGCACGGGAATCGTGGTGGCGGTCGGTGTGAGCGCCTTCGCAGCCATGCTCTGGGGCGTTGCGCTGTATCTCGGTGTGCAGGTCTCCGTGTGGCAGACGCCCCGCCCGCTCCCCGCGCACCACCTGCGGCTGGCGACGCTTCCCGCTGGGGAGCTGCTGCCGGTGAGCGACGCGGCCCATGGGCGTGACATCTTCGTGCAGGTGTGCGCCGCGTGCCATGGAACGGATGGCCTCGGGCGACAGGGGCTGGGCAAGAGCCTCGTGCATAGCGATTTCGTCGCGGACCGGACCGACGCGGCGCTGGTGGCGTTCGTCGTGAAGGGGCGCGATATCGGCGATCCCTTGAACACGACCAAGGTCGCGATGCCTCCCCGCGGTGGAAGCCCGAGCCTCACCGACGCTGACCTCGGAGCTGTGGTCACGTATGTGCGCGGGCTCCAGGACCCCCGCAGGATGCCCGAGTTGCCCGCGTACGTGCTCCGCCCGGCGACGCTGAGCGAGGAGGACAAAGCGCAGGCGATTGCGGCGGCCGGGGGAGATACGGAGCTGGCCGAGATCATCCAGAACGGCACGAAGCTCTTCAACACGACATGCATCGCCTGCCACGGCCCGCGCGGCGTCGGCATCCAGGGCAACGGCAAGACCCTCGCGAACAACGACTTCATCAAGAGTCTTCCGAAGGATGACGATCTGCTCGCGTTCGTGAAACAGGGGCGCGCGCCTTCGGACCCGAAGAACACCACGGGCGTGCAGATGCCTCCGAAGGGGGGCAACCCCGCGCTGTCCGACGACGACATCCTCGACGTGATCGCGTATCTGCGGACGCTCCAGAGCGACAAGCCGCAGAAGTGAACCACACCCGCGGGTGGCGTGCTCGCGCACGTCTGCCACGCACAACTCGGAGGCTCACGATGTCCACCGATTCGACTTCCCATCGAACCCGACGCTGGATCGCCGCACTGCTCGCGGCCGGGACGGTTCTCGCGGCGTTCTCGGGCAATGCTCTGGCACAGCAGGAAACGCGCCGTCGTCGACGTGACGCGCAGGATGCCAAGCCCATCGAGCTCACCAGCGAGCAAACGGCGCAACTGACCAAGATCGCTAACGAGCGCAAGCTCAACGTGGACGATCTGCTCGCGGCGGCGAAGACCTACACGCCCAGCGGGCGTCACGATGAGTTTGTGCTGTTCTCCTCGGGCGGCCAGAGCGGGCAAGTCTTCGCGATCGGCGTGCCCAGCATGCGCATCCTGCGCTCGATCGCGGTGTTCACGCCCGAGTCATGGCAGGGGTATGGGTTCGCGGGAGCGGACGATCCTGTGCGGAAGCAACTCGAGATCAACGGCAAGCCCGTGACGTGGGGCGACACGCACCACCCCGCCCTCTCGGAGACCAAGGGCGAGTACGACGGGCAGTTCCTGTTCATCGGGGACAAGGCCAACGCGCGCGTGGGCGTCATCGATCTCCGCGACTGGTCCACGAAGCAGGTTGTGAAGAACCCCCTTACGGTGAGCGACCACGGCGCGGCGTTCGTCACGCCCGACACGGAATATGTGATCGAGGGCGGGCAATATGCCAGCGTGCTCGGGTACGGGTACGCCCCGCCGGAGGACTACAAGAAGTCCTATCGGGGCATGGTGACGCTCTGGAAGTTCGATCGCGCCAAGGGGCGCATCGACACGAGCAAGTCGTTCGCGCTCGAGCTGCCCCCGTACTGGCAGGACCTCGCCGACGCGGGCAAGCTCGCCAGCGACGGGTGGTTCTTCATCAACTCGTTCAACGCGGAGATGGCCTCGGGCGGCGTGGAGAAGGGCAACCCGCCCTTCGAGGCGGGCGCCAGCAAGCGCGACATGGACTACCTGCACATCATCAACTGGAGGAAGGCCGAGGAGGTCTACAAGGCGGGCAAGGTGAAGGCGATCAACGGCTTCCCGGTGATCATGCTGGACACCAGCGTGGCCGAGGGCATCTTGTACTTCGCGCCGGAGCCCAAGAGCCCGCACGGCGTGGACGTGACGCCCAACGGGAAGTACATGGTCGTCGCGGGCAAGCTCGACCCGCATGTCACGGTCTTCTCCATCGAGAAGGTGAAGGCGGCGATCGCGGGCAAGAAGTTCTCTGGTTCCGATGAGTTCGGCGTGCCGATCCTGGACTTCGACGCGGTGATGGAGGTGCAGGTCGAGCTCGGTCTTGGACCCCTGCACACGCAGTTCGACGACAAGGGGTACGCGTACACGTCCCTCTTCCTCGACTCCGCGGTCGCGCGATGGACGCTCGGAGGAGACTACGCAACGTTGCACAGCGAGCAACCCTGGAAGCTCGTAACCAAGACTCCGGTTCAGTACAACATCGGGCACCTGTCCGCTGCGGAAGGGGACACGGTGAGCCCCAAGGGCCACTACCTCGTGTCGATGGCGAAGTGGTCGGTGGATCGATTCCTCACGACGGGCCCGCTGCTGCCGCAGAACTTCCAGTTGGTGGACATCGGCTCTCCTGGCACGACGATGCCCGTGACGTACGACCTGCCCATCGGCGTCGGAGAGCCGCACTACGCGCAGATGAACAAGGCCGACAAGCTCAAGAGCTGGGGCGTGTACCCAGAGGTGGGGTGGAACGCCGAGACGCAGGCGCTCGACCCCAACGCGCCCAAGAAGGGGGATGAGGGCGTGACGCGCACCGGCGACAAGGTTCTCGTGAAGACAACGGCGATCCGCTCGCACTTCACACCCGAGCACGTCGAGGTGAACGAGGGCGACACCGTCACCTGGCGGATCACGAACCTGGAGACGACCGTCGACGCAACACATGGTTTCTGCATCGGCGGATACGACATCAACCTGTCGCTAGAGCCCGGTCGGTACGTCGAGTGCACCTTCGTGGCCGACCGCCCAGGGACGTATCCCTTCTATTGCACCGAGTTCTGCTCGGCGCTGCACCTGGAGATGATGGGGTACTTCCACGTGAAGCCCAAGGCGAGCAGCCCACACGCAGACGCACAGCCCAAGTGACGATTCAGGTCCGCGGTGCGCGAGAGCGCGCCGCGGGCATTCCGCCCGCTTTGCAAAGGGCCAGCGCCCGCGGAGTACGGGAACAACACCATGACCAGCCTCCTCGAGCATCTAATCGGACCTCGTGTGCCCGCCGAAGAGCTCCGCGCGCATCGCGCGAAGTACCTCACGCCGACATTTCTGTTCGCGGCGGCGCGCGTGCTGTTGCTGGTGTCCATTTTCTTACCGTACTGGCACATGGAGCTTGAGGCGCCACAGTACCCCAACGGACTCTTCCTCACGGCGTACGTCAACCACCTGACGGGCGACGTGAAAGAGATCGACGGTCTGAACCACTACATCGGCATGCGCCCGCTGGGCGAGGCCGGTGCGTTCGAGCGGGCCGCGTCCGTGTGGATGATGCTCGCGATGTTCCTGCTCGTCGAGGGCGCGGCCTTCGTTCACTCCAAGTGGGCGGTGCTGCTCGCGATCCCCGCGATCACGTTCCCGCTTGGATTTGTGGGGGATCTGTACTATTGGATGCGCACGTTCGGGCTCAATCTCAACAAGGACGCCCCGCTGTCGCACTCGGTCAAGCCTTTCGTGCCAACGGTAATCGGCGAGGGCGGCATCGGGCAGTTCAAGACTTACGCCGAGTTCGGCACGGGGTACTGGCTCGCCGTCGCGTGCGCTGGGCTCGTCGTCGTCGGCTTCTTCTTCCATCGACGTGCGTACCGCCCGCTCGTGGTGCGTCAAGCGATCCTTCCGGGGACGAACGCCGAATGAACCCGCTCGTGCGCGCCATTTTCGTCATGTGCGTGCTTGGCTTGCGCGGCGCGCCATCGATCGCCGGAGATGAACGCATCCCGATCGAGCCCGGCACGATCGGCGCGCGCATCGCCAGAGCCCAACCCGGCGACACGATCGGCATCGCCCCGGGCGTGTATCGTGAGCATCTGCGGATCGACAAGCCGCTCGCCTTGATCGCCGAGCCCGGCGCGACCCTAGACGGCGGCGGGAGCGGCGACATCGTCGAGATCGCCGCCCCGGGCGTCACGCTGCGCGGGTTCACGATCCGCAACACGGGCATCGACCTGAACAAGGAGAACGCCGCGATCCGCGTGCTGGCCCCGCGTGCCACCATCGAGGGCAACACGCTGGAGGATGTGCTCTTCGGCATCGACCTGCGCGAGTCGCCCGACAGCGTCGTCCGCGACAACTGCATCGGCGGCAAAGCGCTCGATATCGCCCGGCGCGGCGACGGGCTCCGTCTGTGGCGCTCCGATCGCGTGCTGGTCGAGGGCAACACCATCCACGACGGGCGCGACGCGATCCTGTGGTACTCCTCGGGCGTCGTGGTGCGCGGGAACACCTCCGCGGACTGCCGGTACGGTCTGCACCTGATGTTCAGCGACGATGTCACGATCGAGGAGAACGAGCTAACGCGCAACTCCGTGGGCGTCTACTTGATGTACAGCACGGGAGTGACGATCCGCCAGAACCGGATCGTGCGCAATCGTGGGCCCAGCGGGTACGGCGTTGGGCTCAAGGAGACCGACCGTTTCACCGTGCGCGACAACCTGATCGCGGGCAATCGCGCGGGCGTGTACCTGGACGGCTCGCCCTTCACCCACGCGGTGCCCGGCGTTTTCACCGGCAATACCCTCGCGTACAACGACGTGGGGTGCGTCGTGCTCCCCTCGGCCCGGGGCAACGAGTTCAGCGAGAACAACTTCATCGACAACATCGACCAGGTCAGTGTCGCGGGGCGCGGGTCCCTCGACGCCAATGCCTTCTGGAAGGGAGAGCGCGGGAACTTCTGGAGCGACTACACCGGGTACGACCGCGACGGCGACGGCGTGGGAGACTTCACCCACGAGCCACGCACGCTGTTCGACAATCTCGCCGAGGCCCATCCCGAGCTCCGCCTGTTCCTCTTCAGCCCGGCTCAGCAGGCGGTCGAGTTCGTGGGGCGGGCGATCCCCTCGGTGCGCCCGGAGCCCAAGCTTGTGGACGAGGTGCCGCTCATGGTACCGGTGGCGGTGCGTCCGGCGTCGGCGCGCGTTCCAGGACAGGGGCGTGGTCTGCTGTTGACGGGGATGGTGCTGATGGGCGTGGGAGGGGCGATCTGCGCTCCCGCGCGACGGCGCGGGCGCGCTGCGGGGGGCACGCCATGATCCGCATCGACCACGTGACCATGCGCTTCGGACGTGCCCCGGCGGTCGACAACGCGACGCTGGACGTGGAGCCGGGCGAGTGCGTCGCACTCTGGGGCGCCAATGGTGCTGGCAAGACGACACTCCTGCGCTGCGTGCTGGGGCTTCTGCGGTTCCGTGGGAGGATCACACTCGGAGGGCGCGACGTGCGCCGCGACGGCAAACGGGCCCGCATGCTCGTGGGGTACGTGCCGCAGGAACTGGGCTTCGATGCCGAGGCCCGCGTGCACGAGGCGATCGCGTTCTTCGCACGACTTAAGGGTGTCCCGAGGGTGCGCACGGAGGAGTCGTTGTCGCGAGTCGGCATCGGCGAGCACGCCGGCAAGCGCATCCGCGAGCTCTCGGGCGGGATGAAGCAGCGCCTGGCGCTGGCAATCGCGCTGCTCGGTGATCCGCCCGTGCTGGTGCTCGACGAGGTGACCGCGAGCCTCGACGCGCTGGGGCGCCGCGACCTGCTGCACCTGCTTGAGGGGCTCTCCGGGCAGGGGCGGACGATGCTCTTCGCGTCGCACCGCGTCGAGGAGGTCGTCGTGCTCGCTCGGCGGGTCGCGATGCTCGAGCGTGGCGCGCTCGTTCGCCTCGTCGATGCTCGCGAGCTCCCGTACCACGCCGGGCATGGCACGGTGCTCCACCTGCTCATCCGCGAGCCCGCCCGGGACGACGCGGTGCGCTCCCTCCGCGAGGGTGGGTTCGCGCCCACTCTCAATGGCGTCGGAGTGCTCGTGCCCGTCGCCCCCGAGCGCAAGGCGGCCCCGTTCCGAGTTCTCGCCGACGCGCAAATACTCGTCGATGACTTCGAGATCGTCTCGCTGGAGCGCTCGCCCGGCGTTGCGCCCCCGGAGCCCACGCCATGAGCACGCTCCAAACCACGCCGGTGTTCGAGGCGCGCACGCCGCCCCGGATGGCGCGGAACATCGCGAGCATCGCGGGCAAGGAACTCCGCGACGCGATGCGTGCCCGCTGGTTCATCCTCTATACCCTCTCCTTCGCGGTGTTGGGGCTCGCGGTCTCGTTCGTCTCGGCCTCGGGCACGGGCGGGACGGGGCTGGCCGGGTTCGGGCGAACGACCGCGGGGCTGATCAACCTCGTGTTGCTCGTTGTGCCGCTCATGGCGTTGACGGCGGGCGCCGGCTCGATCGCCTCAGATCGCGAGCGCGGCGCCCTGTCGTATCTGCTCGCGCACCCTGTGTCGCGCGTGGAGGTGCTTCTGGGGAAGTACGTCGGGCTCGCCCTGGCGCTGCTCGCGTGCCTGTCGCTGGGGCTCGGGCTGTGCGCGACGATCCTCGGCCTGCACGCGGGGCGGACCAGCGCCGCGAGCGTGCTCTGGCTCGTCGCGATGTCGTTTATGCTCGCGATGGGCATGCTGAGCACGGGGATGCTCATCTCGGCGCTCGCCCGTCGCGCGTCCGTCGCCGTGGGCACCGCGATCTTCGTGTGGCTCGCGCTGGTCTTCGTGACGGACCTGGCGCTCATGGCAGGGGCCATCGCCCTGCGTCTGCCCATCCAGGACCTGTTCGCGCTGAGCCTGCTGAACCCGCTGCAGGTGTTCAAGATGTGGTCCCTCCACGCCGTAGATGCAAGCCTGGACGTGCTGGGCCCGGCGGGTCTGTACGCGAGCGAGGAGCTGGGGCGCAACGTCCACGCGATCTTTGCCCTGTGCCTCCTCGCGTGGATTGTGGTGCCCCTCGCGTTGACAAATGTGATCCTTTCGCGGAGGTCGCCGCTATGACGATCGCCAGCGTCACCGGGCTCGTCGTTCTGCTTACGCTCGCGGGGTGCGCGCGCCAGCCGCTCTCCGGCCCGCCCGCGCTGCGCCTCGGGCGCGACCAGTGCGCCGAGTGCGGCATGATCGTCAACGAGGAGAGATTCGCCTGTGGGCTCCTTGTGGAGCGGGGCGGACGCCGCGAGCACCTGGTCTACGACGACGCGGGATGCATGCTCGACGCGGAGCTCGACGGGCTGAGCGGGAGCAGGATTCTCGAGCGCTTCGTGCACGACGAACCCTCGCGCCGGTGGATCGCCGGCGACAGCGCCACGCTCGTGATGGCAGCGAGCATTGCGACGCCGATGGGCTCGGGGATCGTCGCGTTCTCGAGCCGGGAGGAGGGCGAGGCGTACGCCCGCGCGCACGCCGGGACTCCGATGGACTGGGCCAGCGCCGGCGTGGCGCGTCGAGCGTGGCGAGACGCCCGTCGAACGAAGACGCCTGAGCCGGGCGCATAAACCGCCACGCGCGGAGGAGCACGCGATGCACGAACCCATCACGCTCGATACGACGCTCGGCATGGCCGCGGCGCAACGCCCGGTGCTCATCCCTCTCTTCGAGCGCCACGGGCTCGACTTCTGCTGCCACGGCGGACGGTCCATACGCGAGGCGTGCGCGGAGGCCGGGGTCGATGCACGCACGTTGCTGCTGGAATCGGAGCGGCCCGACGCCCCAACCCGAAGCGAGCACGACTGGACCACCCGCTCGATGGATGAGCTGTGCACGCACATCGTCGCGACGCATCACACGAAGGCCCGCGAGGCGCTGGCCCGTCTCGACGTGCTGCTTCCGAAGATCGAAGCGGCCCACGGCGCGCGTCATCCGGAGCTCCTTGAGCTGACCGGCGTCGTCCACGGGCTCCGCGAGGAGATGCTCGATCACATGGTCCGCGAGGAGCGCGTGCTCTTCCCGTGGTTGCGGCGCTTGGAGACTCCCAGCGCGATCACGGTGGGCCCGCCCTGGAGCGTGCAGCGCCCCATCGACTGCATGATGCACGATCACGAGAGCGTCGCGGGCGCCTTTGCGAGGGCCCGCGCCCTGACCGACAACTACCGCGTGCCCGAGGACGCGTGCGCCTCGTACCGGTCGGCCATGGACGCCCTGCGCGATCTTGAGCACGACACGCACGTTCACATCCACAAAGAGAACAACATCCTCTTCCCTCGAGGCATCGACGCCGAGCGAGCGCGCGGATTGCCCGCGCGGCGAGATCCGGCGAGCGGAACCATGGCATGACGCCCGACCGCGCAATCGCTCTTCTCGCGTTGGCCACGTCGTGCCTGATCGGATGCGCCACTCGGCACGCGGCACACGACTCCGCACCGTCGGGGGAAGTCATCGCGGCGCACGACGCGGCATTCGCCGAGGTCATGGATCGGTATTACCTGAGCGCGTGCCCGATGTGCGGAACGCTGCTGGGGGCTCGGGGAGAGGCTGTGGAGCTCGTGCACGAGGGGCGTGAGTTGCGATTCTGCAACGTGCGCTGCCGCGACGACTTCGCACGCGATCCGCGGGTGGGCCTGGGCCGGGTGGATGCGCTGATGATCGCGGACCAGCGCCCGCACTATCCGCTGGACGTGTCGGTGATCGACGCGCGTCCGCTCGGGAGCGTCCCCATCGAGTTCATCTGGGGCAACCGCCTGTTCCGAGCCGCCGACGCGAGGGATCGCGACGCGATCCTCGCCGATCCCGCAGGGGCGTTGCGCGCCCTGGACCGCGCCGTGCTCGACGCTCAACGCCCCAGCTACGGAATGCCCGACACCTGCCCCGTGCAGGGCGACATACTTGAGAGCGATCGCCGGATCGACCTGGTGGTCGCCAACCGCATGGTGCGCGTGTGCTGCGCCCGCTGCGCGCGGGTTGTCCGCGCCCGCCCATTCCAGTACCTGACCATGGTCGACTACGCCAATCGCCGGCAAACGAAGCGTCTACCGGACGCGAAGGAGCGGCCTTGACGCACGCTCCGCCATTGCCACAGCGAGTGAATGATTGATGGGCTAACTCGGCCAAGTTCCCGGGACGGCGATCGCCAAGAGGCCAACGGAGGATACATGCTCTCCCAGACCGTCGAGTACGCGCTCCGGGCGATGACACACCTGGCGTCACTCCCTCCAGATACCGCCCTCAACAGCGAGACCATCGCCCAGCACACGATGGTGCCCAAGGGGTACCTGTCGAAGATCCTGCGTGATCTGGTGGTGGGGGGCCTTGTCGTGTCTCAGCGCGGGCCGAGCGGCGGATTCACGATCGCTCGACCTCCCGAGCGCATCTCGATCCTGGACGTGGTCAACACAGTGGACCCTTTCGACCGCATCCGCCAATGCCCACTCGGGAACTCCGCGCACGTGAGACTTTGCCCGCTGCACAGGCGCCTGGACGACGCGATGGCAATGATCGAACAGGAGTTCGCGCGGACCACGCTCCGAGAGATTCTCGAGTCCAACGCACGCACCCCAGGCTCGTGCCGGAAACTTGCGATCGGCCGGCCGCCCCGGTGACGCACGCATCATGTCCATGGATGCGCTCGACCGTGTGTCCAGATGAAAGGGCCTCGACCCGTACCCGGGTGCGAGGCTCATGTGTTCAAAGGTCGAAGAACTAGGCGAGGTTCGCGGCCGCGATGACGAGGCCGAGGAGAACCAGCAGCCCCAAGATCGCTGCGATCTCGCCACCCGAAGCCCGAGCCGACGCCCCAACTGCCCCCGTTGCGGCGGCGAGCTGCTGTTCATCGTGGTAGAGACGGACGCGCCCAACGGACACGAATCCGGCGTGGTGGACGAGCGGTAGGACGACTCGGTAGGAGCGCAAGGGCCCCCCTCCCCGGGGCAAGGAGCGCCGAGATGGCCGGGCCCGAACCCCCGTCGCTGAATTATTGATCGCATTCGCGCCCGCTGCGGATTTGGCATCGGCCCGTGCGCAGAACGATTTTCTATGGGGTGGGAGGGGGGGAACCGTACAGCAAGTGCCGAGGTTATCGATGGCTCGCAACTCCCGGCCATTTTTGGTCGTGTCCGTCGGTGATCATCGATTAGTGCGACGACTGGCACCTCGGGAAACGCCCACGTGCAACGTGGTCATCCTGTCGGTGCATCCATCCCATCCGCCCACGCGCTGATAATGGGGCACGGGTAGCAGGCTGATCCCCTGCGAACGGACGGGCGACGGACGTGGATCACCATCCCCACGGCCGCGCCCGACCGACCCGGACATGGATGGTGACACATGGCAGTGAAGCCGGACGATTTGCTACCGCTCGTTCGAGTCCTGACATCGATGTCCAACGCCTGCTCGGTCGCAGAGCACTTGGCTCAGACAGTTGAGCAGGTTGAACGCCTGTATCCCGAGTCTGAGGGACCCTACGACCCGTATGACTTCTATGTGCCCACGAGCAGTGTTGATGGACTGGCACTGAACAACCCCAACTGGCGTGATCGTGCCCCGCCGCATACGCACGCCGCCCGGCGTCTGGCGATCGACCTCACGTTGAAGCTACGCGCCACCACGGACGTGGGGTGCAGTGCAGTATCGGCGGCGGCCGCGCTGATGGACAGTCCCGCAGAATCCGCAGATCGGAGATGGAGCACGCGCGCCACCTCGTTGCTGCGCAAATTGCGGGCAGCGCCGCGTAGCGGAGACTGCGGCGACATCGCTCCATCGGCTCTGCCCATGATCCACGCAGGCGTACCGAAGGCGCTGCGCGACGCCTATTTCCTCATCGGTGAGTGCATAGAAGCGGTGAAATCGGTGATGATGGTCCGGCAGGATTCCCAGTCAATCCCGCCAGCTGATCAGAAGGAACAACGTGCAACTCCTCCAAGTGCAAGCGACGGGGATATCGGCAGATTCCGGGATGCCCGCTGGATTAGCAAAGCTACGGGCGGGGGATTGACAGGGGATGCCCTGAGCAAGATGCGCCGCCGGAACACCTTGCACAATGTCAGACGGCAGGGCCGACGCCCGCTCTATGACGTGTACGAGGTCGCTGAGGCTCGGACCCAATACGCGTGCGTGCTCATGGACGCACTAAGCGAAAATGCCGACTTCCGAACTCCGCGCCGCGCAGAGCGCAAAGACCGGACGAAGCCCGACAAAGCCGGACAAAGGCCGACGTAGTCCGCCAACTCGGTGGTTCGCGCTCGAGATCAGCCAGCGCCCTGCGAAAGTGCTGGCATGACCAACACGTCACCCCAGCACCTCATAAGCTCGCGCGAGATGAGCGCCCGGGTTGGAGTTGCACCTTCAACGATTGTGCGTTGGGCGCGTCGGGGACGGATTCCATCCCTGCGTCTGTCCGCGCGTTGCATCCGATTCGACCCCCAAGCGGTGTTCGCCGCTCTATCGAGTTCGGGGAAGGGGGTGGCGCGTGGCTGAATTGCCCACCACACCCGGCGCGGTCCCGCTGCTGATCGACGCCAAGGCGGCGTGCGCCGTGTTGGCTATCGGTGAGCGGAGGCTGTGGTCGCTGTCGACCTGCCGCGCGATCCCGTCGTACACGATTGGACGGTCACGCCGGTACTGCCCCGACGAGCTGCGGGCGTGGGTTCGGGCCGGATGCCCCTGCGACGCCGGTGCGGGTGATCGAGTGCGGAAGGGGGTGAGCCAGTGAACGCGCCATCCTTCGACAAAGCGGCCGGGTTGGCGGGCTGGGCGAGCGGCGACGGTGGAGACTCTCGCGTTGATCGCGCACGCTCGTGTGCGGTTCCCCAAGAGGACTTCAACACGCAGAAGACGAACAAACCATCGTCATCGCCAACTCTGGATAGTCCCGGCGACACGAGCGGCACCGCGCCCCCTATTCCGGTCGGCATCTCCCACGACGCGTGGGACGCGATCGGCGCGCAACCCTGCGGAAACGGATGGAAGATCCCCGAGCGCAACGCCGCGGGCGAAGTGATCGGCTGGGCGATCCGAAGGGCTGACGGATCGAAATCGTTCCAGGCCGGTGGCAAGCGCGGTCTGACCATGCGTTGGCCCCTCGATGCATATGCGGGTTCGTCGAACGCCGACCCCTTGTTCATCGTCGAGGGTCAGACCGACACGGCGGCGGGGATCGGGCTGGGCTTGGACATGATCGGGCGACCGTCTGCGAATGGTGGCGGCGACATTCTGGCCGAGTTGCTGTGTGGTCGGCACGTGTGCATCATTGCCGAGAACGACGCCCGCGCGGGCAGGTACGGCGCGGAGAGCATCGCGGCCCGAATCGCGACCGATTGTGCATCGGTGCGGATCATGTTCCCGCCGGCGGGCGTGAAAGACCTTCGCGAGTGGGTTCGAGGCGGAGCAACGCGCGCGGACGTGATAGCGGCGGCGGCCAAGGCGGCTCGCGTGAATCCCCCGCCGGCTGATGGCGCGCCGGTCATCGTGCGACTGTCGGACGTGAAGCCCGAGCCTATCGCGTGGTTGTGGCCCGGTCGGATAGCGCTGGGCAAACTCACCCTCATCGCCGGCGATCCCGGCTTGGGCAAGTCGTTTCTGACGTTGGACATGGCCGCACGGGTGTCGCGGGGCCGGGCGTGGCCCGATGCGCCCGACGTGGCAACGACGGCTGGCGGGGTGGTCCTGCTGAGCGCCGAAGATGGGATCGCGGACACGATCCGCCCGCGCTTGGACGCGGCGGGTGCGGACGTGGACCGGATCGCGGCGCTTGAGGCGATTGCGTCGGTGGGGACCAACGGACGGAAAGGGGCCCGCATGTTCGACCTGTCGCGCGACCTGCCCGCGCTGGAAGCTGCGATCCGATCGGTGGAAGGTTGCCAGCTGGTAGTGATCGACCCCGTGACGGCGTACCTGGGCGGCGTCGATTCGCACAATAATGCGGAGATACGTGGGCTGCTGGCACCCCTGAGCGCGATCGCGGAGCGGCATGGGGTGGCAGTGGTCGCGGTCACGCACCTGAACAAGTCTGGCGGGGGGCCCGCGATCTACCGGGGGATGGGATCGATCGCGTTCACGGCGGCGGCGCGCGCGGCGTGGGTGGTGAGCAAAGACAAGGACGACCCACGCCGGCGGCTGCTGCTGCCGATCAAGAACAACATCGCCCCGGACACGGGCGGGCTGGCGTACCGGATCGAACCCCTGGGCGTGGATGTTGGCCCGGTGGTCGCGTGGGAATCCGACCCCGTAAACGTGAGCGCGGATGAAGCCCTTGCGGGTGGCCGTGACGACGGCGGCAGACGCACCGAGCGCGACGACGCGGCGGATTGGCTGCGCGACCTGCTGGCCCACGGCCCACGCCCGGCCCGCAGCGCGGAGCAGGACGCCCGCGACGCCGGGTATTCGATCGCCACGGTGAGGCGGGCGAAGGCGGCTCTCGGCGTGGTGTCCCGCAAGCCCACTTTCGACGGACCGTGGGAATGGACCCTCCCCGAGGGACATGCTCAACTTCGCAAGATGCTCACCGAAGATGCTCATACCCCGGCAAGTGAGCATCTTGGGGAGACATAAGCGGAAATCCGCAGGAATCCAGTCAAGATGCTCAACGGTGGGGGAGTGAGCGCCTTTGGCGATAGTGAGCACCTTGGGGACAAGGCCACGGACGCCGGCGACGACTGGGGGAAATTGTGAATTCGCACACTGGCGGACATCGAATCAAGGAATCTCATCGCGAAGCCCCTGCGCGCTGCTCACGGGCAGGGATCGAATACACTCTCCTCGCGGGTCAGCCCCTCGCACTGGTAGTTGCGCGCTGTTCACGGGCAGGGATCGAATACACTGCCCTGGCCCGCGTCAGCAGCGCCCAGCAGGTTGCGCGCTGTTCACGGGCAGGGATCGAATACACTTGACAAGGCTTTGCGGTCAGTTTGAGAGACGTTGCGCGCTGTTCACGGGCAGGGATCGAATACACTGAATACTCACGACCCGGTAGCGCCTCCATCGTTGCGCGCTGTTCACGGGCAGGGATCGAATACACTTCGGGGCGAGCAGCCGAGCGCGTCGCGCCGGTTGCGCGCTGTTCACGGGCAGGGATCGAATACACTCACGATCCGCGCGACGCCGGGCACGTGAAGGTTGCGTGCTGTTCACGGGCAGGGATCGAATACACTCTTGAAGGAGGTTCTGTCATGGCACAGGTGTTGCGCGCTGTTCACGGGCAGGGATCGAATACACTCCCGAATCTGTGCAGGGTCAAGAGGCCCTAGTTGCGCGCTGTTCACGGGCAGGGATCGAATACACTCGAGGGACGCCGCGGCCACACCATCATCCCGTTGCGCGCTGTTCACGGGCAGGGATCGAATACACTGCGCGACTGGCGGATCAACACCGTGCAGCAGTTGCGCGCTGTTCACGGGCAGGGATCGAATACACTCAGCCACTGGATGTACCCGAGCGCGTTGGGGTTGCGCGCTGTTCACGGGCAGGGATCGAATACACTCAGCAACCTCCGGCATCCTCTCACTGCACTGTTGCGCGCTGTTCACGGGCAGGGATCGAATACACTCAGTACATCGGGCTCCCGTTCAAGGACGCGGTTGCGCGCTGTTCACGGGCAGGGATCGAATACACCAGTTCCCGCACAAATTTTCGCCGGACGAGCGTCCAAGCCATGTCCGGCGCCAAGAGAGTTCCAATTCGGCTGAGGGCGACTCCGGCCGCGCTCCCACACGCTCCGCTTCTTTCAATCATCGAGGAGCGGCACGGCCTCTCCGAGGGGAGAGATGCGCACTTTCTTGGGCGAACTTCCTTCCTCCGCGCCAAGGCCCTTGAGCCTTGATACGGGGACTGCCACATCTTCCCGACTTGAGTCTGCGATCGCCACGCCCTCGGCTGTCTTGCGCTCGGAGGCACCCCGAGAGTCCCAGTGGTGGATGAAGTGCACGGTCTGCGGCTTGTCGATCTTGAACACCACGAAGTACCCCGGTTCCCCGGTCTGGGGGTGCTTCATGTGCACCGTCTCGCCCTCGGAAAGTGACATCACGAATCGGCCACCGCGCGAGTCATCATCGCCGCGATCGACGGCGGGTCGTCGCTCCGTCCGCACGCGTCTTGCTGCCTCGAACATGGGGACGACCACACCGGTCCAGCGTCCCTTCGCATCTTCGCGGATTTCGATGTGATGATTGTTCTGGCTGTCGTAGATGCGGACCGTGCGCGGGTCGGGGTCGTGACGCATACGGCGCGTGCCGGGGTCCCAGACCTTGCGAGGAATGACGATGGGATCGGAATTGGTGCGCAGTCGCACCACCGAACGGACGGGCTTGCCCGAGTCCAGCGTGAGCGTTGAGCCCGCATCGAGCTTTGCCTTCAGCTGTTTGTCCGTGAACGAGTCTGGATCGAGCCCGATCTCACGCAGTGAACGACGCAAGCGGTCGCGTAAGGCCCGATCGCGAACGACTCCCGTCTTTTCTGGTTGGACATCGTCCATCGCAGCAAGCTCTCTCCTCAGCTGTGCCTTTGTCGCGATGGAAACCGCCGAATCGTTCAGCTTTGCGGAGCGCTCGTCCCAGCCCTCCGGCACTCGAAGGTGCGCCGGTTTGAGGTTGTACACGCTCAGGCGATCGGTCGCCTTGGTTGGATCGCGGTCCCACTGCTTGAGCGTTTGATTCCAGACGAGCACGGGCCCGTACAGGGTGTCTTTGTGCAGATGGCCGATGAGCTTCCGTCGCACCGGACGATGCGAGGCGATGAGCCCCATCCGACCCGCGGCTGTTGAGGCACTGGGATTGCCAAACACTCTTGCGAGGATCTGTTCTCGGAAGTCCTCGACGCTCTTCCCGAAGGGTGGCGGCAAAGGCATCCGACGGATGTGCGTGCCCGTGCGCGCAAAGTGCTCCTCCGCGTCCTTGGCGAGCGCGCCCAGTCGTGGCAGGATCTCTGGGGTTGTTAGAGCGATGACAGACGCGTCGATCGCGTGGTGCCGATGGTCCCCACGGTTTTTCGATGCGACTGGGCCGCCGGGCGTCGGGCTCGGCGTTGGAGCGTCCTCCGCGTGCGGGGTTGAATCTTGGAATAGCTCCCAGTCACGGCGCAGCATCGCGGTGTATTTGCCGTGCGTGACGTAGATGCGGCGTTCTCCGCCGTGCTCGCTAGACCCTGCTTCACCGTACACGGCCGAGGAGAGATAAGCCTTGACAGCCCGCGCCGCATAGGCGGTGGCTTCGAGCTGGCCCGGAGCGAAGCCCGAATTCTCGGCGGCCTCTCTGGTGAAGTTGCGCCACTTGCTGGAATAGTCGCGTGGAGTGAAATACTCGCCCTTGGCCCACTCATGCGCCTCAAAGAGGGCCCTGGCGAACTTCGCCTGGGTGTCGAACGACTCGCCCCACCATTCGCGGGGGGACCGCTTTCGCTTTGCACGGTTGCACGCCGTGCAGCAGAGCACCTTGTTGTTCATCGAGTTGTCGCCCGAGACGCTGTAGGGCTGGATGTGATCGATCTCGCAATTCTGCCCAAGCGCGGCGATCCGCTCGGTCAACCCTGCCTGCCCGCAGTAGGGACACTCGTTCCTTTGCTGGCGCGCCAACAGCACGCGGTCCACGGCCGCACGCCTTTGCGTGTTCGACAGCCGATGCAACTCACCTCCCCATGCGTCGCTCACGGGGCCCTCGCCGACCTCGCGGCGCTGCTTGTCCCGCCAACGGTTGCGGTTGAGGATCTCGTCGCGGGTCTTACCACTCTGGGTGGCGTCGCGCGCGAACTCCAGCACGATGCGCTCGGGCTTGCATCCGAATTTTCGGATGTACGCCACGATGTGACGGCGCACCTCGTGGATGGCTTTGCGCACCACCGGATTGGTCATGATCGGCGCGGGGGGGAGCAAGTCCGGATGTTTCTTGAGGAATCGACGGTCCTGGTGGGTGAGCGTCCTCAGACCGAAGAAGTAGCGTTTTCGTTGCTCCTCCGTGGCTGGGCGGCCGGTGGGCACGTCCATCGCCCCAGCATCCTCGGCGAACGCGCGCCGAGCCTCGATTTGTGTGGGCCATGCGCCGTCGCGGCGGCGACGCTCCATGAACGGAAGGATGTTCTGGATCGCGTGCCGCGACATGTTCAGGCGCTGTTCGAGCTTGGGGCGCGACCGCCACGCGGCGATCAGGGCGTCGATTTGGCTTGGTTGGAGGCTCCACCACCGCCCCGCGCCTCTCCGGAACGATTCATCGTCCTGAGCGCTCTCTGGATCGAACTTGAGGATCGCGCGGTTCACGCTCTCCTGCGTTCGGGGAGACAGGGCACGCCAGGATTGCTCGCCGAACACGCCGTGAACGATGCTGCGTTGGAACCAATCGACGTTGTAGTCTTTGTCTTTATCCCTGTCCTCGTAGTTGAGACGGACAGACTTGTCACGCGTCGGCAACCCGAGAGCCTTCTTGATATCCGTCGCGGTCGCTGTTCGCTTGGGGGTGCCCCGATATCGCCCTGTCTCGTGGAGCTGGGGCGTCGAGAGCAACGTGAGGACGCGCTCGCGTTCTTCCAGTTCGAGTGGACGCTCCACGCCGCCCGCGCGCACGCGGAGATTGTTCACAGTCTCGACCACGCGGAAGCGCTGCCCGTGCATGTCCGCAATCGGAACGCACCGATCCGATGGCTCCAGGACGCATCGGCCCAGCGATCCAAGATCCCACTTTGTGCGGCGTTGGCCAAACAACACGCCCCGGTGCCTCCAGTCGGCGTCCTGCGTCGGGTCGTCGAGCTCCGACCGCAGATCGTCTGTCAGAATTGCTGCCAAGGGCCCCGCACACCTTCGCTGCGACTCCCAGAGCGCGGCGAACTCACTCCGGATGAGCTCTCGGGAGGCGAAATGAGCACGCTCCGGATGATCCACGAGCAGATTGTCACGATTCCGCACGGGATCGCGCCATTCGACTGTGGATTGCGATCCTTTTGGTGCGTGCGCCGTGCGGCGTGACTCCTGGAGCAGCATCCACATGAGCTCGCCGTAGGTGCGTGCTCCGCGTGCGTGCATCGTCCGAGAGGTGTGATCGTGCGCAGCACGGGTTGCCTGCTCGTCCTCGGATTCCACCTCCTTCGCCGGCTCGTCCGAGCCCGGAGCCGGAAGGTTGAGCCCGAGCCCCCCTCTTCTCTGCGCGATATGCAGCAGAATTCTTCCGAACTCACGCGCTTCGAGTGGTCGATCGAGCCCTTCGGCACGGAGCTGCCATGGGGTCTTGGTCGCGGTCTGGAGTAGGGCGTCCATTTCGGCCCGCGTTGCCGGGAGCAGCCCGGCTTGGGCGCAGACCCGCCAGACCGCGCGCTTTCGGGCCGCGCGACGGGCGAGCATGCGTCGGAGCATCCGCTTGGTGCGTCGGTCTCGGCCCACGGGGTCGCCTCGACCCCGGTCGGACTGCTCGACTCCGGCCGGGAAAACGCTCACGCCTAGCACGATCTCGTTTCGATCCAGGATCCACGCGGCTGAACCCACGGAGTTGGAGCCGATGTCCAGCCCGAGCACGTACCTCGTCATGGAGCCTCCCGAGAGCAGAGTTGCGTCCACCATCTGTTTAGGGTAAACTACCTCTAGTGTATTCGATCCCTGCTCGTGGTTTCACGCAACAAGAGTGAACCTCGCAGGCACCGCCTTGCGGCGACCACCGCAGCTCGCGCAACCCGCGGCCTGCGGTTTTTTGTTTGCTGCGGGACGGCATAGCTCACGAGAGCGTCATCGCATCGCGTTGCCCACCTCGACGCGGATCTCATGGATCTGATCGAATAGTGCCTTGAGCACCAGGTCCTCCCAAGGTCCGGATGCCCGCTTGGCCATCCGCTCCGCGTCATCGCACCCTCGCAGGACAGTCGTCCACGCGTTCGTAAACGCCATCATTCGTCGCTCGTACAACACGTCTCCTTCCGCGGTGCGACGGAGGGTCGTCCGGATGACGCCGGCCACCATTTCTCGAACGGGCTCGATGGGGTAGTCGGAGTACGTGTCTGGGTGGCGGAAGACTTGCGCCTGTTTCACGAACTCGGGCAATTTCACGACCATCTCGATCGCGCGCCTGCGATCGTGCAATCGCTCCCTGCATCGCTCCATCGCGCGCTGGCCGAATTGGTTGTATTCCTTCCACTCGGGAGCTTGGAACCGTCCATCGGTGGGCGGCCACGGTTCTCCGATGCCAAAGTGGATGGCCTGCGCTCCCGTGAGCGTGAGGACTTGCTTGTCCGAGTCTACGAGCTCGATTCCATCGTACTTGGTCGGGTCTGGCTCGGAGTCGAACAGCTCAATGCGCCCCGTCGCGCGATTGGTCGCGCTCCATAGCTGGGCGTCCATGATGCCCATCGCTCGAATCACCGCTGGTGGTATTCGTGACCGACCATCGGCGAGCGAACAGATGATCGAATTCCAAGCACTATTCATCTTTGCAGTGACCGCGCCATCGGCCTGGCCGTCGTACGCAACAGCGGCACCAAGTTGCGCAACTGGCGTGAAGTAAACGTGCGGGCACATGACCACAACCCATACCGAGGCACTAATCGCGCGGTGAATCTTGATCGAGAATTCAATATCATGCTCGTACTTGGTCAATACTTTGCTCATCGCTTCGCCGACGCGCGCGGCACCGCCAGTGCTATCGAGCTCGAACAGCACATGATGAACCCTGTTTTGACTCGCAAACGCCAGCACCTCTTCGATGCCATGCTCGTCAAAGTCTTCGCCGAAGCCACCCTGAAGCGGGATGGTGAGGTAGGGCGTGGGCTTGCGGAGAGGCGGCGATGACGTACGCACCGGCGCGGCTGCTGATGCGTTCGGAGGGGACTGAGCAGCCTTCGCGGGGTGGGCAAAGAAATCATCGGGAACTGGCTCCTCGACCAATTCCTTGACTTCGGACGAGAACACCTTGCGCTGCGTGCGCACGTTGTGGACCATCGTGTCGACCACGATCTCGCCTTCCGACCTCTTGACAATGCGGCCCTTGACCACCTCACCGTTGAGGAGGGTGATCGTGTCCGCGATTGCTGCACCGTGAATTGAGAGTGACATCAACACGGCCAGGGCTCGCACGAAACGGTTGCGGGTTAAAGTGAGCATGGCGCACCGTGCAAGAATACGGAAATGCGGCTTGACGCGATCCGTGTCCTCATTTCTAACGAGGCAACGGAGCTATCGTGTGCGCCATGGTACCAAGACGCGCAACTCGGTGCAATTCCGTGCAGCGCCTCCTCGGCCGCTCTCGGCGGCTTGAACGCACGGTCGCGGTGTCACCCTTGGGAGCGTAAGGGCTGGGCGTGCCGCTCGGGACTCACGCTTGGCGGGATGCGTCCCACGACCATGTCGCGCGCCTTAACATGATGGACACGCGCCCCGCGGCGCTTTGATAATTGCCAAGCGGCAAGTAGTCTGGTACACTGAATGCATGTCCGCGATTGTGCTCTTGATTCGTCGTGCGGTGCTCCGGAGCGGGCAGACGCGGTACAGGATCAGCAAGGGATCGGGCGTTTCACAGGCCCAACTAACGCGCCTGGTCAATCGAGACCGACGGATGCTCCGCGTAGACACGATCGAGCGGCTGGCGGAGTACCTGGGGTTGCGAATCACGATCGAGCCAAAGGTCAAGACGCGGAAGGGGTGACGCATGGCGAGTGTGTACAAGCGCGCGGGTTCGAGGAATTGGACCGCTGCCTTCAAGGGTGCGGATGGACGTGTCAGGCAGTTGTCCACGCGAACAACCGATCAGCGTCTCGCCGACCGGATCGCCCGAAACCTGGAGGACAAGGCCAGAGAGGAAGCGCTCATCGGCCCGGGCTTGGCACGTCTGGCCGAGCACGGCAAGAGGCCACTCATGGAGCACGCGCGGGAGTACAGGGACCACCTTGCAGGCGAGGGGAAGGCGGAGTCTCACGTGGCCGTGACAGTCGGCTACTTGGATCGCGACGCGACTGCGCTGGGGTGGTCAACCCTTGGTGATCTAGATGCGCCCGCGCTGGCGCACCACCTTGGCCGCTCGATGGCTGCGTCGGGGCGGAGCCCGCGCTGGTTCAACGCCCACGCGAAGGCGTGGCGAGCCTTCGCACGTTGGTGCGTGCGGAATGGTCGGCTCGCGAGCGATCCCCTCGCGGGCCTTGCCATGCGTCGGCAGGACACGGACCGGAGGCGCGTGCGTCGCGCTCTCGACGCCGATGAACTTGCCGCGCTGATCGGCTGGGCGGACACGCACCCCGTCGTGTCTTTGCCGCGTGCCCACAAGGATTCGGACGGAAAGCGCCAACTGTCTCGGGTGAATTACTCCGCGCCATATCGTGCATTGGCATACCGGATTGCGTCCATGACCGGATTCCGGGCAAGCGAGGTCGCGAGCCTGACGCCCGAGTCTTTCGAACTCAGTGGCGAAACGCCGAGCATCACGGTGAAGGCGGCATATTCCAAGCGTCGGCGCGAAGACCGTCAGCCCATTCGTCAGGATGTTGCGGCGGCGCTTCGCCCCTTCCTTGTGAATCTGGAGCCGGGGAAGCCGGTGTGCCCCCTTCCCGATGGGAAGGCTGGACTCATGGTCCGTGCCGATCTGGAGGCCGCCCGAGCGGCGTGGATCGAATCCGCTCGCTCGGTGGCCGAGCGGGAGGCACGCGAGCGGTCCGGGTACCTTCGCTGGCGGGACGATGCGGGGCGCGTCGCGGACTTTCACTGCTTGCGGCACACGTACATCAGTGCGATCGTCGCGGGTGGGGCATCGGCGAAGGTGGCGCAGGAACTCGCCCGGCACTCGACGCCCACCTTGACGCTCGGTGTCTACGCCCACGCCAGGCTTGCGGACATGACGGCGGCGCTGCCCCGTCTTCCGACCCCGACTTCCACGGATACCGAGTCCGGGGTAGTCCGAGCCACGGGCACATACGGTCGTGATGCAACCCCCGATGACTGTCAGCGTCCACGTCAGTGCGCAGGGCACGAATTGGTGCCAAAGGGCGCGACGGGGCGCGGCGAAAGCAGTGGGGCACGTCAATATGGTGAAGACGCGAAGGCCCTGCAATTCCCGGTGACTTGCGACGTGGCGCAACTCAGTGCGGACCCTCGCGGCAATCGGGGTGGGCGGATTCGAACCGCCGACCTTTTGACCCCCAGTCAAACGCGCTAACCAAGCTGCGCTACACCCCGGATGTGGACGTCAGGATAGCGCCGTGACGCCGCGGAATCGACTCCGCGCTTCTACCCTGCGGGCATGCACGCCCAAGGACCTTCCCGCGACGCCCGTGAGTCTCGCCATGCACCGCCCGCACGGGTGCTCATCAGAGGCGGACGCGTGATCGACCCCGCAAGCGGAACGCACCGCCTCGCGGACGTCGCGCTCGAGAACGGGCTCGTCGCGTCCATCGTTCCCTCGGGCTCCGCCGGCGGAGCAGACGTCGTCATCGACGCGCGCGATTGCCTGGTCACCCCGGGGCTCATCGATCCGCACGTCCACCTTCGCGAGCCCGGGCAAGAGCACAAGGAAACGCTCGCGACCGGGTCCGCCTCGGGCGTCGCGGGCGGGTTCACGACGCTCTGCTGCATGCCCAACACCAGCCCAGCCCTCGATACGCCCGAGCTCGTTTCGTTCATCGCTCGCCGCGCGCAGGAGACGGCCTCCTGCCGCATCTTCACCGTCGCCGCGGGCACGCGCGGGCGCAAGGGCGAGGAACTCGCCGAGATCGCGCTGCTCGCGCGGGCCGGCGCCGTCGGATTCAGCGACGACGGCGATTGCGTGATGTCCGCGGGCGTGATGTCCCGAGTGCTCCGGGCCGTGAAGCAGACCGGGCTCGCCTTCATGCAGCACTGCCAGGACACGACGCTCACACGCGGCAGCGTCATGCACGCGGGCGACGTCGCGGTGCGCCTCGGGCTCACCGGCTGGCCCCGCGTCGCCGAGGAGATCATCATCGAGCGCGACGTGCGCCTCAATCGCGACATCCGCTGCCACTATCACGTCCAGCACATCAGCTCCGCCGAGAGCGTCGAGATCGTGCGCCGGGCGCGGGCGGCGGGCGAGCCCATCTCCGCCGAGGCCTCGCCGCACCATCTCATGCTCACCCACGCCGCGTGCGATGGGTACGCAACGAACGCGAAGATGAATCCCCCGCTCCGCGAGGCCCGCGACGTCGAGGCGCTGCGCCGCGGTGTCGCGGACGGCACGATCACGGTTCTCGCGACCGACCACGCGCCCCACGCCGCGCACGAAAAGGCGTTGGCCTTCGAGGAGGCCCCCTTCGGCATCGTGGGGCTCGAGACGGCCCTGCCGCTGTACGCCGAGGCCCTCGTCCACACCGGGCTCATCGACTGGGCGCGCCTGATCGCTCTCATGACCATCGAGCCCGCCCGACTGTGCGGGCTCGACGCGTGCGGGCTGGGGTCACTCAAGATCGGCGGCCCAGCGGACGTCACGGTGATCGACCCAGAAAGACGCTGGGCCTTCGACATTGCCAACTCCGCGAGCAAAAGCACGAACACACCGTTCCATGGGCGCCCGTTGAGGGGACGGGCTATCGCCACAATTGTCGCGGGTCACATCCGCCATGAGCTTCGCCCGGGCTGAGGCGCAAACTACGACGCCATTGCGCGGGGAGTCTCCTCGCATCGGCCCGCGATCCGCGATCCAGCAGAACCGCGCCGGCAAGAGCCCTCCGAGGCTCGCGACTCCGCACCGGCGATGCGCCGCAAGTGATCGAGCGCCGCGTGCTTGCGCTGCGACACCGCGGACCTCGACGCATTCATCGCTCGTGCCGCCTGGTGTTCCGTGAGCCCGTGAACGCTCGTCAGTTCGATCGCGTCGCGCTGCCGATCGGGCAGACGCGACAGGATCTCCGCAACACGCGGCAGCTCGCTCATCATCTCGCTCGCCGCTTCATGCGCCCCGGCGCGTACGCAGATCGCGGACGCACGCCGGCGCGACGCAAGCATCGTGAGCGCCACGTTGCGCGTCATGGTGAGCAGGAATTGCAGCGGGAGCCGATCGACCCGGCCGTCCTTGTACGCGAGAACCCGGAGAAAGACTTCCTGCACGATGTCGTCGGCGAGCGTCGAGTCCACAAAGCGCCGTGCGTAAGCATGGAGCCTCGGCGCAAAGCGGGCGTAAACCTCCGATCGCGTCACGCTCTCGTTCATGTCGCCTCCCGTGGCGATGCCAGGCCAGCGCGTCCAGTGCGTCTCGCCCTCGAATGTAATGTGGTGCGGCCCACCGCGCAGGGTTCCACCGTGCGCACGCGATCGATGACCCGATCGCTCGTTCGTGAAGGCCGCAGCGTAACGCGCGGCCCCCGACAAAGCGAGAGAACCCCTCTGATTTCCACTGCATTCCGATGAACGAGCCGAAACGCACTTGGGCGCAACATTCGCTCTCGATGCGCACCGTTCGCGCAGAACTCGCCGCTCTCCGAAGCCATCGCGATGTGCGCTCGACTCGATCACGCATCATGCGCACGGATTGCCGAGCTCACGCAGCCACGACAGCGCTTCTTGTGCCGCTCGCGGCGCGTCATCGAGCAGCGAGGCGAATTCTGCCGGCGACAGCGCCGACGCGCCGGCACACTCCAGCATGAGCGTGATTGCGAGGCGCTCCGCGTGCGGCTGCGCGCGGTACCACTCGCCCAAGGCGGGGGCCAGCACGCTGTCGACACGCGCGATCCAATCGAGGACCTGCTCGCGCGACATCGGCAGCGACCGCACCCACGCCAGGATCGGGTTCGTCCTTGTGTGCATGAACCCAAGGCGGGCGGAGGCCCCGCGCGCCCTCTTCATCCGGCGCGTCCGGCGCGCTCCCGCACGCACCCGCCGAGAGACACGCCCCGAGGGACGATCTCGGCGGGAACGACTCTCATCGCGGGTCGAAATCGCGCGCACGACGAACTCCACAGACCAAGGCTGACCGGCCCCGGGAAGAAGCCGATCAGCAGCAAGGAGCATGACCAGCAGCGAGCCCGTTCCGTCGGCATCCATGCCGAGCGGAACATGTCGAACGCGGCCCGTGCGTCCCATGCACGTCGCGGCCGATCCATGGCGCCGCTCCGAGAGGGCTCGCTTCTTCCAGCGCACCCGCGTGCGCCCTCTCTCTCCGCCCCTGTCAACTGCTGTGGAGAACCTGTTGCCACGGGCATTTTGCTTTTTGGGTCAAGGTGCCCTCGCCTCGCACCTCACCCACCCAAACACAGGGCGTATTGAAAGCCGCACACGCGCGCACTACGTTTCTTCGGCGTCTGTTTGGACCCGCATTCCAGCAGCCAACCGCTGCTTTTGGACCTTCGAAAGGACGTTCTCATGGCCATCCGCGTGGGTATCAACGGCTTCGGGCGAATCGGGCGGCTCTTCTTCCGCACGGCCCTGGAGAACCCGAACATCGAGATCGTCGCCGTCAACGACCTCGTTCCCGCCGACAACCTCGCCTACCTCCTGAAGTACGACACCATGCACGGGCGCATCAAGGCGAAGGCCGTCTCCGCGACCGAGAGCTCGTTCACCGTCGACGGGCGCACCACCAAGACGATGGCCGAGAAGGACCCGGGCAAGCTCCCGTGGAAGGACCTGGGCGTGCACTACGTGCTCGAGTCCACCGGCCTGTTCACGGACTTTGAGAAGGCGAGCCTGCACGTCAGCGCCGGTGCCAAGCGGGTGCTCATCTCCGCCCCGACCAAGAGCGAGCCGGCGCAGGTGCCCACCGTGTGCCTGGGCGTGAACCACGAGAAGTACGACCCGAGCAAGCACACCGTGGTCAGCAACGCGTCCTGCACCACCAACTGTCTCGCCCCCATCGCGAAGGTCATCCACGACACGTTCGGCCTCGAAGAGGGCCTGATGACGACGGTCCACGCCGCCACCGCGACGCAGCCCACGCAGGACGGCCCCTCCAAGAAGGACTGGCGCGGCGGGCGCAACGCCTACATGAACATCATCCCCGCGTCCACCGGCGCTGCCAAGGCCGTGACGCTCTGCATCCCCGAGCTCAAGGGCAAGCTCACGGGCATGTCCTTCCGCGTTCCCACCGCCGATGTCTCGGCCGTCGATCTCACCTTCAAGACGAGCAAGGCAACCAGCCTGGCCGAAATCAGCGCCGCGATGAAGGCCGCCACCGAGGGCAAGATGCGCGGCATCCTCGCCTACACGGAAGAGGAGGTCGTGTCGAGCGACTTCGTGGGCGATCGCCACAGCTCGATCTACGACGCCAAGGCGGGCATCGAGCTCAACAAGAACTTCTTCAAGATCGTGAGCTGGTACGACAACGAGGCGGGCTACGCCGCCCGTTGCGTGGACTTCATCAAGCTCATGGCCGAGAAGGACGGCGTCCGCTGAGCGGCGGCGCGGTCCGCACAATCTGAGACTTCCCATGCACGCGAGGGCCGATAGAGTCCTCGCGTGACTCTTTTGTGCGTCCCCATCATGGTGCGGGATGTCGAATCGGCGCTGCGCGATGCGACGGCCGCGCGCGCCGCCGGCGCAGACCTTGTCGAGTTCCGCCTCGACGAGTTCTTCTCGGGCGAAGGACAGCAGGACGCACAAGCGCCCACGGGCGACACGCCCGAGGCCAAGCTGATTCTGCACCTCATCGCGGAATCGCCCCTGCCGTGCATCGCCACGTGCCGCCCGGTAGGCGCGGAGGGCGGCGCCTACGACGGCCCCGACGACGCACGCATCGCGCTCTTCGAGCGCCTGGGCACCGCGTTCGGACCGGGCGAACGTGCGCCTCGATACCTCGATGTGGAACTCTCCACGCTGCAGCGCTCTCGCAACATCCGTCAAAAAATTGCCCTCGCGATCGAGCATCCCGAGCAATTGCGGGACGTGACAACCTCGCTGATCCTGTCCTCGCACGATTTCACCGGCCGTCCGCCGGACTTGGATCGCCGGGCCCTGGCGATGCGCGATGAACCGACGGCACGGGTCCACAAGATCGCGTACCGCGCGCGCAGCGTGCGGGACAACCTCGAACTCTTCGATCTCATCGCCCAAAGCGAGCGCCCGATGATCGCACTGGGCATGGGCGAGTTCGGGCTCATGTCGCGCATACTCGCGCCCAAGTTCGGCGCGTTCCTCACCTTCGCGAGCCTGCGCGACAGCGAGGCGACCGC
The DNA here is from genome assembly GCA_964399625.1 of uncultured Phycisphaeraceae bacterium. Classification (GTDB taxonomy): domain Bacteria; phylum Planctomycetota; class Phycisphaerae; order Phycisphaerales; family UBA1924; genus CAYNSB01. The sequence goes on from CAYNSB010000033.1 coordinate 33,014, forward strand.
ACCGGGGCAGCCCACCCTTGCCGAGCTCCTGGGCACCTACCGCTTCCGTTCGATCCGACAGAGCACCAAAGTGTTCGGCATCGTGGGCTACCCCGTGGGTCACTCGATGTCCCCCGCGGTCCACAACGCGGGCTTCGACGCGATCTCTTTCGATGGTGTCTATGTGCCCATCCCAGTGGTGGGGGGCTCGCGCGAGCATCCCGCGGGCGGCCACGAAAGCCTGAAGGCGACGCTGCTCGAACTCATCGAGCATCCACGCCTGCATCTCTGCGGCCTGAGCGTCACCATCCCTCACAAGGAAAGCCTTGTCCGCCTGGCACTGGAGCAAGGTTGGACGATCGACGATGTCTCCCGCCGCACCGGCGCGGCAAACACGCTGGTGGTGGATCACGATTCTCGCGGCACCATCGCCGGCGTTCGCGTAGCAAACACCGACGCGCCCGCGATCCTCAATGCGCTCCGCACGCTCACGCCGGATACCCGCGGCGCCAGAGCGCTCGTGCTCGGGGCGGGAGGCGTGGCCCGCGCGGCCGCCTTCGCGCTCGCTCAGGCCGGGGCGAGCGTGATCATCGCGAACCGCACGCCCGCTCGCGCCGAATCGCTCGCACGCGACATTCGGCATGCCCTGCCCGGCTGCGACGCCCGAGCAGGCGACCTTCTGTCGCTCGAGGCGAGCAGCGTCGAACTGGTCATCAACGGCACGCCCATCGGCATGAGCGGGAGCGGAACCGAAGGAGATTCACCCCTGCCGACCGAGTTCATGGCATCGCTCCCCGCGCACGCCATCGTCTTCGATACCGTCTACAACCCGATCGAAACGTCAATGTTGAAGGCCGCGAGAGCACGCGGCTTAAGGGTGCTTTCCGGGGTGACGATGTTCGTGCTCCAAGCGGAGGCGCAGTTCCGTCTGTTCACGGGACGAACGCCTTCAGCAGGGCTCTTCGAGCGTGTCGTGCGCGAGCGACTGGCGGTGCGCCAGCCTTGACATCGCACCGCGCTCCGGCCCGCAACGGAGCGCGGAATGTCGGCAGTCCCCACGGTTCTTCTCGAGCGTGCCGCACACCTGGCGTGCGCCCAGGCGAGCGCACCACGCGTGCAGTGCCGCTGGCTCTGCTCCTCGACCTACCGCTGGTTTGCAGTCCTGGCGATGCTTGACGTGCTGCTCACGTCGATCATCCTCACGCTCGGCGGAACAGAGAGCAACGCCATCGCGTGCTTCATGTACCGCACCTTCGGCGTCGCGGGCCTGGTCCTGCTCAAGGTGCCGTGCGTGCTGCTCGTGATCGCGATCTGCGAGCGCGTGGGACGAGAGCGGCCCGCGCTGGCGCGAGGCGTCGCGCGCCTCGCCGTGCTGCTCAACACCGTGCCCGTTGCGTTCGGGCTGGCGTGCATGAGCATCTTCGCGTCGCACCTGGTGCCGACGGTGCTCTGATCGAATCAGAACGCCACGCCGCTCATGCGCAGCAGCGTCTTGAAGCTCTCGCCAAAAACGAAATTGTGCTCGGGAATGCCCAGGCCAGCGGTGCCGACGCCCATCGCGTTGTCCACGTGGCTGAACATCAGGTCGATGCGACCGATCGGCGCGAAGCCCCCGCCCGTGCCATGATCGAGCAGCTCGACGAGCCCCGACGTCGAGGCGCCCTGCGCGTCGATCTGCTGGATGGTCGCCGTGTACCGCAGCGTCGTGCCGGGCGTCACCTCACGCTCGATCTCCGCCAGCCCAACCTTCGCCAGGATCACCTTCTCGCGGAAGCCCTCGGCATGCCCCACGAGGATCCCCGCCGACTGCGCCATCCCCTCGATCATCAGCGACGCGGGCATGATCGGCATCGCGCCGCGACCAGCACGCTCGCACGCCCCGGGCACGCCCGGAAAGTGATCGTGCAGGTGGTCCTCCGCGAGCGACACGTTCTTGATGGCCACAAGCCTTTGCCTGGGCACGAGCTCGACGATGCGATCGATCCACATCCAGCGCATGGGGCCTGTTCCGGAAGTCCTGGGTCGCGCGGGCGGACGTGAGGCTCAGCCCGCCTTGCCGGCGAGCTTCCGCTCCACGAAATTCACCAGCGTGTCCACCGTGAAGACGCTCGCCACGCCCTTGAGCGACGGGTCCCTCTCGAGCTTCGAGAAGTCCGCGTGCGGCAGGCGCGCCCGCATCGCGGCGATGCCCTCGGGCGTGATCTTGCCGTCCTTCACGTAGCGGGGGTCCTGGCTCACGTTCTCGGGGAACAACTCGCCCTGCGCGATCTTGAACCCGAACGCCTGCTCGAGCTTGAAGACGATGTCGAGGAAGTCGATCGACTCGGCTCCCAGATCGCTCGTCAGCACGGCCTGAGGCGTCACCTCGTCCTCATCCACCGCGAGCGCATCCACGAGAACTTCCCGCACCTTGCCAAAAATCTCGTCGCGTGTCATTCCGCCAATTCCTGTGTGAGCGAGTAAGCCCAGAGTCTATTCCGGTGAGTGACCACTTACCAGATGCCCGCCACCGTTCCCGCAGTGCCCTCAGCGTTGGACAGCGCCCGCCAGCGAGATCCGCGCGGGCCGAAGCGTAAATCGACCGCTCACCGCCGTTTGCGCCGGTTGATCGGGGCTCGAATCGGGCTCGATCACCACGCCCTCTCCCTTGAAGTCCAAAGCTCCGGCCTCCAGAACCTTGGCGAGCGTGACCTCCACGCGCAACACCGCCCCGGGGCGAACGAATCGACCGTACTTCAGCGCACGCACCTTGCCCAGCACGAGCGGCAGCTCCGAAACGCCCGGCGCGCGAGACTCCGCGAGCCGGCGTGCAGCCTGCACCATCGCCTCGAGCATCAGCACGCCGGGAAGCACAGGAAACGTCGCGAAGTGGTCCTGCAAGTACTCCTCGCCCTGCGTCACCTGCTTGATGGTGACGATGCGATCGCCCGCAAGCTCCAGCACGCGGTCCACAAGATCGAAGTGCATGGGCCGAGGGTACGCCCGATACGATGCCCCGTGCCCTCCATCGTCGATCAGGCGATCTGCATCCGCGCGTGGGACTGGTCCGAGACGAGCCAGACTTCGCTCCTGTTCTCGCGCGAGCACGGGATGGTCCGCGCGCTCGCCAAGGGCTCGCGTCGCCCACGATCCGCCTTCTCAGGCGGACTCGAGCCCCTCACGCGCGGGGAGATGGTCGCCATCCTCAAGCCCAGTGCCGAGCTCGCCAATCTCACCGAATGGGACGTTCAGGAGTTCTTCCCCGCGATCCGTCGCGACTTGGGAAGTTTCCACGCCGCGATGTACCTCGCCGACCTCGTGCAGCACGGCGTCACGGACCGGGACCCTCACCCAGTCCTCTACGACGCGCTCTGCGACGCCCTCCGCGGCCTGGGCCAGGGCGCGAGCGTGCGCGCCCTGGTGCTTCGGTTCCAATGGAGTGTCCTCGTCGAGGTCGGATACCGCCCCGAGCTCGCACGCGACGTGGAGCGTGCGGCGCCCCTGGACCCGGCGCGCACGTACGCCTTTGTCCCGTCGCTCGGCGGCCTCACGCGCGACGACGCCAGCGGAGGGAGGGACATCGAGCGATGGCGCGTCCGCGAGGACACAGTCGAAGTGCTCCGCGCTGTGGCGACGCACGAAGCTCCGGCGCTCTCGTCCGTGTCCTCCGATTGCGTGGAGCGGGCCATGCGCTTCCTCAATGCGTACCTGTCGCAAGTTCTCGGGCGTGCATCCGCCGCCTTCGATCCGCTCGTGACGGATGGCCATCGAGCGAGATCATAAAGCCCCTCCGCGTCCGCTGATCCACCGTCGGGACCCGTCCGATGGAAGTTCGAAGTGCGGGCAGAATGGTGCCTTAGCGGGCGGGGGGCGTGGATGAACCAAGAGCTTCTGGAACGCATCCTGAGCTGCGACCAGCTTCCGTCGCTGCCCGCCGTCGCCGTCAAGGTGATCGAGCTCACGGCACGCCCCAACATCTCCATGGATGAGCTGGGCGAGACGATCCAGAACGATCAGGGCCTCGCCGCCAAGGTGCTCAAGACGGTCAACTCGAGCTTCTACGGGCTGCGGCGCCCCTGCTCCACCATTAGCCAGGCGCTGGTGATGCTGGGACTCTCCGCGGTCAAGAGCCTCACCCTCTCGTTCTCGCTCGTGTCGAGCATCGAGTCGCGCAAGGACGAGCGCTTCGACTACATCGCGTATTGGCGCCGAGGGCTGTACACCGCCGTCGCCGCGAAGATGCTCGCCCACCGCGCTCGCCTCTCCACGGAGGACGAGGCCTTCCTCGGCGCGCTGCTTCAGGACGTGGGCATGATCGCGATGCACCGGGCGCTGCGCGAGCCCTACGCCAAGGTGCTCGCCGCGACGTCGGGCGATCATCGCTCGCTCGTCCGCTGCGAACTCGCCGAACTCGAGATGCAGCATCCGGACGTGGGCGCGATGCTCGCGCACCGCTGGAAGCTGCCCGACGAGCTCGTCATGCCCGTGAAGTACCACGAGCGCCCGACCGCCGCGCCCGAAGAGCACGCGGCGCTCGTCCGCTGCGTGGGGCTGGGCAACCTGGTGCACGACGTGCTGACGGTCGAGGAGGCGAGCGAGCCGCGCCGCCGCTTCCACACGCGCGCCAAGGAATGGTTCGATCTCACGAGCGATGCCTGCGACGAGATCATTCGCGGCGTGAGCGAGCACGCACGGGAGATGTCCACCCTCTTCCGCCTGGACACCGGCTCACGCTCCGACGCCGAGGAGATCATCGAGCGCGCCCAGCGCCAGGCGGAGTCCCTCCGCCAGTCCGCCGCCAGCGCCGCCGAGCACGGCGCGGCGATGAAGAACCTCGTGAGCGACGGCGACGAGCTCGATCCGCTCACCGGCGTGCTCACACGCGAGCGGGGCTTCCGCGCCGCCGAGGAGGCCTTCGACGCCGCGCGAGCCCAGTCGCGGAGCGTCGCGATGCTCTCGGTCGCGATCGACGACTTGTCACGCCATCCCGACGGGCAGGACCACGAACGCGCCGACGTCGCGCTCGTCGAGACCGCGACCCTCCTCGAAGAACTCCTCGGCCCGCTCGGCGGCGTGGTGAGCCGATGGGACCAGGGCGCGTTCCTCGTGACCATGCCCGGGCACGATCGCGTCGAGGCCGTGCGCATCGCCGCCGAGGTCCGAACGCTCGTGCAATCGCGCAGCGCCGCCTGGCTCCTGCGCTCGGGCGCACCGGTGCCCACGACCGTCAGCGTTGGCGTGGCGGCCGCCGAGGCACGCACCCCAGCGTCGCCCTTTGTGCGCGTCCAGCAACTGATCGCCGCCACCGTTCGCGCCTGCGAAGCAGCGGGAACCGGCGGGGGCAACGCCGTCCGCGCGTTCGCGCCGCGCACCTCCGCCGCCGCGTAGGCACTTCCATCACGCCGGCACGAGCCGCCCGCACGTCACGGGACGGAGCGGGAACGCGGCCCACGTCGCGCGCAGGTCCGCGAGCGTCACGCGATTGATCCGATCGAGCTCCTCCTCCAGCGTCGTGTAGCGCCCCAGGTACGTCCATGTGCGCCCGAGCCGTTGCATGCGATCGCCCGGACGCTCCCCGCTGAGCGTGACCGCCGTGGCCAGCTTGTTCCGAAGCCGCTCGAGGTCGTCCTCGGAGATCGACTCCACCAGTGCGTCCACCTCGCGCATCGCCACCGACCAGACCTCGTCGGCCCGCGCCGGGTCGCACGCGGCGTACACGTAGAAGTCCCCGCACCCGTCGTGCGCGTCGTAGCCCGCCTGCGCCTCCTCCGCGAGCCCGGGCTCGATCAGCGCCCAGTGCAGCCGGCTGTTGTCCGCGGCGCCCAGCACCTGCGAGAGCAGCGTCGCGGCGTACCGCCGATCGTCGTCGATCGCGGGCGCCGACGCGAGCCCGATGAGGTACGCCCGCGTGACCTTCGCGTCCCGGATCTCGAACGGCGCCCCGCCCACGGGCGGGCGCGAGCGCTCGCGCCCGACACGGGTCGGGCTCCAGGAGCCGCACAACGACTCGAACTGCCCGACGCACGCGTCGATGTCCACCCGCCCCGCGAGCGCGACGATCGTGTTGTCCGCCGAGTAACGGTTGTCGAAGTACGCCCGCATCTGATCGCGCGTCATCGCCTTGATCGTGTCGTCGGTGCCCAGCACGCGGTGCGACAGCGGGTGCGCCCCGTAGTGCGCCTCCATCACGCGCTCAAAGAGCACGCTCAGCGGCTCGTCCTTGTACATCGCGATCTCTTCGAGGATGACGGATTTCTCGCGATCGAAGTCGTCCTGGCGAAGCGCCGGGCGGAGCATCCGCGCGAGCAGATCGTTCGCCTCCCCCAGCCTCTCGGGCAGCACCTGCGCGTAGAAGCACGTCATCTCGGAGGATGTGTACGCGTTGTTCCGCGCGCCCATCGCGTCGAAGCGCCGGTTCAGCTCGTCCGCCGACAGGTCGTCGGTCCCCTTGAACATCATGTGCTCGAGGAAGTGCGACACGCCCATCAGCGGCGTGGACTCGTCCCGCGCCCCGGTCTTGACGAAGAACCCGCACGCCGCGGTGTGGGCCTCCGGATCGACCTCCCCGATGATGCGGAGCCCATTGCCCAGGACGCGCTGCTCGAACGTGACACTCATGCGATCAGTGTACGGGCTGGCGGGAACGCCCGACGACTCCGGGCACGCCACGAATCACCGAGCGCACCCGGGGCGGCTCCTGGGGCATCGGCGAATCGAGCCCTCGCTCCGCCCGCACAGACCAAGGGCCCCGGAACCGCGCGTGCCCCGGCGCGTCGGTCGGTCGAGCGGGCGCCCGCGACGGGTGCCAGAGGTGCGCCGCGAGAATCTCCCGCACCGCGATCGCCGTGCGCGGGCGCGGACGTCGCGCGTGCAGCCGGCGCGCCAGGTCGTCGTCCTCGAATCCATACCCCGTGTACTGCTCGTCAAGCCCGTTGACCGATGCGAACGCGTCCGCACGCACGCCCACATGCGCCGTGATGATCTTGGGCTTGTGCGCCTTGGTCAGGAACGGCGCCCGCGTCCGAAGCCAGAGCTGGCGCACGTACCTCGCATGCCGAGACTCCAACGCCGGATCGATCACGCACACCTCGTCGATCGGGGGGCGCGTCAGCACGGAATCCGCCGAAAGCTGCGTCGTACGCCCCTCATCGAGATTGATCCGGTACGGGATGACGAACTCGATGCCGCTCTCACCAAGCGCGCGGTAACGTTCGACCGCATCGGGCGCGAGCAGCATGTCGCCATCGATGAACACCAGCATGTCCCTCTCGCCCAGAACACCGTCCTCGTGCAACGCCCGCACGCCGTTGTTCCGCACCTGGTTGGGGCGAGCGACACCCTGGTGCGGCCGCTCCACGTGCAAGAACCGGGGCGCCGGCCCGTCGATCCCCGCAACGATCATGGGCGCCCACGTGTCAATGACCTCCGAGACCGCCGGGTTCTCACCGTCGCAGGAAACAACGACCGTCTCAGGCTGGACGCGCTGCCACACGAGCGCCGCAAGGCACGTACCAAGGTGGCGTGGCGTGTGCGTCGTGATGACCAGGTGGACGCCGGACATGGACAAACTCTATCGGTGCTCCAGACCGCGGGATTATCGGGGCACACGCGAAGTTCTCCACGCTCGATCGGCCCCGTGCAAGCGCGTGGCCGCGACGGTCGATATCTCCGACGTCGCGAAGATCAATGGCCAGCATCGACGGGGAGCGGCATGGCGTTGTTCAGTGGGCCGAGCATCGGTGGCAAAGGGCGCGCAAGCTCGCCGGCCAAAGCGCCGCCGCCGCCGCGCCCCGCGACGTCGTTCTTCGACGACGATGAGCCCCAGTCGCCCACCCCGCCATCTCCCCGCGTGAACTTCAAACGCCCGTCCGGCGTCCGCTTCGATGCCGAATTGGACCTGTGCGAACTGGACGATCGCGATCGCCCCGGACCGACGTGGACCGCGCGCGGACGGGAGCTGTCCCGATCCCACCTGCTCGTGCGCACGCGCCGCATGTGCTACGCCGCCCGCCGGATCCTCGTCGCCGTGCACCTCATCGACGACCTGCCCGTGCCGCTCTTTGGCAAGGTCGTGAACTGCGACTACGACGGCGACGGGCTCTACAAGGTCGAGCTCGAACTGCTCAAGGTTCCCGATCGACCCGAGATCGCCGCGTGGATCCACGCCCGCGCCCGCGGCCGCGAGACCGCCAAGGCCGCCTGATCGCTTCCGCCCCTCATCGACGCAAGCCCGTACCCTCGCGGCATGCGAGTGATCGATCGTCCTGACGCCCTGCCCTCCACCCACGGGTGCGTGTTCGTGCCCACGATGGGCGCGCTGCACGAGGGACACGCGGCGCTCATCCGCCATGCCTCAACTCTCGCGCGCGATCGGGGCATCGCGAGCGGCTGCGTCGCGAGCATCTTCGTCAATCCCACGCAGTTCAACGATCCCAAGGATTTCGCGCGATACCCGCGCACCTTGGAGGCGGACCTGGCGATCTGCCGCCAGGCCGGCGCTACCGCCGTCTTCGCGCCCTCGGTCGAGCTGATGTACCCCGCGGACGGCTCAGTCCGCGCGCCAAAGCTTCCCGCAGTCGCTACGCAGCCCGGGCTCGAGGACGCGCACAGGCCGGGCCACTTTGCCGGCGTCTGCCAGGTAGTCAAGCGTCTGTTCGAACTCGTGCGTCCGAGCACGGCGATCTTCGGCGAAAAGGACTGGCAGCAACTCGCGGTCATCCGCGCGATGACGGCCCAGGAGCGGATGCCCATCGAAATCATCGGGCACCCGACCATCCGCGAGGCCGATGGGCTGGCGATGAGCAGCCGCAATCGCTTCCTGTCAAACGCGGAGCGGGCCGCGGCCCTGTCGATCTCGCGGGCGCTGAACGCCGCGGGACAGTCGGAGAATCCTCGCGCGGCGGAGGCGCGCATGGCCGACATCGTCCGCGCCGCTGGGCTGGACCTGGAGTATGCGGTCGTGCGGGATGGTGCATCACTGACGCCCGCAAGCTCCGCCGGACCGATGCGGGCTCTGATCGCGGCCCGCGCGGGCGCCACGCGCCTGATCGACAACGCGCCCTGGCCCGGCGGGTGGTAACGCGCTCCGCGCCCCGGCATCGTCGGGCGTAGCCTTCCCCTCTTCCGATCACGCCGACAGGAGACACGCCTTGCTGCAACGCACCCCGCTCTACCAGTGGCACCTCGACAACGGCGGGCAGATGGTCGATTTCGCCGGGTGGGAGATGCCCATCCGCTATCAACCAGCCAACGGCGGAGCCGGCGGCATTCTCGAGGAGCACCACCAGGTCCGCAACTCCGGCGGGCTCTTCGATGTCTCGCACATGGGCCGCGTGAAGGTGACGGGGCGCCACGCGCGCCGGTTCCTCGAGCGCCTGTGCTCGCGCCGCATCAGCGACATGCAGGAGCGCCAGTGCCGGTACTCGCTCGTGTGCAACGAGCACGGCGGCGTGAAGGACGACATCATCATCTATCGCTTCGAGGAGGACGACTTCCTGCTCGTGGTCAACGCCTCGAACCGCGCGAAACTCATGGACCACTTCGATCTTGTCCGCTCGGGCAAGCTGGGCGGCGATGGCACCGAGCTCGCCGTCAAGATCGACGACCAGACGGCCAAGACCGCGATGGTCGCGGTGCAGGGGCCCAAGATCATCGACTTCATCGGAAAGTTCTCCAGCGAGGTGCCCACCCTCAAGCGCTACCGCTTCACCGTGAAGAACCTGATGATCATGAAGCTGATCGTCAGCCGCACGGGCTACACCGGCGAGGACGGCGTGGAGGTCATCCTGCCCGCCAACATGGTGGGAATGGCGATGGGGCTGCTGCTCAAGGACGTGAACCTCAAGAGCGAGACCGCGCTCATCAAGCCCGTCGGGCTCGGCGCCCGCGACACCCTCCGCATGGAGGCGTCGATGCCGCTCTACGGGCACGAACTGGGCGAGGACATCAACGCGCTCTCCTGCGGCGTGGACTTCGCCATCACTCTCGACAAGGACAAGGACGATCGTGGAGAGCGGTTCATCGGGCAGGACGCGCTGCGCAAGACGGTGGATTCGGGCGGGCCCAAGCAGGTGCTCGTGGGCCTGAAGCTCGAGGGCAAGCGCACCGCCCGCCAGGGGATGTTCGTGCTCGCGGGCGGCACGCGCGTCGGCACCGTCACCAGCGGGTGCATCGGCCCCACGGTTGGATACGCGCTCGCGATGGCGTTCGTCGATGTCGCCAAGAGCGAGGCGGGCACGACGCTGCAGATCGACACTGGGCGCGGCGTCATCGAGGGGCAGGTCGTCAAGATGCCCTTCTACAAGCCCGCGAAGTAGCGCCACGCCAACGCCCGCTCCCAGCGTCACCACGCGTGCGCTCCGCTCGCCGCTCGCGCTCTACCATGCCCCAGCATGGACGCCAGGCTGTACCTCGATAACGCCGCCACGAGCTTTCCTAAGCCCCAGCGCGTGCACGACGCGATGCTCCGCTACGCCATGGAAGTGGGGGGGACGGCCGGACGCGGCAACTACTTCGAGGCACGCGAGGGCGCGCGGGTCATCAACGAATGCCGCCGGCGCCTCTGCCAGTTCATCAACGGCGAGTCGTGGAAGCACGTCGTCTTCGCGCTCAACACCTCCGACGCGCTGAACCTGGCGATCAAGGGAATCGTGCTCGGCGCCTGGATGCGCGGCTCTCACGGCCCGCGCGGGATGAGCCCGATCCACGTCGTCGCGACGCAGATGGAGCACAACTCGGTGCTCCGCCCGCTCGCCGCGCTCACGGAAGTCATCAACGCCGTCACGCCAGGCACCTTTTCCTGGACGTGCGTCGAGGCCGACCAAGACGGGCTCGTCACCGCCCAATCGCTCGCCGCCGCGATCCGCCCCGAGACGGTGCTGGTCGCGGCCCTGCACGCGAGCAACGTGACGGGAACGATCCAGCCCGTCGCCGAGTACGGACGCGTCTGCCGCGCCGCGCGCGTGAACGCGCCCAAGCCCGGCGGTGGGGGGGTGCCGCTGCTGGTCGATGCCGCCCAGACGCTGGGCCACGAGCCGGTCGATGTGCAGGCGATGGGCATCGATCTGCTCGCGTTCCCGGGTCACAAGGGGTTGCTGGGACCGCTGGGCACGGGCGGGCTGTACCTTCGCCCGGGCATGGAGGCGATCATCCAACCCGTTCGTGAGGGGGGCACGGGAAGCCAGAGCGAGCAGGACACCCAGCCGACGTCGCTCCCGGACAAGTACGAGCCGGGCTCGCAGAACGCGATCGGGCTTGCCGGGCTGGGCGAAGCGTTGGCCTATCTGCTGGAGCGGGGCGATTCGATCTACGAGCACGACCGCACGCTCCGCCGCGCGATGCTCGACGGGCTCGCCGACCTCGACGCCCTGGGGACCGCACCCGGCCGACTCGGCCTGCGCCTGCTCGGACCGCACGATCCGATGCGTCGCGTAGGCGTCTTCTCACTCACGCACGACACGCTCTCGCCCGCCGAACTCGCCGCCCTGCTCGAGCAGGAGCACGGCATCCTCACCCGCGCCGGCCTCAGCTGTGCCCCGCGCGTCCACCAACGCCTGGGAACCACCGCCGACGGCGGCGCTCTGCGCATGAGCGTTGGTCCATTCGTCTCTGAGTCGGACGTCCGGCGCGCCTGCCGTGCGCTCGGCGAAGTCTGCGAATCCACGCCCCGACGTTCGCCCGTCGTCGAGACAGCGAACAAGCAGGCCATCGCAAGCAGTGGAAGTTGACGCCCCTCAGGCGATCCGCGGAACCTCGACCCACCGCCCATCCATGTGGCGCACGATCGAGCCCGTCACCTGATAGATGATCTGCTCGGCCATGTTGGTGCAGTGATCGGCCATCTTCTGGCACTCGTTCGCGACCTCGTGCAGGTTGAACGCGAAGTCCACGCCCATCTTGCCCGCCGCGATCCGCTGCTCCGCGTCGCGACAGATCGCCTGCTTGAACGCCTCGATCGCGTCCTCGCTCTGCAGCACCACCTTCGAGAGCGCCGCATCCGAACGCTCGAAGGACTTGACCGCGTCGCGGATCACGCCCACCACCGAGTTCGCCATCACGCGGAACGTCTCGGGCACCGGATCGCTCGAGGCCGCCAGCAGCGTCGTGCGCTGCGCGATCTCGACTCCCGCGTCCGCGATGCGTTCCAGCTCGTTGTTGATCTTCACGACCGTGAGCACGGCCCGCAGCTGCTGCGGCTCCAGGCGTGCGCTCTCGTGCGTCGCGTCCGTGAGCAGCGCGACCGCCTGCTTCTCGATGTCCACGTCCACCGAGTCCACCGCATCGTCCAGCCGCTCAACGGCCAGCGCACGCCCCGCGTCACGAGCAAAAAGCGCCTCGAACGCGGCCTCAACGAGCTGCTGCACGCGACGCCCCTGCATCACGAGCTCGCCCCTGAGCCCCTGCAACCGAACCTCAAAGCCCTGCGGGGTATTGGCCATGAGACCTGCTTCCGTTCGCCGAGCGACCATTGCCGTGCGTTCCGAGTTCCGTTCGGACCGCCCAAGGATATCCGCTCGACGACGCCCGGTTCGACCACGCCACGCCCTCGGACGCTCACGCGACGCGCGAGCGACTCGTTCCTACCATCGGCCCGCGAGGCTCAGGGGCTCGAACCCGTGTTCGCTCAAGAGCTTCCAAAACAGCGTCTCCCGGCGGGCGGGCACGTTCCGCCCCCGCAGGGGTTCGACGGAGCACTCGACATGTCGTTCCAGATCCAGAGCGTCCTCTCCCGCCAAATCCTCGATTCGCGCGGCAACCCCACCGTCGAGGTCGATGTGACGCTCGAGTCCGGCGTCGTGGGCCGTGCCGCGGTTCCCTCCGGCGCGTCCACGGGCGAGCACGAGGCCGTCGAACTTCGCGACGGCGACAAGAAGGTCTACCTCGGCAAGGGCGTGACCAAGGCCGTGGACAACGTGCTCAAGAAGATCGCTCCCTCGATCCTCGGGCTGGACGCACGCGAGCAGGAACTCATCGATCGCATGATGATCGATCTGGACGGCTCCGCGAACAAGGGCGCCTTCGGCGCCAACGCGATCCTGG
>CAYNSB010000034.1:0-281 GCA_964399625.1 uncultured Phycisphaeraceae bacterium
AGACGGGCCGCGAGGGGCTCGTGTCGCTGCGCGCGCGGGTCGACTACCGCGAGCTCGCCGCGGCGATCGCGCCGGCCGCGCGCGACCTCGGCACGGAGGCCCCGTCGGCGCCCGTCGCGCCGAAGCACCTGCCGCCGGCGACAGACGACGAGACGCGCCTGGCGCTGGCGAAGCTCATCGGGGTCCCGACGGCCGAGCGGTTGTTCCACGTCGCGGACGCGATGCGCCTGGGGATGTCGGCGGCCGAGGTGTACGAGCGAACGGGGATCGACCCGTGGTTC